>NZ_JALJVY010000007.1 GCF_024168485.1 Sphingobium sp. OAS761
CACCCGCTACGATCGCTGCGCGCACACCTTCATGTCCGCTATCTGCATCGCCGCAACCGTCATCTTCTGGCTCGATCAATGAGTCCTGAGCCTAGGTGACCAATGCCGTATGGTTCGCCAAACTTGCATTAGCTGATTGGCAGCCGCAACACCGGCCGATCCCAAGTAATCTTGTCGCCTTCAGCTGGCTTCATCCCTACTGCCTTCGCTCCCATGCGCAGATAAAATCCGACCGAAGGTGGATGCGAGACGATCTTGATAGCCGCGATTCCCCGCTCCGCTGCGACCTGCCGCATATGGTCGAACAGTCTCCGCCCCAGCCCGATGCCCTGTGCGGTATCGGCCACGAACATCAGATCGAGTTCAGAATCAACGCCAGTGACAAGGCTATAGAAACCAACCGTCACCCCTTCCGCCTCGACCAGCATCACGATGTCAGTCGCGATTTGTGTCGGCGTGACCGCATAGCCGTCAAGAATACGCGCATAGTCGCCCTGGTAGGCGGCTGAGCTATGCATCAATGCGGTCAAGGCGGGCGCATCATCCGGACTTGCGCGGCGGAAGGTCAGATTCATTCCGCCCACAATAGAACGAATTGCCAGAACGTCCATAGACGGGAAATTCTGTGCTTGCTTACAACGATGTGACATTAACTGCGACCGCCGTCTGTCCGAGTGGACTGTTCAATAGAACGTCGCCGGCGGCCTATGCACTGCCGCCCTGCCGTTCGAAGTTGGTGAAAGGTATTCCGGTAGGGACGCCTAGGGTTGCTGAACGGACTACCTAGGGTGTGTAGTGGGACAATGCTCACTGCCCACTGCCGCCTCCGAATGCAGGATGATATCGCACCCGACCTGCTGGCACTTTATCGACGAAACTTACGCGCATGAAGAACTGCGACGGTGCATCAACATAATGCAGTGCTTCGTCGTTCTCAAAGCCGAACCGTTGATAGTAGGCCGGATCACCCAGGACGACGCACCCGCCCGCGCCTCTCGCACGCAATTCACTCAGACCCTGCCGGATGAGCAAACCGCCGATACCTTGGCCTTGCCGTTCAGGCCGAACCGACACCGGGCCCAGCCCAAACCACCCGTGGTCTGCCTCGTCGATTGTAACTGATGAGAAAGCGGCATGCCCTACGACATCGCCTCCGTCGATGCTGACCAGAGATAGTGACAGCGCTCCGGCCTTCCGCAACTTTGCAATGATCGCGGGCTCAGTCTGGTCACTATGTTCCATGTTGGCGAAGGCTTTTGCCGTCACATCAGCGATGGCGGCGTGCTCTTGCGGTAGTTCTTCTCGTATCAACATGATCTTTTCTACCTGTTGTCTAATTGTGAACGCACTGACCGGCGCCCGGCGTGGGAGATGCGATAGGGGCTGGAGGCTTTCGACTCGATCAGCCGCTTGCGCCGCAACTTGTTGAAGACGGCAAGGTCGCAGTCAGAGAGGACATGGCCATCGCGCGTGAAACACAGCACCTCAGCGATCCGGCCTCGACCGTCGTACAGACGACTAATACAGCCACCCTGTGCGAGCGCGTGAAGCACGCGCTGCTCGGCTCTGGAAATGTTCATAGATAAGCTCGTGGAAGAGAAACGCGCACACGACAAACTTCACCCCGATGAAATCAGAGTGGTTGTCAGCGAGCCCGATCAAGCCGGGACGTCAGGCGGTTTTCACAATCTCGAACATAAAATATAGGCTACCGGACTGCCGAGCGCTGGTCAATAACTGCGGCGCTAACGGAGCTCGCGACCTATTCGGAAACTTCAAACGCGGCAACGTTGGATCAAGGAGGTGCCTGACGCTCGCGATGTGTTGCGACACTCGCGATACTGACATTCCAGACCCGCCGATTACCACCCTGCGATAACCATACTCCTGGCCGCTACCGCAGCATGCGCCTTTGGTGAGGCCGCAAATGCGATACTTCGGACGCCGGCGCCGATTGACTGTTGCCACATCAACGTGGCCGCTCTCATCCTGCGTGAGCCTGTTTCCGGCTTGACGTGGCTTTTCCACTTCGCGCAGCTATCCTCCAGAATGCGCACCCGAGTGGGCGCGGTTCCTGCAATTGCCTTGCGCGCCCGACACCGGCCTCTGGGCCAGCAGCAGGGCAGCGGTCTCCTGATCCGCCGGCACGAAAGCCTCGATCGTAAGTTCTGACAACAGGACTTCTCCTGCGCTGCCGAAAATCGTGGTCGTGGAGAAAAGGGACAGTGTCCGGTCTCCAACGCGCAACCGCAAGGGAAGGATGAGTTCGGGCCCGGAGGCAGAGCCATTCATGCTTCGCGCGCCAAAAGCCCGTGCGCGCCGGATCAGTTCTGCAATTTTGGGGTCCTGCGTGCGCTGCATCTGAACTTCGAGCCGCCTTAGCAGGTGGCCCGACCATTCGGCGAAGTTCACGATTCCCGGCGCCAGACCGTCCGGTGACAGGCTCAGTTCGATGATGTTGATGGGTGATCGCAACAAGTTCCTGGAAACACCCGCAAGCAAGGGTTGGACTGCGCTGTTTGCGAACTGGATGTTCCAGTGCCTGTCAAATGCCAGAGACGGGAATGGAGCATGGCGCTCCAGAAATTGTTCGATGAGGTCGCGAACTGGCTGTACCTCGCCATCGTTCCAGTCGAACTCGTCGTAGACCGGCGCAAAACCTGCTGCCAGCAGCATTGTATTGCGGTCACGCAGAGGCAGTTGCAGTTGCTCTACGAGCCGCAGCACCATTGATTTGGACGGGTTGGAGCGCCCGCTTTCGAGAAAGCTCAGATGGCGCTGCGCGATTTCCGCGTCCGCGGCGAGGTGCAATTGGCTGAGGTTCCTGGCTTTGCGCCAAAACCGGACGAGTTCCCCAAAGGATCGGGTTTCCTGCATGGCGTAAAACTACACCGGTTGCACCGACAAAACTATTACCCCCGACGTAATCGCATTGCGGCGCAGTCCTTGCCATCTTTGTTCATCTCAAAAACGGAGATGACGAAGATGGATAGTGAGACAATCGCCGACACCTATATCGACCTCTGGAACGAAACCGATAAGGCCCAGCGCCAGGCTATGCTCCGGCGGTCGTGGAGCGCCGAAATAGAGTATCGTGATCCCTTGATGCAGGCCAAGGGCCGACCTGAACTCTCGGGGCTTGTCGCCGGTGTTCAGGCCCGGTTTCCCGAATTTCGGTTTCGGCGTGTTGGGTCGAGCGACACGTCCGGCGAATGCGCTCGGTTTTCCTGGGAATTGGGTCCGGCAACGGGCGACGCACCGATTGCAGGAACCGATGTCGTCGAACTGGACCATGCTGGCGCGATCATCCGGGTGATCGGTTTCCTGGATCGGGTTCCAGCGGGAGAACAGCCATGACGCTTTCTCTCCGCAAGGTGCCTTAGTCGATGCTGCATGATTGTGCCTGTGCTTGGGCGTGATGACAACCGGGTTGGGGGTTAACCCCCAACCCGGTTTGCCGACTGCTTTGGCCGCCATCTCGGCGGGGGTCATGTTGTCCAGGCCCGAGTAGGGCCGGTGAGAGTTGTAGTCGTGCTGCTATGAGCCAGAATGAACGGAAACCGCTCTAGCTGATCCCATTTCGTAGAAATGAGGAGCAGATATCCAGAAAACTGCTGGTCAAAACGATGATGAGTAGGATGGCGGCGGATTGGGCGAAGTTGAAGGACTGTATCGATTCATGGAGCATGACACCGATTCCGCCTGCTCCCACCATCCCCACGACCATGGCAGACCGGACGTTCGATTCGAAGCGATAGATCGCAAACGATATCCACAGCGACAACACCTGCGGGATGATCGCGTAGCGAATTTCATCAATCTGCGCCGCGCCGGTGGCTCGGATGCCTTCCCTTGGCCTGGGGTCGATCGCCTCCACGGACTCGGCAAATAATTTAGCCAGCACGCCGGAGGTATGGACCCATAGCGCCAGCACCCCGGCAAAGGGGCCAAGGCCAACCGCGACGATGAACAGCATTGCAAAGACCATCTCGTTGATCGCCCGCAAAGTGTCCATCAGGCGCCGGACGGGCTGGACCACCCAGGCGGGAGCGACATTCTGTGCGGACAACAGGCCGAGCGGAATGGCCGCCAATATCGCCAGGAGAGTGCCCCACAAGGCGATCGAAAGCGTGATGTACATTTCATGGACATACTGCCGCCATTCGGAATAGTCGGGTGGAAAGAACCCGCGAGCGAATTCCCGCATGCCGTCCTGCCCCTGGAACAGGTCCATCGGCCGAATGTCCGCTCCTCGCCAGGTCGCGGCGAGAAGGGAAAGGATGATCAGCACGGGTAGAAGAGTGTAAAGGGAGTGGCGCCTATGGGCCAAAACTGCTTCAGAAGAACGGAGTTCGGACATGTTCTACTCTTCCTAGCGGCGCCCGGTGGACAGGTTTTTGATGAAATCCAGGTCCCCGCTCGCTGGCTTCGTGAAGCCGGTTATCGTGACCAGCCCCGCCAGCACCTTCTTTTCATGGGGATCGGATTCGCCATAGCTGAGGAAAAAAGTGCGCAGCGAAGCCTTGGTAGCTTCCGGCAAATCCCGACGGTAAACCATCATGGCCGAGGGGATGAGGGGCGAGGTCCAGATCACCTTGATCTTCCTGAACTGATCAGGATGGGAGGTGCGCAGGACGGACAGCATCTGGGTGCTGCTCGTCGCAACATCGACCTGGCGATTGACGACGGCCAGGATATTGGCTTGATGACCGGCGCTGACCAGCAGCTTGAACCGGCCCCTGTAATCCTGGCCCGGGCTCGAGAACAGATAATGGACCGGCGCCAGCGTGCCAGAAGTGGAATTGGCGTCACCGATGGCGAAAGTCAGATTGCGCGCCTGCCGCAGGACATCATCGGCCGAACGGAGCCTGTTGCCGGCTCGGGTGATGAGGACCGCATTGTAGCCCGCACGGCCATCCGCTTCGACTACTTTGGCGAAAACTTCGCCATCGGCGCGCTGGGTGGCTTCCAGCGCCGACATGCCGCCCAGAAACGCAACTTGCACCTTGTTGAAGCGCATGGCCTGCACGATGCCCGCGTAATTGGGCGCGTAAAAGGCATCGACCTTCAGCCCGGTCCGGCGGCGTAGGTCAGCAAAGACCGGCTCCCATCTTTCCTTGAGGACGAGGGAGGAGTCCGTGGACATGATGCCGATATTGATCTGCTGCTGCGGCTCCGACGAGCAGCTTGCAAGGACTAGGCTTAGAATCAGGAGGATGGTCCGTTTCACGCTGCGGCCTTCGCAACCGAAATGGCCCGCCCCTCGTAGAGCGCGGTCAGATCATCGTCTGAAAGGCCCGACCCAGGACCGTCATAAACGATTCTGCCCTGACTGAGTGCGACGATTCGGGGGCAGAATTGCCGCGCCATGTCGATCTGGTGAAGCGACACCAGAACGGTCATATCATGAGCGGTGTTCAATTGGCGCATAAGTTCCAGCACCCGCACAGCCGACCTTGGGTCGAGCGATGCGATTGGCTCGTCCGCCAGCAGCAACCGCGCCTGCTGAACTAGCACGCGCGCGATCGCAGCGCGCTGCTGCTGCCCGCCGGACAGGTCATCGGCGCGCTGGGCCGCATGGGTCGCCATCCCCACCTCCGTCATCGCCGTCACGGCCAATGCCCGCTCGCGCTCCGGAAAGAGGCCGAGCAGTCGCCGCCACAAGGGCAATCTGGCAAGACAGCCCAGCAGGACATTGGTTTCCAGCGACAAACGACCGACCAGGTTGAACTGCTGGAACACAAAACCGACGTCTCGCCTTATGCTCCGCACGTTGCGGGCTATCCGGCCGTCGATTTGGACCGATTGCCGATAAACCCGCACGTTGGATCCTGCGTCGCCGGTGACGAATCCCGCTATATGCCGCAGCAGCGTCGATTTGCCGCTGCCTGAGGCGCCGATGATCGCAACCATTTCGCCGGGCGCGACCCGCAGATCGATTCCGTCCAGCAACTTACGGCCGCGGGCCACGGTTTTGTTCAGATTCTCAATATGTATCGCGTCCATCACGAACTTGCCAATCGATGAAAAGGCGCGGGCAAAGAGGACTTGGCCCACATAGGAGACTCGTAGGCCCAAATCGTGACACTTTGATGTCATTGTATAGACGTCTGTATAATAATATTCATAATGGATAAACATCTAGACGTCGTCACATCTGTGTAATGTTCCATCCTTAGAGGCGGGCACGGCGGGAGCCACCGCCTCCACCAGACAGTCAAACGGGGCCTAGACAATGCACAGACGGCACACGATCGCTTCCCGGCGATATCTGAGAGGTACAATCTTTTCCGGTTTCGCAGCGCTGGCTGTCGCGACCGCGCCGGCGTTGGCGGCCGAGTCGGCGCCCGCCCCTGCCAACAGGGACGGCGAGGCGCTGGGCGACATTATCGTTACCGGCGAGAAGCGACCGCAAAACCTTCAGGCCACGCCGACGGCGATTTCGGTCCTGTCGGGGGCGGACCTGGCCAGTCGCCATATCACTTCGCTCCAGGACCTGACGGACGGCTCGGTCCCGTCGCTGCGGATCGCGCCTTTCTATTCACGAAGTTCGGCGCTGATCGTGAATATTCGCGGCGTGGGGGTGCTTTTCGACGTCAACCAGCCTGCACGTGACCAAGGCGTGGGCATCTATGTCGATGGCGTCTACATGGGCCGCGCTCAGGGATTAGGCACTGCCCTGTTCGACATCGAGAATATCGAGGTGCTCAAGGGCCCGCAGGGCACACTGTTCGGACGCAACACCGAAGGCGGCGCGGTGAACATCACCACCAAGAAGCCTAGTGGCGAGTTCCACGTCAACGGCACTGCCGGAATAGGCAATTACGGCAGTTACAAGACCGAAGCTCATATCGATCTGCCGGCGTTCCATAATATCAGCCTGAAGCTGGACGGTGTCATCGCCCATCGCGACGCTGTGGTGAAGAATCCCCTGGACGGCGCTTATGGCTTCAACTTCTACGACAAGCGCGGCGTGCACGTCGAAGCGCTGTGGCGGGCGGCCCCTGGTCTCACTGTCGATGCCGCCTTCGATCATTCCTATGACGCATCTACCCCGCTGTACCAGCAATTGCTGGCTCCGGGATCGAACATCCAGGCAGCGCTGGGCACGGTCCAGCCAAGCCGCGCGGACACGGCCAACGTCGGCGTTCCCCAACAGCCGAGCATCGGCAAGACCAACGGCTATCGCCTGACCTTGGAATGGCAGTTGGCGACCGTGCTGACCCTCAAGTCGATCAGCGCCTATCGCGACTTGCGCCAGAGCCAATATGACAATGGGTCAGCCGCGATCACGATGAGCAACAATGGCGGCAGGTTCAGCGACATGACATTCAGCCGCTACAGCCTCGCCCAGGTCCATCAGAAGCAGGCCAGCCAGGAAATCGACCTGATCGGCGAGATTCCGGGGCTGAAATATGTCGCCGGGGCCATGTGGTATCGGGAAAAGGTGCAGGATAATGCGCAGACCCTGCCCACCAACAAATTTCTGGACGCAAGCGGCAGCAGCTACACGATCCTGCCCTACGATCTGGATGCACAGCCCCTCGACCGGGCGAGTCACGTTACCACCACCAGCATCGGCCTGTTCGGCCAGGCGACCTACACGCCGTCCATGCTGGACGAAAGGCTGCACCTGACAGGAGGGTTGCGCTGGACCCGGGATGAGAAGAAGGGCGAATTGTTCATCGTGAACGGCAAGACGCCCACAGTGAACGGCGTTACCGCGCCGCGCGTTCTGGATGCGGCATGGTCGCGGGTCGATCCGATGGTCACCCTTGCCTATGATGCAACGGACGACGTGCATCTCTATGCGAAGTGGAGCACGGGCTATAAATCGGGCGGCGCCAATTCGCGGTCGCTGCCCTATCTCGCATTCGATCCGGAGTCGCTTTCAGTGTTCGAGATCGGCGCAAAGACCGAGTTCTGGGACCGGCGCGGCCGGTTGAACCTGGCGGCCTATGCCGGGGCCTACAAGGACATCCAGGTGGATTTCCAGGCCAATTATGAGCAGATCATCAACGGCCAGCGGGTATATACGACGCGTACCACGATAGAGACGATCAACGCGCCGGGGACCGGCCGTGTACGGGGGGTGGAAGCGGACCTGACCCTGGCGCCGGTGAGGGGACTGACGCTTTCGGGCAGCTATGCCTATACCGACCCGCACATCCCGCCGACGGTGAACCCGTTTCCCCAAGGGTCGTCCGGCACGATTATTACCACGCCCGTACAGATCTATTCCGTCTATACGCCCAAACATGCCATCAGCGGGGCCGTGGACTATGAACATCGGTTGGGCGACGCCACCACGCGCTTCCACATCGACGCCAATTACGACTCCGGCTTCTATGCCGCCTTCGTAAATCCACTATACTATGGCCCGGGCGATGCCCGCAACGTCATGCAACCCAAGGGCGAGAAATCCTTCATCGTCAATGCCCGGCTGGCCATCGCGGACATAGCGATGCGCGATTCCGGCGCGACGCTGACCGCTGCGCTGTGGGTGCGCAACCTCTTCAACGAGCAACATGCATTTTATCGCGCGCTCACAGTCTCGTCCGGCACCAGCGGCTTCTTCAACGATCCGCGCATGTTCGGCGGCGAGATCAACGTGAGGTTTTAGGATGGCCTTGCCCCGGCATTGCGACCTCGGGGACGCAATGCCGGGTGAGATTATTGAAAAGCTCTCAAAATCCGCTCTCCGGCAGCGGGCAAATCGCCGGAATTGTCGATCGTGACGAGGTGGGCACCCGCGGGCGGACGCCATGAGCGATTGATTGTGATGCGCTTCTCGATCTCGGACGAGCCTTCACGGCCGCGCGCGGTCAGGCGAGCTTTCAGGATCGCGGGATCGGTGTCGATCACGATGATCCGCAGCTCCGGATATCGCTTCAATGCAGTCGCTAGGTAGCTGCGCGAACCGTTGACTACCACGGAACTGCCAGTGGCGAGCCATAAGTCTATTTCGACGCCGATGCCGTAATGGAGTGAATGGCTCGCCCATTCCAGCGCGAAGAAACCCAGCGCGGAACGTCGCGCAAATTCGGCATCGCTTAGCACCACATGGTTTTCATGGCCGCCGGTGGGGCGCGTGATATATCGGTGGGCGAAAAGGATACGTCCGTCGATATTTTTCCGGCGAGCGTAATTGATCAGCGAATCCTTGCCTGATCCCGACGGCCCGATGACGTAGAAAAGCGTCCCGGCCATCACGCACTCACGCCCGCGAGCAACGGAATACGAGTCCAGAGCATAAACGGCTCATCCGGCTCGCGTTCAACGAACAGCGCCAGATTGTCGAAAGGCACCGGTCCCAGGCGATCACATTGCTTCTGCCACCAGCCGATCAGCGCCCGCACCTCCTCGGGGTCGGCAACGGGGTCGGTCAATGTCATGTGGAACAGAAACTCGTCCAGCACATAGGGGTAGCCCCAGCGTGTCAGCAATTCGCCTTGTCGTTTAGTCAGCTCCGGCGTCCGGCGGCGCTCCGTTTCTGACGGAGACAGCGGCCTGCGCAGCGGGAACAATCTCTGCAACGCCTGGGACGCGATGGTCCCCATCCAATCGTCGCCATCACCGAGAGCAGGGCGAAGGGCGATGAAGCCCCGGAACCAGGTCGGTGCAACTGCAAGATCGAAAGGCGCGATGCTGTTCGCAAGCAGCTGCACGGTTGTCAGCAGGTGCGCGGGCGTCAACCCTTCCCCCAGCTGGAATGGCGGACAGATCGTGCCGTGCCACCCGTAACGGGCCGCCATGCCCGTGATCCGGGCAACCTCGACTCCCTCCGGCGGGGAAACGGGCTCACCCGTTTCAGGATCACGCCCCAGCCAGGAGCAGCCGGCCGCCCACCATGCGGATGTACTAGGCGGCGCATAATATAGAGCAAAGCGCGCGCGGCTCACATCCCGCTCGCCACAGTCAGCCGGACTTGGTGGGCGCATCGTCATTTTCGACCAGAAGCTGAACGCGATCGGCGGCGAAATAGGTGGTGCCATATTTGATCGGCACCCCTTCAAAATCGACGTCGAGATTCTCGACGCGCAATATGGCCTGCTGTTTATTCATCGAAAGATGCCGCACCGCCACGGAATCGGCAAGTTCGCCGCCGATCCGGCTCCATTTGCGATAATAATCCTCCACCCCGTAGTTTTTCATAGCCGCGGTGAAGCCGCCCGCACGCTCGATCATCACCGGCAGGTCGGGGAAGCGGGCGGCGGGATAGTAGTTGACGGCATAGGCAAGGGCCACATCATCGACCTTGTTCAGCACTTCCATCTGATAGACCAAAGCGCCGCGGGGCAATTCAAGATGGGCAGCGATGTCCGGTTCTGCCTTGAGGCTATGTGCCCGCAAGGTAATGCCAACTGCAGTCTGATCTTGTTGGTTCAGATTCTCGGTAAAGCGAGTCCGCTTGCCGATAGCATAATCAATAACGCCCGATTGCACGAAAGTGCCGCGTCCCTGCTCCACCCTGACCAGCCCGGTGGCGGCCAGGCCAAGCATGGCGCGGCGGACCGTGTGGCGATTGACGTCGAACCGCTCCGCCAACTCCGTCTCGCTGGGCAACCGTTCACCGCCCGCAAAACGCTTGTCCTTTATATCCTTTGCCAGCGCCTCTTC
Source organism: Sphingobium sp. OAS761 (assembly GCF_024168485.1). Classification (GTDB taxonomy): domain Bacteria; phylum Pseudomonadota; class Alphaproteobacteria; order Sphingomonadales; family Sphingomonadaceae; genus Sphingobium. The sequence continues at coordinate 10,621 of NZ_JALJVY010000007.1, forward strand.
GATCTGCCGCCATACGGCGATCCCACCGCCGCGTTCCAGCAGTTCCTGCCTTTCGTTCTGATCCCCGATCGCCATCAATACGCACCTGTTTTTCGTTTGCATCCTGATGAAGTGAATTTTCCCTCTAGTCAATCATCATCTACTCGTATAGATGTCTATCTCATATTGAAGCAGCACCCCCTGGGCAGAGAGATGGAGCTAAGATGCAATTTTGTGCCGAAAGAGCGGCCGACCGGCGAGGCACATGTCTCTCGGTGCTTGCGCGAGCTTCGCAGGACGAAATGGAGGTCGTCCTGCGGGATGAGATGATAAGCCGGCTCGCCTATTCCTATGAATTTCTCCGCACGCCGGAAACCGGGCTGGTGACGGTGCGCGGACGCATCGGCTCCACCGGGCGCGCTTTCAACCTTGGTGATGTGACCGTGAGCCGCGCTACCCTGCGGCTGGAATGCGGCGGCGGCCCCATCATCGGCATAGCGCGCATCCTAGGGCGCGACCGGGACCGGGCGGAGATCGTTGCCCTGCTGGATGCGCTGCTGCAACTGCCAACGCTACATGAGCGCCTCTACGAAGAGCATATTGCTCCGCTCCAGCGGGCACAGGCGGCACGCCGCGCCGAAGCTGCGGCGGATACAGCGGCAACGCGGGTCGAATTTTCCGTCATGACGCGAGGCGAATAAATGCACTCCACGATCGACATGGCCGCCGTGATGCCGGGGTTCGCCAATCCCGTGCTGGATGCGCAGCGAGTTTCCCGCTGCCTGCTCTTCGCCTTGGCGCGGCCCGGCCTGGTTCAGGACCTGCCGGAAATGGGCCTATGCGTCCCGCCCGCGACCGACCTTGCGGCCTATGCCGCATTCCTCGCTCTGGCCGACCATGGGACTCCGATTTTCCTGCCCGCGGCGAACGAAGCGCTGGCTTCATCGCTTCGTTTCCATACCGGTTCGCCGATACTCGACCATCCCGACCATGCGGCATTCGCCTATATCGGCGATTGGCGGGATGCGCCGGGCCTCACGGACTGTCCACTCGGCAGCGTCCACTCGCCCGAGCAGGCGGTGACGCTCTTCCTTTCGGTTTCCGCCTTTTCGGATGGCGCGGAATATCGGCTCAGCGGCCCCGGCATCGACAACAGCATTTTGATCGCGCCTTCCGGCCTGCCCGATGATTTCTGGACGCAGCGCGCGGCTATCGCATCGCTCTTTCCTCGCGGCGTCGATTGTTACCTCACCTGCGGTTCGCAGCTCATGGGGCTGCCACGCACTACCGTCGCGGAGAAGATCTGATGTATGTTGCGGTAAAAGGCGGCGAAAAAGCCATCGAGGCGTCCCGGCGTCTGCTTGAGAAGCAACGGCGCGGCGACAGCCGGCTCGCCGAACTGTCCGTCTCCCAGATTCGCGAGCAATTGCGTCTGGCGGTGGCGCGAGTGATGACCGAAGGATCGCTCTATGACGAGGAACTGGCAGCGCTGGCGATCAAGCAGGCCGCGGGCGATCTGGTCGAGGCGATCTTCCTGCTGCGCGCCTATCGCACAACGTTGCCGCGCTTCGGCTATTCCGCACCGTTGGATGTCGGCGCGATGGCGGTCCAACGGCGGATATCCGCGATCTTCAAGGACGTTCCGGGCGGCCAGTTTCTGGGGGCGACTCATGATTTCACGCAAAGGCTGCTGGATTTCTCCCTGCTGGCCGATGGTGGCGATACGGTGCTACCGGCGATAGCCGGGGGTGATGATGATGCCATCTCGCTGTCCCCGGCCCGACTGGCCCGCGTGTACGACCTGCTGGAGCAACGCGGCCTGATCGCGCAGGAGGAGGCACCGGCCGACGCGCCCGATCCGGTCGACCTCGCGCTCGAGCCCTTACATCTGCCTGCCGAACGCCCCACGCGCCTGCAGAACCTCGCCCGTGGGGATGAAGGCTTTCTGCTCGCGATGGCCTATGCCACCCAGCGCGGCTATGGCGGCAACCACCCCTTCACCGGCGAACTGCGCTTCGGCACGGTGAGCGTGGAGGTTAGCGTCGACGAACTGGACGGCGCTGTCATCGATATCGGAGACCTCGCTGTCACCGAATGCCAGACCATCAACCAGTTTCACAGCAGCCCCGATCATCCACTGGCCTTCACGCAGGGCTATGGCCTTGCCTTCGGCCATTCGGAACGCAAGGCGATCGCTATGGCGCTGGTCGACCGGGCGCTGTGTTCGGAGGAGCTGGGCGAGACGATCACATCGCCTGCGCAGGATCCCGAATTCATGCTGCTGCATAGTGACAATGTCGAAGCGTCCGGTTTCGTTCAGCACCTCAAACTGCCCCACTATGTCGATTTCCAGGTGGAGGTCGAATTGCTGCGACGCTTTCAAGCAAACGCTCATCGCGCCGACGCGACCGATGAAATCCCCTTGCCAGTGGAACGAGACCGTGACCTTGCCATCCAAGAATGACGCCGTCTTCCGCAATGGCGACTATAATTTCGCCTATCTGGATGAACAGACCAAGCGGATGATCCGCCGCGCCCTACTGAAGGCGGTGGCGATACCCGGCTATCAGGTGCCGTTCGCGGCGCGGGAGATGCCGCTTCCCTACGGCTGGGGCACCGGGGGCATTCAGCTGACCGCCGCCCTAATCGGACCGCGGGATGTCCTGAAGGTGATCGATCAGGGGGCCGACGACACGACGAATGCGGTCAACATCCGCAGCTTCTTCGAAAGAATGACCGATGTGGCCACGACCACTTTGGTTCAGGAGGCGACGCTGATCCAGACGCGCCATCGTATCCCCGAAACGCCGCTTCGCGCGGACCAGATCCTGATCTATCAGGTGCCGCTGCCCGATCCGGTCTCCCGGCTGGAGCCGCGCGGAACCGAGCGCGCCAATATGCATGCCTTCGGCGACTATGGGCTTATCAACGTCAAGCTGTACGAAGACATCGCCCAGCATGGCAGCGTGGCGATGGCGTTCGACTATCCGGTGATCGTGAACGGTCGTTATCTGGCGTCGCCTTCCCCCATCCCCAAGTTCGACAATCCGAAACTCCATATGAATCCAGCCTTGCAATTGTTCGGCGCCGGGCGGGAGCGGCGCATCTACGCCATTCCGCCCTTCACTTCCGTTCGCAGCCTGGATTTCGACGATCATCCGTTCACGATTCAGCCGTGGGACGAATCCTGCGCGCTGTGCGGCGCGCCGGACAGCTTCCTGGAGGAGATGACCGTTGATGACCGTGGCAACCGGCAACATATCTGCTCTGACAGCGACTATTGCGCGCAGCGGCGGGCGACCCAGCCCGCTCACGTCCGGCATCAGGAGGCCATGCCATGACCGCCCTTCTCAGCGGTCGCGGGTTGACCAGAATGTTCGACGGCAAGAATGGTTGCGCTCAGATCGACATCGATCTCCATCCCGGCGAAGTGACTTGCATCGTGGGGGAATCGGGCTCGGGGAAGACCACCCTGCTCAACCTGCTATCTCTGCAATTGCGGCCGGATGCAGGGAGTTTGTACTATCGGACGGACGACGGCGCGCGGATCGACCTGGGACTTGCCTCCGAAATTGATCGCCGCCGTCTGATGCGGACGGAATGGGGGTTCGTGCGACAGAATCCCCGCGACGGCCTGCTCCGCGATGTGTCGGCGGGCGCGAACATCAGTGAACGGTTGATGGCGAACGGCGCGCGTCATTATGGAGCATTGCGCGATACGGCCATCGACTGGATGCGAAAGGTTGAACTCGACCATGGCCGTGTAGACGATCTGCCGCGCGATTTTTCCGGCGGTATGCAGCAGCGCCTTCAGATCGCGCGTAATCTGGTGACGGGTCCCCGGCTGCTGTTCATGGACGAGCCGACGGCGGGTCTGGACGTGTCGGTCCAGGCGAGGCTGCTCGATCTCCTGCGGACGCTGACGTCTCAATTGGGCATCGCCATCCTGATCGTCACGCACGACATCGGCGTGGCGAGGCTGCTGGCCCATCGCCTTCTCGTCATGCGTCGGGGGCGCATCATTGAAACTGGCCTGACCGACCAGGTGCTGGACGATCCCCAGCAGCCCTATACGCAGATGCTTGTTTCCTCCGTCCTTCCCGTGTGAGGAATCCTATGTTGACCATGCAATTCGATGTCGCGGAGACGGCCGGAAACAGATTGGCTCCGGACGTCATGATAGACGTTTCCGGCCTGTCCAAGAGTTTCACCATCCATGCCCAATCCGCGACGCGGATCACGGCACTGCGCGCGGTGTCGTTTCAACTGCGCGCCGGCGAGTGCGTCGCGCTGACCGGCCCGTCCGGGGCAGGCAAGAGCACATTGCTACGCTGCATCTACGGCAATTATCTGGCCACCTGCGGCACTGTCTCAATCCGCGACCAGAAACGAGGCACCGTGACCGTCACGGGAGCCGACCCGCGCGAAATCATCGCCCTGCGAAAAGACACGATCGGCTACGTCAGCCAATTCCTGCGGGCGATCCCGCGCGTGGGGGCGCAAGCATTGGTCGCGAGCCCGCTTGTCGAGCTGGGGGTGAAAGAAGCGGTGGCCCTGCGCCGCGCCGCCGAATTGCTGGAGCGCCTCGCCATCCCGCAAAAACTCTGGGCTCTACCTCCCGCTACCTTTTCCGGCGGCGAGCAGCAGCGAATCAATATCGCCCGCGGCCTGATCGCCGATCACCCCATCCTCCTACTCGATGAGCCCACAGCTTCGCTGGACGCCGCTAACAGCGCGATCGTCAGCGAGTTGATCCTGGAGCGGCGGAACAAGGGGACCGCGATCATGGGCATTTTCCACGACGAGGAAACGCGGGATCGCGTCGCCACCCGGCTGTTCCCACTGCAAGCGGCCTGAACGCTGCTTGTCTTGTCTTCACCTCATTGCGACGAGGCTATCGATGTTGATCACCAATGCTAAAATTGTCACACCTGACGAGGTCTTCATTGGAACACTACAATGTGATGGCGGCCGGATTTCAGATATTTCGACCGGCTCCAGCACGGCTCCGGATGCGATGGACTGGGGCGGCGACTATCTGCTGCCGGGCTTTGTCGAACTGCACACCGACAACCTCGAAAAGCACCTGATGCCGCGTCCGGGCGTCCTCTGGAACGCCCAGGCAGCCCTCGTAATGCATGACGTCGATGTCGCCGCCGCCGGTATTACAACGGTGTTCGACGCGCTCGCCGTCGGCAGCCGCGACCAGGGCGTGCGCGGCCGGGAGGTGCAAGGGGCCTGCGCGAAAGTGCTGGAGCAACTGGCCGGGCATTTGCGGGCCGACCACTATCTTCACCTGAGATGCGAGGTGGCCGCGGCCGATGTGGTCGATGCTTTCGACGCCCTAGCGAGCCACCCCCGATTACAGTTGGCCTCGGTCATGGATCATACGCCCGGGCAACGGCAATGGCGCAATCATGCGCAATGGCGGCGCTATCATGAACGGCACGGGAAGATCGCCGATGCTCAGATCGAGACCGTGCTGGTGGAAATGCGCGAGGAGCAAGAGAGATTTTCTACCCCTCATAGGCAGGCGATCGTGGAGCGTTGCGCTACGCTGGGGATTGCGGTCGCCAGCCATGATGACACGGATATCGATCATGTCGAGCAGGCCGTGATCGAAGGCATCGCCCTTTCGGAATTTCCAACGACGCTCGCTGCCGCTCGCGCCGCGCATGAGCGTGGGATCTCGACCATCATGGGCGGCCCCAATGTCGTCCGGGGCGGATCACATTCCGGCAATGTATCGGCGCTCGAACTGGCAGAGGCCGGCTGCCTCGACATCCTTTCGTCGGACTATGTGCCGGCCAGCCTGCTCCTCGGGGCTTTCACTCTGGCCGGAATCGAGGGGTGGGATCTGCCCCGTGCGGTACGGACCATCTCCCTTTCACCCGCACAGAGGGTCGGCCTGACGGATCGCGGCGCCGTCGCTCCGGGCCTACGGGCGGATTTCGTGCGGGTGACGATGATCAACGGACAGCCGGTCCCGGTGGAAACCCATGTCTGTGGGCGCCGCGTCGCATGACGCCGGACGCAAATGGTCACGTGCGGGACATGCTTCGCAGCCTCCCGAGCCTGAAGGGTCCCTTTCCGCCGGTCGATTTCAGCACCTTCCCGGATACGCCGCAGCAGGCGTTTCTGGATTGGCTGGGGGACGCGATTGCCGGCGGGATCAAGGAACCCCATGCGATGACGCTTTCAACCGTTGACGCGGACGGTCGGGCGGACGCTCGAATGCTCATCCTCAAGAATGTCGACGAACGCGGCTGGCATTTCGCAACGCATATCGACAGCCCGAAAGGCCGGCAGCTTCTTGCCAATCCGGAGAGCGCCCTCACTTTCTACTGGGCGCAACTGGGCAGGCAGGTGCGCATCCGGGGGCGTGCCGTTCCGCTGCCCGACCGGGAGTGCGCCGCGGACTTCCTGGAACGCCCGATGAGTGCAAGGGTCATCGCGATGGCCTCCATGCAAAGCCAGCCCCTCCATCCGGCCGAATTGGCGGATCGGCTTCATGATGCGCAGTCATTGTTTGACAAGAACCCCCACCATGTACTGAGCGCATGGAAAGTCATGGCGGTGGCTCCGCGGTCGGCAGAATTCTGGCAGGGCGCATCGGATCGGAATCATAAGAGGCTATGCTATTCCGCATCGGATGACGGCGCCGGATGGGTTAAGGCAGTTCTATGTGCCTAAGGAGCCTTGATCTAAGAGACCCTACGGTAGCCACGACGATCGGCCCCGGTTGCAGAACGTGTGGCCGCCCCTCACGCTCTCCGCAGCTATTCTTTGTGAATTGGCCGAGCCGGTGCCGTGGATGAGAACCGCAGCACACTTGCTCCATACCCGGCCACCTGATCCGACTTTGGGTACGTCCGTGAGCCCGTCTGCACATGGCGTTTAATGTCAGACAGCTTCGGTACGCGATTGCCGCAGCAGGTCACGGCAGTTTCTACCGGGCCGCAGGCGCCGCGCCGTCGAAATTTAGCCAGGGCTTCCATCGCGGCCTAGCGAGAACCCATTGTCCGTTCGGTTGACACGACCTAGGATCGTCTCGCGACAACCGCGTCTATGCGGTGCTTACCCGGTACTTACTCTCGCAGTCCAAGATCTGCTTTATTCGAGTTATTATATTGTGATATCAATTAGATATGGAACGTTTGCGCTTAAGGTCTGGTACTTCCGCTATCGCCGGCGTGACGACATGGCGCCTGCTGCATGAGCAGGCGTAACCGCCGCTGGACGATGCGCCGGGTGCGCGCGCTGGTCCGCCACAGCGGGCCAACCTCGCTCATTTTTCGCCGTCGCCTCGCCCTGATGGGCGGCGCGATCCTGGTCGGTCTCGCCGCGCTCATTTTCGCGTCGGCGGCGGATCAGGCATCAGAAGCCTTCGACCGGCTGGTCGAGGCGATCTGGTGGCTACCGCTGTTGCTGACTCCTGCGGGCTTCGCCGGCATCGCATGGGTAACGCGCACCTACGCCCCCTATGCGGGCGGTTCAGGCATTCCGCAGGTGATCGCCGCAACCCGACTGCCCGAACAAATCGGTACGCGGCTGGTCGACCTGCGCACCGCGCTGCTGAAGGTCGTGCTGACCGTCGGGGGGCTGCTGGTCGGCGCGTCTGTCGGTCGCGAAGGGCCGACAGTGCAGATTTCCGCGGCCATATTGGCGCGGTTTCACGCGATATTGCAAGTACCCTTACGGACGTCCGTCATGATCGCCGGCGGCGCCGCAGGGGTCGCCGCCGCCTTCAACACACCGCTTGCCGGAATCAGCTTCGCGATCGAGGAACTGGCATCCGCCTATGAACAGCGCATGACGCTGCTGGTGATCACGGCGGTTATCATTTCCGGCATGGTCAGCCTGGGCCTGGCAGGCGACTATGTCTATTTCGGCGCGGTCGCGGCGCATCTCCCCCTTGGATCGGCCATGGTCGTCGCCCTGTTCGCGGGCGTGCTGGGCGGGTTATCGGGCGGACTTTTCGCCAGGCTCGCCCTGGCCGCCGCGACGAGCAGGAACCGGCTGACCGACTGGAGCCGCGCGCATCCCATCCAATTCGCCGCCGCCTGCGGGATGCTGGTCGCGGTGATAGGGGTTATATCGGGCATGACCTGGGGCACCAGCTATGCGCCGGCGCGCCATCTGATTACCGGCGGGCAGGAGCCCCTGTGGTTCGCCCCCGCGAAATTCGTCAGCACGCTCGCCACGAGCATATCGGGCATACCGGGCGGCATCTTTGCTCCGTCGCTGGCGACCGGGGCCGGCTTCGGGAATTTGCTGCGCTGGATGTTCCCCGAACAGCAGGCGAGCGCAGTCGTGCTGCTGGGCATGGTCGCATATTTTACCGGAGTCGTGCGCGCGCCGCTTACGGCCGTCATCATCATTTCCGAAACAACGGGCAGCCGCGGCTTCATGCTGCCGCTGCTCGGTGCGGCGCTGGTCGCCGACGGCGCGGCGCAGCGCATTTGTCGCGACCGTTTGTACCACGGACTTTCGCGCGCCTTTCACGATCGCGCCAAAGCAGCGGGTGTCGCTCCGTCCTGATGAACGGCATGGAAAAGGGCGCGGTGGCAATCAGCCAGCGCGCCCTTTTCCCATTAGTGCCATATCCACAGGGACCGGCCTTTTGCCGGCTCAGTTGGCCTTGCTCATGTCGACCTTCTCGACCCATTCGGGATAGAAGGTCGGTTCGCGGTTGGACCATCCGACCGCCGTGGCCGCCGCTTCACTGATCGACTGAAGAAGCGCACGGCGCTTGTCGGGATGCAAATGCGGCAGGCTGGCAGCTGCGCAAAACGCGCCGGGCAGCCAAGGCCGCGCACCCGCACCCAGCAGTCGCTCATAAAGAAAGCGATAGGCGGAAAAGCTGCCAAGCCGGTCCTGCCCCAGGTCGAAAGCCGAAATGGTGACCAGCGGCGCCATGAACGGTTCGACCTGCTCCAGACCGCTGTCGTCAGGCACACACGCCTTGATTTCCTCAAGACGCCCGTAGATGCGCGATTGCGCGCGTATCGAGGCCTCCTCCACCATGTCGCGCGACCATAATTTCATCGCATCGCGGCGATGCAGCCCGATGTCCAGCGATCGGCGAATGTAGCGTTGCGTGGCCGACGGAAAACTCGCGAACTCCCGCAGTTCCGCCAGGGTTACGGCTCCATCAGCCGGTCTTGCACTCGTGCCCATATCCTTGCCCTCCGACTTCAAGTCGTACGACAGAATATGCGCCCGCCATGGTTACCGAAGGCTTAAGCGCCTGTTCTATCGCCGTTCACAACGGACCAGAATTTGTTGTGCAGCGCAACATGAATTTACGATCAATGCGACGGATCGATGACAAGGCTCAATAGCGGCCGGCAAGCCGCTCCGACACGCCACGCCGTCCCGCATTCGCCGAGACGTAAAGTGGATCAGGCCCCGGCGCCGGCGCCGAGAGCGGCACCGATCATCGCGCGCCAGACCGTCACATCGCCCGCGCCGGCCATCTGCGCGTCAGGTTCGCGCAGAGTATGAAGTATCGCATAGGCATCATCCAGATGATCGGGCCAGGCAGCGTCCACGGCATTGGCCGCGTGCGGATTGTCGCCGCCGCCATTGGTGCTGATGCAGCGTCCGGCGAGGACGCGCGCGATCCGTTCCACGGCAGGGGTAATGGATGTCGGCATCGTATCGCGCTCCTCTCGAACCGGCGGGTGATTATCTCTTCCGTTTATAACGAAGCTAACATGAAATTGAGGGACGGGCCATCATTCCCGGTCCTCTTTATATCCCGAAGAAGGCACCGGATCGCCATTGTCGCCAGGCTTGGTCGCGGCGGGGGGATCCGAGGCATCCATCGAGTCCTTCAGCCCCTCGTCCAGGCTTTCGTCGCGACTGAGGGCATGATCCTGATCGTCCGTTTCCCGTTCGTCACCAGCCTCTTCGCGGCTGTTCGGGCGAATCGCGGTCTTATCGTCCATATCATCCTCCTTGCGCATGGTGTCTTTCTCGCGCATCGCCCGATCAACGGCCGGCGAACAGGCCGGTTCCCTTGCTGTCCGTTCGACCAACAAGCAGGCCGGTTCGACCAGCTACCGTCAGACGAGGCGACAATCCCCACGGGGATAGGTAGACAAGGACGTATGATAAATAACTCCGAAGACGGCGATCGCGGCGTGTCCCCGGCGATCGCGCTATATTCCATCCTCGGTTTCTGGTTGTTCTACACGGCCCTTATCAGCCTGCGCGCCGCCGTCATCGGTTTTGATGCACAGGGCGAACTGGCCGCGCGGCGCATGGTCGTGGCGATCATCGGGATCATCGTCACATGGATACTCTATCTGGCGCTTCGGCGGTTTGACACCCGCCCGTTGCTCGTCCGCATCGTGGCCGCCTTCTCGCTGGCCGCCCCATTCGCGCTCGCGATGGCCGTGGCCAATTATTACATGTTCAACGTCTATGATCCGGTGACGCTGTTTTCCGACGCCGAAATGCAGAAGCAGGCGAGCGGGAACGACTATATTATCATCGGCATATTGGAAGACGCGATCAGCCGCTATTTCTTCCTGTCGGCTTGGGCCGGCCTCTACCTCGCCCTGTCCTATGCGAGCGAAGCGCACCGCACGGAACGCCGTGCAGCCCGGCTGGAACGCGCCGCGCAGCAGGCCGAACTTCGATCGCTGCGATATCAGGTGAACCCGCATTTCCTTTTCAATACGCTCAATTCCCTCTCCTCTCTGGTCATGAAGGATCGCCGTGACGAAGCCGAGCAGATGATCATGTCGCTATCCAATTTCTATCGCACCAGCCTGACCGGCGACCCGTTGGAAGACATGCCGCTGGCGGAGGAAGTGCATCTGCAGAAACTCTATCTGGATATTGAGGCCGTACGCTTTCCCGAACGGTTAACCACGGTGATCGATGTGCCCGATTCGCTGATGAGCGCGTGCGTGCCCGGCCTCATTCTTCAGCCGCTGGTGGAAAATGCGATCAAATATGGCGTGTCCCGCACCTCCAGCCCGGTGACCATCGTCATCCGCGCGCGCGGGGAAGAAGGTATGCTTCACCTGACGGTGACCGACAATGGTGACAAGCAGCCGAGCGCGAGCGACGGGGGCAGCGGTATCGGCCTTGCCAATGTGCGCGACCGGCTGGCTGCCCGTTTTGGCGATATGGGCCAGATCGCCTATGGTCCACGCGAACAGGGAGGGTTTTCCGTTCGCCTTTCTCTTCCCATCACACGTCGGGGCTGCTGAACCATCATGTCCATTCGCACCATGATCGTCGACGACGAACCGCTTGCGATCGAACGGCTGCAAATGCTGTGCGCGCGGGAACCGCGCATTGCCCTTGTCGGAACCGCCACCGACGGCGAGGCCGCGTTGCGCCTGATCGAAGCGCTGCAACCAGACGTCGTGATGCTGGATATCGCCATGCCGCTGCTCGACGGGATTGGCGTCGCACGGGCGATTGGCAGGCTGGGCATTCGGCCTGCGGTGATATTCGTGACCGCGTTCGAAGGTTTCGCGGTCGAGGCATTCGACCTCGCCGCGGTCGATTACATGCTTAAACCGGTCGCTCATGAGCGGCTGGCGAGAGCCATCGACCGGGTCGAACTGGCGCTGCGCAATCGCGGTTCCGCGGATGTCGCGCCGCGAGCCGATCCGCAACCCGAATGGGCGGAGGAATTCTGGGTTCCGCACCGGTCGGAACTCATTCGTATCGCCGCCGACCAGATCGACCGGATCGAGGCGGAGCGCGATTATATGCGCCTGCATGTCGGCACGCACAGCTATCTGCTGCACCAGACGATCAGTTCGCTGGAAGAACGGCTCGACCCCCAGCAATTCGTGCGCCTGCACCGATCCCACATCGTGCGCCGGGATCATATCGCCCGGCTGCGCCACGACGGCAGCGGGGTCTGGTTCGCGGCGCTGATCGATGGCGAGGAAATCCGCATCGGCCGCACCTTTCTGACCAACGCGCGCGCGATGACGGGGCGCTGATCGCTATCTTCCCGTGCCCGCGTCGACCACCTTGCGGCTATAATCGATCCGGATACGTACCCAGCTTCCGACCATCACCTTGCCGTTGACGCGCGGCGGCAGCACCAGAAACTGCCAGGCCGCCAGCCGGACCGCCCGACCGAAGCCGGAACCCATGGGCGATTCCCCCATCACCTGGCAATTTTCGACATGATAATGATCGATCGTCTTGCAGGCGACGAGACCCCAGCCGTCCGGGGGCGCGGAGGCCGGAATATAAGCACCCAGTTCGGCATGGGTCGGGCGCCGATACCATTCCGCATCGAACAACTGGACACCGCCCGGACCTTCACCCGGTCCGGCGACGGCGGCGCTGTCACCCTGTCCGGAGGCGTTCGCGCCTTGAGCGCGCCGGGGTATGTTGCCGATGTCGGCCGACGCCATCTGTTCGCGGTTCAGGGTCAGAAATGGAAAGGGCGATGGCGGCTGCTCAGCCGGCGTTTCGACCGGGACAGGCGGCCGGACCACCGGCTCTGCGCTCTTTTGCGGGCGCGCCTTGTCCTGTTCGCGCTTTTCCGCCTTTTCGGCGCGAGCCTGCTGCTGGTCCGCTTTCGGACCGGCCTCCACATCGAAGGTCACGGGCAGGCGATCGTCCTGCTTTGGCGGATCGAACCGCGGAGACAGGGTGAACAGGGCCAGAAGCAGCAGCAGGTTCAGCACCAGCGCAAAGGCCATGCCGCCTGCGCGCTGCCTTACTCTGGCCCAGGAAATGGAAGACAACGTCAAATGTGCAGACCACGCAGGATTTGGATGGTCATGCCCAGACGGCACGCCCGCGTCAACGCCGTCGCGTCAACACACATCCTCTTCACGGACCAGCGGGCGGCTTTCCCGGCTCGCGCGCATCCGGCTCGCGGGGTCGTCGGGGTCCCCGGCCACCACCACATGATCGTCATGCACTTCCAGCAACACGCCGGCGAACGGGAAACCGGCCAGGCTGCCCGTGACCCGATAGCTGACGGAATCGCCCACCTTGAATGTCGCCGGATCGGTGTTGAAGCTGAACGGGCAACTGCCCTCACCCATGCCTTGCATCGCAATCTCCTCTATGTCCGATCCTTAAGCGCTCCTCCGGGTCGATCAAGTCTGTCCGTTGCCTCTGTTCGCGACCGTGCGGCCCGGCTATGGCGCCGCACATGAACATCCGCCCCGCCACGCTTGCCGACATTTCCGCCCTGCATGCCGTGATAGAGCGGGCCTATCGCGGTGACACCGCGCGCGCCGGATGGACGTTCGAATCCGACCTGCTGAGCGGGCCGCGCACCGACGCGGAGACCCTGGCCGCAATCGTGGATAGCGATGCAGACCTGTTGCTGGTCGCCACGGACAAGAGCGGTGCGCCGCTTGGCTGCGTGCAGATCACCGACAGGGGCGAGGGCATCACCTATCTGGGGCTGCTCTGCATCGATCCACATCTTCAGGCCGCCGGGCTGGGCCGCCGGCTGATCGCCGAAGCGGAGCATCAGGCGATCCTGCTCTTTTCCGCCTCGCAGATGGAAATGACGGTAATCGACAGCCGCAGCGAACTCATCGCTTATTATGAGCGGCGCGGTTACGCGGCCACGGGAGAGAAGCGCGCCTTCCCCATCCCGCTCGATCCGCCGCTGGCCATGATCGTCCTGGCAAAATCGCTGGCGGGCGCGGGCGATCTCGGCTAGGGCCGCGCGCGATGCTCACCCGGCTCTATCAATGGACCCTGGCCAAGGCCGCGCATGCCCATGCCGAGCGTTGGCTGTTCGCCATATCCTTCATGGAATCGAGCTTTTTTCCCATTCCGCCGCACCCGCTGCTGGGCCTCATGTGCCTCGCCCGGCCGGAACGCGCCATCCGCTTCGGCCTGATCTGCACCATCGCGTCGGTACTGGGCGGCCTGTTCGGATACGCGATCGGACATTTCCTGTATGAAGCGGTAGGCCAGCAGATATTGGCGGCATTGGGCCTCTCCGGGAAATTCCCGGTCGCTGCCTGCTATCTGCGCGAATACGGGGCCGAGATCATCCTGGTCAAGGGTGCGACGCCCATCCCCTTCAAGCTGATCACCATCACGGCCGGTTTCGTCGGCCTGTCGCTCGTGACATTCATCTGGGCCAGCGCGCTCAGCCGGGCCTTCCAGTTCATGCTGGTCGGTTTTCTGTTCTGGAAATTCGGCAGTCCGATCAAAATATTCATCGAGAAATATCTGGCCTGGCTGTCGGCCCTGTTCCTCGTCCTGATCGTCGGCGGCTTCGTCGCCGCATCCATGCTGAGCGGGGGCGGACAGGCAAGCGACAAGTGCAGCCACGCTACCATGACGGACCTGCGCTGAGCGCCGCGATGATCGCCGCGCTCGCCCGTCATCCGAAGATCGCGGCGTTGCTGGCTGGCCTGGCGTCCGCGACCGGCTTCGCGCCGCTCAATCTCTGGCCCGTAACGCTCGCCTGCCTCATAGCACTGATCCTTCTGGTCGAAGGCGCGCCGGATCGCCGCGCCGCCACCCTGCGCGGCTGGCTGTTCGGGGTGGGGCACTTTGCAGTCGGCCTTAACTGGATCGCTCACGCGTTCAGCTTTCAGGACGCGATGCCGCACTGGTTCGGCTATGGCGCGGTGATCCTTCTGTCCCTCTATCTGTCCGTCTACCCCGCGCTGGCGACCTTGGGCGCGTGGTGGCTCCATCGCCGCCTTGGCGGACCAAGCATGATCCTGCCCGTGCTGCTCGCCGCTTGCTGGATCGCGACCGAATATCTTCGCGCCACGCTGTTCACCGGCTTTGCCTGGAATCCGCTGGGCGTGACACTGCTGCCGGCCGGGATCGCGATCGCCGCGACACTGATCGGCACCTACGGGCTTGGCGCGCTGGTTGTACTGATGGCCGGTGGGTTCCTGCTCGCGGTCCGGCGGCAATGGCGGCCTGCCGCCGCCATCCTCCTGCCTCAGCTTGCCCTCGCCATCTGGGGCTGGATCGCCGCGGCGCCGCCGGCCCCGCCCGGCGCTCCGCTCGTCAGGGTGGTGCAGCCCAACATCGGCCAGGACGAAAAATATTCGGTCGAGGCGGAGTTTCGCAATTTTCGCAAGCTGGCCGGGCTTTCGGGACAGCCCCGCCCCGCCCCGCGCCTGATCTTCTGGCCCGAAGCGGCCATCCCCGCCTATCTGGACATGGAGCCCGACTGGCGCCTGCGCCTGTCGCGATTGCTGGGCCCGGGCGACCTGCTGATGACCGGCGGCGACAAGGTCTATTTCAAGCAGGTCGAGGACAATGGCATACCGGTCGACAAGCTGGCCGGAGCGAACAACAGTGTCTGGATCGTAACGCCCCGGGGCACCATCGCCGGACGCTATTCAAAGGCGCATCTGGTGCCCTATGGCGAATATCTGCCGATGCGGAATATCCTCGAACCGATCGGCCTGTCCCGCCTGGTCCCCGGAGATGCGGATTTCTGGCCTGGCCCCGGCCCCCGGAGCCTGACCCTGCCGGCCGCAACCGGCCGACCGGCCCTCTCCATGGGCGTGCAGGTCTGCTACGAGATCATCTTTTCCGGCCAGGTGATTGATCGCGCGCATCGCCCTGCCTTCCTCTTCAACCCGTCCAACGATGCCTGGTTCGGCAGTTGGGGACCGGTGCAGCATCTGGCGCAGGCGCGGCTGCGCGCGCTGGAAGAAGGGATGCCGATCATCCGCTCCACCCCGACCGGCGTCTCCGCGATCATCGATGCGCGCGGGCATGTCGTCCATGCACTCGGCCTCAACCGCGCCGGTTTTCTCGATTCCGGGCTTCCCCCTGCGCTGCCGCCGACAGTCTTCGCGCGGCTGGGCAACTGGGCACCCCTTGCCTTCCTGCTGATGTTGCTCGGACTGGCCATTGCCATGCGAAGAGGCAAAAGCTAATAGCCACATAAACATTTCTTTATATCGTCATTCGCCCAAGCGTCTTACGGGAGTCTCATGCGTAGCAACTATCTCTTCACCTCGGAATCCGTTTCCGAAGGCCATCCCGACAAGGTCGCGGACCAGATTTCCGACGCGATCGTCGACCTGTTCCTGTCCAAGGATTCCGAAGCCCGCATCGCCTGTGAAACATTGACGACGACACAGTTGGTCGTGCTGGCCGGGGAAATACGATGCAAGGGCGTCTATGAAAACGGGCAATGGGCGCCGGGCGCGGAAGAGGAAATCGAGCGCACCGTCCGCGAAACGGTCAAGCGCATCGGTTACGAGCAGGACGGCTTCCACTGGGAAAGCTTCCGCTTCGAAAATAACCTGCATGCCCAGTCCGCGCACATCGCGCAGGGCGTCGACGCCAGCGGCAACAAGGATGAGGGCGCCGGAGACCAGGGCATCATGTTCGGTTTCGCCTGCGACGAGACCCCCGACCTCATGCCCGCCACGCTGGATTACAGCCACAAGATCCTGGCGCGGATGGCGGCCGACCGGCACAGCGGGGCGGCGCCCTTCCTTGAGCCCGATGCCAAGAGCCAGGTGACGCTGCGGTTCGTCGAGGGCAAGCCCGCCGCCGCGACCGCCATCGTCGTATCGACCCAGCACGCACCGGGCTATGACACCGGTGAGAAGGAAGCCCAGCTAAAGGCCTATGTGAAGGGCGTAATTGCCGACACCCTGCCGGCCGAGCTGTTGTCGGACCAGACGGTCTATCACATCAATCCGACCGGCACGTTCGAGATTGGCGGGCCGGACGGCGACGCGGGCCTGACCGGGCGCAAGATCATCGTCGACACCTATGGCGGTGCATCGCCCCATGGCGGCGGCGCGTTCAGCGGGAAGGACCCGACCAAGGTCGACCGGTCGGCGGCCTACATCACCCGCTATCTGGCCAAAAATGTCGTCGCTGCGGGCCTTGCCAGCCGCTGCACCATCCAGATCGCATACGCTATCGGCGTTTCGGAACCCCTCTCGCTCTATGTCGACACGCACGGCACCGGTACTGTGGACGATGCGAAGATCGAGGACGCGATCAAGGCCATTCCGGATCTGGGCGGCCTGACCCCGCGTGGCATCCGCGTGCATCTGGGCCTTAACAAGCCCATCTATCAGCCGACCGCCGCCTACGGCCATTTCGGTCGCCGCCCCGAGGGCGATTTCTTCCCCTGGGAGCGAACCGACCTGGTAGAAAAGCTCAAGGCCGCGCTCTGACAGCACGGCCATCGACAAGACGAGGGGCGCGGGCATTCCGCGTCCCTTTTCGCGTCAGCGCAGGACCAGGCTGACGAGATCGGCCGACGATATGGCGGGCGAGCGCAGGAAACCCTGATAGAAATCGCAGCCTTCATGGGCAAGCAGGTCGAGCTGTTGCTGCGTTTCGACACCTTCCGCGATCACCTGTAGCCCCAGTGACTTGGCAAGGTGGATCACGCTGCGCACGACGATCCGGTCGCGCGCCGTGCCCGCGATGTCCTGCGCCAGTCCGCTGTCGATCTTGAGGTAGTCAAGCGGCAGGCTCTTGAGATAGGCAAGGCTGGAATAGCCGGTGCCGAAATCGTCGATCGCAACCGCCAGCCCTTCCGCCCGCAAAGCACGCAGCAGCGCCGCCGCCGTGCCGACATCGGCGATCAAGCCGCTCTCGGTGATCTCCACAGTCAAGCGCGCGCGCGGGAAACCGCTGCGATCCACCAGTCCCAGCAGGTCCGCCATGAAGCGGGGCTGGGCTATGTCGTCGGCGGTGACGTTGATCGACAGACGCAGATGGGACAGCGCGCGTGGCCATGTAGCCGCCTGCCGCAGGGCTTCCGCCTGAATATGAGCCGATAATGGCAGCATATAGTCCGACCGTTCGGCCGTAGCGAACAGCAGCCCCGCGCCGAGCGGGCCATAATGCGGATGGTTCCAGCGCGCCAGTGCTTCGACCCCGCTTACTTCCTCCGAATGGGCAGGATATTGCGGCTGGAAGACGATGCCGATCTCCCCCCGATCGAGCGCCAGCCGCAGATCTGTTTCCAGCCGGTCGGCGTCGACCTGACGGCTGTGCTTTTCGGCCGAGAGAATCCGAATGCCTTCGCCACCTGCCTGTCGTGCATCGGCCAGGGCGGTGCCCGCCCGGCGCAGCATGTTGGTCGCGTCGTCATCCGCGCGCGACTGCGCAATACCGCATCGCGCGGTCAGCCGGATGAGGTGGTCCCCCGCGCTGAACGGCCGCCCGATCGCGCCGATAAGCTCCCGCGCAAGGAATGTTGCGCGATCCACCGCAGCGGTTTCTCCGGTCAATGCGACCAGAAATTCCGTGCCGGCGATCCGCGCCACCATGGCACCTAGTGCAACCTCGTCCGCGATGCGTTCGATCCGGCGCGCAATGCGACCGAGCAGGGCGTCGCCGACCACCTGTCCATAGGCCACATTCATGCGTTCGAACTGGCTGATGGACAGCAGCAATAGTGTCGTGGGCAGGCCATGACGCTGTTCGAGCCATATGAGCGCCGCCTGGCGCGACCGTAGGCCGGTCAGATAATCACGGCTGGCGCTGTCGCTTTCATGACCGTCCGACAACCATTCGACATCTGCGGCGATAATGCCCTGATCGGTGCGCAGATGATGCACCAGCCGGTCTCCCGGCCGGCCCGGCAGTCCGTGCGCGATGGCGGACGGTCGTCCCGTTCGCATCATCGCGCGAAGCGCCGCAAGCGCCGCGCGGCGCTCGTTACGGGGGATGCAGCGCAACAGACGGGCAACCGCGACCACCGAGGCCGGCAGAGACAGTTGCCGCGTCAGATTGTCGCTCAGCCGCACCCTGCCCCCTTCCAACAGTTCCCAAAAAAAGGCATCGCCGCGCCGGATCCGCTGGGCACGACGACTGTGCCGCGCACCGCCGCCAAGCCGCTCGACCAGCCGGTGGGCCGATGCCAGTGTGGCCTGCAAGCTTGTCGCCGTGAAGGACGACAGGAGGTAATGGGTCGCACCCGCATCGAGCAGGCTTTCCACATCCGCCTCCCCCGCCTGGTCGATCAGGACCACGAGCGCGCCACCGCCCGCCTCCACCGCAGGCGTGAGAGGCCGCAACAGCTTGTCGACGCCGCCATGGCCGCGCAGATCGACCAATGCCACCTGCGCCTCGCTGCGCAGGAAACGTTGCGCGGCATCGCGCGGCCGCCGCGCGCCGATCACGCGCCAGCCCGCGTCGCGTGCCATGTGCGCCAGGCCATCGCGGTCCGCCGGCGAAAGGATGAATAGACTGCGCTGCCCATCAGGCGCGGCGTCCCCGCTCACGTTTTTATCTCCATCGACGCCGTTCATCGCGCCGTCCTAGCATCAAGGGGTTACCGACCTGTTGGCCCGACCGCAACAGCGGTGCTTGCACGCCCATGACCCATCGCCTAGCTATACGCCATGGTCACCGCCGCCACAGCTTCCGCACCGCTTATTGACGGCCTGGGCCGCCGGATCAGCTATTTGCGGATTTCGGTGACCGATCGCTGCGACCTGCGCTGCCGCTATTGCATGGCGGAACGGATGCAGTTCCTACCGAAGAACCAGGTACTTACGCTGGAGGAGATCGCGCTGCTCGCCGATCTGTTCGTGCAGCGGGGCATCCGCAAGATCCGTCTGACCGGCGGAGAACCGCTGGTGCGGCGGGATTTCATGGACCTCGCCCGCCGGATCGGCCGGCATCTGGGCAATGGCCTGGACGAACTGACCCTGACGACCAACGCAACAAGGCTTGCCGATCACGCCATGGCTCTGGTCGACGCGGGTG
Source organism: Sphingobium sp. OAS761 (assembly GCF_024168485.1). Lineage (GTDB taxonomy): Bacteria > Pseudomonadota > Alphaproteobacteria > Sphingomonadales > Sphingomonadaceae > Sphingobium. The sequence goes on from NZ_JALJVY010000007.1 coordinate 30,292, forward strand.
TGCGGCGTGTGAACATCAGCCTGGACACGCGCGATCCGGATCGTTTCGCCCATGTAACGCGCGGCGGCGATCTGGCCGCGGTGCTGCGCGGGATAGAGGCTGCGCGCTGCGCAGGTTTGGCTATCAAGATCAACATGGTGGCATTGCGCGGCATCAACGAGGATGAAATCCTTTCGATGTTGCGCTGGTGCGATGACCAGGGCTTCGACCTCAGCCTGATCGAGACAATGCCGCTCGGCGACACCGGCGACGATCGTACCAGTCATTATCTCCCGCTGACGCACGTGGTGCAGCAGATCGAGACGCGGCATCGCCTGGCCCCGATAGCGCACCGAACCGGCGGCCCGTCGCGCTATCATGCCGTCGACGGGATGCGCGCGCGGCTGGGATTGATTTCGCCGCTCACCAATAATTTCTGCGCCGATTGCAATCGCATCCGGCTGACTTGCGAAGGCAAGATCTTCATGTGCCTAGGCCATGAGGACCATGTCGATTTCAAGTCCGCGCTCCGCGAAGGCGGGGTCGATGCGGTCCAGCCGCTCGTCGATCAAGCATTGCGCCTCAAGCCCGCCGCCCATGACTTCCGGATCGGCGCCGGGCTGGGTGCTGCAACCCGTCGTCACATGAGCGTCACCGGCGGATGAGCCTCGATGTCCGGCGCGCCCTGGTCGCGTCCCCCACGCAGGCGGCCCGCGCGGCGGAAGAAAGGCTTCGCGCCACCTATGATTTTGCACCCGTGGAGGAGGCGGAGATGATCATCGCGCTGGGCGGCGACGGCTTCATGCTCCAGACCCTGCACGCCATGCTGGAAAGCCGGCGGATACTGCCGGTATTCGGGATGAACCTGGGCACTGTCGGCTTCCTGATGAATGAATGGCGGCTGGAAAGGCTGGAACAGCGCCTGGAAAAGGCCAAGAGTTTCAAGGTCCATCCGCTCCGCATGACCGTCGACACGGTCGATGGCGAACGCTTCTCCATTCCCGCAATCAATGAAGTGTCGCTGCTGCGCGAAACCCGCCAGACCGCGAAGCTGGAAGTGCAGGTGAACGCAAGGGCGGTGCTGCCCGAACTGGTGTGCGACGGCGTTCTGGTGGCCACGCCAGCCGGGTCGACCGCGTATAATCTGTCGGCCCACGGACCCATCCTGCCGCTGGGTTCCGGCCTCGTCGCGCTGACGCCGATCAGCCCTTTTCGCCCTCGGCGCTGGCGCGGGGCCATCCTTCCCGAAAGCACCGCGATCCGCTTTACCGTGCTCGACCCCGTCAAGCGCCCCGTCAGCGCCGTTGCCGACCAGCGCGAAGTGCGCGACGTCGCCCAGGTGGAGGTCGGCATCGACCGGGCTACGCCCCTCACCCTGCTGTTCGACCCCGAGCATACGCTGGACGATCGCATCGCGGCCGAACAGTTCATCGCCTGACGCGCGACCAAAAAAACCTGCTATTGCCGCTTGCCATTGCGCGAATCCCGCTGCTATAGGCGCGGCCTGCCCAGCGGAAGCCGGGCTGCTCCCCGATAGCTCAGCGGTAGAGCATTCGACTGTTAATCGAATGGCCGTAGGTTCGAATCCTACTCGGGGAGCCAAATAGCATCAGGCAGATTTCTGCCCCGTTTAGGGGTACTTCGCCGGTATCCGAGCCGAAGCTTTTCTCAAGCATTCCAAATGGTTCGATGAACCCGACCGTCAGCCCCCCCTGCCCAAAAGCTGTTCGAAACTCACAGATTAAACACCGCATTTCTGGCGTTTGGCGGCTGTATGCCAAACATCCTGTGGGCATTTCGACCCAAGCGATGCCATCATCGATAACCGCATCCTCCGCGCAATGCAGGCTATCGAGATGGCGCATGCAACGCTCACGCTCTTCGCGCCACGTTACCGTTATTCGGTCATGCATCTCGCCGGATATACGTCCATCAAGATGGTCTACGTAAAGCTTGTCGAGTCGTCCCTGAAGGCGATCGATGTCGGCCCGCAGCCACTCGAATAGGCGGGTTACGATCGGCGCTGCCGGTTCTCGCGACTCAGGCTGGCGCATACGACAACACCCCTGGCGGAGATCGCGGCCGGCGCCAAGCGGTCGCACTGGATGTGGTTCCTCTTCCCGCAGCTATATGGCCTCGGGAACAGCGCCATGGCCCGGCAGTGCGGGATCGCGCGCTGGCCGAGGCGCGCGCTTATCTCGACCATTCCGTCCTCGGAGCGCGTCATCTGGCCTGTGTCGACGCGTTGCACCACTTGGAAGGCAATGATCCCATCGCAGCCATCGGGTCGATCGACGACATGAAGCTGCGATCCTCCCTCACCCTCTTCGAGATGGCGAGAGCCCTTCCCATCTTCAACGAAGCCATTGAGCGCTGGTTTGCCGGCGAGCGCGACGATGCCACACGGCAGCGGATCGGTTGAGCCGGGGGTATGTGCTCCCATTGCCATCGTCCCGCCCGGTTCCCACCTGTGTCCGGCAACTCGTGATCGCGCGGGTCGCAGTCTGCTTACCGGAGCCCTCCCATCTTTCACCTGATATTCGCGCTGCCCGCCCTGTTGGTCATCAGCCAGTTGTTGTGGCCCATGGCCCTGACGCTACTGACCAAAATCGTGGCGGCGGCTCTCCTGCTCACGGCGTCGCAATTTCATTTCTGGAGCAAACTCTCCTCCGGATCGGTGTTCGCGCCGGAATTTCCACGCAGCATCGTCATTCTGTTCAACTGGGCGAGCGGAAGCATCCTGTTCCTCGCATTGATGCAATTGCTGCTCGATGCCGGGCTGCTGGCTATCCGGGCGGCCGCCGGAGACGCTCCGATTGCGCCGGACGCTCTCCGCTATGCGATGGCGGGCGCCGCCAGTCTCCTTGGCGCCATAGGCGTTGTAAACGCCGTGCGCGTTCCACCGCTCAAGGACGTCGATCTTCACATGCAAGACCTGCCTTCGCAATATGAAGGCTACACGATCCTTCAGCTCACAGACCTCCATATCAGTCGCCTCTTTCCTGCAACATGGACACGCAAGGTCGTTGAGCGGGCCAACGCGCTGGACGTCGATCTCATCGTTGTTACGGGCGACGTGATCGATGGTTCTCTTGCTATGCGGCGCATGGATGTGGCGCCTCTTGCGGAGCTCAAAGCCAGAGACGGGACCTATATGAGCCCTGGAAACCATGAATATTTCCTCGGCTACCGCGAGTGGATGAAGCATTTCTCGGAGATGGGGATGCGCATCCTTGCCAATGCCCACGCGGTCCTGGACCGAGGTGGCGCTCGCATCATGCTTGCCGGCGTCACCGACCGGTCAGCGCCGGCAACCGGACAGCCACGGCCGGACCTCGCCGCTGCTCTAGCCGGAGGGCCTGGCGGCGTTCCCATAATATTGCTCGATCATCAGCCTGCCGCCGCACGCCATGCCGCTGCCCGTGGCGTCGCTGTCCAATTGTCAGGACACACCCATGGCGGGATGATGCCCGGCCTGGATCGGCTTGTGGCGCGCGGAAATGCCGGCTTCGTCTCTGGTTCATACGATGTTGATGGCATGACACTGTACGTCAACAACGGCACCGGGATCTGGCCAGGCTTTGCGCTGCGTCTGCGCCGTCCTTCCGAACTCACCCGCCTGACGCTTCGCCGCGCGCCATGATCCAAAGGGAAACAGCCATCCAAAAACAGCGAATGCCCACCACGGTCGGAACAACTCGATACCCCATGACTATGACCAAGGCCGCCGCGACGGCCTGCACCTTGCCCTCGCCGCGCTGGCGGCAGAAGAAGCCAAATAGGCGGCCTTGCTGGGCCAAAGCCGGTCCTGGCGAACCAACGCAACCCGCGAGGTACGGTACACGGCGATCCGCGTAGCCCAGAAACGCGTGCAAACGATTCTGAATTCTATGATGTCCAAGGAGGAGACGGCAGCGGCGGCAGAGCTTGCCTCGGCCCTCTCAGCAACGGCGGTTTCAAGATACGCTTCAAAAATTTGACCTACAGCGTTTGTTGGCATAGGTCCAATGACAACAAATGTTGTAGGCGATCGGACTTTCAAGATAACGCATCTCCCGACGCGGCAGCGGAGCAGCGTTGAAAGCGTCAAGCTTTCGGGGCGCTTGGAAGAGGATGAATGTATGAGCGACATGATGACCCCTTCGGGAACCGAATTGGCGCATTTCGGCTTCTGCAAATTGCGGGTGAACGACCTCGAGAAAACCGCCGCCTTCTACCGCTCAGTATTCGGTTTGGCGGACTGGAAGCGGGTTGCCCATGATAATTCGGCAACGACAGGCGGCCCCATCGACGAGATCACCTTCCGGTCAACCGCGGCAGGTGGGCCGTCACTGACACTGTTGAAGACGGTGGACCGGCCCGCGCCGCCCATTGGAGAAGCGGTCATGGGATTCATCACGCCCGATCTCGCCGCGTTGCTGGTCCGCGCGAAGGCTGCGGGCGGAGAGCTTGCAAGGCCCATTCGCGACATGCCCGAGCACAAGGTCAAGGTCGCGTTTGTGAAGGATAATGAAGGCCATCTGATAGAAGTGGTCGAAATGAACTGAAGCCCAACAGGAGGGACAGATGTCGAAGCAGAACATGATATTGCGCCCTGTCGCTGAGCCGCAGGTGATCGAGAACGCCTTTACCGAGGACCAGCACCGGCGTTTGCTGAATGTCGTTCGCGAGGCCGGCCCCTATGCGCCGATCCTCGCACAGCATTTCAGCTCCCCGGAAGAAGTGGTCGCCAGTCTCGCGGGACAGTTGCCAGAGGGCGTGAAGCCGAGCTGGGACATGTTCCTCACTCCCGTTTTCCGGGGCTATCTCGCCAAGGGGCATACCGTCCTTCATCCGGAGATCGAGGACTGCTTCTTCAACCAGAAGTTCCTGGACCTCGTCCGCGGCTATTGGGGCGCAGAATATGCCCGGCCGGAAAACATGCTCTTCAACCTTCAGGGCCCATGCCGGGGCGGTGACGCAGCCCATATCGATGCGGCGCGCTTCCGTGGGATCAGCATGCACACCACCCCCGTGTGGCTGATGAACATCATGGTGAAATCCGGCCTGTTCAACCGCTGGAAGGCGAAGAAGGCGCAGGTCATCAGCTGGTATTATAAGGGCAAGATCGGCGGCGGCTTCACCTATTGGCCGGATGGCCCACAGGCCGCACCCAAACAGATCAAGGCCCCGATGTGGGGGCGCGCCGTCGTCGTCGAAAACGAGATGATGTATCACACTGCAGAGGCGACAGGACCGTCTGCGCTGCGGCATCCCAAGGGTCTCGCCTTCCATTCGAAGCTGCAGGCGGACCCTCAATCCGATGGCTGGCAAATCACGACCGACGCCGATGTGATCCAGCAGATTCCGGCCGAGGAAATGCGCTTCCTCATCCACTGGGGTGCGGACATCTTCATGGATTATGAGGAACTGAAGGTCTCGCTCGACCATAGCGATGACCTGACCCATGAACAGGTTTTCGATATTTTCCTGGCAGACCTGCGAGCGCGCGGCGAGAGGTTCGAGGTGCCGACCGATCCGATCAAGGATGCGACCTTTGTCGATCTTCTGACGCGGGTCTATGATCCGGGCAAGCCGCTATTCTATCCGCCCGAGCCGGTCGAACCCAGCCTGGCCGCTTGAGTGAAGCGCGAACAGAGCGTGGATAACGGCCCCCACAACATCGAGGCTCCAGCCCGTCACCGGGCCTGGTTCGTCGATCGCCCGATATGCGGCGTCCCGGGTCCGGATGACTTCCGCCTGATCGAGGAGGATACACCTCGACCAGCGGAGGGGCAGCTTCTCGTTCGCACCATCTATATCAGCATCGCGCCGGGCGTCCGTCCGCTGCTGCCCTATGCAAGCGACCGGCCCGATGTTGCAGGCGATTCTTCGACGGGGCGCAAGGACGCGTCGAAGGATCATGTGACAAATCCCATGCAGATCCGCGTGGGGGAACGGATGCGTTCGGGCATCGTGCCGGCCATGTCCGCTTATTCCGGCGGGGCCGTGGGACAGGTGGTCGAATCCCGCGCGGCGGGTTTCGCGCCGGGCGATTATGTCTTTGGCGGGCTGCTGTGGCAGGAATATGAGGTGCTCGACGCGCCCGCCGTCCTCAAACTCGACCCGGCCGATTTGCCGATCGAAGCAGACCTGACGCTAGTCGGGCGATCATCTTTCACCGGCTGTGTGGGCTATCGTCGCTTCTGCGATGCCAAGGCCGGAGAAACGATGGTCGTCTCTGCCGCCGCAGGCGCGGTCGGCATGCTGGTTGTCCAGATGGCTAAAGCAGATGGCCTGCGCGTCGTCGGCATCGTCAGCGGCGCTGACAAATGCCGGTTCGTGACCGACAAGCTGGGCGCGGACGCCTGCATCGACCGAACGGCCGAAGATGTCGGCGAGGCGCTGGACCGGCTGCTGCCCGAAGGGGTGGATATCTATTTCGACAATGTCGCCGGGCGTACCCAGCTCCCGGTATTCAACCGGCTGAAGCCGTTCGGGCGGCTTATCGTCTGCGGCATGGCGGCGGAATATAATGGCGCGGAAAGCAGCACATTGCCGACCGGCATGATCCTCGCCAAGCGCCTGCGCATCCATGGGTTCGTCGTCCTGGACCATGAAGAGGATTATGCCGCTTTCCGAAGCGACGTCGCCCGCCTTTGGAAGGAAGGCAAGCTGATATACGAGCACCAACTCTATCCCGGCCTGGAATCCGCGCCGCAAGCGCTTGCAGATTGTCTCACCGGCGCAAATGGCGGAGGCAAGATTTTGGTGCACGTGTCGCCTGACACGAGCAAGGGCTGAAAAGCCGATAGCGCGATGCGCGCAAGTGTAAGAAATTGGGGGCATTATCGTGAAGCGTTTTGACGGCAAGGTCGCAATCATCACTGGCGGCGGATCGGGTATCGGCGCCGCAACGGCTGCACGCCTCGCCAAGGAAGGGGCGCGCGTCGTCCTGGCTGGACGAACGGAGGCAAAACTGCGGGCCACGGCTGAGGCGATCGGTGATCAATCGCAGGTGCGTTGGCATGTCGCCGACATATCCGTTCAGTCCGATGTCGAGCAGCTGGTCGCCTTCACGGTCGAAGCCTTTGGGCAACTCGATATTCTCGTCAACAATGCGGGCTATGGCGACCGCATGGCTCGGGTCACGGATATTGACGCGGAATATTGGCACAAAGTGTTCGACATCAACGTCCATTCGATCTTCTACACCGCGCGCGCCGCGGTTCCGCATCTGGCGCAGCGTAAAGGCAGCATCGTCAATATCTCATCCCTCTCTGGCGTGCGGGGCGACTATGGCAGCAATGCCTACAATGCCGCGAAGGCCGGCGTGATCAACCTGACCCGTTCTCTCGCCCTTGAACAGGCGGCCGCCGGAATTCGCGTCAACTGCGTCAGCCCCGGCTTCATCATCACGCCCATGCAGGACAACACGCCCGAAAGCGTTCGGCAGATGTGGGCGGAGGCGGCGCCGCTGGGCAGGAACGGCCAGGCGGAGGAAATCGCGTCCGTCGTCGCCTTCCTCGCGTCCGATGACGCGTCCTTCATCACAGGGCAGAATATCGTGGCGGATGGCGGCGTCACGATCCACACCGGATCACCCAATCTGTTCCGCTTGCTGGGGCTGTAGATTTCCAACCCGATACGTTGGCGACCATACGGCTCGACCGGCTTAGTGGATCGAAAGCCACCAAGCAACGCATCCGCTTGCCCCAATGCCTTTACGTTCCTGACCCGGCGTCTACGGCGTAGGCACGGCAACCACTCCCAGATTCCAGCTTCTGGACAGTTCACGCAATTGTTCCAGCGCAGTGATGACCTGCTCCCGTCGATCCGGTGAACAGGATCCGAGATGAAGCAGTTCGTGGAACCTGGGCCGCGCCTCAGGCGCAACCTCTCCTCTATCCAGTCCAGCGACGTAACTTTCCACAATGCCGGCTCCAGCGTCGGTCGCCAAAGGCTGAAAGATACTGCAGAGGATCGCTGCCGGATCGAGCCATTGCCCGTCCGTCTTCCGGGCCATCGCCAGATAGAGCATCGGCTCATAACTGATACCAGCAAACATCAGAAAAGTGCAGGCGCGCGGGTCGGCAGGACGGAGAAGACCGGCATCCATGCAGTCCGACACATCCGCCATCACAGCTTCGAAATCCAGGCCGCTATGCTCAAAGGGCGCATAACCTGATCCTTCACCGGGATTTTGCGGCGTCAGCAGAATGGACAATGTGGGGCTGGTCAGAGCTGTGAACACTTCCATCAGATAATCGAGGATGGCGAGCATCGGCGAAGCGTTAAGGTCACTTTCCCATGGCGCCTGACGTGGCAAATTGCGGGTCAGTTGTCCCCGCACATAGTTGAACAATCCCTCTTTCGAACCGAACGCATCGTAGATGGTCGCGGTCGAACAGCGTGCCTCCTGCCCGATCTGGCCGATATGCACATCGCTGAACTTCTGCGTGGAAAAGGCGCGGATGGCCGCCTCCACCACTCGTGCAAGGGATTCCGATTTCTTGTCCGTCATTCTGCTCCAAACCCCCGACAAGCCTTAGCCGCTCCAGCATATCGCCGCGCAGGAAAAATCGCGATTTCATTTTTGCGGATAGCCAGCGCGCCGCGCAGCCGCAAAAGTTCGGACACATTCGCGAAAGGCTCTCCATCGGGAGAAAAGCGGCCTCGCGGACAGGAAAATAAGGGGGGGGATATGCGTCGTTCTGTCGACTTCAAAACTTTTTGCCTTGCCACATCGGCCTTGCTCAGCGTGGTTTCATGTCCCGCATGGGGGCAATCATCGGGCGAGGATCAAGAAAAGCAGGACGACGTCCGCAAGTCGGATATTGTCGTGACGGGCACCAGCATCAAGGGCGTCAAGTCCATCGCCTCGCCGTCCACGGTGATCGACAGAGAAGCCATCATCCGCAGCGGTGCGACCAATGCCGCCGAAGTGCTGCGCAACATTCCCCAGACGCAGGGCAGTTCAACATTTTCAAACGACCAGCCTTCGCAGGCCAACCCCTATGTCGGCAGCACGATCACAGGCGGCGGCACGCTGTTCAACAATGAAACGCGTGGCTCCAGTGTCGATATTCGCGGCCTTGGCCCCAACGCCACGCTGGTGCTGGTCGATGGCCGCAGACAGGTCGCAGGCGGCACCGGCACGTCCTTCAGCGAGGCGAACATCCTCCCCCTCGCCGCGATCGAGCGGATCGAGGTGGTGACGGATGGCGCATCCGCCATTTACGGTTCCAACGCCATCGGCGGCGTCATCAACTACATCACCCGCAAGGATTATAGCGGGGCGGAATTTTCCGGGCGCTATTCGACGAACCGGCTCTATGACGAATGGGGTGGATCGCTCGTGGTCGGGCAGTCGTGGAAATTGGGCGACCGCTCCGGTCGGATCATGGTCAGCTACGACTATGGCCAGCGGCAGAATGTCGCCTTCGACGCCAGCCGCTATATCCGCAGCGACCTGACCCCGCTGGGCGGCGGCAACGCCATCTACAGCAGCTTCCAGCAACCGGCCCCGACTGGACTTGGCTATTATGTCGCACAATCTTGCCCACCGCCTGCTTTCATCATCTTCGGCACCTGTTTCAATCCCGACTTCTCGCCGGGCACGGTCAATCAATATTTCGATGTCACGGCCGCAAATGGCAACGGCGTCCCCACAGCCAGCATCCCGGCAGGACGCCTCCCCGTGAACAGTCTGGCTGACACGGACGCTCTGCGCGATTATATCGGCAAGCAGAAAACACATTCGGCCAATATCTATCTGCGACAGGAAATCCTCCCCGACCTGGAGCTTTATTATCAGGGCTCCCTTTATTGGCGGAACGAAGACATCCGCAATTTCGACGTGCTTGACACGGTCGTCGAGCGTGGAACCGCGTTCTTCCCGACCGATGCGCCCGTTATCGCCAACAGCGTGACTGTTCCCATCGGAGTAGCCACTACGGCACATCTTAGAACGCGTAACTGGGCGCATACGTTCGGCGCAAAGCTCGACCTGAGCGACAACTGGACCAGCGAAGGCTATGTCAGCTTCTCCAAGTCCAGCAACAAGGTTGCGGGTGTCGACAGCCGCTATCCTGATCAGGACATATTGAACTTCCTCATCCGGGGCGGGCGTTTCAATCCTTTCCTTGGGCTGGATGACGCGACCCGCGCCGCCGCCACCTATCAGGGAGACGTTCAGGGCGGCAGCTATTCCAATAGCAAGAGCCTGATCGCCAATCTGCGCCTGAACGGCACGATCGCCGATATCGCGGGCGGAAGTATCAAAGGTGCGTTCGGCGTTGAATATCAGGACCTTTCCAACAATTATTATTATGCCGAGCAGGGGCAGCAAACCTGCGTAGGCGTGGTGTTGACCGACAATTGCCTGCCCAGTACGCCGGTACTGAACCCCGACCGCTCAGGTCACGCCAGCCGAAACGTGAAGGCGGCGTTCGCGGAAATTCTATTGCCCTTTGTCGGAGCGGATAATGCACGCCCGCTGGTCCAGCGGTTCGAACTCAGCATCGCCGGGAGGTATGAGGATTATTCCGACTTTGGCCAGACCTTCAATCCGCGCTTTGGCGTCGTATGGGAAATGAACGATGCGGTCAGGTTGCGCAGCACCTGGGGCACCGCCTTCCGCGCGCCCAACCTCATCGAAATGTCCGCGAATTTCATCGGTTATGTGGGGCCCGGTGCGAACAATGCGGGGCCGGAATTCGGTCAGACCGGACCTATTCAGGCGGTCATTGTCGGCGGGGGCAACCCCAATCTCGGGCCGGAAAAGTCTAAGAACTTCACAATCGGCGCGGACCTTACGCCGCTTTCTGGACTGAAGATCAGCGGCACCTATTATCACATCGCCTATAAGGACAAGATTCAGGCTCTGCCGGTCGGCGCGTTCATATCCAGCCCGGAAAATGGCGCGCTCTACCGCGAGTTCATCCAAGTGGTCGCCAATCCCAACCCGCCGGGATGCAACCCGCAAAATCCGGCCAGTTGGGCACCGGAAATTCAAGCCATTTTGCCACGGGAACCACGGTTGGACGGCGTCTGCGGCGCGACCGTGATCCTCGATGGCCGGTGGGCAAACGCCTCGAAAGTCGTCCAACAGGGTCTGGACGCCAGCATCGATTACACTTGGGCGATGGGCGAAAACAACCTTTCCGCCGGGGTGTCCGTCACCAAGATATTCAGCATCCACGAAGAGGTGGTGAAGGGCCGGACAACGACACCCGAACCGCTCAACCGTATCTTCCAGCCGCTCGACTTTCGCGCGAACGCTCGCCTTGGCTGGTCCAACGGGCCATGGACCGCCAATCTGTCGGTCAACTACACACCGTCCTATGTAAATGACCTGCCGATCACGCCCACCGGCCCCGCCGGGCCGTTGCCTGCACTGCCGGTCACACGTATCCGTTCCTGGACGACCGCCGATCTCGGCATCGGCTATACGGTGCCCGAAAGTCTGGGGAGCATCGCGGGTGGGCTGCGCCTGAATCTCAACATCCGCAATCTGACGGACAAAGATCCGCCTGTCGTCCTCTACGGCAATGCGGGCTTCGATGCTCGGGTACATAGCATTTATGGGCGCACCTGGACCATCCAGGCCACGAAGGCTTTTTAAGCGAAGCTCCTCGGAACGTCAGTCGATGGGGGCGTTCGGAGGGCGAGACTTCGCCCTCCCCCTCAACCGGGCGGCATCGCGGCTAAAATCATGATTTCGGGATTGTCTTTGGCGCCTCCGACCCAGCCGGTTAGGCCGGGTGCAACCACAATCAAAAAGGACAAATATGTGAGGATCGCAGCCATTCTGCTCGGCGGAACTTCGTTAATGGGTTTGGGCGGCTGTGCGCCCCCCCACTCGCTGGGCGCAGGGGCGGACCGCGCGCCCTATGCGGCAACGCTGATCGTCACTGACGATGACGCGACCGGGACCGTCGGCGATGGCAAGCTGTCCTTGGTAGAAGCGATCGGCCTTGCCAACGGCACCCTTGCGCCAGAAAGGCTGTCGGAAGGAGAGAAGCGCAGCGTCACCGGAACGCCCGGCCCTGCAAGCCACGACCAGATCCGTTTCGACGTTCCGGGCGGCGTGGTTCGTTTCCCGCTCCAGGTCCAGACGAAGCCGAGCCAGGAATTTGCGGTACTTTCATCAACGTCGAAAATCGCCGCGCTGACAGGCAATGACGGCGACGCAATCTCCGGCAAGGGGATACGATTCATCAATGGAACCGAGGGTGCCGCTGACACGGCCAATAGTGCGGATCATGAAAAGGGCGCGCCGCTCGGCGGCACCGCGCTTGTCGTGCAAAGTTCGAACATGCTGATCGAAGGCGTCACCTTCGAGCGCTTCATCCACAGCATTTCCTTCCAGCCTGCCTCAGGCGCGGGGTCGCTGGAGAATATCCGCCTGTCAAACAATCGCTTTCACAATGGCGGCGGCGTGAGCTTTAGCGGCATCACCGCCAACGGCGAACGCAGTGCGCTGCGCAACGTCATCGTCAGCGGCAACGAGTTTCTAGGGCCACGCGTCTTCGGCGGCGAATATCCCAGCAAGTTGCACAATGCGATATCCTTCGTCGGCGCCGGTGGCCAAGCCGCGCGCACGGCCGACAAGGGCGACGTCGTCCTCGAAAATCTCGAAGTGACAAATAATGTGATAAAGGAATTTGCCGGCGGCGTGCAGGCCCAGCCGCTTCAGACACTCTTCGCCCCGAACAGCGGAGGGCGGCTGACCGGCCTCAAGATCACCGGCAATGATATCTCGCTGGATGCCGACGCGCCCGACCCCGCCATCTACATATGGGGCGGCGTGGCCGTTAATGGTCAGATTTCAAAGGCAAAGGTGTCCGACGTCCTCATCCAGAACAATCGCATACAGGGCAACGGCCATATTGTTTACATAGTCGGCGCCGAGGCGCTGCTGGGGGGAACGACGCCATCTACCGACATTCATATGGATAATGTGCGCATCCTCGACAACCATATCTCGGCCCGGTCGCAATGCGGATTCGGCATCACGGCGATCCCTGCGTTTCCTGAAATGAACGGTCCGCCCGCCAAAGGTTTGAGCCTGAGCAACATTGTCATCAGCGGCAACATTATCGACAACTGCAAGGTCGGAGCGATGGCTGCGGCGGTATATAATGTCGGCGCTCCCGGCGTCAGTTCCGGCAACTGGATCGACGGACTGACCTTTGAAGGCAACAATATTTCGGGAGGCGAGACGGGTATCCTGGTCGCGGGCGGCTTGCTGATGGCGGGCGAGATCAAGGGCGTAGCCGGGATAGAGAGCAACATCGTCCGAGGCGTAGCGATCCGGAAGAACATCTTCGGCACGAGCAAGGCCGGGATCACCGTCGCGGGAGCCTTCGCAATTGGGAAAGGCGAAGGATCCCTCACCGGCAACCGGGTCGAAATCGCGACGATCGAGCAGAACAGGCTGAAATCGGGGAGCACTGCCCATCTGTGCACAACCGCCCCACAGATCGTCGTGGAAGGACCAGCCAAAGCCGATCAAAATATCGTGGTCGGCGCACCATCCTTTTGTCGCCTCGCCGGAGATTGACGGCGGCAGAGTCCCGTCAATTGAAGCCCGGACTGCAACCTCGTCAACTTGCTTGATCAGTGCGGGCCAACTAGCAAACCTGCATGAATGACACCGTTCACACAAAACGAACCCTTGGTACCAAGCGACGCGCGGGCCGGCCTCGCAGGTTGACGATAGAACAGGTGGTCGATGCTGCGCTCGCGATCGGCATCAACAAGATGACAATGCAATCGGTCGCCGATCATTTGGGCGTGGGAAAGCCGCTGCTGTACAATTATGTGACCAGTCGCGAAGAACTGGTGCGTATGGCCCAGGCTCGCGCCAGCCGGAAGGTGGAGATGCCCGAAAACACAGGGCAACCATGGGCGGTCTGGATCCTGCAATATGCCGCTGCAGTTTTCGATATTCTGACGGCGGATGGTGACTTGCTGGAAGCCTGGATCGAGGGAAGCCCGCAACCGGTGGCCGATGTCGGATCCGTAATCATGTGGGTCGATGTTTTGTCGGGGCATGGCTTTTCGGGTGAAGAGGCGTTGCTCCTGCGTTCAGCCGTATCGCATCTCGTTATAGGCGCAGCTGCGGGCAGCAAGCATCGCCGCGCCATGAAGAAGAAGGCGCGTAGCTATCAAGAGGGTCTGCAAGCGGCATTTTCCCAATTGCCGACGCGACAGGCGAATACGCTCACTCCATATATCGACATGTTGGCCCGGGGCATTGAACCGGGGAGTTGGGAGTTTGCCCTTTACCTTCTTCTACAAGGGGTTAGCCAGTCCCGCAGCTTGATCGGCGCGCCGTTACAAAGCCTGCCTTTCTCGGAACTGGCGCTCCCTCAAAACTAACACACATCCATCCGCTCTTATTTTTGACCACATAGTCATAAAATCGTTGCCTTCGCTCCGAGCCCGGCATATTCGTGCAACGTACGTTGTAATGAAATCGAACCGGCGCGACCCACAGTTTGGCGGTGGTATCGGAAGGAGAGATAGATGCACATGAACATCGGCCACGCCGATCGTCGCGAGGAAGCCGTTTCGCTCGAAACGATTGTAAACGACCTGGATCCGATCATCGTCCTGCTCAGCCTGATCCACATCACGGGCGATCGCCATCTCCTTCATCATTACGGGCCGCTACTGGAGGGCACACAGGACCAGCAGCGCTCTGCCTTCTCTGATACCGGCGAGCACGAGCACAAGCGCGCCGATCCGGCGATCGTGGCTGAGATCCGCGCGATGCTGTTGACCGAGATGCACGACAACCCACAACCGCTGCTGGGTGAACCGGACCCGGCGTTGTTCCGCGAGATGCTGAAGCTCGCGCTCGGCCAGGAACTTCCCGAAGCGTCGATTGGGCCGGCCCGCCACCATGGCGGCTTTGCGACCGACACCCGCATCCGGAAGCAGGAAGTGTTGCCGCCTGCTGATTTCAAGGTCGTAGTGATCGGGGGCGGGATGCACGGCATCAACGCGGCGATCAAGCTCAAGCAGGCAGGCTTCGCCTACACAGTGCTGGAAAGCCGGCATGAAATTGGCGGCACCTGGTCGATCAACCGTTATCCCGGCGCGGCGGTCGACACGCCGAGCGTCCAATATTCCTACTCGTTCGATCCCAATCCGTCCTGGACGAAATTCTATCCCATGAAGGACGAGTTCCTGGAATATCTGGAGCGAGTGGCTGACAAGCACCGCATCCGCCCCAACATTCACCTCAACACGACGATGCAATCTGCGGAGTGGAATGAGGACCGTCAGCTCTGGATCGTCAAGGCGGTTCGGGACGGCGAGGAGGTGACCTACGAAGCCAACGCCGTGATCCTCAGCGTCGGCGTGCTCTCGCGTCCGCGCTGGCCGAATGTGCAGGGCCAGGACAAGTTTCAGGGCCCGATCCTGCATTCGGCAGCGTGGGACGAGTCGGTCGATCTCACCGGAAAGCGCGTGGCCGTCATCGGCACCGGGTGCAGCGGCGTCCAACTCACTCGCGCCCTTTCGGAACAGGCCGCGCATGTAACCACCGTCCAGCGCCAGCCGGACTATATCATGCCCAATCCCCAGGCTCTGGCGTCCGTGCCCGAACTTGAGCGGCTGGCGATGGAGCGAATCCCCTATGTAACGCAGTGGAAGCGGCTTCAAAGTCTGGCCAGCCAGTTGATGGACATGCGCGGAATGATGGCGATGGACCATGAATGGCACGAAAAGACCGGCGGCTTCGGTCCGATGAACGACGCCATGACCAGGATGAGCCTTGACTATCTGGCCAGCAAATTTCCCGACGACCCAGAGATGGTGCGCAAGCTTACCCCGCCCTATCCGTTGTTCGGCAAGCGCCCCATCCTCGATTGCGGCTATTATGATGCGCTGAAGAAGCCGCATGTCGATCTGATCGAAGGCGCACTGGCCGGGTTCGAAGAGAAAGCGATCCTGCTTGAGGACGGCACGCGGATCGAGTGCGAAGCGGTGGCGCTCGCCACCGGCTTTTACCTCGACTGGTACAGCACGATGCACTTTGTCGGCCGCAGCGGGAAGACGCTGAAGGAAACCTTCACACCTTACCCCTTCGCCTATGAAGGGATCACGGTGCCCGACTTCCCTAACCTGTTCATCACCCACGGGCCTAACTGCAACCTGACGGCAAACGCGGCGGTGATCGGCGAGCAACAAGTGCATTACATCATCGAAATGCTGCAAACGATGGTCGAGGAGGACATCAGCTCGGTCGAGCCGGACGTTGAGGCGACGCGCGCCTACAATGAATGGACGCAGGAAAAGCTGAACGACACGGCCTGGTATCGCAAGGGCAAGGCGCACGGCTATTACCGCCATGACGAAAGCGGCCGGATCGTCATCGCAACACCGCGCCACAATTCCACCGTCTGGCACGCCATGCAGCAGCCCAACATGGACCATTTCGTCGTTACCCGAAGCAAAGATGCCAAGCCGCGGGAAGCCCGCGAAATGGTCATGCTGAGCATATGAAAAGCAAGCGGGTCGGGAAGTAATTACCGACCCGCAAGCCGATCTGGTGCAAGGGGATTGAGAAGGCGCGCGAGTTCAGCCTCGTGTCCTGGCGGCCGGAAGCCGCTATTCACCTGAATCCAAAGTTCGGCTCATTGTTTTTTGGCAGAAGCGCTTGACGGATGCGAGGATATCGTCGGCGGATTTGACCCACTTGTAGGGCTTGGGTTTCTCGTTGTGGGCGGCGATGAAGGCGGCGATATCGGCTTCGAGTTCCGCGGTTGATCGGTGGACGCCTCGCTGCAACTGCTTGCGCGTCAGCTCGGCAAACCAGCGTTCGACCTGATTGATCCACGATGCTGACGTTGGCGTGAAGTGCACATGCCAGTGCGGCCGACGGGCGAGCCATGCCTTGATCCTGGGGGTCTTGTGGGTGGCATAGTTGTCCATCACCAGGTGGACTTCGGGGCCTTGGGGCATCGCCGCATCGATCTGCTTGAGAAAGTCGAGGAACTCGGTCGCGCGGTGCCGCTTGTAGCATTTGCCGATCACGGCGCCGGTGGCGATGTCGAGCGCGGCGAACAGCAATGTTGTGCCGTTGCGCACGTAGGTATGGGTACGCCGCTCGGGCATGCCGGGCGCCATGGGCAGGACCGGCTGCTCGCGATCGAGTGCCTGAATCTGCGATTTCTCGTCCACGCACAGCACCACCGCGCGGTTCGGAGGCGACAGGTAAAGGCCGACAATGTCCTGAACCTTGTCGACGAAGAGCGGATCAGTGGACAGCTTGAACGTCTCCGAGCGGTGCGGTTGCAAGCCGAACGCACCCCAGATCCGACGGATCGTCGTGTGCGACAACCCAGCCTCCGCCGCCATCGAACGGATCGACCAATGCGTGGCGTCCTTGGGCGTGGTGTTCAGCGTGCGCTCGATCACCCGCGCGACTTGTGCATCGCTCACCGTGCGCGGCCGGCCCGCCCGATACTCGTCGGTCAGCCCTTCAATGCCAGCTTGCGCAAAACGACGCCGCCATTTGCCGACCGTGTGCTCGTGAACTCCGAGCCGCTCGGCAACCTCCTTGCTCTGCAACCCGTCCGCGCACAGCAGGACCATCCGGCAGCGGTCCGATAACGAACGCGGTGCCTTGTGACGCCGCACCTGCGATTCAAGGAACGTCCGATCAGCAGCACTCAATGCCAAAACGTCCGCCTGACGACCAACCATCCATGCCTCCTGCTATCGACAGGATGAATATACAATGTAGCTTATTTCAGTTCCAGATGACTAGGCCGTAGACTCATAAGCGCGCAACCACAGCCGCATTGAGGCGAGTTGGACCATAGCAAGGAAGTTGTCGGCCAGTTTGTCATAGCGGGTGGCGACGCGGCGGAAGTGTTTGAGTTTGGAGAAGAAGCGCTCGATCAGGTTGCGTTCGCGATACAGCCGTTTGCTGAAGCAAGGCTTCCACTTTCGATTGGATTTGCCCGGGATGTTGGGCGTCGCGCCCTGCTCCTCGATCAGCGTGCGGATGCGATCAGCATCGTAGGCCTTGTCGGCGAGCACGATCATGTGCGGCCCAAGGTGATTGAGCAGATCGCCGGCGACTTGGCCATCATGTGCCTGCCCAGCGGTCAGGCCGAGCCGGATCGGGAGGCCTTGCGCATCGACAACCGCGTGGATTTTGGTGGTGAGCCCGCCTCGGGAGCGACCGAGACAATGATCTTGATCCCCCTTTTTGCCGTCGCAGCCTGTTGGTGCGCCCTGATGGAAGTACTGTCGATCATCTGGATGTCGCCGTCATGCGCGGCGGTGATTGTGTCCATCAGCCGATCCCGCACGCCTGCTTTCCGCCATCGTACGAAGAGGTTGTAGCAGGTGGTCCGTGGACCATAGCGTTCGGGCAGATCGCGCCATGGCGCACCAGATCGCAGTACCCAGAAGATGCCGTTCAGCACTCGCCGGTCATCGACGCGCGGCACACCTCGCGGCTTGTTGGGTAGTAGCGGCTGGATCACACGCCACTCGAAGTCGGTCAGGTCATAGCGGCTCATGCCGACGCTGAATCAGAAACCGGACGCGCGGGAAAGCCTTAAGATGGCAATGACTCTGGTGGAGGTGGAACATCATAAAGAGGTCCAACGCCCCACGTCGGCGGCAGATCAAGATCGGCCTGATCGCACCAAGTCAGCCGTCCATCCTTATAGGCTTCGCTTTCAGCAAGGTCAGAATGGACGGTTCGCATCGCCAGCATGAGCGCCTGGACGCCGTCTTCACCGCATGCATATCGGCGAACTTCCCGCTCGGGCCACCCTATGGAATAGCGGCACTGGAATTCGCCGCCCGGCGCCTTCGCAGGCGTATAGAAGCGAACAACCAGGTCGTTACCATCAAGCGCAAATCGGCGTTCTACAAAGGGTGCTTCCATCGGTCCTCTCCGTCGCCCAAGGAGTTTGCCATCAGGCAGCGGCGGCAACAACCTTCATGGGTTCACGACCTAATACAGAACGAGAGCGCCGACACCTTCCGAGCCAAATTGATGTCCCGCTCCGACAGGCCATCGGTATCATGGGTCGTCAGCAAGACGGAAACACGCCCGTAAACGTTCGACCATTCCGGGTGGTGATCGGCTTTTTCCGCTTCCAGCGCCACGGCCGTCATGAAGGAGAAAGCGGTCACGAAATCGGGGAACTGGAACGTCCGCACGATCGCGTCGCGATCCGGTTCATGCGTCCATTCCGGAAGCGACGAGAGCGCCTGGGTTCGTTCCTGCTCGGTCAATCGTTGCATCAGATAGCCTTCACGCCCTGGTCGATCGCACCGAACAGCGGTTGACCGGCACCATCCTCCATCCAGATCCGGACCCTGTCACCATAGTTGAGGAAAGGCGTTGCCGGCGCGCCGTCGCGGATCGTCTCGACCATCCGCACCTCCGCGATGCAGCTGTAGCCAAGGCCGCCATCGGCGACAGGCCGACCGGGGCCGCCGTCCGCATCGCGATTGGAGACGGTGCCTGAACCCACGATCGTGCCGGCGCCCAGCGAGCGGGTCTTGGCGAGATGCGCGATCAGCGTCCCGAAATCGAAGGTCATGTCGACGCCGGCATCGGCGCGGCCGAACGGCTGGCCGTTGAGATCGACTTGCAGCGTCCCGTGCAGCTTGCCGTCCGTCCACCGGTCGCCCAGCGCGTCGGTCGTCACGAAGACGGGCGACAGCGCGCTGGCAGGCTTGGACTGGTAGAAGCCGAAGCCCTTGGCGAGTTCGCCGGGAATGAGGTTGCGCAGCGACACGTCGTTGACGAGGCCGACGAGCCGGATCAAGCCGCGCGCGGCTTCTGGGGACACACCCTGCGGGACATCGCCAGTGACGACGACAACCTCGGCCTCCATGTCGCAGCCCCAGCCCTCGTCGGCGAGCGGGATCGCATCGCAAGGCCCCAGGAACCTGTCCGATCCGCCCTGATAGACGAGCGGGTCATGCCAGAAGCTTTCGGGCAATTCCGCCCCGCGCGCACGTCGCACCAGTTCGACATGGTTCACATAGGCCGAGCCATCGGCCCATTGATAAGCGCGGGGGAGCGGCGCGGCGAGCCTGGCGGAATCCAGCGGCTGCCCGGCGACCGATCCGCTCGCCAGTTCATCGGCAAGCGCCTTGAGCTTCGGCTCGGCGGCTGCCCAGTCGTCCAGCGCCGCCTGCATTGTCGGGACGATCGCCCCGGCCTCGACATAGTGGGACAGATCGTCCGACACGACGATCAGGCGGCCGTCACGCCCATGCTTCAGACTGGCGAGCTTCATGCGCTGGGGTCCTTGTGCAGCCATTCGGCGTGGCGGGGCGCGCGCTTGGTCCGGCTCCATTCGTCCAGCATCAGCGGCGCGACGCGCTTGAGTTCAGCATATTGCGCGTCGGTGCCGATATTGCAGGCCAGTTCGACGCGATGACCGTTGGGGTCGAAGAAATAGATCGACCGGAACACACCGTGGAAGGTGGGGCCGAGAACGTCGATCCCCTGCGCCTCGACATGCGCCTTGGCGGCGAGCAGCGCGGCTTCATCCTCCACCTCGAAGGCGAGATGCTGGACCCAGGCCGGCGTATTGGGGTCGCGCCCCATCGCAGGCTGGTTCGGCAGCTCGAAAAAGGCCAGCACATTGCCCCCGCCGCAGTCGAGGAAGACGTGCATATAGGGGTCGTCCTCTCCAGTGGAGGGCACCTTGTCCTCGGCGAAGGCGGTGGTGTAGGTCATGCCCAGAACGCGTTGATACCATTCCACCGTCTCCTTCGCGTCGTTGCAACGATAGGCGACATGGTGGATGCGCTTGAGCGCCGGCGCGGTCGTGCTCATGCCGGCTCTCCGACATTCAGCGCGCCGCGCTGCAACTGGTCGCGCTCGATGCTCTGGAACAGGGCGGTGAAATTGCCTTCGCCGAAGCCTTCGTCCTTCTTGCGCTGGATGAACTCGAAGAAAACCGGGCCGATCTGCGGCTGGGCAAAGATCTGGAGCAGCAGGCGCGGATCGCCGTCCTGCGTCGATCCGTCGAGCAGGATGCCCCGCGCCTGCAATTCGCCCACCGGCTCGCCATGGCCGGGAAGGCGCTCGTCGAGCATCTCGTAATAGGTGGCTGGCGGCGGTGCCATCAGCGGCACGCCCAGCGCCTTCAGACGGTCCCATGCAGCGATGAGGTCATCGCACAGCAACGCGATATGCTGGATGCCCTCGCCGTTGTAAGCGCGCAGGAACTCCTCGATCTGGCCGCCGCCCGCCTTGCCTTCCTCGTTCAAGGGGATGCGGATCTTGCCGTCGGGCGCGGTCATCGCCTTGCTGGTGAGACCGGTATATTCGCCCTTGATGTCGAAATATCGGATTTCGCGGAAGCCGAAGACGCGCTCGTAGAAGCGCGCCCAATGGGCCATGCGCCCGCCATAGACATTATGCGTCAGGTGATCGATGATCTTGAAGCCCGCGCCTTCCGGGCGCCGATCGACACCGGGCTCGTAGACGAAATCGATGTCGTAGATCGACAGGCCGCCATTCTCGTCCTCATAGCGGTCGATCAGATAGATGATCGATCCGCCGATGCCGCGCACGGCGGGCAGGCGCAGTTCCATCGGGCCAGTGCGCACTTCGACCGGCTCTGCGCCGCGCTCGATGGCGAGTTCGTAGGCCTTCTTTGCGTCCTTGACCCGCCATCCCATGCCGCAGGCGGACGCGCCATGTTCGGCGGCGAAATAGGCGGCAGGGCTGCGCGGCTCGTAGTTGGCGATCAGGTTGATGCCGCCCTGTCGCCAAAGCTGCACGTCCTTGGAGCGGTGCCGGGCGATCAGGGAAAAGCCCATGGCCGTGAACACCGGTTCCAGCAGGCCCTTTTCGGGTGCGCTGAACTCCACGAACTCGAAGCCGTCGAGACCGATGGGGTTGTCGAACAGGGGCATATTCTTTTCCTCTCGCAAACTGGTGTCAGGCGGTGCGGTCGACGCCCACGCCGATGTCGAACTTGTCGGCACGCGAGGCCGCGCGGTACGGCGCGATCAGTGCCCGCAGCGCCTCCGGCTTATGCCGCTTCAGCCCCGCTAATGCGTCACAAGAAACCATCATGCTCCGGCCCCTGAGCGTGCGTAATACTGGGTTCCTGCATGGAGGACGCGATCGGTCGGCAGCAGCGCTCCGACCTCGATCGGCTCATGGCTGCGCAGGCGCTCGTAGATCGGCCCCAAGTCCGCATCGCGCGTTTGCCGCAGCAGGTCTTCGAAGCTCTCAATGACGAAATAATTCTGCTGGTAATCGTCGATCCGGTATTGCGAACGCATCACCCGCTCCAGATCGAACCCGATCCGGTGGGGCGACGGATCGTCGAGCGCGAACAGGCTTTCGCCATAGGACGAGACGATCCCCGCCCCATACAGCTTGAGATCGCCGCCATCGCGGATCAGCCCGAACTCGACCGTGTACCAATAAAGACGCGCCAGCGCCTCGATCATGCCGAGCTTGGCCGCCCTGAGGCCACCTTCGCCATAAGCCTGCATGTAATCGGCGAACACCGGGTGAACGAGCAGCGGCACATGCCCGAACACGTCGTGGAAGATGTCCGGCTCCTGCAGGTAATCGAGCTGCTCGGGCGCGCGGATGAACCGGCCGGCAACGAAGCGTCGATTGGCAAGGTGCTCGAAGAACATTTCGTCGGGCACGAGACCGGGCACCGCGACGACCTGCCACCCGGTCGCGCGATGCAGCCGTTCGTTCAGTTCATCGAAGTCGGGAATGCCCGGCTTCGACATGCGAAGGACATCGAGTCCCTCCATGAAAGCGGGAACCACGCGCGCCGGCAACATCGCGGCCTGGCGCGCAAAGAGGCGGTCCCAGACCGCATGCTCTTGCGCCGTGTACGAGCCCCAGTCCTGCGGAATGGTCCAGTCGGGGGCCGCACCGGGCGGCAATAGGTCGATGTTTGCCATGATGACAATTTATCAGATCACAGCGAAAAATCGTTTCATGCATCGCCTATATTAGCTATATTTTGAATGATATATATCGACAAATGCCGTTATCAGATTTGAATTCATCACCTATTTCGTACATGCATGTGACGGTCGCGTCCGCAGTGAGCGACTCATCACGACGGCGGAAGGTGAAGCAATGACAATGACCCTTCATGGCTATTGGCGCTCATCGGCTTCGTACCGGGTACGCCTGGCCGCCAGCCTGAAGGGGCTGGCCTATGACCAGGTCAGCTACGACCTGAGACGGGGCGAGCAAAGAATGCCAGCGCTGCACCGTCTGGCGCCTCTCGGCCTCGTGCCTGCGCTCGAAGTCGATGGCGGCAGTCTGACGCAAAGCCTGGCGATTCTCGAATGGCTCGAGGAAGCCCACCCTTCCCCGCCGCTGTTGCCCGCCGGGCTGATGGAGCGCGCCGCGGTGCGTTCCATGGCCTCGACCATCGCCTGCGACATTCATCCGCTCAACAACCTGAGGGTATTGCAAGCCCTCCGGCGGGAACTGGGTGCATCCGAACAGGCGGTACAGGATTGGATCGCCCGCTGGATCAGGGACGGCTTTGCGGCGCTCGAGGTCATGGTCCGCAACCACGGACGGGGTTTCTGCTTCGGGGACACGCCGACGATGGCGGATTGTTGCCTCGTTCCGCAGATCTACAACGCCCGCCGCTTCCATGTCGACCTGGCCGATTTTCCAGGACTGCTTGCGGTGGATGCCCGGTGCGGCGAAATCGATGCATTTGCCCGCGCTGCGCCCGAACGCCAGCCGGATGCCGACGGAGCGAGCGCATGACGGTGGAACGCAGGATCGACGCGATCGACCGCAAGCTGTTATATGAACTGCAACGCGATGCGTCGGTCAGCCATGCCGAACTCGCCGAACGTGTCGGCACGTCGACAGCCTCATGCTGGCGCCGCATGCGTGCACTGGAAGCCGATGGCGTGCTCGGCCGCCAGGTCCGGCTCGTAAATGCTGCGCAGCTTGGTCGCGGCGTCAACGTGATCTGTCACATCAAGATCAAGAACCATTCCATCGAAACGACGGAAGCTTTTGAAAGCTTCATCGCCTCACGCGACGAGATCATCGAATGCTATTCGATGTCCGGGGACTGGGACTATCTGTTGCGGATTCTCGTTGCCGATGTGGAAGACTATAACCGCTTCCTGATGCGGACGGTGCTGCGGCACGCCTCCGTCGCGACCGGCTCATCCCACTTCGCGCTGTCGCAGGTGAAATATACCACCGCAGTTCCGCTTTGAAACGCACTCTACATGCTGCACTTCAGCGCCCTGCCGCTTACGCCCCGAAATAGCGTTGCTGCATGGCGATGCCGGATCAGGTGAAGAGGCCGGAGGTGCTACAAGCTCCAACACTGCCCATCTCGTCCGGCAGTGCTCCTGGCTTCCGGCGGACCGTGATACAGGGTAAATATATGCCTTGAACTGCCGCTGCGGAGCCATGTGCCCAAGGCACAAGGTCTTGCCAAGCATCTCGATCCCGCCGGGAACATTGTTCATGTCATGCGGCATGACCGAGTTCCGTCGCCAGAATGAGGGCGCCCGACTGGCCAAGAAACTGGCCGCCCGCCGCCCGGCAAAAGGGAAGGCGCGCGGAGCGAAGCCGCTCCGCGCGCCTGTCATCGCGCCTTTCGAGAGGGGGAAGATCAGCGCGACGCGAACTGGCGACCCCGGCCGGCGACAGCCCAGCGCTGCGGCGTTGCGCCCGGCGCGCTCTCACGCACGAAGCACTGGCCGTTGCGCGACTTGATGAGTTTGCACGCCGTCATGGCATCGGCCCGTCCCGCAAAGCCGTTGATCGCCAGACGATGATAGGTCTTGCCGTTGACGGTCGCCTGGCTGGTCATCACCGGAAAGGCGGACAGCATGGCATCGCGGCCGGCCATCACCATCCACTTTTCCTTGGCAATCGCCGCCGTATCATAAGCACCGAGCTGGACGACCCATTGGCTGGGATTGCCGACCGGCTTGATGAAGGCGACCTGCTGCATCTTGGCGGCGGACGCTGCGGCGACGGGCGTCGCCTTGACCGGCGCCTTTGCAGCCAGCTTTGCCGCCGGCTTGGCGGCAACGGGCTTGCCGGGCCGTTCTTCGATGATGAAATCGCGCGGCGCCGGCTTGCTGGCGGGCACGGCCTGAACCACCGGTTGCGGCGTCGCAGCGGCAAGTTGCACCGGAGATGCTTCAGGCTGCGTCGCGGCATCCGCCACGGGCAGTTCCGCGACCGGCTCTGCCTGCGCCATCTCCGCCGGAACAGGGGCCGCAGCGGGCGCCAGCGCCAGCATCGCGGGCTGTCCGGCATCGCTGTCGTCGATCGTCACGCCCATCAGCGAAGCGACGCGCAGGGGCGCAAGCGACGGTTCGGCGATCTGCGCCCAGTCGGAAATACGCTTGTTGGCTGCCAGCGGCTCCAGGTCCATGCCCACGACCGTCCGCGCATCTTTCCAGCGGCCGGCAAGCGCATAGGCATAGGCCAGATTCTGGCGCGTGCGAGCGGTTGCGGACGGATCGTGAATAGCCTCGGACAGGATGCGCACGCCTTCGACCGGATCGCCGGCCATCGCCATGGCGAGCCCGTAATCAGCCGCAGGCACGGTATCGGCATGGGCGACCAGCAGGTTGCGGGCGTCGTCCGCCCTTCCCTGCGCAACATGCACCAGCGCCAGGTTGACGATCGTGCGGGCATCGCCGCTACCAAGCGTCACGGCATCCTCCAGCGCCGACTGCGCGGACGCGAAGCGTCCTGCCGCGACATAGGTACGTCCAAGAAGGGCGCGATAATCGGAATTTTCCGGCGCAAGTTGCACGGCAGCCTCGGCTGCGGCGATCGCGTCGGCGATGTCGTGCCGCTCCAGTTCCTTCTCGGCCTGTTCGGCGAGCCTTACAGGATTGCCCTTGGCCGGCGCGGCCGAGGTCGAGGGACGGAAGGCCGCACCGGTGCAGCCGACCATGGTGGTGGCGACGATGAGCGATGAGATCGCCGCCTTTCCGAATGTCGTGCGCTTCATTGTCCTACCCACCCTTCGTTCAGTTCTTGCCGCGCAGATGCGGCAACTGGTCGGTCAGCCGGTCAATTTCCGGCAGGTTGTTCAAAAGATCGTCCAGAGCCTCGGTCACGATCTGTTGCGCGGACCGGCCCGTGACCGCACTTGCAAGCCGAAGCTTCAGGTGCCGTTCGGTATCCAGCCGCAAGGTAAAGGCCGCCTTCGACGTGCGCGCCAATGCCGCCTTGCGCGGGACTGCGCTGACGACAGACGGCTGTGGCGCCGCTTCGGCCACCGGGGCACTGATACGTTCGGCCAGTTCCTCCCGTTCGGCGATGACAGGCGGAACCGCCGTCTCTGCCGGCACAGGAGTCTGCCCCATCGGCGTCAGCCCGATGACCGGCGGCTGTTCCACCGGCGATGGCGTCGGTTCGACGTCGAACCCCATATCGTTCCAGCCCAGGTCATCCTGCTGGACCGCTGCGGCATTGGCGCGTCCAAAGCCCATCATCGGACGGCGCATCGCCGGCTGTGCGGCCCCCTTGCGCGCAAGCAGGCCGGAGGTCAGCGAAGCGATCGGCTTGGGTTCGGCCATGCCCTGTCCTCCCTTACTGGCCGATCACGCGGCGACCGAAGCCGCCGCTGACCGGGCGCGCCGCACCGGCCGTGCCGGTGCTGCCATGAGGCACGGAAAAGACCGTGCGGCGGAAATTCTTTTCGAGACGGTCAGAAATGTAGGACCATAGCTGGACCACCTCATTTGCCGACCGGCCCTTGGGATCGACCTCCATCACGGTGCGACCGTCAATCATCGACGCCGCGAAATCGGTGCGGTGATGCAACGTCACCGGTGCAACCGTGCCGTGCTGCGACAGCGCGACAGCCGCTTCGGAGGTGATCCGCGCCTTTGGAGTGGCGGCGTTGACCACGAAGATGAGCGGCTTGCCGGCGCGCTCGCACAGGTCCACGGTGGCGCCCACGGCGCGCAGGTCGTGCGGGCTGGGACGCGTCGGCACGACGATCAGTTCGGCGACGGAAATGACGCTCTGGATCGCCATGGTGATGGCAGGGGGCGTGTCGATGACCGCAAGCTTGAACCCCTGCTGGCGCAGGATTTCCAGATCCGCTGCCAGTCGCGCTACGGTCGTCTGCGCAAAGGCGGGATATTCGGCTTCGCGCTCGTTCCACCAGTCGGCCAGCGACCCTTGCGGATCGATGTCGATCAGCACCACGGGGCCCGCCCCGGCCAGTTGCGCCTGCACGGCAAGGTGGCCCGACAGGGTCGTCTTGCCCGATCCGCCCTTCTGCGATGCCAATGCCAGAATCCGCACGCAAATCCCCCCAGGAAAAATCCACTTCCCGTGCGGATTGCCATGGCGGCGCCTAAAATTCGGTTAACCTGCACGAAATCCGCATCGATCAAGGATCAATCGGGTGAATGCGGTGGCAAGGTTCTGCGCTTATGCTAATCGGGTCTTAACCTTGTCTCGCCATAGAGGCCCGCATCTATTCGCGCAGGAGCACGGTATCATGAAGCATCTTTGGGGGACCATTGCCCTCGGCACCCTGCTGGGACTGTCCGCGCCCGCATCGGCCGATGTGAAGGCCGGCGTAGACGCCTGGCAGCAGGGCGATTACGCCCGGGCGATATCCCAGTGGCGCCCGCTCGCCGACGCCGGCGACCCCGACGCGCAATTCAACATGGGCCAGGCATATAAGCTGGGCCGGGGCGTACAACCCGACCTTAATGTCGCGCTCGACTGGTATCGCAAGGCGGCATCTCAGGGCCATTTGCGCGCCGAGGACAATCTGGGTCTGCTGATGTTCCAGCAGGGCGACCGTTCAGGCGCCCTCCCCTATCTCCAGCGCGCCTCGCAGCGCGGCGAACCGCGCGCGCAATATATCGTGGGGACCGCGCTGTTCAACGGCGACACGATCGGCAAGGACTGGGTCCGGGCCTATGCACTCATGACCCGCGCAGCGGCGTCGGGACTGCCGCAGGCGTCGGCCAGCCTGGAGCAGATGGATAAATATATTCCCGAAGACCAGCGCAAGCAGGGGCTCGCCATGGCGGCCAGCCTTGAACAAGGCAAGGGCGCGAGTTTCGCTGCGGCGGCGCCGGGGCCGACGCCCGTTCGCCCGTCGACATCCCCCATCCGCACCGCGGACCTGCCGCCTTCCACGATCGGTGAGCCGGCAAAGGCACCCCGACCGACACCGGCGCCCGCTAAACCGGCACCGCCAAAGCCGACGCCGCAAGTCGCCGCCGCAAAGCCCGCGCCTCGCGCCGCCGAACCCGTGCCCGCGCCCGCCGCTGCGGGGGGCTGGCGCGTTCAGCTCGGCGCCTTTGGCGAAGAAGGCAATGCCCGCGCGCTTTGGGGCAAGCTGACCGGCCGGGTGAACGGCTTGTCCGCTTACCAGCCCTATCTGGTCAAGGCTGGGTCGCTCACACGCCTTCAGGCAGGCCCGCTGGGCAGCGGTGCGGATGCCGAGCGGCTGTGCAGCCGCATAAAGGCCGCGGGCGGCGACTGCATTCCCAAGAAGCTCTGATCTGCAGCCTATTCAGGTTGACCGTTTCCGGCCAACGGCCCTGGAAATGCAGCGTTCAAGGACAAGAACTTTCTCGTCCAGGACGTAAGAGCGCTAGCCTGTCGCCTGTTCCATTACCCAGCCGCGAAACCGTTGCAGCGCATTGCTGGCCTGCCCCTCCGGCCGAACCAGATAATAGGCACCGGTGCTCGCGAGCGGGCGCGCAAATGGGATGACCAGTGTGCCAGCTTCCAGTTCCGGCCGGATCAGGAAGCTGGGGATCAGCGCGGCGCCTGCGCCGGCGGCGGCGGCCTGCGCGAGCATCAGAAATTGCTCGAAGGCCGGCCCGGCCACCGGTCCGTCCATCTCCACGGCGGCCGCCCTGAACCAGCGTGGCCAAGCATCGCGCCGCGAACTCTGGCTTAGCAATGGCAGATCGAGCAGGTCGGCGGGCGTGCGCAGGGGATGCTCCGCCAACCATGCGGGCGCGCAGACCGGCACCACCTCCTCCCGGAACAGCAGGTCCATCACCGCCCCCGGCCAATCCCCCGGCGACCCGAAATGGATCGCCGCGTCGAAATCTTCCTGCCCGAAATCGAACGGTTCGGATCTGCTGGCGAAATCGATCACCAACTGCGGATGGCGCGCGCTCAACTGCGCCAGGCGAGGCGCCAGCCAGCGCATGCCGAAGCTGGGCAGGGTCGCTATGCGCAGCAGATGGTCCGGCCGTCGCATTGCCAGTCGGGCCGTGGCGCGGTGTATGCTTTCCAGCGCAGGCAGCAGCGCGTCGGCGTAAGCGCGTCCTGCCTCGTTCAGGCGCACGCGCCGTCCGATCCGATCGAACAGCGGTGTACCGACGGCTTCCTCCAGCATGGCGATCTGGCGACTGACGGCGCTCTGGGTCAATCCTATGGCATCTCCGGCGCGCGAAAACCCGCCTTGGCGAACAGCTGCCTCGAAACTGGCAAGCGCCGTCATCGACGGGAGGTGTCGACGGGGCATATTCATTCCATTACCTCATGAACAGATGACAGGATGCCATTTTGAATGGCGCGATTATAGTGCGATAGTCCGTCTGTCATCTGGAGCGTTTCATGTCGAACGGGAATGAACGTCACATCAGGCGATTGACGGTCGCCATATTGGGAGAAGCGGCGGGAAACGCCACGCTCGACGCGTTGGACATTCCGGCCCGCCTGCTGGATCAGGGCGGTCCCCATGTCTCCCGCGCCGCTTTTGCCATGGCGATGAATATATGCCTCTTCCACGACCTGCTGCAACGCGTGCCAAGTGGCGCGGCCTATGTGCGCGATCGGCTGGCGCACCGTGGCCGGGTCCTGTTCGATCATGGCGCATTGCGCACCGTCCGGTTCGGCCAGGGATCCACCGGCGCATTGCCGGCGGGGGAAGCGGCGTTCACCCGCATTCTTCTGCCGCTCGGCTATGACATGGCGGCGGTCTATCCGCTCGACAGGCTCAAGATGACGGGCCGCGCCTACCGCCATCGCGACGAACCCGAAGCGATTCCGCAATTCTTCCTGTCGGAACTGCATGTCGATCGCTTCGATGCGGACTTCGCCGCTGCTTCGCACCGCGTTTTCGACAGTTCCCGCGATCCGCTCGATATGTCGGCGACCGCCGTTCTTGCCGCCTTTGACGCTGGCCAGCCGGTCGATTACGCGGCGGCGCTGGGCGCGTTGCCGCCCATCCTCGCGGCGTTCGACCGTCAGCACGACGCGCCTGCCTTCGCCGACTATCAGACGCTGCTTGGTCAATCCAACGAAGCGGCCTGGATCGCGACCGAAGGAAACGCCTTCAATCATGCGACGGACCGCGTGCCCGATGTCGCCATGCTCGCGGAACAGTTGCGCGCCGGGGGCGGACCGATAAAGGACCGGCTGGAAATCTCCGCCACCGGCCGGGTCCGACAGACCGCCTTCCGCGCAGAAAGGGTCGAACGCACCTTTGCCGGGAACGACATCCGCATGGTTCCAGGCTCATTCTATGAATTTATCAGCCGCGACATCGATCCGGAAACCGGTGCCCTGGACCTTGCCTTCGACACCGGCAACGCGACCGGCATATTCGCCATGACCGGCGCCCGGGAGCAATGATGGCCATGCTGCAATCTTTCGACCCCGCATCCGGTGAGATCGTCTGGGAAGGCCCGGTGGCCGATGCTGGCGCCTGCCGGCATGCCGTCGCAACCGCGCGGTCCGCGCTGCCCGGCTGGCGCGCGGCACCGGTCGAAGAACGCATCGCCGTTGCCCGGCGTTATGCCGACATTCTTGGCGAACGGCGGGAAGCGCTGGCAAGGCTCATTTCCCGAGAAACCGGAAAGCTGTTGTGGGAATCCGACGCGGAGGTCGGTTCCATGATCGCCAAGGTCGAGGTCTCCATCCGCGCTTACGCCGAACGTACCGGCGAACGGCGGGCGAACATGCCCTTCGGTCAGGCGGTGCTACGCCATCGCGGCCATGGCGTGATGGCGGTGCTCGGTCCCTATAATTTCCCCGGCCATCTGCCCAACGGCCATATCATACCCGCCCTGATCGCGGGCAACGCGGTCATATTCAAACCTTCCGAAATCGCGCCCGCCACGGGCGCGGCAATGGTCGATGCCTGGGCTGCGGCCGGGTTGCCCGAGGGCCTGCTGACACTTGTTCAGGGCGGCCGCGCAACCGGGGAAGCGCTGGTGGCGAGCGACATTGACGGGCTGCTCTTCACGGGGTCTGCGGGCGCCGGGGCGGCGCTCCGGCGGGCATTGGTCGACCGCCCCCATGTGATCATGGCGCTGGAACTGGGTGGCAACAACCCGCTTATCGCCTGGGATTCAGCGGAGGAGGCTGCTTCCATCATCGCCAATTCGGCCTTCATTACTACTGGGCAGCGCTGCTCCTGCGCGCGCCGCCTGATCGTTCCGGCGGGGCAAGCGGGTGACGCCATCGTCGACGCCGTAGCCGACATGGCCGCGCGTCTGCCGGCGGCCGCTTGGAATGAGCCCGGTGAAGCCTTCATGGGTCCCCTCGTGTCCGACGGGGCGGCATCCGCCGCCCATCGCGCCGTCGGCGACCTGGTCGCGCGCGGCGCGCGGGTCGTCCTGCCCTTTGAGGGGATAGCGGGCCGCAGCACGGCGTTCGTAACCCCCGCCCTGCTCGACGCCACCGGCATCGACGACCTGCCGGATGCGGAGATATTCGCACCCGTGCTGACCGTCATCCGCGTCGCCGATTTCGACGCCGCGATAGCCGCAGCCAATGCGACCCGCTTCGGCTTGTCCGCCGGCCTGATCTCCCAGGACCCCGTCCTGTGGCGGCGCATGACGGAAGAAAGCCGCGCCGGCGTGGTGAATCGCAACCGCCCTACCACCGGAGCGGCGGGAAACATGCCCTTTGGCGGCCTTGGCGCTTCGGGCAATCACCGCCCCAGCGCCTATTATGCCGCCGACTATTGCGCCTATCCGATCGCCAGCTTCGAAGCCGAAGCCGTGCAGGCCGTGCCGGTTAACGGCTTGATCAGCACGGCCGGTTAAGGCAACGGCGTTCAATCATCTGCGGAGGGGCCGTTGCCAGAATCTGTCGTTCCATTCTGGGTCCTGACCCTGGCTTGTGCCGATCGCGTCGGCATCGTCGCGGCCGTGAGCAATTTCCTTGCCGAACGGGGCGGCTTCATCACCGACAGCCAGCAATATGCCGATCGGGCAGCAGGCCTGTTCTTCATGCGCGTGGCTTTCGAGGCGACCGACGACCGGATCACGGACGCCGACGCCTTGCGCGCGGATTTCGTCGCCGTGGGCGACCGTTTCGACATGGACTGGCGCCTGACGGCGGCCACCGAACGCCCCCGCATGCTGATAGCTGTATCGAAGGGGTCGCACTGCCTGGCCGACCTGCTCCACCGCTGGCAGACGGGGATGCTGCCCGTGGACATCATGGGCGTGGTTTCCAATCATCCGGACATGCGCCGGATCACCGAATGGCATGGCATCCCCTATCACGAACTGCCACGCAATGGTGACAAGGTCGCGCAGGAATCCGCCTTGCTGGACATTTATGAACGGACCCGATCGGACTACCTGATCCTGGCCCGCTACATGCAGATCCTGTCACAGGGCCTGTCGGAACGCCTCGCCGGCCAGTGCGTCAACATTCATCACAGCTTCCTGCCCGGCTTCAAGGGCGCCCGCCCCTACCATCGCGCCCATGAACGCGGCGTCAAGCTGATCGGCGCGACGGCGCATTTCGTCACGGGCGACCTGGATGAAGGGCCAATCATCGAACAGGCGGTCGAACGGGTGGATCACCGCGCGACGCCGGAAGATATGGTCCGTATCGGCCGCGACATAGAGGCCCAGGTGCTGGCGCGGGCGGTCAGCTGGATCGCGGACCGTCGCGTGCTTCTCAACGGCGCGAAGACCGTCGTCTTCCGGTAGGAACGCGATTCAGGCCGCCCGGTACAGCGCGCAGAGCTTGTTGTCGGCCGGATCGCGCAGATAGGCGAGGTAAAGCGGACCGAATGCGAGTTCCCGCACGCCTGGCGGATCTTCGCAACTGGTGCCGCCCGCCGCAATGCCGGCCGCGTGCCAGGCAGCCGCCTGTTCGGGCGAATCCATCGCGAAACCGATCGTGCCGCCATTTGCGTGGCATGCAGGCCCACCGTCGATCGGCTTTGAAATCATGAACAGCGCGCCCTTGTGCATGTATATAACGCGACCTTTTTCATCGACCATGCCGCTTTTGCCACCCATCGACTGGAACAGTGCATCGTAAAAGGCCTTGGAGGCGTCGACATCGTTCGCGCCGACCATCACATGACTAAACATTCGCGCATTCCCTCTTTTGTCGGCGCGCGGCAGGCGCCGACCATGATGCCGGACACTATTGGTCCGATTCTGACATTCGATACCATTCGAGGCCAAGTCTCGCTCGAATGTCAGAATTTGCCCGGACCACTACAAATATTAGATTCTAGTGGATTTTACGATTTTGTCGTCCGCAGACTCATCCAGGCCGTCAGGAGATGCAAGTGGCAAAATCAATCCACCGGGATCGCAACGGAGTCCTGCTGCCTTCAATCGGCAGCTTCCGGTCAGAAAATGATGCTGTACATGAACCAGCCGACGATCAGCAGGCTCGATATGATACACACACGATCACCGACAATATCGATACGAGACATTTTGGCATCCTTCCCCCGGCGCTCTGCTGGCGCTTACGGGAGAGGATGATAGCAGCGTTCGACATGCCAGTGCAATGATTTCGCGCGGTCGCGACGAGATTCGGCGCTGCCCTGCCGCGTCCGTCAGGAAGATAGATCGGCCTGACGCTTCAAAAAGGCCTGGGTCGCCTCCCGCGCACCGCGATAGGCCTCCTGAAACGCGGCGCTCCAATATTTCAGATCCTCCAGATCGATCCGTTCGCCGGTCACCGCGCAGAGCACGAACTGGCCGGGTCGGATCACCTCGAAATGCGACGCGTCATAATGCAGGACGGCCAGTCCGTGAATTTCAGCCGCCATCAGTCACCCGTCAGGATGCGATCGACCAGTTGCTTGACGGTCGGAACGAACCCGTTGGAATAAAAAGGGTCCTGCTTGAACTTATAGGCACCATGACCGGCAAACAGCAGGTTCCGGTCCAGATCGCCGCCGTGGACCGAATTTTGCAACGATTTCTGGATGCAGAAACTGCGCGGGTCGGCCAGCCGACCGGTCGAATTGGTTTCGCTGTCCATCCAGCTTGAAAATGCGCACTGGCTGAGGCAGCCCATGCAGTCGGTCTGGTCCTTGCGGATTTCGCCGCGCTCCTCATCGGTCACGAAGACCAGAGTATTGTCCGGCGTCTTGAGCGCCGAGACGAAACCCTGGCCGACCCATTCGCGCGCGCGCAGCAGGTCGCCCCGCGTCACCCAGAAATTCTTGCCCTTCACACCGGCGTCAAGCTGGTGCGTATGGTCGCCGGCCTGTTCGGTGCTGAAGGGAATTTGCCGTTCCGACCGCGCTTCCAGCTCGCGCAGAAACGGGTTGCGGATGGCCGAACTGTAAAAGCCGGTGGGTGAGAAGCGATGCAGCAGCACGTCGCCCGGCTCCAGCTTCGTCAGCCGCTCCTTCCATTCCTGTGGAATGGGGCTTTCCTGTGTCAGCAGCGGACGGGTGCCGAACTGGAACATGATGGCGCCCAGTTCCGGATTGTCGATCCAGTCGTTCCAGTCCTTGAGCGCCCAGACGCCACCCGCCATCACGATGGGCACATCGTCCGAAATGCCCCCCTCGCGCATCGTATCGCGCAATGCCTTGACGCGCGGATAGGGATCCTGCGGCACCTTGGGGTCCTCGGCATTCGACAGGCCGTTATGCCCACCCGCCAGCCAGGGATCTTCATAGACGACCGCCGCCAGCCATTCGGATGCCTTGGAATAGGCGCGCTTCCACAGGGCGCGGAAGGCACGGCCGGAACTGACTATGGGCAGATAGGATACGCCGTATGACGCTGCGATCTCGCTCAACTTGTAGGGCATGCCCGCACCGCAGGTCACGCCCGCCACCATGCCGCGTGTCTTTTCCAGCACCCCGTGCAGGACGCGCTGCGCGCCACCCATCTCCCAAAGCACGTTGATGTTGATCGCACCCTTGCCGCCGGCGATCTCGAACGCGCGCTTCACCTGCTCGACCGCTCCGTCGACGGCATAGGCGATCAGTTCCTCATGCCGGTCGCGGCGGGTACGGCCATGATAGATTTGCGGGATGGGATTGCCGAAGCTGTCATAGCTGTCGGCGTTGACCGCCGATACCGTGCCGATACCGCCCGCGGCAGCCCATGCGCCGGAACTTGCATGGTTGGAAACGGCGACCCCCTTACCACCTTCGACCAGCGGCCAGACTTCACGGCCACCATAGACGATGGGCTTCAACCCCTTGAACAACGACATCTCCCGCATCACGGACCGGCCCTTCGGCCGGGTAAAGGCAACCCTATAGCAGCAATCGCCGCCAATGACGAATTTCGGCGCGCCCTAGCGCAAAATCATGGGGCTGGCCATAGCCTCGCCGTACAGGCACGCATAGCTGTCCACCATGCTATGCTCCGCATAGTCGCGCACCGCCCGCTGCCGGTTCGCTTCACCCAATCGCCGCCGCAATCCGGCATCTTCGGCCAGCCGGCCCAGCGCCCCGGCCAGTCCCGGTTCGTCCGACACAATGAAGGGGCGGTTCTCGGTAGAAACCATGTTGGCGACATCGCCCACATCCATCGACGCCGCAGGCACGCCCGCCGCCATGGCTTCCACAAGCGAGATGGGAAATTGCTCACTGTCGGAAGACAGCGCGAAGATGTCGAAAAGGCCGACGAAGCGCCACGGTTGGTCCATGAAGCCCGCCATGCAGATGTCGTCGAGGCCGCACGCCGCGGCTTCGGCCATGATGGCATCGCGCTCCGGCCCTTCTCCCACGACGACCAGTTGCAATCTGTCCCGGTGCCGCGCGACCGCACGAACGAGGCGCGGAATATTCTTGACCGCGCGCAGCCCGGCCAGCGTGCCCACCAGCAGCTTGCCCGGCGTGCGGCGCAGTGCCGGGATCGCATCTGGCGCAGGCGGATCGGCGTAGCGTGCGATATCGATGCCGTTGCGGATCAGGTGGACCTTCCCGGCCGGCTGCTTCCAGACATTGCGCGCTATCCCTTCCAGCCGGACGGACGGCACGACCATCGCATGCGCGCTTTTCAGCCCGACGCGGCGAAAAAGATTGCGCTTGGTTTTCAGCCCTGCAGTCTCGTCGGCGTTGAAGCCGTCCTCATGATGGATCAGCGGCGGCAGTCCCGCCGCCGCCCCTCCGGCCAAGCGGTGCGCCATCACAGCGTCCATCGACCCCCAATTATAGGTCAGGATCAGGTCGAACCGCCGCAGAAAGGCGGTGATGACCCGATAGCGTGCAAGTCCGGGCTTCCCCGCAAAGGAAGGGCCATCGGGGAAATCGACGTCGACCGTCGGGTCGATCGCCGCGCGCGCGCCCATTGCGTCGGGATCGGCGCTGACGATGCTGTGACGTGCCTTGTCGCCCCAGATATTCATCAGGCGCACGGCCCGTGCTTCCTTCCCCCCCAGGGAAAAGCTGCCATGGACATGCAAGATGCTGGGCCGGTCAACCATGCAGGACCCGGTTCAACAACCGGTCGATGCCCGCCAGTGCTTCGGGTTCGTCGAGCACCGGGGCATGGCCGACGCGCGGAACGGTAACCATTTCGGCGCTGTCGCCGATCGCTGCGACCATGCGATCCGCGCTGGCGGCATCCAGCAAATCGGATCGCTCGCCCCGCAGCAACAGGGTCGGAATATCGCGAAAGGCGGACATTACCGGCCACATATCGACGCCCGCCTCGCTGTCCATGGCGCGGATCGGCTCGGCAACCCGCATGTCGTAGTCCAGCACGATGCGCCCCGCACCGTTCAGTCGATAGAGCCGCTTGGCCATGGCCAGCCACTGTTCCAGGCCATAATCGGGATAGACGTCCCCGTTCGCTTCCGCCAGCGCACGCGCGGCATGAACCCATGTCGGATGCGACTGGCTGACTCCGACATAACTGCGGATGCGCTCCAGCCCGGCCGGGGCCAGCGCGGGTCCCACATCGTTGAGCAGCGCGCCCGCCAGCCATTCACGGTGGGTCGCGGCGATCAGCATCGTGATGACGCCGCCCAGCGACGTGCCGATCGCGACGAAGCGGGTAACGGCCAGGTCAGTGAGCAGGCGGCTGATGTCCTGAAGATAGGTCAGCGGAACATAGCTCATCGCATCCTTGGCATAGGCGCTTTCGGCCCGTCCGCGCATGTCCGGGCAGATCAGCCGCCACTGCCCCGCCAGACGCGCCGCCAGCGGCTCGAAATCGCGGGCGTTGCGGGTCAGCCCCGGCAGGCACAGCAGCGGGGGGCGGCCGTCGCTCCCCCCGTCATAGTCCCGGTAGTGAAGCCGCAGCCCATCGGGGGACCACCAATATCCGTCCTTGAATGCGCTCAAGCTTGATCCTTTGCGTGACCATCCCCCATATCACCTTATGACCCCCACGCCGCAACCCGCCAAATATCGTCCCGCCACCGAAATAGACGCGCTGATGCCGGCGATCGCGGATCCCGTGGCGGCGGCCGTATTTCCACGCCACGTCCTGCGCTATCGCAATGATCGGGCGGCGGGGACGGTGGGGCTGGACGGTCTGTCCGATGACGCATGGATCGACCATTTCGGCCGCTTCGTGCCGCTGGAGGGCAGTCTGCCGCAACCGCTGGCCCTGCGTTATCACGGCCACCAGTTCCGCCAGTACAATCCGGACATCGGCGACGGGCGCGGCTTCCTGTTCGCCCAGTTGCGTGACGATGCCGACCGGCTGATGGACCTGGGTACCAAGGGATCGGGCCGCACGCCTTGGAGCCGCTTCGGCGACGGTCGGCTGACGTTGAAGGGTGGCGTGCGGGAGATATTGGCGAGCGAGATGCTGGAAGCGCTGGGCGTCCCTACCAGCAGGACATTGTCGATCATCGAGACCGGCGAGGCGCTGGAGCGCCATGACGAGCCGTCGCCGACCCGGTCGGCTGTGCTGGTGCGGCTCAGTCACTCGCACATCCGCGTCGGATCGTTCCAGCGCGCCGTCTATCTGGAGGACGTATCGCTGCTGGAAGCCCTGACCGCCTATGTCCTGACGCGCTTGTATCAGGATCAGCCGGGCGACAATCCGGCCGCCCAGTTGCTGGGCCGGGTGGTGGAGCGGGCCGCCGACCTCGCGGCGAGCTATATGGTCGCCGGCTTCGTCCATGGCGTGCTGAACAGCGACAATATCAATGTGACGGGCGAAAGCTTCGATTATGGCCCGTGGCGGTTCACGCCGTTGTGGGACGCCGGTTTCACCGCCGCCTATTTCGACCATTCAGGTCTTTATGCATTCGGACGACAGGCCGAAGCGATCCACTGGAATGTTGCGCAACTGGCGGTGTCGCTGCGCCCGCTGACGGACGCACCGCCGCTTATCGAGCAACTGGAACGTTTTCCCGAACTTTACGGTGCAGCGCTTCAGCGTCGTTTTTGCTGGCGGCTGGGCGTGGAAGGCGGCACCGACGCCGCAAACGCGATGATCCAGGCGGCGGTGCGCGGCATGATCGGCAGCGGAACAACGATCGATCGCTTCTTTCACGACTGGCGCGGAGGCACCGCCAGGGATGCAAGTGCCTACGCGGCGGAAATCTGGGCACCGCTGCGCGAGGCTATGGCCGACCTTCGCGCGATAGCCGGCGCCCGCGATCACGACTACTGGTCGGACGACCGGCCCTGTTCGATGCATATCGAGGAGGTCGAAAGCCTGTGGAACGCGGTCGACACGTCGGACGACTGGCGCCCCCTGCACGAAAAGGTAGATGCCATCCGCCGGATGGGCGGGGCGCTCGGCGCGGCGGATCCGCGCTGAACCGCAACATCCCTCTTCTTTCCTTAACCATTTGTCGCCATATCCTTTCTCCAAATGGTCGCGCCGCTCCTCTCTTACGAACCTGCCACCGGAACCCTGCTCTGGCAGGGAGAGACCGGCGACGTCGACGCAGAGGTCGCGCGGGCCCGGGGGGCGTGGCCCAAATGGGCGGCACAGCCGATCGCCTATCGCATCGAAACCCTGCGCCGGTTCGTCAATGTGGTCCGCCGGCAGGAAGACGCGCTGATCGACCTGATCGCGCGCGAAACCGGCAAGCCCCTGTGGGATGCCCGCGCAGAGGTGGAGGCAGTAATCGCGCGGGTCGATTCCACCGTGGCGGCCTATTCGGAACGCACCGGGCAGAAACGGCTGGAAGCCGCACTGGGCGCCCGCCAGTCCGTCCGGCACAAGCCCCACGGCGTCATGGCGGTGCTCGGTCCCTATAATGCCCCGGCGGACCTGCCGAACGGCCATATCGTTCCCGCGCTGCTTTCGGGCAACGCTGTCGTATTCAAACCGTCGGAAAAAACACCCGCGGTCGGCGAGATGCTGGTGAAGCTCTATCACGAAGCGGGCATTCCTACCGACGCGCTGCGATTGCTGATCGGCGGGCCGGACATAGGCAAGGCGCTGGCCGCGCATCCCGATGTCGCGGGTATATTGTTCACCGGATCGTCGCAGGCGGGCATGGCCATCAATCGCCAGTTCGCAGCCCAGCCGTCGAAGATACTGGCGCTGGAAATGGGCGCCAACAATGCCATCGTCGTTTGGGACACGCCGGAAATCAGTGCCGCCGCCGCGCTGGTCGTCCAGTCCGCCTTCCTGTCCGGCGGACAGCGCTGCACGGCCGCCAGTCGCCTGATCGTCCACGACACCGTCGCGGATCGCCTGATCGGGGAAGTCAAGAAACTGGCCGACCGACTGATCGTGGACCATCCGCATGCCAGCCCGACCCCCTATATGGGCCCGGTCATCGACAATCCGACGGCGGACGGGCTGACAGAAAGCTTCCTTTACCTGATGAGCCACGGCGGACGGCCGATCAAGCATATGGTCCGGCCGAAGGACGGACTGCCCTTCGTCAGCCCGGCGATCATCGACGTCACTGCGATGAAGGAACGGCCCGATGTCGAATTGTTCGGGCCTTTGCTCCAGATCGTACGGGTTTCCGAATTCGGCGAAGCGATCGCCGAAGCCAATGCCAGCCGCTATGGCCTGGCCGCCGCGCTGATCGGCGGAACGCCGGAACAATATAACCGGTTCTGGTCCAACATCCGTGCGGGCATGATTCATTGGAACCGTCCGACCACGGGCCTTGCCGCGTCCGCACCGACCGGCGGCATCGGCATTTCCGGGAATCATCGCCCCGGCGGCTGGTATGCCGCCGATTATTGCGCCTATCCTGTGGTGTCCGCGGAGATCGAGAATGTCCGTGCATCCATCGGCGTCGGCCTTAAGGATATCGACATCAGCGCGATGGGCGAGTGATGCGTTCAAGAATGCCGGCTGGCAAACATTTCCTAGCCCCCTGCATATCCATTCTGAATTGAACTCACCGGGTGCTTTCGCCATGTGGACGATCATGGCTGACACCATACCCGCCACTGTCTTTCTTGTCGGCGCGGGGCCGGGCGATCCGGACCTGCTGACGGTAAAGGCCGCGCGCCTGATCGGCGCTGCGGACGTGATCGTGCATGATGGACTGGTGTCGGACGCCATCCTGTCCCTCGCATCTCAGCAGGCAGACCTCATTTCGGTGGCCAAGCAGCGCAGCCGGCACAGCCTGCCGCAGGACGCGATCAACACTCTTCTTGTCGACCTCGCGCGCGAAGGGCGCAGGGTCGTACGGCTGAAGGGCGGCGATCCTTTCATATTCGGCCGGGGTGGCGAGGAAGTCGATGCCTGTCGCGCCGCCGGCGTGCCGGTGGAGGTGGTGCCCGGCATCAGCGCCGCGATCGGCAGCGCGGCATCCGCCCAGCTTCCCCTCACCCATCGCGAGGCGTCGAGCGCGGTCAGCTTCGTTGCCGGCCAGTGCAAGGGGCTGACCGATCAGGACTGGTCCGGCCTTGCGGGAAAAGGTCGCACGCTCGTCATCTATATGGGCGTGGCAACCGCCGCCGTCATTGCCGACAAGCTGATCGCCGACGGCGTGTCGCCGGGCATTCCGGTCGCGGTGCTGGAAAACGGCACGCGCCCCGGCATGCGGACATTGCGTACCCTGCTCGCCGATCTGGGCGACATGGTGGCACGGGAAGACGTGAAGAGCCCGGCCTTGATCGTTGTCGGCGACGTGGCGGCCCATGCACTGGCCCGCGACGTGTTGGCACAGGGTATCCGGCATCTGACAGCACCGGGGGAGTTTAATTCGGAGATGCGTTCGTGAAGATATTGACCGGCAATGATCTGGTGACCGGCGACGTCATATGGTGGGCGGGCGACGGCTGGTCGCGGCAGGTGGGCGACAGCGCCGATGTCGGGGTGCATGGCGAAGACCTCGCTCGCGCCGAGGAGGCCGCACTGCGCGTCGTAGGCGCTTATGTGATCGATGCCACCGTCACCGAAGAGGGCGTGCGCCCGGCCCATATCAAGGACCGCATCCGCGCACTGGGGCCGACCGTGCGCCCCGACCTCACTCTCAAACCGAACGACGCCGATGCCGGCAACTGGGTGATCTGACCATGTATCGTTACGACAGCTACGACCAGTCCATGGTGGACGCCCGTGTCGAGGAATTTCGCGATCAGGTGCAGCGCCGCCTGGCCGGAGCCCTGACGGAGGACCAGTTCAAGCCGCTGCGGCTGATGAATGGCCTCTATCTCCAGCTGCACGCCTATATGCTGCGCGTCGCCATCCCCTATGGCACGCTGTCGGGCAAGCAGATGCGCAAGCTGGGCGAGATCGCGGCGAAATATGACAGGGGCTATGGCCACTTCACCACGCGCCAGAACCTGCAATATAACTGGATCAAGCTGGCCGATGCCCCCGACATCCTCGCCGAGCTGGCGACGGTCGAGATGCACGCCATCCAGACCAGCGGCAATTGCATCCGCAACATCAGTTCCGACCAATATGCGGGCGTCAGCGCCGACGAGGTGGCGGACCCCCGCCCCTGGGCCGAACTGCTGCGCCAATGGTCGAGCTTCCACCCGGAATTCACTTACCTGCCGCGCAAGTTCAAGATCGCGGTGATCGCGTCGGACGACGATCGCGCGGCGATGCGCCTGCACGACATCGGGCTCAAGCTGGTGTCGAGGGACGGCGTCATCGGCGCGGAAGTCTATGCCGGCG
Organism: Sphingobium sp. OAS761; assembly: GCF_024168485.1. Classification (GTDB taxonomy): domain Bacteria; phylum Pseudomonadota; class Alphaproteobacteria; order Sphingomonadales; family Sphingomonadaceae; genus Sphingobium. Next base: position 72,496 of record NZ_JALJVY010000007.1, read on the forward strand.
GCGGCATGGGCCGCACGCCGATGGTCGCACCGCAGATCCGCGATTTCGTGCCGGAAGAAGAGATCGTCTCCTATCTGGAGGCATGCCTGCGCGTCTATAATCGCTATGGCCGCCGCGACAACAAGTACAAGGCGCGGATCAAGATCCTGGTCCACGAGATCGGTGTCGAGAACTATAAGCGCCAGGTTGAGGAAGAATTCGCTCATATGCGGACGCTCGGCCTCAACCCGCCGACCGAGGAACTGGACCGCATCCGAGCCTTCTTCGCGCCGCCCGCCTATGAAACGGGCCTGAGCGAGGACATCGATCGCAGCGATCCGGCCTTTGCGCTGTGGGTCGACCGTCAGGTCGCCGCGCACAAGGCACCCGGCCATGCCATCGTCAACATCAGCCTGAAGCCGTTGACCGGCATTCCCGGCGACGCTTCGGCCGAGCAGATCGAACTGGTCGCGTCGCTGGCCGAGCAATATTCGCTCGACGAACTGCGCGTCACCCATGCGCAGAATCTGGTGCTGCCCCATGTCAGGAAGGCGGACCTCTACGCCATCTGGCAGAAGCTGGACGAAGCCGGGCTGGCCGAAGCCAATCTCGACCTCATCACCGACATTATCGCCTGCCCGGGCCTCGACTATTGCGCGCTCGCCAATGCGCGATCGATCCCGCTGGCGCAAAAGATCGCACAGCGCTTCGCCGACAACGAACGGCAGGCGGAACTGGGCGAGCTGAAGCTGAAGATTTCTGGCTGCATCAACGCCTGCGGCCACCATCATGCCGGTCACATCGGCATCCTTGGCGTGGATCGGAAGGGCGTGGAGAATTTCCAGCTGCTGCTCGGCGGATCGGGCGCGGAGGACGCTTCGCTCGGACAGATCACCGGTCCCGGCTTTTCCGAGGACGGCGTGGTCGACGCGATCGATAAGGTCACGGAGATTTATCTGGCGCAGCGGGAAAGCGGCGAACGCTTCCTCGACACCTATCGCCGCATCGGCATGAAGCCCTTCAAGGAGGCGATCTATGGTTGAATTCCTGTCCTTCCGCGACGGTGATTCCGCGCAGGAACCGGCCGTCACGGTAGAGGCGTTCACCGGCCAGTCCAACGCCACCGCCGTGCGCATCGAACCGGGCGAGGATGCCCGCGAATTGCTGCCGTATCTCGACCGGCTTTCGCTGGTGGAAGTGAACTTCCCCGGTTTCGGCGACGGACGCGGCTATTCGGCGGCACGTATCCTGCGGGAATCGGGCTATCGGGGCGAATTGCGGGCCGTGGGCGACGTGCTCGTGGACCAGATCGTCGCCATGCGCCGCTGCGGCTTCGACAGCTTCCATCCCGCAAAGCCGCTGGATGACGGCGCCGTGGAGCGTGCGCTCACCCGCTATGCCGACGTCTACCAGAAGGCGATCGACGACCGCCAGCCCATCTGGGCGAAACGGCACCCGGAGACAATAAATGGCTGAACCCGCCCGCAAGGTCGACATTATCGACGCCCGCCCCGCCTTCACCCAGGCTGAAGCGGACGCGCTCAACGCCCGCTTCGATGGGGTCGACACGCTGACCATGCTGCGGACCGTGTTCGCGGAAGGGCTTGCCGGCAACGTCGCCGTCGTCTCCTCCTTCGGCACGGAAAGCGCGGTGCTGCTCGATCTGGTGGCAAAGGCAGACCCGACCGTGCCGGTGATCTTCGTCGACACGCTCAAGATGTTCACCGAAACGCTCGATTATCGCGACACGCTGATCCGGACGCTGGGCTTTACCGACAGCCGGGTGGTCGCGCCCGACGCCGCCGTGCTGGCGGCGAAGGACGAAACCGGGCTGCGCTGGTCCTACGATCCGGACGGGTGCTGCGAAATCCGCAAGGTCGAACCGATGAAGCGCGCCAAGGATGGCCTGGACGCCTGGATTTCGGGCCGCAAGGCGTTCCAGTCGGTGACGCGCCAGAACCTGCCCCGATTCGAGGTGGAGGACGGCCGGCTGAAGATCAATCCGCTGGGTGACTGGACCAAGACCGATCTGGAAGCCTGGTTCGAGGCGCATGATCTGCCCCGCCATCCGCTGGAAGCCCAGGGCTATCTGTCGATCGGCTGCGAACCCTGCACGTCGAAGGTGCTGCCGGGCGAAGACCCGCGCGCGGGCCGCTGGCGCGGGTGGGACAAGGTGGAATGCGGCATCCATTCGCCCATATCCCCGATCCCGGTTGCCGACCCGGACGATCCGGCAAACATGCCGGTATTCTAAGGACGACATCCGACAGGGCCGCCCGGACTCAGCCGGCGGCCCTTACGATTTCGGCCCATGCCTCCTCGGTAATGACATCGATCCCGAGCGCGGTCGCCTGCTTCAATTTGCTGCCCGCCCCCGGCCCGGCCACGACCAGATCGGTCTTGGCGCTGACCGACCCGGCGGCCTTCGCACCCAGCCGTTCGGCCTGCGCCTTCGCCTCGTCGCGGCTCATGGTTTCCAGCTTGCCGGTGAATACAATCGTTTTGCCCGTCACCGCACTGGCGGTGGTTTCGACCACATAGTCGGGGGGAGAGACCTGCGAGAGCAGATCGTCCCACACTGCCTGATTATGGGGTTCGTGGAAAAAGTCCGCCAGCGCGTGGCCGACCGCCGCGCCGACATTCTCCACCCCGATAGTTTCGGCGATGGCCTTGTCGCGTTTGGCCTGAGTTTCCTCCGGGTCGGCGGCAGCACGCAGGGCGATGATCGCGTCCGCCAGTGTGCGGATGGCGGGCAGGCTGGTATAGCGTTTGAGCAAGTCGCGCGCCGTCACCGCGCCGACATGGCGGATGCCGAGGCCAAAGAGCAGGCGGGCGGCGTCGGGCTGGCGCTTGGCCTCGATGGCGGCGAGGAGATTGTCGACCGACTTTTCCTTCCACCCTTCCCGGCCGATAAGTTCATCGCGGCGCGCCTTAAGCCGGAAAATGTCGGCCGGTTCGGCGATCCAGCCCAGGTCCAGAAACTCCTGGATCGTCTTTTCGCCCAGCCCCTCAATATCCAGCGCGGCGCGGCTGACGAAATGGCGCAGCCGCTCGAACCGCTGGGCGGGACAGATCAGGCCGCCGGTGCAGCGATAATCGACCTCTCCCTCCTCCCGCACCGCTTCGGACTGGCATACCGGGCAATGGGTTGGAAAATCGAATGGATCCCGAGGTTCGTCGCGGGTCAGATTGTCGATCACCTGCGGGATGACGTCGCCCGCGCGCTGGACGACGATGCGGTCGCCGGGACGAACGCCAAGGCGGGCGATTTCGTCGGCATTGTGCAGCGTGACGTTGGACACGACGACGCCGCCCACCGTCACCGGCGTCAGGCGGCCGACCGGAGTCAGCTTGCCGGTGCGGCCGACCTGAATGTCGATGGCCTCCAGCGTGGTCTGCGCGCGTTCGGCGGGGAATTTGTGCGCGATGGCCCAGCGCGGCGCCTTGGCCACGAAGCCCAGACGCTGTTGCCAGTCGAGCCGGTCGACCTTGTAGACCACGCCGTCAATGTCGAAGGGCAGGTCGGCGCGGGCGGCTTCGATGGCGCGATAATGGGCGATGAGGGCATCGAGACTGTCGACGCAGGCCAGCATGTCGGACACGGGCAGGCCCCAGCCCGCGATTGCCTGCATGACGGCCAGTTGCGTATCGGCGGGCAGCGCGCTGTGGGCGCCCCATCCATGGGCCAGGAAGCGCAACGGCCGGCTGGCGGTGACGGCGGCATCCTTCTGCCGCAGCGACCCGGCGGCGGCGTTGCGCGGATTGGCGAACTGGCGCGCCTTTTCCGGGTCGTCCGCCTCGGCAAGCAGGCGCTGGTTGAGCGCCACGAAATCGGCCTTGGCCATATAGACCTCCCCCCGCACCTCGAACAGGTCGGGGATGTCCGGGCCGGTCAGCTTTTCAGGAATGTCGGCGATGGTGCGGACATTGGCGGTGACGTCTTCGCCCGTGGTGCCGTCGCCGCGGGTGGCGGCGAGGACCAATTCGCCCTTTTCGTAGCGCAGCGAGCAGGACAGGCCATCGATCTTGGGTTCGGCCGTCAGCGCTACGGGAGCGTCTTCGGGGAGCGCGAGGAAGCGGCGGACGCGGGCGATGAACTCGGCGATGTCCTCGTCCGAAAAGCCGTTGTCGAGGCTCATCATGCGGACGGCGTGCGGAACCTTCCCCAAGGCCGATGTCGCCGCCGCGCCGACCTGCGCATTCGGCGAATCCGCGCGCACGAGATGCGGAAACCGGGCTTCGAGCGCGTTATTCTCGCGGATCAGCGCGTCATAATCGGCGTCGCTGATCTCCGGCGCGTCCTGGTCATGATAGAGCCGGTTATGCCGCGCGACTTCCCTGGCAAGGCGCATCAGGCGGTTGGCGGCTTCGGCTTCTGTCATTTGCATGGGGTCGGTCATCGGCCTTCCGGCATATCATCAGGGTCACGGGTCGAAGTTCACACTGTCGTCGATGCGAATGCCGGTCCCGCAGGCCGATAGTCACACCCAAGCGCCTGTTACGTCACACCGGCGCGCCTGTCGCGTCCCGGCCGGGTCACGACCGGGTCCGGGCGAGGCCACGATAACGTCATCATTTCGCACAGATGGCGGGGCGGGACGGGCGGCTGCATCATGGGCAAAGCTAAGCAGAGCAAATCCTATTTGGGAAGGGACTTGGCGCGCCGACCTGGAGGTGGCGCCCCGGACGTTCACAGCTTCTCCAGCAAGCGATCCGCCTGCGCCCTGGCTTCGGCGGTGATTTCCGCGCCGGAGAGCATCCGGGCGATTTCCTCCCGGCGTTCGCGCTCACCCAATGCATGAACGCCGGTACGGGTGACGATATCCCCATTCTCGCTCGCGCTCGACTTTGCGATCAGCATATGACCAGCGCCGCGCGCCGCGACCTGCGGGCTGTGGGTGACCACAAGGATCTGGCTGCCCTGCGCGAGGCGGGACAGGCGTTCGCCGATTGCATCGGCCACGGCGCCGCCCACGCCCCGGTCGATCTCGTCGAAGATCAGCGTGTCCGCCCCGCCCCGTTCGGCAAGCGCAACCTTGAGCGCCAGGATGAAACGCGACAGTTCGCCGCCGCTCGCGATCTTCGCCAGCGGCGCAAAGGGCGCGCCGGGGTTAGTCGAGATTTCGAATTCCACCCGGTCCATGCCCTGCCCGCTCCACTGTCCTTCGTCCAGCGGCGCGACGACGGTGCGGAAACGGGCGGCGTCCAGCTTCAAGGGCGCGAGTTCGCCCGCCACAGCCGCGTCGAGGCGACCGGCGGCAAGTTGCCGTTCGGCCGACAGCGCCCGCGCAGCGGCGCGGTAGGCGGCATCCTTGCCGCGCACCTCCGCCTCCAGCGCGGCGATATGCCCTTCCCCGCCCTCGATCGCGGCAAGCCTGGCCGCCATTTCGTCGCACAGGGCGGCAAGGTCGTCGGGCGCGACCTGATGCTTGCGGGCCAGACCGCGCAGGTCGAACAGGCGGGTTTCCATGGCATCGAGCCGGGCGGGGTCGAAGCTGAGCGCCTCTACCGCCTCCGCCAGCCGATCCTCCGCCTCCCCCGCTTCCGCAACGGCGCGGTCCAGCGCATCGAGCACCGCGCCCAGCAGCGGCTCTTCCGCGGCGATCCGGTCCAACCGGCGCGCGGCCTGCCGCAACTGGGCCAGACCGCCGTCCGACCCGGTCAGGCAGTCGGCGATCGCCGACAGGTCGTCGGTCAGGCGCGCGCCCTTTTGCATGGTCGCGCGTTCCCCGGCCAGTGTCGCCTCCTCCCCCGGTTCGGGCGCGAATTTGCGCAGTTCGTCAACGGCGTGGGAAAGATAGTCGCGGTCGCGGGCGGCATGATCGACCGTTTCGCGCGCCTGCGCCAGCGCGGCGGCAGCGGTGCGCCAGGCACCATGGGCATCGGCCACGGCGGCGGAGTCGCAGCGCGCATAGCTGTCGAGCAGGGCGCGGTGGCCGCGCGGATTGAGCAGGCCGCGATCGTCGTGCTGGCCGTGGATTTCGACCAGCGATCCGCCCAGGTCGCGCAGCAGCGCGGCGGAACAGGGCTGGTCGTTGACGAAGGCGCGGCTGCCGCCGTCGGCCTTTACCGTGCGGCGGATGATCAGCGGTTCGCCCACATCCATGGCGATGTCGTTTTCCGCAAGCAGGGCGGCGGCGGGATGGGCGACGGGCAGGTCGAACGTCGCGACCACGCTGGCCTGCGCCGCCCCCGCGCGGACAAGGCCCGTGTCGGCGCGCGCGCCAAGCGCCAGCCCCAGCGAATCGAGCAGGATCGACTTGCCCGCCCCGGTTTCCCCGGTCAGGACCGAAAGGCCGGCGCCGAACTCCAGGTCCAGCGCCTCGATCAGCACCACATTGCGGATCGCGAGGCTCGTCAGCATGACGCGTTCCTACCCGTCAATGCACAAAAGGGGAACAGGGAAAGAAGGCCCTCAGGCCGTCGTGCCATGTTCCCGCATCAGCTTGTAGCTGCGCTCATACCATTTGGTGCCGGGATAGTTGCGGCCCAGCACGGCCGCCGCCTTCTGCGCTTCGGCCGGAATGCCGAGCGACAGATAGGATTCGACCAGACGCTCGAGCGCCTCGGGCGTGTGGGTGGTGGTCTGATATTTATCGACCACGGTGCGGAAGCGCAGCGTGGCGGCAAGCCATTGGCCCCGACGCTGGTAGAAACGGCCGATCTCCATTTCCTTGCCGGCGAGGTGATCGTTCACCAGGTCGACCTTCAACCGGGCATCGGCGGCGTAGCGCGTGTCGGGATAGCGGCGGATCAGTTCGCCCAGCGCATCCATCGCCTGCTGCGTGATCTTCTGGTCGCGGGTGACGTCGGCGATCTGCTCATAATAGCAGAGCGCGATCAGATAATAGGCGTAGGGCGCGTCCTTGTTGCCGGTATGGATCGACAGGAAGCGCTGCGCGGCCGAGATGGATTCGGCGTAGTCGCGGTTCATATAATAGCTGAACGCCGACATGAGCTGCGCCCGGCGCGCCCAGGGCGAATAGGGATGCTGGCGCTCCACCTCGTCGAACAGGGCGGCGGCGAGCTTGTACTGCCCGCGATCGAGCCGCGCCTTGCCGCTGTTGTAGAGGGTCGACACGTCGCGGGCGACATAGAGGGTGTCGGCCTTGTTCTTCGATGTCGAGCAGCCTGCGAGCAGGGCGGCCATGAGGAGCGGAGCGGTCGCCGCGCCGATGCGCGTCAGGTTTTTGGTCAGCATGGGGCGGGTCATAGCCCAGCGAAACGCCGCCGCCAAGCGGCAGAATGGCATGGGCGTCAACTGTCTTGGTCGGTCGGCAGGTCCAGCCGGGCCACGGCCCCCGCGCCGTCGCCGGGTTCCAGCGCGAAGCTGCCGCCCAATTGGGCCGCCAGAGCGGAAGCGATGCGCAAACCCAGGGATGTTCCCTCCCCGGGCTCAACGGGGCCGGCAAGCCCCCGGCCGTCATCGGCAACGCGCAGGCGCAATTCGCGCTCCCCGCGTTCCAGCACCACCGCGATGCTGCCCGGCCGATCCGCAAGGCCGTGTTCGATGGCGTTGCTGATCGATTCCGCGACGATCAGCGCCAGCGGGATCGCGATGTCCGATGCCAGCAGCACGCCGTCCGGCGCGGTCACGACAGCGCGGATATCCTCGCGCCCGCTGGCGTGCAGTATGTCGTCCGTCAGCGACGTGAGAAATATCCTGGCGTCCTGGCCCCCGGCCGACGGATCGTACAGCGTCCGGCTGATCCGCCCGATCAGGGCCAGCCGGGCCGCCGCGTCGTCCAGTCCCTTGCGTGCGACATCGTCGACGATATGCCGGCGTTGCAACGCCAGCAGGGCGGCCACCACCTGAAGATTGTTGGACACGCGGTGCTGCAATTCATGAAACAGCAGTTCGCGGTTTTCCGCCAGCGTCCGGCTGCGTTCCCGTTCGACGCCCAGGCTGTAGTTCGCGCGCTGCATGAACTGGATCAGCAGGATGTCGATCGCGACGACGCCGGTGTAGAACAGCATCGCCGTCGCGACGGCGGGATTCATGACGAAGCTGTGTGCGGGCGCGATGAAAAAATACCAGGACAGGATGCCGCAGACGAGCCCGGCGAAAATGCCGGGACGCACGCCGAACAGGAAGGACGAAAGGATGACCGCCGGGAAAAAGGTGACGAAGGGATAGCCGCCGGGCAGCAGCGGCTCGGCGGAGAAGCGCAACAACAGCCCGGCCGCGCAGAAGAGCGCCGTCAGCAGATAGGCATAAGCCGGCCGGTCGAGGACGAGCGGCAGCCGTTCGACGAACCGCTCATTTTTGCGTTGCATGGCTAATCCCGTTTGCCCATCGTTACAGTATCAGAACTTTACCGGGGTGCATTGATCGAGATTAGTCAATAGATGACGCGGCATAAAATAGGGGCGCCCGATACCCGGGCGCCCCTATTTCATTCTTTCCGATCGGGACCGCCCGGAAGCGGCCCCGCTGCTATCAATCCTGGGTCAGGAAATCGGGCAGACCGGCGCCCGAGCCGTCATCGTCGCCGCCCTTTCCTTCGGTGCGCGGACCGCGATCACGACGCGGGCCGCGATCACCACGACCCTCGCCGCCGCGGCCGCCACGGTCACCGCCGTCACGACGCGGGCCACGGCCGCGATCGCCACGGTCGCCGCGGTCGCCGCGCGGTTCACGCGGTTCGCGGGCCGGACGGGTGTCTTCCAGTTCCTCGCCGGTTTCCTGATCGACGACGCGCATCGACAGGCGGACCTTGCCGCGGGGATCGATCTCGAGGACCTTGACCTTCACTTCCTGGCCTTCCGACACGACGTCGGTCGGCTTTTCAACGCGCTCGTTGCGCATCTCGGACACGTGGACCAGGCCGTCCTTGCCGCCCATGAAGTTCACGAACGCGCCGAAATCGACGATGTTGACGACCTTGCCATTGTAGATCTTGCCGACTTCCGCTTCCTCGACGATGCCGAGAATCCACGCCTTAGCAGCTTCGATCTGGGCGATGTCGGACGAGCTGATCTTGATGATGCCTTCATCGTCAATGTCGACCTTGGCGCCGGTTTCCGCGACGATTTCGCGGATGACCTTGCCGCCGGTGCCGATGACGTCGCGGATCTTCGACTTGTCGATCTGGATCGTCTCGATACGCGGGGCGTGGGCCGACAGCTCGGTGCGGGTCGAGGACAGGGCCTTGCTCATTTCACCCAGGATATGGGCGCGGCCTTCCTTCGCCTGACGCAGCGCGACTTCGAAGATTTCCTGCGTGATGCCGGCGACCTTGATGTCCATCTGCATGGTGGTGATGCCGTTTTCCGTGCCCGCCACCTTGAAGTCCATGTCGCCGAGGTGATCCTCGTCGCCCAGGATGTCGGACAGGACGGCGAAATCCTTGCCTTCCAGGATCAGGCCCATGGCGATACCCGACACCGGACGCTTGAGCGGAACGCCCGCGTCCATCATCGAGAGCGAGCCGCCGCAGACCGTCGCCATCGACGAGGAGCCGTTGGATTCGGTGATGTCGGACAGGACGCGGATGGTGTAGGGGAACTCGTCCTTGCTGGGCAGCACGGGGTGCAGCGCACGCCATGCCAGCTTGCCATGGCCGACTTCGCGACGGCCCGGCGCGCCGAAGCGGCCGACTTCACCGACCGAATAGGGCGGGAAGTTATAGTGCAGCATGAAGTTTTCATAATGCAGGCCGGTCAGGCCGTCGATCATCTGCTCGGCGTCCTTGGTGCCCAGCGTGGTGGTGCAGATGGACTGCGTTTCGCCACGGGTGAACAGCGCCGAACCATGGGTGCGCGGCAGGAAGCCGACCATAGCCTCGATCGGGCGGATCTGCGTGGTGGTGCGACCGTCGATGCGCTTGCCGTCCTTCAGGATGGCGGTGCGGACGATTTCCGATTCCAGCTTCTTGGTGATCTTGATCCCGGCCATGACGGTCTGCGCGTCGAGGCCGTCGGCCGCGAACTGGGCCTTCGCCTTGGCACGGGCTTCATTGAGCGCGTTCGAGCGGGCGGACTTGTCGGTCAGCTTGTAGGCGGCCGCAATGTCCTTGCCGATCAGCTTGGTCAGCTTCTTCTTGAGATCGCCCAGATCGTCGCCCTTGGCGATGTCCCACGGGTCCTTGGCGGCCTGCTCGGCAAGCTTGATGATCGCTTCGACCACCTTCTTCGACGCGTCGTGGGCGAAGAGGACGGCGCCCAGCATGACGTCTTCGGACAGCTCCCTGGCTTCCGATTCGACCATCATCACTGCGTCATGGGTGGCGGCGACGACCAGGTCGAGCTCGCCTTCCTTGGCTTCGTCGAGCGAGGGGTTGAGCTGATATTCGCCGTCCTTGTACCCGACGCGGGCGGCGCCGATCGGACCCATGAAGGGCACGCCCGACAGGGTCAGGGCGGCCGACGCCGCGATCATCGCGACAATGTCGGGCTCGCTTTCGCCATCGAACGAAAGAACCTGCGCGATCACGTTGATTTCGTTATAGAAACCTTCGGGGAACAGCGGGCGGATCGGACGGTCGATCAGACGGCTGGTCAGCGTTTCCTTTTCGGTGGCGCCGCGTTCGCGCTTGAAGAAGCCGCCCGGAATGCGGCCGGCGGCGGAATATTTTTCCTGATAGTGAACGGTCAGCGGGAAGAAATCCTGCCCGTCCTTGACCGACTTGGCGGCGGTCACGGCGCACAGCACCACCGTCTCGCCATAGGTCGCCAGCACGGCGGCGTCGGCCTGACGCGCAATGCGACCGGTTTCGAGCGTCAGCGTCTTGCCGGCCAGCTCGATCGAAACTTTCTTTACATTAAACATGGTTTTTCCTTCGCCCGCCATGGCCCTATTGCCCGGCGGGGCCTCATCTGCGGACTAAACCGGTCCGCGACGGTTGCGGAGCAATTCCTGGCCCCTGACGGAATCGGACGCCGAATTGCGCCCGTCCCGGAATCGGAAACGGCCCCTTCGGGGGGCCGCTCCTTTGATAGCAGACTTACTTGCGCAGGCCCAGCTTGGCGATGAGGTCGGTATAGCGGCCCTCATCCTTCTTCTTCAGATAGTCCAGCAGCGAACGGCGCTTGTTGACCAGCATCAGCAGGCCGCGACGGCTGTGGTTATCCTTGTGATGACCCTTGAAATGCTCGGTCAGGTTGGAGATGCGTTCCGAGAGGATCGCAACCTGGACTTCCGGCGAACCGGTGTCGCCTTCGACGCGGGCATGTTCCTTGATCAGCGCTTCCTTGCGCTCGGCAGTGATCGACATCGGGCTTCCTTTCGTATCTAGAGATTGAAGCCGCGCACCACCCGAATGTCCGGGCCACTGGCCTGAACCAGCGCGACGGGCGTTTCGCCCTCCATCGCCAGTAGCAAGCCGGTATGCGGTTTCCCGACCAGCGCCTTCCCCTGTCGGAGAGCCAGCGCTTCATCGGGAGTGACGGGGAGAGCCGGGATGTCGTCCAGCCCCGCCGTCAACGGCAGCATAAGCTGCACGATGCCGCCGCCCCTAGCAGCTTCGTCCAGTTTGTCCAGCGAAATCGCGGATTGCAGGCTGAACGGGCCGGCCTTCACGCGGCGCAGCATGGTGACATGGCCGACCGTGCCGAGCGCCAGCGCGATGTCGCGCGCGAGCGAGCGGATATAGGTGCCCTTGGAGACATGGGCGGCAAGGGTCACGGACGCCAGGGCGTCCCCCGTCCCGTCCTGCCCGACGAAATCGAGCGCGTGGATCGTGACCGCGCGCATCTTCATCTCCACCGCCTCCCCCTTGCGGGCCAGGTCGTAGGCGCGCTGGCCGTCGATCAGGATCGCGCTGTAGGCGGGCGGCGCCTGCTCGATCGGGCCGGTGAAGCGCGGCAGGATTGCCTCTACATCCGCGGGCGTGGGTCGATGATCGCTATGGGCGACCGGCTTTCCTTCGAGGTCGAGCGTGTCGGTCTGCACCCCGAAGGCCAGGGTAAAATCATAGATCTTGTCGCTGTCCAGCATTCGCCCGGCGAGCTTCGTCGCCTCCCCCACCGCGATGGGCAGCACCCCGGTCGCCAGCGGATCGAGCGTGCCGCCATGGCCGACTTTCCACTTCTGCGTCCCGCCCGATATCTCCCTTTGGGTGCGCAGCGCGCGCTTGACAGCGCTCACCGCCTGCGTGGAACCCAGGCCATGCGGTTTGTCGAGAATGATCCAGCCGTGCATGGCGGCGGCCCTTATCCCGGCACGGTCGGCCTGTCACGCCATTCATGGGCCGGAACGGGCGGCGGCGCGAGCAGCCCGGGACGTCAGCCGCGCATCTGCGCCATGAAATGCCTGCGGCACAGCGCCACATAGCGGTCATTGCCGCCGATTTCCGTCTGTGCGCCGGCACGAATGGCCCGCCCCTGCCCGTCGACGCGCAGGTTCATCGTCGCCTTGCGCCCGCATTCGCACACCGTCTTGATCTCGTTGAGCGTGTCGGCAAGGCCAAGGAGGTGCGCACTGCCTTCGAACAGTTCGCCCTGAAAATCGGTGCGCAAGCCATAGCAGAGCACAGGCACGTCCAGTTCGTCACACACCCGCCCAAGGTCCCGCACCTGCGCACGGGTGAGGAACTGGGCTTCGTCCACCAGCACGCAGGACAGCGGCGCGTCATTATGGCGACCGGCGATCGCGGCGAACATGTCGACATGGGGTTCGAACAGATGGGCCGGCGCCTCCAGCCCGATGCGCGACACGATCCGCCCCCGGCCGTATCGGTCGTCCAGCCCGGCGGTCCACAGCATGGTGTCCATGCCCCGCTCGCGATAGTTGAAGTCCGATTGCAGCAGGGTCGTCGATTTCCCTGCATTCATCGAGCTGTAGTAGAAATAGAGCTTGGCCATGCCGCGCTTCAGCGAATGACCGGCGCGACGCCCGCCAGGAAGCGGACCAGCGCGTCGGCGAGCGCGATGCGCTGGTCCGAAAAGCTGTGGTCGGTGGGCCACACCATCAGGCGCGCGCGCGGATTTGCACCCTGCGCGTCGGCGGCCGCGCGACGCGCCATGGCGCCGATGCCCCGTTCCGCGCCGATGATGCTGAGCGGGCGACGGCCATAGCCGGCGAGCTGGCGTCCCAGATCGAATTTCTGACCGTTTTCGCGGATTTCGCCGGTCAGGCCGTCATAGGTCGCGCCGTGAAGCGGTGGCAGGTCACTCGCCACCTCCGCCTTCCAGCCCGCTTCGCCCTCCGGGGTGGCGAGCGCCGCGACGGTCTGGGCCGGGTCCCACGGATCGATCAGGAACAGGCCCGCGACGCGCGGTTCGGCCGCCGCCGCCTCCGCCGCCATGAACCCGCCCATGCTGTGCCCGGCAACTACGATGGCGCTGGTATCGATGCCATATTTGGCGACGGTCGCGGACTGCTGGAGAAATTGCAGCGCGGCGAAGGCGTCCTGCCCCGCATGGGTGAAGGAAAAGACGCCGGGACTGCCCCAGGAGCCGCGATAATGGAGCGTCAAAACATTCCACCCCGCCCGGCGGGCGGCCTGCGCCAGGTCCAGATTCTGCTCATTGCCGGGAAAGCCGTGGAGCAGCAGGAGGGTCGGATGCAGCCCGCCGCCCGAGGGCGTGTACATGACCGCATTCATGGCGCCGTCCTCGACCGGGATGACGAAGGCGCTCATGCCGGCGGGATGCGCGGCGTCCGGCGCGGGATCGCTCGTGACCGCCGGGTGGATGGCGGGTTCCCGGGCAAGGACGGGTGCCGCCCCTGCCAGCAGAGCCGCCGCGAAAATGCCGACCGTCTTCATGCGCCTGTCCCCCCTTGTCCGGATATGGGCAAGACGCTGTTAGCGCCGCGGCACAGTCGCGTCGACCGGCAAGGGCTGCTTATTCGACGTCCTCGTCCGACGCCAGGTCGCGGGCGACCTTCGGATCGCGGAGCAGCTTGTCGATATGGCTGCCCTCGTCGAAGCTCTCATCCGAGAGGAATTTGAGCTTCGCCGCATATTTGAGGCGAATGCGATGGGCGACTTCGCGCTGGAGATAGGCGGTGTTGGTGCGCAGCGCCTTGAGCACGGCCTCCTCATCCTGCCCCAGCAGCGACTTCACAAACACGGTGGCATGGCGCAGGTCGGGCGACATGCGCACTTCGGTGATACTGACGACATGCCGGGTCAGCACATCGTCATGCACGTCGCCGCGCTGGAGAATGTCCGACAGGACATGGCGCACCTGTTCCCCCACGCGGAGGAGGCGGACGGAGGGACTGCTATTTTGAGATTGATCGTTTCCCATCATCGTCCAGCCCTCTGATGAGCTACCAAGGCATTCATAAACGCCCTAGCCTCTGGCGTGGAATACAAACCAATTATAAAAGGCGATGCAACGACCACATCATCTTCCCTATACTTGATCGATGCAAATCCACCCACATTTGTAGACCCCCTCCTCATTTCAACTCCAGCTGTTGCAGTGGTCAAAAAACGAGGGTCGTAAGGCATAACAAATTTTATATTTCCCGACTTCGCGTAAATTTGTGGTGCATTTTCGATATCAGATATGTCACGCTCTGAACGATCACGAGCTTCCTTAGGCCCATTCCGAGTTCTAAACCTTCCCTCGAATGACACTACTAGACCCGTTGGATCAGCAAACATTTTTATCGCTTCTTGCCATTGTAACGCGGGAAACCGCATTTGAGCGATAATGCGCCTAAGGCTATTTAATTCCGGCGCGATATAACCTTCCCCCGGAATACCATCATCAAAATACGTAGGTAGTTCCAATGGTTGCTTCGTCAAGGCAATCAAATGATGCAGTCGCGGGATATTCATAAATATCAAACTACTAACGCAATTATCTCGCACTGATTCGGATAGCCGAAACAACCTATCTTGGGCCGCAGCCTCCGAGGCTTTCTTCCATATTTTCAGAAGGGATACTGGAAAATCGACCCCCTTATTTTTATCAATCAATGAGGCACAGTTTTCGCACAGCCATAGGCCATTTTCTAAGCTATGTCGTTCGGCGTCAGTTTGGCTCAAATCGTACCGAGCTCCTCCAGGACTAGCGCTACAAATATGCGCCGCTTGACCTAGAATGATCGCCTTTGTGGCCTGTGCTTCACTTGGCCCAAAAGTCTCTCTACCACAGTCGGGCCGAGAGCACTTGCCCCCGGCCCGCAACATGAGCGCTCGAATAACTTCGGGAGAGAAGTGACCTCTGCGCTTCGCCATTCTCAGCTACTCGAATACGTTACAGCGTGCGCTGGCGCTCTTCGACCTCGAAGAGTTCCAGCATGTCGCCGGGCTTGATGTCGTTCGTGTCCTGAAGGACCGCGCCGCATTCCATGCCGGCGCGGACTTCGGAGACATCGTCCTTGAATCGACGCAGCGACGCGATGTTGGTGCGCGATACGATGACATCCTCGCGGGTAAGGCGGGCGGCCAGACCCTTGCGAATGATGCCGTCGAGGACGAGCAGACCGGCGGCCTTGTCCTTCTTGCCCGCCGGGAACACCTGAAGCACCTCGGCCCGGCCGACGACCGTTTCGATGCGTTCGGGGGCGAGCTGGCCCGCCATTTCGCCGCGCACTTCCTCAAGCAGGTCGTAGATCACGTCATAGTAACGCAGGCTGATCTTCTCGCGCTCGGCAAGCTGGCGCGCCTTGGCATTGGGACGCACGTTGAAGCCGATCAGCGGCGCGCGGCTGGCGGCGGCCAGCGTGACGTCGCTTTCGGTGATCGCGCCGACGCCCGAATGCAGGATGCGGACCTTGATCTCGTCGGTCGAGATGCGGTTGAGCGAGGACACGATCGCTTCGACCGAGCCCTGCACGTCGCCCTTCACGACCAGCGGATATTCGATGACCTGGGTGTTGAGCGCGGAGAACATATGTTCGAAGCTGGTCGGTGCGGCGGTCGTGCGCTTGCGCGTCGCCTGTTCCTGACGATAGGCCGCGACCTCACGCGCGCGCGCCTCATTCTCGACGACCGTCATCTGGTCGCCCGCCAAGGGAACGCCCGACAGGCCCAGCACCTCGACCGGAGTCGACGGGCCGGCGACCTTTACCTGCTGCCCCTTGTCGTTGATCATCGCACGGACCTTGCCGCTTTCGGCGCCGATCACGAACGTGTCGCCGACCTTGAGCGTGCCGCGCCGCACCAGAACGGTCGCGACCGCGCCCCGGCCCTTGTCGAGCTGCGCCTCGACCACCGTGCCTTCGGCATCGCGGTCGGCGTTGGCAACCAGTTCGAGCAGTTCCGACTGGAGCAATATCTTGTCCAGCAGCGTGTCCAGGCCGGTTTTCTTGAGCGCGGACACTTCCACGTCCTGCGTCTCGCCGCCCATGTCCTCGACAACCACCTCATGTTCCAGCAGGCGTTCGCGAATGCGCTGCGGGTTCGCGTCGGGCTTGTCGCATTTATTGATCGCGACGATCATCGGCACGCCGGCCGCCTTGGTATGGTTGATCGCCTCGATCGTCTGCGGCATCAGCCCGTCGTCGGCCGCCACCACCAGAATGACGATGTCGGTGACGTTGGCGCCGCGCGCACGCATTTCCGAGAAGGCCTCATGCCCCGGCGTATCCAGGAAGGTGATGAGGTCGCCATTCTTCGCCTTGATCTGGTAGGCGCCGATATGCTGGGTGATGCCGCCGCTTTCGCCCGACACCACATTGGTGCCGCGCAGCGCGTCGAGCAGCGACGTCTTGCCATGGTCGACATGGCCCATGATGGTGACGACCGGCGGCCGCGCCTTGAGCGTTTCGGGCGCATCGGGTTCGCCGCTCATGCCGATTTCGACGTCCGCTTCCGACACGCGCTGGATGCGATGGCCGAATTCCTCGACCAGCAGTTCGGCGGTGTCCTGATCGATCGGCTGGTTGAGCGTGACCGCCATGCCCATCTTGAACAGCGACTTGACCAGATCCGCGCCCTTTTCGGCCATGCGGTTGGCCAGTTCCTGCACCGTGATGCTTTCGGGCACCACGACGTCGCGGACCTGCTTCTCGCGCGGCTGGCTGGAGCCGCCGAAGTGCGAGCGGCGTTCCTTTTCGCGGGCGCGCTTGAGCGCCGCGAGGCTGCGTGCGCGCGCACTGTCGTCGTCCGACAGGGCGCGGGTGACGGTCAGCTTGCCGGACTGGCGACGATTATCGTCGCCGCGCTTGGCGCGCTCGGGCTTCGCCGGTTCGGGACGCTTGGCCGGCGTGACCGGCGTGAAACGACGGGGCGGCGGCGCGGCGGCCGTCGCGGACGCGGCCGGGGCGGCGGCATCCGGCTGCGCGGTTTCGGTCGGGGCGGCTTCGGTCGGGGCGGCGGCAGGCGCCTCCTCCGCTGCGGGAGCGGCGGCCGGTTGCTCGGCCTCGACCGGATCGGCTTCGCGCACGGCCTCGGCTGCGGCGGCCTGACGATTCTCCTCCGCCCGGCGCTTTTCCTCTTCGCTCGCGGCCTGGCGTTCGGCCTCCTCGCGGCGACGCGCTTCCTCCAGCGCGGTCATGCGGGCTTCCTCGGCCTCGCGCAGCAGCTTTTCCTGCAATTCCTTGCGGGACAGCATCGTCGTCGGCGCTGCCGGGCGCGGCGCGGGCGCGGGCGGCGCCGGGCGCGGCGGCGGAGCGCTGGGCGCGGGGGTGGGATCAGCCTGGGGCGTGGCCGCAGGCTGGGCACCGGTCGCCTCACCAGGCTTGCCCAAGATACGGCGCCGCTTCACCTCGACCACGACCGTATTCTTGCGGCCATGGCTGAACTGCTGCTGCACCTGACCGGATTCGACCGTCCGCTTGATACCCAGCGGCTTGCGGCCCAGAACCGGCTTGTCTTCCTTGCTGTCACTCATACGACTGAACTATACCCTTCACTTCCGCTCCGGCCGGAAAAGGCCCGCCGGCGCCTTATTATGATGGCTGACCGACGCCCGGCGCATCGGTGGAGACAGTCTCCCCCTGCACGGGCGCTCCGGTAGCGCAACCCAGATAGCTTTCCAAGCGGCCTATGGCCGCGCGCAGGCGCGAAGCAGCGCGCGAGTCGGTCACCGCGATATGGACGACATTGTCCCGCCCCATTGCCATAGATAGGGCATTCCGGTCCACAGGCAAGGTGATACCGGCAAGATCCGTGCCTTCCGCTTCCCGTCCCACGCGCAAAGCCTGGTCCAGCTTGCGGTTGCCGTCGGCGGCGGCATCGGCGGCATGGAGCAGCAGTTCGACCTGTCCCTTGCGACAGGCGACGTCGATCTTTTCCGATCCGGTCAGCAGCATGGACGCCCGCGCCTCCAGCCCCAGCCGGTCCAGCAACGCCTTGCGCAGCCCGTCCTCGATCATGGCGGGCAGCGTGTCGGGGATGGCGAGGTCACCGTCCTTGAAGGCGCGGGCCAGCGCGCCCCTGAGCTTTCCCTTCGCCAGCGCCGTTTCAAGATCGGCGCGCGACACGCCGATCCAGGCACCGCGCCCGGGCGCCTTGGCGCGCAGGTCGGGCAGGACCTGACCTTCCGGGCCGACGGCCAGCCGGATCAGGCGTTCGGGGTCGGCGCGGTCGCCGGTCAGGATGCATTTGCGTTCGGTCATGCGCGCTCCTCCGCCAGAACGGAAGAAACAGCAAGGCCAACGCTATGAGGAGCGCCTATTCTCTCATCGGGGAGTGTCCGCGGCATGGGCGTCCTCCCTGTGTCGAGGGGCGGCGCGGTCGGCGAGCAACTGCCCGCCGGCCGCGTAATTTTCCGTCGGGATTTCCGAGATCACAACCTGAACGGCAGCCGCCGGCTTGCCCAGCCGCTCCACGAGCGACCGGGTGACGTCAGCGACGATCGCGGCTTTCTGCTCGCGGGTCGCGCTGCCGGCCAGGCGGATGTCGACAAAAGGCATGGGGGCTCAGGCTTCCTCTTCGAACCAGTGGGCGCGCGCGGCCATGATGATCTCATTGCCCTGTTCGTCCGACAGGCCGTAGGCCGCGAGCACACCGCCCTTGTCCTCCGACGTCTCGCTCTTGCGGCGGCGCGGATCGACACGCTTTTTCTGCACCAGTTCGTCGGTGGCGAGATCGGCCAGATCGTCCAGCGTCCTGATGCCCGCCTTGCCGAGCGTGACCAGCATCGCTTCGGTCAGGTGCGGCATGTCGGCCAGCGCATCCTCGACGCCCAGCGCCCGGCGCTCTTCGCGTGCGGCGGCCTCGCGGCGTTCCAGCGCTTCCTGCGCACGGCTCTGAAGCTCGGCGGCCAGTTCCTCGTCGAAACCCTCGATCGAGGCGAGCTCGTCAACCTCGACATAGGCGACTTCCTCAAGCTCGCCGAAGCCTTCCGCCACAAGGAGCTGCGACAATGTTTCGTCGACGTCGAGTTCGTTCTGGAACATTTCGGAGCGCTGGATGAATTCCTTCTGGCGCTTCTCCGATGCGTCGGCCTCGGTCATGATGTCGATGGCCTTGCCGGTCAGCTGGCTGGCGAGGCGGACATTCTGGCCGCGACGGCCAATGGCGAGGCTGAGCTGATCGTCGGGGACGACGACCTCGATCCGCTCTTCTTCCTCGTCGATGACGACGCGGGCGACCTGCGCGGGCTGAAGCGCGTTGACCACGAAAGTCGCGGTGTCCTCGCTCCAGGGGATGATGTCGATCTTCTCGCCCTGCATTTCCTGCACGACGGCCTGCACGCGGCTGCCCTTCATGCCGACGCAGGCGCCGACGGGGTCGATGCTGCTGTCGCGGCTGATCACGCCGATCTTGGCGCGGCTGCCCGGATCGCGCGCGGCCGCCATGATCGTGATGACGCCATCGTAGATTTCGGGGACTTCCTGCGCGAACAGCTTCTTCATGAATTCGGGATGCGCGCGGCTGAGGAAAATCTGCGGGCCACGATTTTCGCGGCGGACGTTAAGCACGACCGAACGGATGCGGTCGCCCACGCGGACGACCTCGCGCGGAATCTGCTGATCGCGGCGGATGACGCCCTCGGCACGACCGAGATTGACGACGACATGGCCGAATTCGACCGACTTGACGACGCCGGTGATGATCTCGCCCACGCGGTCCTTATATTCCTCATACTGACGCTCGCGCTCGGCGTCGCGGACCTTCTGGAAGATCACCTGCTTGGCGGACTGGGCGTCGATACGGCCCAGGTCGATGGCGGGCAGCGGGTCAACGATGAAGTCGCCGATCACGGCGTCCTTCTTCAGCTTCTGCCCCTGCTTGAGGTCGACCTGCTTGAAATAATCCTCGACCACCTCGACCACCTCGACGACGCGCCACAGGCGCAGGTCGCCGCTGTCGGGATCGAGCTTGGCGCGAATGTCGTTCTCGGCGCCGTAGCGGGCACGCGCGGCGCGCTGGATCGCGTCTTCCATCGCCTCGATGACGATGGCCTTGTCGATCATCTTCTCGCTCGCCACCGAATTGGCGATCGCGATCAGCTCGGCCTTGTTGGCGGAAATGGCGTTGGCCATGTCGTTACGAACCCTTATTCCTCGGTTTCAAAGTCGTCCGCCCCTTCGGAAGAGAGCGGCATGGTAGCAGAAATCAGACGGTCGGTCAGCACCAGCTTCGCGTCGCCCACCAGCGCAAAGGGGATGACGACATCGCCGGCCTTCGCGTCCGTGAAAAGAATGTCGTCGCCCTGCACGCCGTTCAGCGTGCCGCGAAACGCCTTGCGCCCCGACACGACCTCGGTCGCGGCGATCTTCGCCTCATGCCCGGCCCATTCCTGAAAGTCGTGGAGACGGGTAAGCGGCCGGTCGATGCCGGGCGAGCTGACTTCCAGGCGATAGGCTTCCTCGATCGGATCGACCTCGTCCAGCACATCCGAGAGGCGGCGCGAAATGGTGGCGCAATCCTCGATGACAAGCTGCTTCGTCCTGGGGTCTTCCGCCATGATCTGAAGCGTGTGGTCCTCGCCCGACCCGAAAAGCTTGATGCGCACAAGGTCGAAGCCCAAAGCCTTCACCTCGGGTTCGATCAGCGCAGTCAGTTCGGCGATGTCCGCCATGCGGTCTCCAGACAAGAATGTGCAACCTCACGCCGCCGCGAGCATCTGCCCGCGACCCCGACATGTTTGACGATGTAAGGAAGCAGGGCGGATATAGGCGGGGTGCGGGAAATCTGCAACAATATTCGTTGCGACACATTATTCCCGCATATCGGCCCACGCCGTCCTGCCGAAATGGAGACAGAGATGCGTTACCTATCCGCCGCCGCCCTGCCGCTCATCCTGATCGCCTGTTCCGCCGACGACGCCACCGGGCAGGCCGCGCCGTCCCCGGACAAGCCGTTCAAGACGTCGGTGATCGCCGATTTCGATTCGCCCTGGGCAATGACATTCCTGCCGGACGGGCGCGCGCTGGTGACGGAGAAGGCGGGCGAGATGATCCTGTTCGATCCCGGGAACGGCACGAAAATTCCGGTCGCGGGCATCCCGAAAGCAGACAGCGCAGGGCAAGGCGCGCTGATGGACGTGGTCCTCTCGCCGACTTTCGCGAAGGACAAGGGGGTCTATTTCAGCTTTTCCGAAGAGCGCGACGGAGTGAAGGGCGTGGCACTGGCCAAGGGCGCCTTCGAGCAGGCGAGTGACGGCACGACGAAACTGGACGGCGTACAGATCATCTTCCGCGCCAGCCCCTATGTCGACGGCGATGGCCATTATTCGGGCCGCATCGCCTTCGCGCCGGACGGAAAATATCTCTTCTTCACCAATGGCGAGCGGCAGAAGTTCGATCCGGCGCAAGACCCCAAGTCGACGCTGGGCAAGGTGCTGCGCCTAAACCTGGACGGCACACCGGCCGCGGGCAATCCGCTGAGCGCCCAGGGCTTCCACCCCGCCATCTGGTCCTACGGCCATCGCAACCTGCTCGGCATCGCCTTCGACAAGGACGGGCGCCTGTGGGAACAGGAAATGGGGCCGAAGGGCGGCGACGAGGTCAATCTCATCAAGCCCGGCCTCAACTATGGCTATCCCAAAGTGTCGAACGGCAGCCATTATGACGGCCGCGACATTCCCGACCATGCGCCGGGCGACGGGTTCGAGGCACCCAACGTCTGGTGGAATCCGGTGATCTCGCCCGGCGGCCTGCTCTATTATTCCGGCGATCTCTTTCCGCAGTGGAAAAACTCGCTGTTCATCGGCGGCCTGTCGAGCCAGAGCCTGGTCCGCGTGAAGCTGGACGGCGACAGGGCGGAAAAGGCCGACCAGTGGGACATGGGCGCCCGCATCCGCGAAGTCGAACAGGGACCGGACGGCGCGCTTTGGCTGCTGGAAGATGGCGGCAAGGGGTCGCAGGGCAGGATGCTGAAGCTGACGCCCGCATCCTGACCTGCAACGGCCGTCCGATCAGAAACGCACCGACCCGCCGACATAGAAGGTGCGGCCATAGCGTTCGTTCTGCGTGACCCAGTTGCGCACGCCGCCCTGATATTGACGGGTCGGTTCGTCGGTCAGGTTCTGCCCCTCCGCGAAGAGACGGACATTCTTCGTCAGGTCGAGCCCGATCTTCGCGTCCAGCCGGCGCAGATCGTCATTATACTGGTCGTTGAGCGCATCGTCCGCGGGCGCGATCAGCGCGCGGCCGGTATGGTGATAGGCGATGGAGGCCTCCACCGGTCCTTTCTGGTAGAAAAGCTGCGCGCCCCACAGCAGCTTCGACTGTTCAGGAAAGGCGATCGAGCCGCGCCCCGGCATCCGCAGGCTGGCGTCGATCAGGGTGAGGTTCAGGTTGACGCCGAGACCCGACAGCAGGCCGGGCAGGAAAGTGAATTGCTGCTGATAGGCGGCTTCGATCCCGACGATGTCGCCCCGGTCGGCGTTCAAGGTCTGGCTGAAATTGATCCGGTCATAGCCGACGCCGCCGAAGCTGCCATCGGTGATGGTGTAGCTTTGCGTGAAGATCGGGTTCCTGATGAACTTGGCGAAGGCGCCGACGCTCAGCAGGCCGCCGGGCGCGAAATACCATTCTCCGGTCATGTCGACGGCGTCGGCGACATAAGGTTTGAGCGCCGGGTTGCCGGTGCTGACATTGAGTTCGCCCTCCCCGTCCGAGGACAGTTCGCCGCCCGGCGACAGGTCGGAATATTGCGGCCGGCCGACGCTGCGCGAATAGGCGACGCGCAAGACCGTGTTGTCGGACGGGGTGATGCGCACGACCAGGCTGGGCAGCCAGTCGGTATAGCTGCGGCGGCCGTCGGTCGGCGTCACCACCTCGTCCTCCAGCAGGTAGCCGGTGATGCCGAGCCGGGTATGTTCGACGCGCAGGCCCGCCGTGACCGCGATCGATCCGAAGTCGAGATTGGCCATGGCGTAGCCCGCCAGTACATCCTCGCTCAGGCTGAAGTCGCCCAGCGTGTCATTGGCGAGCGTCGTCGCTTCGTTCAGCACGAACTGCGCGCCGCCCAGTTTTCCGTCGGTATAGGCCTTGATCAGATCCTCGCTGATCGCGGGCGTGAGGAGATAGCTGCGGCCGTCGCCCAGTTTCACGACGACATCGTCGCCCGACAGGCCCGCCATGGAGAAGCGGTTGGCGCTGCTGCCGCGCCCGTAGACGGCGTTGGACGAATTGAAATCCTTGTCCGTCCAGCGGCCGTTCGCGCCGATCTTCACGAAGCTGCCATCACTCAGCGCGGGCAGCTTGCCGGTCAGGTCGACGCGGGCCTGCCAGGTCTTTTCCAGACCATATTCGTCCTGCGCGCTATATTGGCGAAAACCCATGGCGGAGGGATCGAGATAGCCCTCGACCGGGACGGCGGTATAGAGCTTGTCGGTGAAATCGACGGCGACATTGCCGGGATTGCCCCGGAACTGCCACAGTTCATTGGGTTCGATGACTTCGTTGCGCGTGTGGGCTGCGCCGAAATCCAGCGTCCATCTGTCGGCGAATTGCGTGCTGCCCCCCGCCATGAAGGACAGGATCGACTTTTCCTTATATTCGGTGCGCAGGTCCGACCGCTGCTCGCTGGTGGAGGCGATACCGGTGAGGCCGTTCGCATCCCAGTCGATGTCCGAGAAATCGAGGCGGAAGCGCTGGCGATATTCATCCTCGGTGAATTTCGAATAGACGCCGCGCACATAGAGTTGCGTCGCGCCGCCGCGCCAGTCGAGCGAACCGGCCGCGCCGATGCGTTCGCGGCGCAGGCGATAGTCGGTATATTTGATGTTCGTGGGCACCGCCCCGCGCGCCGCATCGGCGTCGGGCGCCCAGTCGTCGGGATAGAGGCCGTAGCTGGTGTAGGTGCGGTCGGAATAGCTGGCGCCCAGCAGGATGCCGAACTGTTCGTCCGCGCCGAACCGCGCGCCCACCGTCGCATCGCCGCGCACCGGACGGTCGTCCTTGCGCAGTTCCTGA
Organism: Sphingobium sp. OAS761; assembly: GCF_024168485.1. Lineage (GTDB taxonomy): Bacteria > Pseudomonadota > Alphaproteobacteria > Sphingomonadales > Sphingomonadaceae > Sphingobium. The sequence goes on from NZ_JALJVY010000007.1 coordinate 96,692, forward strand.
TAGCCGACCTGGCCGTTGGCCTGGAAGATGAATGGTCGGTCGAAGTCGAAGGCGGTCTGCGTCACCAGATTGATGGTGGCGCCGATCCCCTGCCCCGTCAGGTCGGCGGTCTTGACCTTGGCGACCTCCACCCGGTTGAGAAGCTGTCCCGACAGGATGTCCAACGGCAAGGCGCGCGTGTTGCCGTCGGGATTGCCGATCTCGAACCCGTTGAGCGTATAGCCGTTGAGGCTGGAGGGCACGCCGCGCACCGCAACATAGCGTCCTTCCCCCTGATCATATTGCACGCCGACGCCGGGCAGGCGCTCTACCACCTCGGCGACATTCTTGTCGGGCAACTGGCCGATCTCGTCGGCTGCGGCCACGTCGACGATGCCGAGCGCCATCCGCTTTTCCTCGATCGAACGCTGTTGCTGCGCGCGCTGGCCGGTGACGACGATGGCGTCGCCCTCGCCCCCCGGCGCGGCCTCCTGCGCGTGGGCCGACCCGGCGATGGCAAGAGCAAGCAGACTGATCGAACCGGCAAGACAACGCATGACCCTGAACCCCCAATGAGATGGGGGGCGGGTATGCCGCTTTCGCTACCGCAGCATGTCCGATGCGTTACGGCGGAAAGACCCTAATATTATGGATTTGAGACAGACGCCCCGATGCGCCGGCATCGGGGCGAGGGTCGATCAGACCAGCCGGCTCTGCTTGACGGCCGCTTCGATGAAGCTGGCGAAGAGCGGGTGCGGATCGAACGGCTTGGACTTGAGTTCCGGGTGGAACTGCACGCCCACGAACCAGGGATGGTCGGGCCGCTCGACGATTTCCGGCAACATGCCGTCGGGCGACATGCCCGAGAAGATCAGGCCGCCCTTTTCCAGCGGATCGCGATAACCGGCATTTACCTCATAGCGGTGGCGATGCCGTTCGCTGATCTCCGTCGTGCCGTATATGCCCGCCACCACGCTGTTGCCGGTCAGGCTGGCGGGATAGGCGCCCAGCCGCATCGTCCCGCCAAGATCGGTCTCGGCCGTGCGCTTCTGGAGGCCTTCCTTGCCCATCCATTCGGTGATGAGGCCGACGACCGGTTCGGACGTTTCGCCAAATTCGGTGGTCGACGCATTGTCGATGCCGGCGGTGTGGCGCGCGCCTTCGATGCAGGCCATCTGCATGCCGAGGCAGATGCCGAAGAAGGGGACGCCGCGTTCGCGCGCGAAACGGACGGAGGCGATCTTGCCTTCCGACCCGCGCACGCCGAAGCCGCCGGGGACGAGGATGCCGTGCATCGGTTCGAGCCGGGCGGCGATGTCCGCGCCCTCTTCCTCGAACAGTTCGGCATCGATCCACTTGATGTTGACCTTCACCCGGTTGGCGAATCCGCCGTGGGTCAGCGCCTCGTGCAGCGATTTATAGGCGTCGGGCAGGCCGACATATTTGCCGACGACGCCGATGGTCACCTCGCCCTCGGGATTTTGCTGGCGATCCATGATGTCGGCCCAGCGATCCAGCGACGGTGCGGGCGCGTCGGCGATCCCGAAGGCGCGCAACACTTCGGCATCCAGCCCTTCGGCATGATATTGGCCGGGGACGGCATAGATGCTCTTTGCGTCGAGCGCGGGAATGACCGCTTCGGGACGGACGTTGCAGAAAAGCGCGATCTTGCGCCGCTCGCTCTCGGGCAGCGGATGTTCGCAGCGGCACAGCAATATGTCCGGCTGGATGCCGAGCGAGGTCAGTTCGCGCACGCTGTGCTGGGTCGGCTTGGTCTTAAGCTCCCCCGCCGCCGCGATATAGGGGACCAGCGTCACATGGACGAAGATCGACTGACCGCGATCGAGATCGTTATGAAGCTGGCGGATCGCCTCCATGAAGGGCAGCGATTCGATGTCGCCCACGGTGCCGCCGATTTCGCACAGCACGAAGTCGAGGTCGTCCGTATCGGCGGTGGCGAAAGCCTTGATCTCGTCGGTGACGTGCGGGATCACCTGCACCGTAGCGCCCAGATAGTCGCCGCGCCGTTCCCGCGTGATGATGGTCTGGTAGACGCGCCCCTGCGTCACATTGTCGCTCTGGCGCGCGGACACGCCGGTGAATCGCTCATAATGGCCAAGGTCGAGGTCGGTTTCCGCCCCGTCGTCGGTCACATAGACCTCGCCATGCTGATAGGGCGACATGGTGCCCGGATCGACGTTGAGATAGGGATCGAACTTCCGGATGCGCACGCGATAGCCCCGTGCTTGCAGCAGCGCTGCAAGGGATGCGGCCATAAGGCCTTTTCCGAGCGAGGAGACCACGCCGCCGGTTATGAAAATATACCGCGCCATGGGGGTGGAGGCTTAGCCTTTCGGAACAACAAAGGGCAAGCGCGCGAATCCACGCGCGCTTAAAAAAAGATCGAAAGATCGGCGACGTTTTTAGTTGGCGAGCGGAACCGCGCCGTTGGACGCGGGCGAATCAGCCGCATTGCCCAGCGGAGCCGCGCCGTTGGCGGCGGGCGCGCCCTGCGTCGCCGGCACCTGCTTCACCAGCGAGGTATCAATGTCGCTGGGGGCGTGACGCACCGACGCGATAACCGCCATCACAATGGACAGCAGCACGAAGATGCTGGCGAGGATCGTCGTGGAACGGGTCAGGAAATCCGCCGCGCCGCGTGCCGACATGAAGCCCGCCGGGCTGCCGCCGACGCCCAGGCCGCCGCCTTCCGATTTCTGCATCAGGATGACGGTGACCAGCAGGGCCGCCACGATGGCCTGCACGACGAGGAGGAATGTGAACATGCGACGATTTTCTGTCCGGTGATGGAGTGCCTTGGCGCGCACATAGCGATGAAGGGACGCGGGGGCAACCGGTGTGAACCGGCGGTGCCCCCCGGCGTCGTTTCGGTCAGGCCGCGGCCTGGACGATCGGCGCGAATTTCGCGGCGGTCAGGCTGGCGCCGCCCACCAGCCCGCCATCGACATCCGCGATCGCCAGCAGTTCCGCGGCATTGTCGCCGTTCATCGAGCCGCCATAGAGGATGCGCACCGCCTGCGCGGCGTCGCCGATGCGACCGGCCAGCGCGTCGCGCAGCGCCCGGTGCATGGCATCGACCGCATCCATGGTGGGAATGCGGCCGGTGCCGATCGCCCAGATGGGTTCATAGGCGATGGCCAGCCAGTCCCCCGCCGCGCCGTCGGGCAGGGACGCGAGCAACTGCGCCGACACCACCGCTTCGGCGTCGCCCGCGTCGCGCACGTCCAGGCTTTCGCCCACGCACAGAATGACCTTCAGCCCGGCGGCGCGCGCCGCCAGCGCCTTTGCCGCGATGTCGGCGTCGCTTTCGCCCTGGTCCTGCCGACGCTCGCTATGGCCAACGATGGTCCATGTCGCGCCGGCTTCGGCCAGCATCGCCGCCGACAGGCAGCCGGTGTGGGCACCGCTGTCCTTCATGTGACAATCCTGCGCCCCGACGAAGGCGCCGCCCTTGCCGGCATCGGCCGCCGCGATCAGCGTCGCGGGCAGGCACAGGCCCACATCGACGCCCGGATGCGCCGCCGCCAGCGTCCCGATCGCCTCGACCTCGCCCAACTGGGCCTTCATGCCGTTCATCTTCCAGTTGCCAACGACCAGCTTGCGCCTGTCCGCCAATGTACTTCCCCTTGTGATCCTTGCTGCACGTCGCGACGAACCGTCCGCACCACCCGCCGATGCAGGCATGTCTCCCCGGACGGGCCGGCCGCACGGCCCGCGATGGCGGCGCGTCGCGCATTTGTCCAGTCCAAGCCTTGCCGCCGACCCGCTTCACCCCTAAAGCGGGCCGCCATATTTCCGCTGTTCGGATCATTTCATGCTCTCTGTCCTTCGTCGCATCATTCATTCCAGGTTCGGGGCGCTGTTCGCGATCCTGTTCCTGGGCGTCATCGCCGCAGCGTTCATCCTGGGCGACGTCACCAGCGGGAAGTTCGGCACCGGATCGATGCTGGGCGGCGGCACGGTCGCGAAGGCCAAGGGCTATGCGCTGACCGAGGCGGAGTTGCAGGATCGCGTGCAGCGCGTGTTCGAAAACGCCCGGCGATCCAGCCCCGAGCTTCAGATCGCCGATTTTTTCGCGCAGGGCGGCGGCGACCAGGTCTATGACCAGCTGGTCGCGTCGCTGACGATGCGCGCCTTCGCCGACGCGCAGGGCGTGCATATCAGCAAGCGGCTGGTCGACGCGCAGATCGCGCAGATTCCCGCCTTCCAGGACGCGGCCGGCAATTTCAGCCAGGAAAATTTCCGCCAGCTGCTGGTGCGTGAGCGCATCACCGAACAGGCGCTGCGTGACGACATCAGCCGCGAGATACTGCAACGCCAACTGCTCGGCCCGGTCGGACTGGGTGCGCGGCCGACCGAGAGCCAGGCACTGCCCTATGCGTCGCTGCTGCTGGAAAAGCGGCAGGGATCGGTCGCCGCCATCCCCGCCGTCGCCTTCCTCGACCCCAAGGACCCGACCGACGCGCAGCTTGCCGACTTCTACAAGAAGAACGCCGCGCGCTTCACCATCCCCGAACAGCGCCGCATCCGCTACGCCGTGATCGATGCAGAGCGGTTCGCGCAGGCGGCGCAGCCTTCAGACGCAGAGATTTCCGGTTATTACAACCAGAACAAGGCGGCCTACGCCGCGACGCAGACCCGCACCATCGAGGAGCTGGTGCTGCCGACTCAGGCGGCGGCCAAGTCCATCGCCGATCAGGTGAAGGGCGGCAAGAGCCTGTCCGCCGCCGCGCAGGGCGCCGGCCTTGCGACGTCGACCCTGTCGGACCAGACCGTGCCGCAGCTGACAAGCGCCGCCAACAAGGCGGTCGCAGACGCCGCCTTCGCCGCCGGGCAAGGCGATCTGGTCGGGCCGATCCGCGCGCCGCTGGGATGGCTGGTGGTGCGGGTGACGGCGGTCAAGGAAACGCCGGCCAAGGCGCTGGACGCCGTGCGCGGCGACATTGTCGACACGCTGCGCGCGCAGAAGGAAAAGCAGTTGCTGGCCGATTTCACCGGCAAGCTGGAGGACCAGATCGGCGACGGCGACAGTTTCGAGCAGGTGGTCAAGGACAACGGCCTGAAGCTGGAGACCAGCCCGGCGCTGCTGTCGACCGGCAAGCAGGCGAAGGATCAGGCCTATGTGCCGTCCGACGACGTCAAGCCGCTGCTGGCGCCGGTCTTTGCGATGAGTGCGGACGACGATGCGCAGCTGGTTCCGATCACGGCGGACAAGCGCTATGCGCTGGTCGCGCCCGGCGAGATCATCGCCGCCGCACCGCCGCCGCTGGCGGAGGTCAAGTCGCTGATCGTCGCCGCATACAAGCTGGACGCGGGCAACCAGAAGGCCAAGAAGCTGGCCGAGGATATCCGCGCCAAGGTCGCCAAGGGCGCCAAGCTGGCCGACGCCATCGCGCAGTCCGGCGTGCGGCTGCCCCCGCCGCAGCAGCTTGGCGGCACCCGCGCCGAGATCATGCGCGGCGAGCAGCGCCCGCCCGCCGAAGTGGCGATCCTGTTTTCCATGGCGGAAAACACGGTCAAGACGCTGCCGATCAGCCAGGGGCGCGGTTATTTCGTCGTGCAGCTGAACAAGATCGATCCGGGCGACGCGAGCAAGCAGCCCGAAGTGGTCAAGCAGTTGCGCGACGAGCTGGGCCGTGCCACCGGCGAGGAATATGCCCAGCAGTTCGAGCGCGCGATCGAGAAGGAACTGGGCGTGACCCGCAACCCGAAGGCCGTCGCGCAGGCGCGTCAGGCACTGGCCGCCACCAGCAGCGGCGCGCAGTAACATGGCGAACCGGGGGGCGGCGGACGGCGTGGCATCGGCGCGCGCGGCACTGGCACGCGGCGAGTCCGCGCTGGTGTGGCGACGGCAGGTCGCGGATACCGACACGCCAATTTCCGCCGCGCTCAAGCTGTTCGAGGCCGACCGGGGCGACTATCTGCTCGAATCGGTCGAGGGCGGCGCGGTGCGCGGCCGGTACAGCCTGATCGGGCTGGCGCCCGACCTGGTCTTTCGCGTGGAAGGCGACAGGGCGGAGATCAACCGCCAGTGGACCACCGACCGCGACGCCTTCGTCCCGGAAAGCGCCGGTGCGCTCGCCGCGCTGCGCGCACTGGTGGCGGAATGCCGGGCGGAGATGGACCCCGGCCTTCCCAATGCACTCGCCTGCCTGGTCGGCTATTTCGGCTATGAGACGGTCGGACTGGTCGAAAAGCTGCCCCGCCCCGCACCCAATCCGATCGGCGTGCCCGACATGCTGTTCGTCCGGCCGACCGTCATCCTGGTGTTCGACCGACTGGCCGATGCGCTCTACATCGTGTCGCCGGTGTGGAAGGGCAGCTTCACCGATCCCGACAAAGCGATCGCGGCCGCGCTGGAACGGATCGACGCCACCGCCGCCCGGCTGGCCGCGCCCCTGCCGGACATGCCCGTCCCCGCCGACATCGCCGATGTGGCGGTGACGCCCGTACTGGAGCCGGGGCGCTACGCGCATATGGTAGACGCGGCGAAGGACTATATCGTCGCGGGCGACATATTCCAGGTGGTGCTGGCGCAGCGTTTCACCAGCCCCTTCACCCTGCCCCCGATCGCGCTCTATCGCGCGCTGCGGCGGATCAACCCGTCGCCGTTCCTCTATTATCTTGACCTGCCCGGCTTTGCCCTGATCGGATCGAGCCCGGAAATTCTGGTGCGCGCGCGCGACAGCGAGGTGACGATCCGCCCGATCGCCGGCACCCGGCCGCGCGGCAGGACGGCGGTGGAGGATGCCGCCAACCGCGAAAGCCTGCTCGCCGATCCCAAGGAGCGGGCCGAGCATCTGATGCTGCTGGACCTGGGCCGCAACGATGTCGGCCGAGTCGCCGCCGCCGGCAGCGTGACCGTGACGGACAGCTATAGCGTCGAATTCTACAGTCATGTGATGCACATCGTGTCGAACGTGGTCGGACGTCTGGCCGACGACAAGGACGCGATCGACGCCCTGTTCGCCGGCTTTCCGGCAGGCACCGTGTCGGGCGCGCCCAAGGTCCGCGCCTGCGAGATCATCGCCGAACTGGAGCCGGAAACGCGCGGCGCCTATGCCGGCGGGGTCGGCTATTTCGGCCCGGACGGCAATATGGACAGCTGCATCGTGCTGCGCACCGCCGTGCTGAAGGACGGCGTCATGCATGTGCAGGCGGGTGCGGGCATCGTAGCGGATTCGAACGCGGACTATGAACAGCGCGAATGCGAGGCGAAGAGCGGCGCATTGCTGGCCGCCGCGCGCGAAGCCGTGAGCGTGTCGCGGGAAGCCCGGTTCGGGCAGTAGGTCAGCGGCAGACGCGGCCGCCCAGCGCGCCGCGTTCCGCCTGGTCCAGGTGGAAATGATCGCGATGCGCCGCGTTGTAATCGGGTGACAGCACCGTCGAGAAGAGGCCGCACGCCCCGTCGCGCACGGCGTGCAGGAAGGCGGCGTCCCGGCCCTGCCCTGCCCAGTCATTCACCACGCTGACCCGCCGGCCGTCCTTCAGCACGAAGGCTGCGATGTCGATCGCGTCCGCCGTCGCATGTTCGCTGAACGCGCCTTCGCTGCGGCCATAGAGGCGACGGCAGCTATAACTGCCGAAATGCGCCACCGTCCGGACCGGCTGACCGAAGACATGTTGCGCCGCGGGCTGGACGACATGCCATTCCCAAAGTTTCAGCGCCGCCGCCACCGGGCAGGACGGCGCGACCGAGGCCGGGGAAAGCGCTATCGCGTCGGCGCCGAGGCGCAGCCGCACCGCGTCGGCATGGCGGCACTGGCCCGTGCCTCCCGGCGCGACGGGCGCATAGGCGACACCGGCGCGGTCGAGCAGCGCCCTGCACCGCGCGGCGTCGCCGGTCAGCGCCGCCAGCTTGCGCCCGGTGAACAGACCGATCGGCCGTTCCAGGTCGAGATCGGTCCAGGGCAGGTCCTGCGGCCTGTGCCCCAGCCAGGCATAGGCGAGCAATGCCAGTGCGAGGCAGGCAATCAGCAGAAAGACCCGGCGGAGGACAAGATGAAGGCGACGCATCGCCTAGCCGCGCTGCACCCGGCGCATCGGTTCCGAGGTAACGGGGTAGCCCAGATGATCGGGGATGCACAGACAGGTTTCACCGTCCCTTTCCTCCTGCCAGGGCCGGATCTTTTCGACCGGGAAAGCGGCCGCATGGGCGACCATGTCGGCATGGGAGGCGAAGGGGGCGAGGCGTTCGAGGTTACGACGGGTCGGAAAGATGATCCGCCCCTCCCCCGCGTCGCAAAGGGACAGCGTGTCGGCGGCGCTACCCCACAGCAGCCGCACATTTTCGGTCGTGTCGACGCTGGCCACCTGCCCTTCGGGCGCGCGTGCCAGGTAAAAACGCGTATCGAATATGCGCGTCGCCCGCTCGAACGGCGCGGGGTGCCAGCGGGCGAAGGGGACGAGTTGATCCAGCGCGAGGCCGATATCATGCCGGGTCAGCAGCGCGCCAAGCGGCTGGCCGTCATGCAGCCCGTCGCGAAGCCGCAACAGGGCGGCGGCATCGACCGCCCCGACAAGGCCGACACCGATGCCGGCCTCCTCTATCGCTTCCCGGATCGCGGCGATCCGGCTCGCCGCTTCGTCCTGCGGCAGGCCGTGGTCTGTTTCAAGGGCCAGCGCGCGGTCGGCATCGTCCACCGCGCCGCCGGGAAAGACCAGCGCCCCGGCCGCGAACGCCAAGGTCGGCGCCCGCTGCACCATCAGCAATGATGGCATGGCGCCGGGCCGGTCCCGCACGATCACCACTGTCGCGGCCGGCCGGTCCAGAGTCGATGACTGTGTCATTGCAATTCCTGTGTCATGGCCTTGCCCTACGACGCTTTTCCGTCCGGGCGAAACCCTGCGGCCGCGGACTTGCGACAAAAAATGCCCTGGAACGCGTCCGCAGGGACCGTGATCGCGACGCGGCGCCCGATGCCCGAGCGGATTTGTGCCCGCGGCCAGCGACAACAGCGCACAAGACTATGGCGGAGATACCCCGGATGCCGAGGCGAAAACACGCTGAAGAGTCGGATGGAGCCCCGGTTCCAAACCCATAACCGAAGGCGAAACCAATTCCGAGAATTGGTGGAGCCGAGGGGGATCGAACCCCTGACCTCGTCATTGCGAACGACGCGCTCTCCCAGCTGAGCTACGGCCCCTTGAAGGAGCGCTGCCTATAAGCGAGCCATCTGTGCCATGCAACGGTGTTTTGCGCAAAAATTCGGAGGGCCGCCCATGCCCGGTCGGCGTAGCCGGGAAGCGCGAAAATCCGCCAGCGGCGAAGCGAGGCTGCACCCGGATATTACTCCTGCGTAACGCCCGGAACGATGCCCGCGCCCGCACATTGAAGGGGGGACGGTGCCGCAAGGATGCCGCCTCCAAGACGCAGACGAAGGAGAAGGACAATGGGTTACCAAGGCGCACGCCGCTATGGTGATGATCGCTATTCGGCCGGATGGGACCGCGGCGACGATCGCTACCGCCGGGACAGGCGCGAAGAGCGCGGCTATCGATATGGCACGCGCGGCCAATTCGACAGTCCCGACTATCGCCGTGGACCCGATAGCTACGATCCCGACGAGCGCGGGTTTTTCGACCGGGCGGGAGACGAGATCCGCAGCTGGTTCGGCGACGAGGAAGCCGAGCGCCGCCGTGAATATGACGAATATTATAATCGCCCCTACGGCGATCCGCGCGACCCGTCGAGCCGTGTCGGCTTCGCGTCCGCCTCGCGCAGCGACAGCTACCTCCCCAATCGCGGCTATGCGCCCTACACCAGCGAGCGGAGCGGCTTCGGCAGCGAAGATCATGGCTATCGCACCCGCGCATTCGGCCCGGCGCAGGATCACGGGTCGCACCATGACAGCAACTATCACGCGTGGCGGCAACAGCGCATCGACGAGCTGGATCGCGACTATGCCGAATATCAGAACGAGAACCGGTCGCGGTTCAACTCTGAATTCGGCACCTGGCGCAATCGTCGCAGCGAACAGCGTCAGGCCCTGGCCCAGGTGAAGGAACATATGGAAGTCGTCGGCAGCGACGGCGAACATGTCGGCACCGTCGACAAATGCCGGGGCGACCGCATCATCCTGACCAAGAACGACCAGGATGCCGGCGGCGTGCACCATTCCATCCCGTCGCGGTGGATCAAGTCGGTCGACGCGACGCGTGTGACCATCGAAAAGACCGCCGAGGAAGCGCAGGACGCATGGCGCACCGAGCGCGAACAGGGCGCGATGTTCGGCCGTGACGAACGCAGTCCGAACGGGCGCGAAAATGGTCTGACGAGCGGCGGCTACGTGGCCGGCCGCTACCGCTGATCAGCAGCAACGACGATATGGAAGGCCCGGCCGATGCGCCGGGCCTTCTGTTTGTTTCATGCCGCCTTCATGGCCGTGCCGGGCGAAGATCGCGCTCCTCGACCAGGCGCCTTTCGCCCATGACCATTCTGCGCACCTGGTGCTCCACCAGTCCGGTGGCGCCGGAGAGGCGATAGTGCATCGTGACATCCACCCCGTTCCCGGCGAGGACTTCCTCCAGTTCAAGCTGATCGCCGCTCCGTCCCTTGACATGCAAGACCCCCTCGACCGACACTGGCCGACCAAGTGGCGACCCGGCCACCGTCCTGACCCCCCGCCCCGTGGCGTCATCCACATTGCCGCCGGCAAAGAGCAGCAAGGGCTGATATTCGCCGGCAAGCAGGGCAAGGCGGGATTGAGGAGCAAGGCCGGCAAAAAGAGCCTGTACCGCCACGCCGGCGCGATGGCGCGGCGTGTCCGGCGCGAATGTCCCGATCATCCGCGCCAGGCCCGATTCGACGCTCGCCCACACCTGATCCATGTCGTCCAGGGACTGGATATGCCCCTGGGCGTCCAGTCGAAAATGCATCTCCACGCCGACAAGCGGGGTCAGCGCCGCACGGAAGGGCTCCGCCGCGGCAGGCGGCGCGTCGCTGTCAATCGCGACCAGCGTCGCTTGCAACCGGTAACCGTCGCCATCACGCGTGAAGCGTAGCGACCGCGTCGCGGTAAACCGGCGCATTGCCGATTCAATCGTACGGCTTTGATCGACGCGGTAGACGAGCGACCGGTCGACCGGCGGGGAGAATGGAATGGCGACGATGTCGGCGCCGGCCGATGCGGCCGTCATCGCCGCCGCCATCATGGACAGGACTTTCAAGGCAGGCCCGCACAATCTGGCGGCAGGCACCGTTACGCAGCCTTGCGACCAACGGCATGGGCGCCCCACGCGGCGCTGGCGACGACCAGCGCGCCGACGGCCTGATGCAGCACCGCCAGCGGCAGGGCGATACCGCTCACCACCGTCAGGATACCAAGCAATATCTGTGTGCCCACCGTCGCATTGATCGCTATCGACGGCCCGCGCCAGCCCGCCCGCCGGGCGCGCCGCGCCAGCATGACCAGGGCCAGTGCGGCGATCCACGCCCACCAGCGATGGATGAAGTGGACGAGATAGGGGTCGCTCGACAGCGTCGCCCAGAAGGAGCCGCCCCAGTCGATTCCTTCCGGGACGAAATGGTCGTTCATCAAGGGCCATGTGCTGGACACATAGCCCGCATCGAGCCCGGCGGTGAAGGCCCCGAACATCAACTGGACGAACAGCGCCAGCAACGTCAGCAGCGCGGCGCCGCGCATCCGGGCCGGCCGCGCATGGGGATGACGCGCCAGCGCGAACAGGTCCAGCGCCGTCCAGATCAGCCCGCCCATGATGAAAAGGGCGGTCAGCAGATGCACCGCCAGACGATAATGGCTGACATCGGTGCGCACCGACAGGCCCGATTCCACCATCCACCAGCCGATCGCTCCCTGAAGCCCGCCCAGCGCCAGCAGCGCGACGAGGCGCCAGCCATAGCCTGCCGGGATCGCGCGCTTCCAGGCGAACCAGAGCAGCGGCAAGGCGAAAGCCATGCCGATCAGCCGGCCGAGCAGGCGATGCGTCCATTCCCAGAAGAATATGAACTGGAAATCGGACAGGCTCATGCCCCGGTTGATTTCGCGATATTCGGGAATCTGCTGATACAGGCGGAACGCCTCCATCCACTGATCATGGGTAAGCGGCGGGATGGCGCCGGTGATCGGTTTCCACTGGGTGATGGACAGTCCGGATTCGGTCAGACGGGTGATGCCGCCGACGACGACCATGCAAAAGACCAGCGCTGCCACAACGAGAAGCCACCAGGCCAGGGCGCGGGGTCGCGCGGTGGGTGCGGGTGCAAAACGCGTCATCGGCGGTCACATGCGCCGATGCCCGTGCCGTTACAAGAGTGCATTTTAATGTACAAATATCTTTTCATCCTAACAGGATGGAAACATTAGCGCGACGGGACGTATCGTTTCCGATCGGGTCGGGGGGCTGAACAATTATGGTGGGGAGGATGGAAGCGCACCAGACCATCGAGACCATGATCGCAAGCCAGGGGTCCCTGGGACGGCTGATCGCCGCGATCGACGGGTCATCACCGCTGGGACCGGTGGAATCCTGGTCGCCTGCGCTGGTGTCGACCGTTCGCCTGTTGCTGTCGTCCCGCGCGGAAATCGCCCTGTTCTGGGGGCCGGATCTGTGCGCGCTGTATAATGAATCCTATGCGCCTACCATCGGTGACAAGCATCCCCGCGCGCTGGGGCGACCGGCACGCGAAGGCTGGGCCGAATTGTGGGACGACCTGGCGCCGCTGCTGGATTCGGTGTTGAACGGAGGCGAGACGGTCCATGCCAAGGATCGTCCCTTCTACATCGAGCGTGACGGCGGCCGGGGCGAGGAAGTGTTTTTCGACATTTCCTATTCGCCCGTGTTCGAGGCGGACGGATCCATCGGCGGTGTTCTGTGCATTGTCAGCGAAACCACGCAGCGCGTCCTGGCCGAAAGGCAGATGGCGACCGAGCGCAACCGGTTGTGGGCGCTTGCGCGCGATCCGTTCCTGATCGCCGATGCCCGGGGGACATGGCTCGCCGCAAGCCCGGCCTGGACCGACATATTGGGGTGGTCGCAGGCGGAACTGATCGGCCGGACGTCGGAATGGATGGAACATCCCGACGATGTGGAGCGGACACGGGGCAGGATCGAGGCCATTGCGGCCGGCGAGCAAGCGAGCCGGTTCGAAAACCGGTTTCGCGCGCGGAACGGCAACTATCATATCTTCAGCTGGACCGCCGTCGCGGACGGCGACCTGATGTTTTGCGTGGCGCGTGACGTCACCGAGCATAGGGCCGAGGCGCAGGCGCGCGCGGACGCCGAGGCGGCGTTGCGACAGGCGCAGAAAATGGAGACGCTGGGGCAATTGACCGGCGGTGTCGCGCATGACTTCAACAACCTGCTCCAGGTCGTCACCGGCAATCTGGACCTGCTGATGCGCAAGTTGCCCGCGGACGATGCCAGGCTGCAACGGGCGGCGCAAAATGCCATGGCGGGCGCCGAACGTGCCGCAGTCTTGACGCAGCGGCTGCTCGCCTTTTCCCGGCGACAACCGCTGATGCCCCGCGCAATGGACCCCAGCCAGCTGGTATCGGGCATGCATGACCTGCTGCGCCGCAGCCTGGGCGAGACGATCCAGATCGACACCTGCCTCAACCCGCAGGCCTGGACGATCGAGGTGGATCATAACCAGCTTGAGAACGCCCTGATCAACCTGGCTGTCAATGCCCGCGATGCCATGCCGGACGGCGGCACGCTGCGAATCGCGGTCGACAACATCTATGTCGAGACGGCGGCAATGGCGGGAGAGCCCGACATCGCTCCGGGCCAATATGTGCTGATCACGATCACAGACAGCGGCGAAGGCATGGATGCCGATACGGTGCGCCATGCCATCGAACCCTTTTTCACGACCAAGGATGTCGGACGCGGTACCGGGCTGGGCCTGTCGATGGTCTATGGCTTCATCAAGCAATCTGGCGGGCACATGCGCGTGTTGTCGAAGCCGGGTGAAGGCACCAGCATCAACCTCTATCTGCCGCGCCTGCATGGCATGGCGCCGGTCGAGGCGGCATCTGCCGTGGAACCGACGCGCAAGGGCGGCAACGAAACCATCCTGCTGTGCGAGGACGACCAGCAGGTCCGCGCCTATTCCGCCGACGTCCTGCGCGATCTGGGCTATCGGGTGATGGAGGCGGAAACGGCGGCCGAGGCGATCCGGGTGCTGGAGGCGTCGAGCGACCCCATCGACCTGCTGTTCACCGACGTCGTTCTTCCCGGCGGCCGGAGTGGTGCCGACCTTGCCCGCGATGTCCATGCCCGCTGGCCGGACCTGCGAATCCTCTACACCACCGGCTATGCGCGCGACGCCATCGTGCATCATGGGCGGCTGGACCCCGGCGTCGACCTGCTGACCAAGCCGTTCAGCTATGGCGACCTGGCCGCGAAGGTGCGTGAGATACTCGATCGCCAGGCGATGGTGTCACCGGCCTAGGGCATCGTCGGCCGGGCGTCCGGCCGGGTCCGCCGCCGCGCCAAGCTGCACCAGTCGGCGCGCAACTTCCTGTCGCCCCCGTCGCGCGATAATGCCGCTCATATTGGCTACGGCAAAGCTGACACCGTGCAGGTTGCGGCGCTGCGGTACGCCGGGAATCGGCCGGGGTCGGCCGGATGCATGCAGGATGCCGTCCCGCTCCACTATGGTGTCGCGCGCACAGTCCCAGTCCGGCGCCACGCCCAGTATCCGGTCCAGGCTGCCCGGATAACAGGGCGTCCCTTCCACCGCGCGCGCCGCGACGACGAGCACGCCCGCCGCAAGGGCGCGATCGGCGGCGGCTTCAAACAGGGCACGGTGCGCCGGGTTCGTCGTCCCCAGGCTGAGGTTGACGATCTCCACGCCTTCCCACACCGCCCGGTCGATCGCCGCAACCAGCGCCCGCGCGGTCGTGCGGAGCGATTCGTGAAACACGCGGATCGGCAGGCAGGACGCCTGCTTCGCCTGATCCTGGATCGCCGCGGTCACGGCCGTGCCGTGTCCAAGCCGGTCGACCGCCTCGTCACGGGACACCGTTCCGTCCGCCGCAACCGCGAAGCCGGGCAGCAGCCGGGCGGCGTCGATATGCGGATGGCCCGGATGCACGCCGCTGTCGATGATGGCGATGCGGACAGGATCAGACATGGACCGGACCGGCACGCCGGGTCATGGTCGCCCGCCCGTCCTTCAGCGCGATGACATGGTCCGCCATCTGCGCCAGCAGGGGTTTGTGGGTGATGACGATGATGGTCGCGCCGGGCAATGCCGCGCGCAGGCGGTCCGCGACCAGTTGTTCCGTATCGCCGTCCAGCGCCGATGTCGGTTCATCCAGGATGAGGATGCCCGGCCGGCGCAGCAGGGCGCGCGCCAGCACGATCCGCTGCCGCTCGCCCGCCGACAGGGCCATGCCGCGCTCGCCCGCAGGCGTGTCGTAGCCTTCGGGAAGCCGGTCGATGAAGGCGTCGAGCCCGGCCGCATGCGCCGCCGCCTCGATCTGCGCCCGGGTGACGTCCGGCAGGGCGAAGCCAATATTGGCGGCGATCGTGTCGTTGAACAGCCAGGGTGCCTGGTCGACCAGGATGATTTCGCGCCGCAGGTCGTCCAGCCGGCAATCGCGCAGGTCCACATCGTCCACGCTGATGCGCCCTCTGTCCGGGTCGAGATAGCGCACCATCAGGTCAGCCATGGTCGATTTGCCCGCGCCGCTGGGTCCCAGGATCGCACACAGGCTGCCCGCAGGAATGGTCAGGTCCACATGGCGCAGCACGGCATCGCGGTCGTAGCGCATCGCCACCGCTTCGAACCGCAGTGTGCCGGCGCCCGTCAGGGGCCGGGCGCCGGCACGCTCCACCACGTCGGGAGGGGTGTCGAACAGTTCGAAGATACGCCCCAGCGACACCCGTGCCGACGCAAGGCCCGACGTCAGGCCCATGAGCGTCTGGATCGGCGAGAGCAGCCGCATATGATAGGTCATGAAGGCGACCAGCGTGCCGATGCTCATGTCCCCTTCTATGATGCGCCAGCCGCCGTAGAGGATCACCGCCGACGTCGCCGCCGTCATCAGCGTGCCGGGCAGCGCCCCGGTCAGGAAGGAGGCCACCTGCATCCTGAGCATCGCGGCGACGAAGGCGTCGTTCCTCGCCCTGAACCGCCCGACCTCATGCTCGCCCGCGCGCAGCGACGCGACCACGCGCATCCCCATCACCGTATCGACCAGCAGGCTGCCCAGATCCGCACCCCGTTCGCGCATGGTGCGCGTCAGCGCGGTCAGGCGGCGCTGGTAATGGGAGAAGATGGCGAGGCTGGCAGGAACGAGCAGCACGCTGACCAGGAACAGGCGCCAGTCGAGCCACAGCATCATCGCCACGCAGCCGACGAAGAAGAGCAGGTTGCCGACAACCGAAAGCAGCGTGTCCGCCGCGATCCGCTGCACGTCGCTGACGTCGCTGTTGAGGCGCGACACCAGGTCGCCCAGCCGGAAACTGCCGTAGAAACGAGGCGAGAGCGTCTGGAGATGGCGCAGCAGGGCGGCGCGAATATCGTAGAGCATCGCCGCCGACAGCGCGACGTAGCGATAGCTGGCGAGGATGTTGACGGCGAAGCCTCCTATCGTCACGCCGATCATGATCGCCGCAATCCGCACCAGCGCGCCCATGTCCCTTTGCAGCAGGGCCTGGTCGATCAGCAGCTTGGACAGATAGGGCTGGGCAAGGCCCGACAGGGTGGACAGGAGGCTGATCGCCAGAACGCCCAGCAGGGCGCCGCGATAGGGCTTGAGAAAAGGGGCGAGCCGCCGGTAGGTGCGCCAGTCGGCGACCGGGGGCGACGGGGCTTGCGTCATGCCGCCACCGGTCGCGGAACAAGGCGCAGACCATCGAGCAGGAACCGCGGTTCGGGCAGCATCGCGAGCAGGCCGGTGCACCAGCGATGCCCCTCCATCAGCGCGTCATGCTGGCCGCGCCACCAGTCCCCGCTTCCACCATCGGCATAGAATTGCGCGCAGAGCAGCAGGTGCCGCCGCATCGTCGCGATCAGCATGGACTGGTAGTGGGACAGCAGCGCCGCCCGGTCACCGCCTTCGGCAATGGCGGCAACGACCGCCGAGGCGAGGATGGCTTCCCGCACCGATTGCGCAGCGCCGTCGCCGCAAAGGGGATCGAAGCCGATCGCCGCCGTCCCGCACGCCAGCCAGTCAGCGCCGGTCATCGGCAGATGCAGGCGCGGTGCGGCGGGAAACGGCGTGGATGCCGCCCCCACGGCGTCTACGCCCGGCGCGATCAGGGCGCTTCCCCCCAGCAGCCCGTCGATCGGTGCACCGACTCCCAGCAGCCAGCCCTGCCCTTCGCCCGCCGGGACCAGATAGAGCCACCCGTCCGCCACGGCCTCGATCCGGGCTTCCCGCGCGCTGGCGGGGTCGCGCAGCATCACCCGCGCGGCCATGGCATGGCGATCGCCGAAAACATGCATGGTGCCCGCCGGCACCGACGAAGCGGCATGGATGGTGAAGTCGACAGCGCCTTCGGGCGACGATGCCGGCGCGGGCAAGGCCGCCTGAAGCTGCCCCTCCGACAGGAGCACGCCGCCATGCGGAACGGTCGCCGTGCGCCCGCCCCAGTCGACCAGCCGCCGCGACACGCGGGGGAAGTCCGCAAACAGGCCGGGCTGACCGAATATGTCGCGGATGAGTGCCAGCGCGGGGTCGCCGAGCATGATCGTGGGCACCGGCGCGCGCGCGACAGGATCGACCGACACAGGCAGGCCGGCGTTCGCCAGAAGATGCGCGCACGCGCGTGCGGCGATGCCTGCGCCCCGGATGGCGACGGCCATCAGGTGCGCCCGCGGCCCGTCGCCACGCGCGTCACTGGACGGCAACCATGCCCGCACCCGTCGTATCGTTGCCCAGGTCCCATTTGGTTTCCAGTTTCAGCGTTGTGGCGTCGTACACCTCCACATCGTAGCTGGCGCCGTAGATGTAGAGCTTGCGGCCATCCAGCGACATGCCGAAGCGGAAGCGCGAGCGGCACGGAAACTCGGCCTTGTCGACCACCGCGTTGGTGGTCAGGTCCATGTGCCAGAATTCGCAGCGCTTCGACCCCAGCTTGCCGTTGACCACCACGGTATAGGCCTGCTTCCCGTCCGGCGTGACCTCCAGCCCCGCCATGCTTTCGGGCGCGGGGCCGATGGGCGTGAAGTCGAACCGGCGGCTGTTGAGATCGAAGCGGGCGACCCCGAACATCTTGTTGTGGATATAGGGATCGGACGCGTTGAACAGCGACACGAACTGCCCCGGCGTGCGCATTGTTTCCAGCGACCCGCCAAAGCCCACATTTTCAAGGCCCGTACCATCCGGCCGGGCAAGGTCGATGCGGTCCACGACCTTGAGCGTGGCGGTGTCGACGATCACCACCTTTTCCCCGAAGGCGTAGAGAAACCGGCCGTCCGGCGATACCTTGTAGGACATGCGCCAGCCGCCGCCCGACCGCTCGTCCTCCTTGTCCAGTTCGACGGTGCGGGCGATCTTCCGGGTCTTGAGGTCGATCGCCGCCCACATCGGCTTGCTGATCGTGTAGCGATCCGCCCCTTTGTCGATGCGGGTCAGCAGCGTGTAGAAAAATCGTCCCGCCGGATCGGGCGTGCCGCCCCAGAAGCGATAGCGCGTCGTGCCGTCATTGAGGCTGAACTTGCTCACCACGGTGCGGGCGGCGGTGTCCACCACCTCGATCCCGCTGGTGGTGATGGTCGTCACATAGATGCGCTTGCCGTCGTCGGACAGGATCATCGACGTCGGCAGGCCGGTCGCCAGGGTCAGCTTTCCGGTGACCGACGCCGATCCTTCGTCGAAGATCAGCAACTGGTCGGGATAGGAGCCCATGAAGAGCGTGGCGGCGGGCGCCGGGACGGCGGCCAGCATGGCCAGGCAGAAGGCGGGAAACCGGCGGAAAGTCAGCATGGCGCGCCTCATGGGAAAACAAGGTCGAGATTGCGCCAGTCCTTGGTGGCCGTGGCGCAGTTGCTGGCCCAGTCGGGCGAGTAATTGACATGGTCGGGGACCTGCACCGGCCAGAAGCAGGTGACGTAGCAGTCGTAGATGTCGCGCTCGACCGGCTGGCAGAGGCCCGCCGTACCCCCGCCCGCATCGACTTCCCAGCCGGGCGAGAAGGACAAGGTGCACCCCATCGGCACATGGGGCCGTGGCTGCTGTTGCAGGGCTATGACATCTTCTTCCATGTCGGCATCCGCCCCGGCGGCGGGCGATGCCGCCGCCTCGATCTGCGCCACCGCCTCGTCGATCGCGCGCGCCTTTTTGTTGATGGCACGAAGATGCTTCATGACAGGCCCTTTCGTTCAGCGAAGCGTTCGAGGAAGCCGGGATTTTTCACCGCCAGTTCGCCATAGATGCGCAGGCAGGTGTCGGTCCATTGCCGGATCCAGTCGCAATAATGGAGGTTGGCGTGGCCCGTGTCGCCATAGCGCACGAACGCTTCATGATGGCATCCGCCCGCGCACAGCGGTCGCGCCCAGCAGCTCTGGCAGTCATATTTCGCCTCGACATGGCCGCGCGCCAGGAAGTCGCCCTGCTTGGCCCGGTCGATGCCGCTCGACACATGGCCCATTACATGCGTGTCGGCGTCGGTGAAGCGGTGGCAGGGCGACAGGTCGCCCGAGGGGCTGACCCCCATCAGGCCCAGCCCGGCCCCGCATGGATGCGATTTGTTGACGCCGGAGATCAGTTCGCTGATCGTCTCGCTGACATTGGTAAAGCCGTGCACCTCGCCGCGCAGGGCGAATTCCAGCCATTCTTCGGCCAGCGCGCCGAACTGCGCCAGCACATCGTCCATGCCATTGGCGTCGATCGAATAGGCGCGCGTTTCGCCGCTGGTGACGGGGGCGAAGCCGACTTCGTGGAAGCCGAGGTCGTCCTTCAGATGGCGGAAGATGCGCACGACGTCGGTGACGCCTTCGGTCAGCGTCACGCGCGCGGTGACGGCGCGGGTCTTGTGGCCGGCGATCAGCGTGCGCAGGCGCGGTTCGATGACCGCATAGCTGCCCTTGCCGTTCTTGTAGACGCGATGCTTGTCCTGCACCTCCGGCGGGCCGTCCATGGAGACGGTGACGCCGATGCGATTGTCCGACAGGAAGGTGACGATCTCCTCCGTCAGCAGCGTCGCATTGGTGGTCAGGCTGTAGGTGATCCCCTTCCCCGCCGCCGCCGTCGCTCCATTGGCATAGCTCACGACGTCGCGCAGCAGCTTGAAATTCATCAATGTTTCGCCGCCGAAGAAGGTGATGTGTACCGCCTTGCGCCCGGTCGCTTCGGCGATCAGCAGGTCGACCGACGCCTTCGCCGTTTCCAGCGTCATATATTTGGGCTTGCCCGCAGGCGTCGCGATCTTGTCCGCGCCGAATTCGTAGCAATAGGTGCAGGCGAGATTGCACTGGTTGGTGACGTTGAGCACCAGCGCCTGTAGCGGAAAGTCGGCCGGCGGCGCCTGCGGCATGACCGGCGCGGCGGCGCCAAGCTGGATCAGCCGCGCAACGCGCAATTCGCGCACCAGCGCCTCGGCATCCGCCGCATCACGCCCGTCCCCCGTCAATTGCCGCACGAGCGCGGCGTGGGCGACGTCCTGCCCGTCGAGGCGGGACAGCACCGCCTGCACGTCCGTGTCGATCTCGAAGATCGCACCGGCGCTCACGAGATAGACGAAATCCGCGCCTCCCGCCGTGAAGCCATGATATTCCGCCCGGCGATAGGCCGGTGCCTGCATGACCGTCATCGCGCCACCTCCGGCTGGTCGAACCGCTGATACATGGGCACCGTCACGACCAGATAGGCCCGGGCGCTCAACGGTCGCCCGAACTTGTCCCTTTCCTTCCTCGCGGTGGCGACGACCCATACCTCGCCATAATTGTTGCGGCCGAAGCGGCGTTCGGGATTGGGCCCCTCCACGCCCGGCGTGAAGAAGGCGGTGGGGCTTAGCGCGCCCACATATTTCATGTCGTCGTCATAATAGACCGACATGAATTCCTGCATCGACCAGTCGGCATCGACCGGCCCCAACGCGACGTCGTCGCTGGTATTGGGCTTGCCGTCCGGGCCGTTGTCGTAGCCGGTCGCCTCGAACTGCTGATACCCCTTGGCGAACTTTATACCGCCCAGCCGGGCCAGCGCGGTTTCCGGGGTCGCCTTGATATAATCGACGTTGCGATAGACCGGGAAAGCCTGTTCCAGCACTGCGCCGGCAACCTGCACGTCGCGCGGCCCGGGCATTGCGGCGGGCGCCACATCGGCTGCGATCACCATTTCCTGCGGGGTCGCCGACAGAATTTTGGTTACCGAAACACCCGCGCCCAGATCGATGTCGGCGGCGGCGGGAGATAGGGGCAGATTATGGCCCAGGATGCGCATCTGCACGCCTCTCGTCCCGACCTTCACCGGGCCGGGCACGACGGCCAGAATGGCGGGCGCGGCGGTGGCCCGGACCAGTTTCACGTCATAGCCGAATTCCTGATATTCGCCCCAGAACCAGCGCCCCTGCGCGCTTTGCTGGTCCGGCGCGAACCACATCGTCTCGCGCGCGGGGCTGGCCAGGTCGTCGGGGGTCGCGGCGGCGGTCCCCTTCGACGATCCGCGCCAGCTATATCCGGCATAGAGGATGCCCGTCCCGCTGCGGCTGATCGTGGCGCCGTCGCCCAGAGCGCGCAAATGCGCCTGCGTGATGAATTCGTCGGGCGCCTTGCCCGGCGCGACAGTGAAGTCGCCCACGAAACGGCCCTTTCCGGGAACCGATGCCACCACCAGCCAGTCCCCGGCCAGGCGCGGCGCCCGCTGGCGCGCGCTCCACGCAGCCCATTCCGGAGAGTGCAGCCCGGCAACCTTGGGCAGATAGGTAAGCGCATATTCGCCGCGGGTCAGCTTGTCCTTGGGATCGCGACCCTCGGGCTGTTCGCTGTCCTCTGCGGGCCGGCGATATTGCGCATCCGCCTGTGAATAGAGAGCGACGTGCAGGTCCTGAAGCGTCTTCCATTCCATCTTCGACCGGCGCCAGGACATGGGCTGGGCATAGGCGTGGCAACTGGCGCAGGCGCCATGCATGGTTTCGTTGGGGATGATGCTTTCGTCGATGATCCGCTTTTCGGCCAGATACATGACGGGCTTTGCCTCCTCCGGCGCCAGCCCGTGCGAGGCGGCGAGCGATTTGACGACCGCGCGGCTTTCATCGGGGGTCAGATACAGTCCGTTGAGGCGCACCATCCGCTTGATCGCCTGCGACCAGCCCTCCGGCGTAGTGCGGACCCAGCTGATGCGGCTCAGATTGCCCTTCGCGTCCGGGGTATGGCAGCCGCCGCATTTTTCCCGCACCAGCGGATCGGTGACGGGGATGCCGGGTTCTGTTTCCTTCATCGCGGCGCCATCCGGTGCTCCGTTCGATTGCGCGAACACGACAGACGCGGAAAACAGCGCCAGCAAGGCCAGTTTCGTGACGGGAAGCCGCTTCACCCCAGATGTCCCCCTTCACGCGGAACGGTGCCGCGTTACCATCGAAGCCCGGGCTTCCTCCCCCTTTTCACCAGATAACGAATTGCCTCGTGACGACCCGCCAGCGAAATCTTGACATCTGTCAGATTTTTTTCAAGCAGATAAATGACGGCGTCGCTTCGGCTCAGCGCCACCGGTTCCAGATGGCGCCGTCCTTGAGCACCGCGCGAGCCGCATTATGGCCCGGTGCGCCCGTCACCCCGCCGCCCGGATGCGTCCCTGCCCCGCACATATAGAGCCCCTTGAGCGGTCCGCGATAGGCGCCATGCCCCAGCACGGGGCGTGCCGACCACATCTGGTCCAGCGACAGATGGCCATGCATGATGTCGCCGCCGACCAGACCGAACTTGCGTTCCAGATCGAGCGGAGAATGGATCTGGCGTGCGATGATGCTGTCTGCGAATCGGGGGGCCTGCGCCTCCACGGTGGCGACGATCGCGTCCGCCGCCGCCTCCCGCTCGTCATCCCAATTGCGGCCGTCGGGCAGAACCGGCGCGAATTGCTGGCAGAAGAGGCTGGCGACATGGCATCCCGGCGGCGCCAGGCTGTCGTCGACGGTCGAGGGGATCAGCATTTCCACGATCGGCGCGCGGGACCAGCCGTCGCGCTTCGCATCCAGAAAGGCCCGGTCCATATAATCGAGCGTGGGAGCCAGGATGATGCCCGACTGGTGATGTTCACCGACACCCGGCAGGCAGGTAAAATCAGGCAGCGCCGACAGCGCCACATTCATGCGGAAGGTGCCAGATCCGACGTTGAACGCGCCGATCCGCCTGCGAAAATCGGCGGGCAGGTCCGACGGCGCCATCAGCCGTTCGTACAGGAGCTTCGGCCCGACATTGGCGATGACGCAGCGCCCCGTCACCTCCTCCCCGCCGTCCAGCCGCACGCCGACGGCGCGGTCGCCATCCACCAGCACCGAAGCGACCGGCGCCTCCAGGCTGATCTCGACCCCCATCGCCCGCACCACCGCCGCCATTGCCGTGGTGATGGCCCCCATGCCGCCGACCGCGTGGCCCCAGGCTCCCTTCTTGCCATTCACTTCGCCGAACACATGATGCAACAGGACATAGGCGCTGCCGGGTGTGTCGGGGCTGGCATAATTGCCGACCACGGCATCGAAGCCGAACGCCGCCTTGACCGCATCGCTTTCGAACCAGGAATCCAGGATGGTGCGGGCGGACTTGGTGAACAGATCCAGCACGTCGCGCTGCTGTTCGATGCCGAGCCCGGAGATGCGCCACCCCTGCCTGAGCGCGTCGATGACCATCGTCATGCCGTCCCCGACATTGGGCGGGCTTTTGAGCACAAGGTCGCGCAGCAGGTCGGCCACCACCTCCAGCGCAGCATAATAGGATGGCAGCGTTTCGGCATCCTTCGCGCTGAACTTGCGGAACTCGCCCTGTGTCCGTTCCAGCCCGCCGCCCAGTTTCAGATAGCCTCCATCGGGCTGCGGCAGGAAATTGCTGACAGGCCGTTCGATCACGCGATAGCCGTGATCGGCCAGTTTCATGTCGCGGATCACCCTGGGGTTGAGCAGGCTGACGGTGTAACTGGCGGTCGAGTTGCGGAAACCCGGATGAAATTCCTCCGTCACCGCAGCGCCGCCGACCACCGCGCGCCGTTCCAATATCCGCACGCGATAGCCCGCACGCGCCAGATAGAAAGCGCAGACAAGGCCATTATGCCCGCCCCCGATGATGACCGCATCATAGTGGCTGGTCATGGACGCGCGCTCCATCCGGCGGATGGCGCCGTACGAAGGCGGGCCTGCGGAATGCGCGCGCGCACCCGACCGCAGAAATGCCGCAGCGCCACTTCCTGTTCGCTGAGCGGTCCCACGCTGAAGCCGGACGAGGCCATCCCGGCCTGCACCCGGTTCACCAGATCGGTATCCTCTGCATTGACCTGCCGGTTGATGCGCCAGTTGAGATAGCGCGCCGCCTTCATTTCCCGCCGGTCATCGGGAACGGCATAGCTGATCTCGCGGATCAGGGTCCGGGTCGGCGACAGGGGCAGCCAGCTCATGAAGTCCACCTGATCGGGATAGATGTCGATCGCGAAATTGGGCCACAGTTTGAAATAGGTCCACAGCCGCTGCCGATCGGGCGGCAGGTGCGGGACCGTGGGCAGGAAATGCTGATAGGCGCGTTCGGACGGATTGGCGGACGGCAGGTCCAGTATCGGTCCCCACATCCTGTCCACATGCGCCGACGCCTCAACCCCGTATCCGTCGCCCATCAGCCGCCGCAAGCCCGGATGCGCGACCGCGATATGCAGGCCGTCCGAATAATTGTCGCCGATGATCTTCCAGTTTACCGCGCGCGGCCGCAGCGTCACGCGGCCCATCGCCCGCAGGTCGGGGAAGCGATAGGGCGCGATCTGTTCGGCATAGGGGGCCATCATAGCGGCGACGGATGGCCCGCCGTCATCTTCCAGCCGGACGAACAGGAACCCCTGCCACCGGTCGACCTCCACCGATGCGAGGCCATGATCGACGGGGTCGAAGGCCGGTCCGTAGCCGGTGCGGCCGGGCACGCCGGACAACCGCCCGTCCAGTTCGTAGGTCCAGCCATGATAGGG
Organism: Sphingobium sp. OAS761; assembly: GCF_024168485.1. Lineage (GTDB taxonomy): Bacteria > Pseudomonadota > Alphaproteobacteria > Sphingomonadales > Sphingomonadaceae > Sphingobium. The sequence continues at coordinate 121,768 of NZ_JALJVY010000007.1, forward strand.
GCAGACCAGCTTCTTCGCGCATCCCACATCCGCATCGACGATCCGCGCGCCGCGATGGCGGCAGACATTGGCGAAGGCGCGCACCGCCCCGTCCGCGCCACGGATCAGAACGATGCTTTCGCCGACGAAATCGAACCGCTGGAAATCGCCGGGCGCAGGAATATCGCTGTCATGGCACACGATCTGCCACGATGGCCGAAGGATGCGTGCCACCTCTTCCGAGAAAAATTCGGTGTCGACATAGGTCCATGCCGGCAGGGACCAGCCCGCATCCGGATCTTCCTCCGTTCCTGCCCCCCTTCTCGTCAATTCGGTCCCCATATGAAACTGTTATACAATCGTATAATTATTGGCCGGGCCTGTCCATCGTTACTCCGCTTCTTCCGCTGCCAGTCTGCGCGCCAGCACGGCACAGGCCATGAGCTGGATCTGGTGAAACAGCATCAGCGGCAGCAACACCGGCCCGGCCAGGCTGGCGGGGAACAGCACGCCCGCCATCGGCACACCGGATGCGAGGCTTTTTTTAGAGCCGCAGAAAATCAGCACGATCGCGTCGGCGCGGGCAAGGCCGAGCGCGCGTCCCAAAACCCGGGTAAAAATGAGGACCACGGCCAGCATCATGCAGCAGATCAGCGCGAGCAGGGCCAGTTCGCCGCCCGACACACGTCGCCACAATCCTTCGACCACCGCCGCCGAAAAGGCGGCATAGACGACCAGCAGGATCGATGCCCGGTCGACCCGTCCCACCAATGCCCTGTGCCGGGCGATGAACCCGTCCACCCAGGGCCGCGCCAGATGGCCGAGCAGGAAAGGCAGCAGCAATTGCAGCAGGATCGCTTCGACCGCCTGGGCGGACACAAGGCCGCCGGTGCCGCCACGCGCCATGAGCAGCGCGACCAGCAACGGCGTCACGAGGATACCCAGCAGATTGGAAAAAGACGCGCTGACCACCGCCGCGGCCACATTGCCGCGCGCGATGGCGGTGAAGGCGATGGACGATTGCACGGTCGAGGGCAGCAGGGAGAGAAAGAGCAGTCCGTCCCGCAATCCTTCCGGCAAGGGCGCGGCATGGCGGACGATGATTCCGACGACCGGGAACAATGCGAATGTGGTGGCGAGCGTCCCCAGATGCAGCTTCCACGCCCTTGCCCCGCTCCAGATCGCCTCGCGCGACAATTTGGCGCCATGCAGGAAGAAGAGCAGCACGATGCCGGCGTCCGCGATTGCGCCGGCCACCTGCGCGCCAGCGCCCCTGGCCGGTAGCAGGGAAGCAGCCAGCACCGTCGCGAGCAACGCGATCAGGAAAGGATCGAGGACAAGGCGAAGGCGCTCTATCATAAGCCCGGGTTGATCGGAGGTCGGATGGCGCGATAGACGGCGCTCAGACTTGTCGCCACCTGTTTTGCCATGGGGCGTTGAAAGGAGAGATTGGGCATGAGCGAACATATCGCCATCAGCGAAAATGAAGGCGTGATCGAGATCAGGATCGACCGGCCCGAAAAGAAGAACGCGCTGACCGGCGCCATGTATCGGACGATGACGGCCGCGCTGGCCGACGCCGCGGGCCGACCGGACGTCGGCGCCGTGCTGTTTTCCGGCAGCGGCGACGCATTCTGCGCGGGCAACGACCTCAAAGATTTCATGGCCGGACCGGAAGGCGGCGCGGCCGCGTTCGATTTCATCCGGGCGATCGCGGCGTTCGAAAAACCCCTCGTCGCCGCCGTCCAGGGGCTGGCGGTAGGCGTCGGCACCACGATGCTGTTTCATTGCGACCTGATCTATGCCGCGCCCGACGCGCGCTTCATCACGCCGTTCGTCAACCTGGGCATCGTGCCGGAGGCCGGGTCCAGCCTGCTGGCCCCGACAATCATGGGTCATGCGAAGGCGGCCGCGATGCTGCTGCTGGGCGAACCGATGGATGCCGAGACGGCCGACCGGTCGGGATTGGTCACCGCCATCGTCCCGCCGGATGGACTGATCGACCATGCCCGCAGGAAGGCGGCGGCGCTGCTTGCCAAGCCGCCCGAGGCACTGATGGCGACGCGCCGCCTGATGAAGGGCGATACGGCGATCCTGTCCGCGCGCATCGAGGAGGAAGCGCGGCTGTTTCGCGAGAGGCTCGCATCACCCGAGGCGCAGGAGGCCTTTGCCGCATTCTTCGAAAAGCGCCCACCGGTGTTCCGCCGGACCTAGTGGTCCGATTCCGACATTCGACACCGTTCGAGGCCAGGCCTCGTTCGAATGTCGGAATCAATCCACCGGAGAGGCCTTGCGTTGCGCGGAAAGATCATGGTCGTAGAACCGTGCACGCCAAGGAGCCGCCGACCGTGACCGACCAACCTGCGGATGATTTATGTCCGCGTGTCGCGGCGGACCAGACGCAGTTCGCTGACGACGACCGCAGCGACGATGAGGACGCCGCCCAGCAGGGATGAAGGCGGCATCCGGTCGCCGGCGACGCGGCCGACGATGCCCGCCCAGACCGGCTCGCCGGCATAGATCAGCGTCGCGCGGGTCGGCGACACGCTTCGCTGCGCCCAGTTCATGACGAGCTGGATCAGCGTGGTCGCGGCGCCCAGCCCGCAGGCCGCCAGCAATATATAGGGGGACAAAGGCGGGATCGCCTCCCCCGCCGGCACCATCGAAGCGAAGCACAGAAACGACGTCACCGTCAGTTGGACCAGCGTCACGCGCACCACGTCGACCGTGCCGGCCCACAGGCTGATGAAGATGATCTCCAGCGCGATCGCGACGGTGCTGACCAGGGTCAGCGTTTCGCCCCACCCCAGCCCGATGCCGCTGCGCGGCCCCGCGATCAGCATCAGTCCCGCGAGCGCGAGTGCGACGCCGGCCCAGCTTGCAAGACGCGGCGGGCGCCGAAGGATTGCCCATTGGAGCACCGGCACCAGCGGCACATAGGCCGCCGTGATGAAGGCAGAGGTGGAGCTGGATATGCTGCGAAGCCCCCAGGCCTGGAGCGCATAGCCGCCGAAGATGCCCAGCCCGATCACCGCGCCCGCGCGCAGTTCGCGCCAGGTCAAACCGCGCAAGACGGGCCATGCCAGGGGCAAGGCGACAAGGGCGGCTGTACCGAAACGCAGGCCTACGAAGAACAGCGGGCCGGACGCGCGCATTGCAACGTGCACGATCAGGAAAGTGCCGCCCCACAACATGGTCACGCCGATCAGCGCCATTTCCGGCCGGCCGATCATCCATGGTCCGTCGGTCACCCGTTCGGGAAGCTGGGGCGGAAGCGCGGAGTCCATTGCCGCCGCCTATGGATCGTGCAGGCGTCGGTCAAGACGGGGCAAGCGGGGCGGCGCGTCCGCGCGCGCCGCCCATGCCATCATCAGTCGTTCTTCAGGTCGGTGCCCGCATCCTGAAGGGCATCGCCCATGTCGCGCTTGGCTTCCTGACCTTCCCGCCGGGCATCGGCGGCGGCATTGTCCGTCGCATCGCCGACACGATCCGCGCCATTGTCGATGGCGCGACCTGCGTCGTCCAGGCCGTTGCCGATCGCATCACCCGCGTCATCGACGGCGCGGCTCATATCGTTGCCGATGGAGGAGCCGGTATTTTCGAGATTATCCTGCGTTTTTTCCGAACAGGCGGACAGGCCGGTGGCGGCCAGGATCGCCATTCCGGCGAGGATGGGCATGCGCATGAAGCTACCTCTCTATCGTTGCATGGAGAGGGACAAGCGCGGGAAAGCCGATAAAGTTGCGTGCGGGAAACTACCGGCCGTGCAGGCCGAACACCATCGACCGGTCCGATTCGGGGATCAGCCCTTCCAGAACCCGCCAGAATCCTGTCACCGACCCCTGCCCCGCCTGGGCATAGGCAGCGGCCATTTTTTCCCGCAAGGCGCGGAAGAGATCGGCCTCGAGCGCCTGCCCGGACGGGCTGAGCCGCAGCAGCTTCTGCCGGCGGTCGCTCGTCCCCGTGCGCGTTTCTATGTAGCCGCGCTCGATCAGGTCGTTGAGTACGCGGCCCAGCGACTGTTTGGTGATTGCCAGCAAGGCCAGCAATTCCTTCACCGTCAGGTCCGGCTGGCGCGAGATGAAGTAGAGCGCACGATGATGCGCCCGCCCCAATCCCTGCGCCGACAGCCCCTCATCGATCGACCGGGTGAGCGCGCCATAGCCGAAATACAGCATCTCTATCCCGCGCCTTATCTCGTCCTCGCGCAGGAAAAGCGGCGACGCCGGGGCGATCTGCGCAGGGGTTGGAGAAGAAGAGGATGCAGACATGGCCGGTATCGTTCCAAGCAAGCGGGAAGCGGCCATATTGACGCCACGAAACTGCGATGACTAGGCTTTCCTTTCGCCGATATGACGTTATATGGCGGTCCTCGCCGGGCTCGGACCGGCTCTGCTGGGGCGTAGCCAAGCGGTAAGGCAGCGGTTTTTGGTACCGCCATGCGCAGGTTCGAATCCTGCCGCCCCAGCCAGACATGTCGGCAATCGATACGACATCCGCGTTACGCTGTCGCCGTCAGGCGATGGTGACGACCTGCGCCTCTCCGCTCCGCCCCATGGGCTTGACCACGGCCTTGCCCGCCATCCGGTCGAGCGCGACGTCGATCCGCGCATTGCCGACACTCAGTCCCTTGAGCAGCAACGTTCCCAGAAATTCGGGCAGCACGGGCTGTTCGAGGCACAGGCGTTTTTCATCGACCTGGATCGACAGCCCAAGGCAGGACTGCACCAGGGAAAGCGGTGCTCCGGCCGCCCAGGCCTGCGGCGAACAGGCAACGGGATAAAAGGTCGGACCCATCGCCCGGCGCCGGGGAAATCCGCAGAAGAGTTCGGGCAACCGGCGCAGATCGACATAGCTTGCAGCGGCGACCAGCCCTTCGAATATCCGCGCGGCTTCCTCCCGATAGCCGTAGCGCGCGAAACCGGCCGCGATCATGGCATTGTCGTGCGGCCATATCGACCCATTGTGATAGCTCATCGGATTGTAGCGCGCCTCGGTCGAGGCGATGGTGCGGATGCCCCAACCGGAAAAGGAGGCCGGCGCCATCAGGGTGCGAACGACGGCATCGGCACGGCTGGTCTTTGCAAGGCCGGTGAACAGCACATGCCCGGCATTGGACGAACGCACGCGGCATGGCTTCTTCGCGCCGTCGAGCGCCAGCACATAGGTTCCGAGGTCCGCATCGAAAAAGGCGGCGTCGAAGCGTTCCCGGAGGTCCCGGGCCCTGTCCAGATAGGCTGCGGAACCGGCAGCGTCGCCCAGCCTGGCGAGGATCGTCGCGATGCCATGCCATGCGCCGTAGACATAAGCCTGCACCTCGGCGATCGCGATCGGTCCCGACGCCAGCGAACCGTCGGCGTGAAAGACGGAATCATGGCTGTCCTTCCACCCCTGGTTCTGGAGCCCCTGGTCGGTGTGACGGCCATATTCGACGAAGCCGTCGCCATCGCGATCACCGTAACGGTCGATCCATTCCAGCGCGCCATGCAATTGCGGCAGGATGCTTTCGACGAACGCTAGGTCGCCGGTTCTTTCCAGATAGGCGCTGGCCAGCATGACGAACAGCGGCGTGGAATCGATACTGCCGTAATAATGCCGGAACGGCACTTCGCCCAGTTCGGCCATTTCACCGTGGCGCACCTCGTGCAGGATCTTGCCGGGTTCGGCGTCGGCGGCGGCGTCGAAACTGGTCGCCTGATGCGCGGCGAGATAGCCGAGCACGCCGCGTCCGATTTCCGGGTCGAGCCAGAGCGTCTGTAGCGCGGTGATCAGCGCATCTCGGCCGAAAACCGTGCTGAACCAGGGAATGCCGGCATAGGGATAGGGTCCGTAGGCCGTCTGGGTCGACAGCATCGCGATGTCCGCGATCGACCGCCCCGCAATTTCGTTGAACAGATCGTTGGTCGACCGGATGCTGGCGGCGCGCGCGCGCGCTTCCTTCATATCCTCCATCGCCTCGCGCAGCGATTTCAGGAAATGCCGCGACAGGCTGGATTCCTCCTCGGGGCGATAACAGCTGATCTGAATGAAAATCGCGCGGCGCTGCCCCGGATCGAGATGGAGTTGGAACCGTGCCTGTCGCTCGGACAATGTGGCGGGGCGAGGATCGAACCGCAGATGCGTCACCCGCTCCTGCCCGTCGCGGCCGAGATAGGTGAGTTCCGCCGCGGCCTCGGTAAGGCGCGGCTCCCCCATTTCGCCCCGGCGCAACCGGGTCATGCCGCGCACTTCGAAAAGGTCGGAGAAATCGGCCGCGAAGGCGATACCGATTTCCACCTGGCGGGCCTGGCTGTCGAAGTTGCGGACGGTGATCCGTTCATAGACCGCGCCGTCCCGCAGGAACCGGGTGCGACGCAGATGGATGAGGTCATGTTCCACCGCGACCCGGCCATCGTCCCCCATGAAGTCGGGATTGGCCAGGTCGCAGGTCAGTGTCGCATTGTCGTCGCGCAACGCCGAACTCAGCAGGATGGGACGCAGGCCGTTTACCGTCAGGTACAGGTGGGAAAGGTGCCGCGTATCCCGATGGTAGAGCCCCTCCGGACTGCCCGGACCCGCGATCGCGTCGCCGCTGTGATCGAACACGGCGAAGCTGTCGCCGTGCTTGAGCGTGCGCGGGCGCCGCTCGTGCAGCGACGCTGTGGCGGGAATGAAGAATTGGGTCTGCGCCTGGGACAGCATCTGGCCCGGATCTAGCGGCCGCGCCTCCGGAACGGGCTTGGCAAGTGACATGGCGATACCCTCTTTTATCCGACGACCTGAAGTTCCGCCCCCTCTCCGCGCATCCGGCGCAAGCGCGCCGCCTCCGTACGGGCACCGGGAAGAGCATGATACAGGTTAACATAATCCATCGCCATTCGTTCCGCGGTAAAACGTGTATCAAATGCTGCGCGGACGCCGATGCGGCTGAGGTTGCCCAGATGCCTGACCGCCTCGACCGCCTCATCCTCGCTATCGACGATGAACCCTGAAACGCCGTGTTCGACGACCTCCGGCACGGAACCGCAGCGGAATGCAATGACTGGGGTGGCGCAGGCCATCGCCTCTATCATCACAAGGCCGAAAGGTTCGGGCCAGTCTATCGGGAACAGCAAGGCCCGGGCATTTCCGAGAAATTCCGCCTTCTGCTGTTCGCTGATTTCGCCCACAAATTCCACATTGGGGTTGTCGGCGACAAGGGGGGCAATTTCCGCGTCCCAATAGCCCCGGTCGACATTGTCGATTTTGGCCGCGATCTTGAGCGGCAGGCCGGCGCGCGCGGCTATGCGAATGGCCCGGTCAGGCCGTTTTTCCGGAGAGATGCGCCCCAGAAACGCGAGATAGCCGTCATCACTTGCAAATTTGGGGCGAAGCAGGTTTCCGGGCAGGCCATGATAGATCGTCCCGGCCCAGTTCACCGGCGGCATCGGTGCGCGCTGATGGTCCGATATCGACACCAGGCTGTGATCGGCGAACCGGCGATAGAGTGGCGGCAAGTCCGGCAGGTCCAGGCGACCGTGCAGCGTGGTGACTGTCCGCCCGACGAAATCGCGCACCAGCGGCATATGGATGACGTCGATGTGAAAATGCAGCGCGTCGAACTCATCCGCCCGACGCTGCACTTCGTCCAGCAGGATCATGTGATAGGGAATGGTGTCGCGGACGTCGGGGTTAAGCCGCAGCGCCACGTCGGTAATCGGCACCAGTTCGGCGCTCGTGACGGAATCGCCGCTGGCGAACAGCGTGACGTCATGGCCCTGCCGCACCAGTTCCTCGGTCAGGTAGGACACGATCCTTTCCGTGCCGCCATAGAGTTTCGGAGGGACGCTTTCAGCCAGCGGGGCAATCTGCGCGATCTTCATAGGGAAATCTCTCCATCAAATATCCGATGGCCGATCCCCCCTCGCGGCAGCGGCTCTGACTAAAATCTCCGGTGTGAAACTGGTTGCACGCGGGGTGCCGACAAAATTTTGCCCCAGATCAAGATACATATCAGACGCGTCCCGTTGCACCGGACAGGTCAAGGCGGACGATCGGCTTGGGCTCAAGATCGCCCATGGCGGATTTTGGCACGAGGCCATTGCCTTCCGTTCCCCGCGTCGGCTCCAGGCGCGCGAGGCCCGCCTGATCAAACCAAGGGCATAGGGGCCTGGTTCCGCCCTAACTGTCGGAATTTCCGCACGACCGGCGCGCGCTTTGGACAATGGTGCCGCAACCCCGGAACTGCGCACGCGACGGAAGCGGAGAAAGCGCGTTTCCCCGGCACACCGGGATTGCGCATTTGCGATCAGGCGGCCTTGCGTTCGCCATCCAGCCTTTGCAGCAACCCCGCCACGTCGCCCGCGGGGATCGGCTTGCTGAACAGATAGCCCTGGATCTGACCGCATCCTTCGGCCCGCAAAATGTCGAGCTGGTCGCTATTTTCGACGCCTTCGGCCGTGGTTTCGATGCCCAGTGCGTCGGCCAGCGTCGTGATGGCGCGGATGATCGCAGTTGCGCCATCATGGGCCAGCAGGTCGACGATGAAGCTGCGATCGATCTTCAGCTTGTCGAAGGGAAAACTGCGCAGATAGCTGAGCGAGGAATAGCCCGTTCCGAAATCGTCGAGCGCCACGCGCACGCCCAGCGAGCGGAGGGAATGAAGCGATGCCAATGTCGCCTCGACATTGTCGATGAACAGGCTTTCGGTAATCTCCAGCTCCAGCCGCTGCGGCGCCAGACCCGAGCGGGCGAGCCCCTGCATCACGATGGCGTTGAGGGTCGCGCTTCGGAACTGGACCGGTGAGACGTTGACGGCGATCCGGATATCGTCCGGCCAGGTCACCGCAACCCGGCATGCCTCGTGGATCACCCACTCACCGATGGGGATGATGAGGCCCGTCTCCTCCGCCAGCGGTATGAAATCGATCGGGGACACCATGCCGCGCGTGGGATGGTTCCACCGCAGCAGGGCCTCGAATGCCGTAACCCGGTTCTGGGAAAGCCCGAAGAGCGGCTGGAAATGCAACGTCAGCTCGCCGTTGCGCAGCGCATCGTGAAGGTCGACCTCCATGGCACGGCGCGCCTGGGCTTCGGCATCCATCGCGCTTTCGAAGAAGCGATGGCTGCCCTTGCCGTCATGCTTGGCGCGATACAGGGCCAGATCCGCATTTTTGAGCAGCGACGTCGCATCCTCCCCATCCTGCGGCGCGAGCGCTATGCCGACGCTGGTGCCCGCCACGATGCGGTGGCCGTTGACCTGAAAGGGCCGTGAAAGCGCATTGACGATCGCGCGCCCGGTCTGGTCGGCGGCGCCCACACCATCCGTCACGATGATCGCAAATTCGTCGCCGCCAAGGCGCGCGACGAAGCCGGTCGGACATGTTTCGGCGAGGCGAAGGGCGACTTCGCACAGCAAGGCGTCGCCGGTCGGGTGACCCAGCGTATCGTTCACCGACTTGAAATTGTCGAGGTCGAGGCAGAACAGCACGAAGGCGTCGTTGCGCTGAAGCGACAAGGCGATCTGTTCGCGCAGCAGCGCCCGATTGGCGAGCCCCGTCAACCCGTCATGAAACGCCATATGCGCAATCTGGCGCTCCCGTTCCTCCACGGCGTTCACCATGCGGTTGAAGCTGCGCGCCAATTGCCCGATTTCGTCACGGGTCTCCACCCTTACCTCGGCATGCTCGCCCGAGCTGACCTTGCGGGCCGCAATTTCCAGGGCGACGATAGGTCGCGCCAGATTGCGTGACATGACGTAGGCACCCCAGATCGCCAGCAAGGTGCCGATGACGCCAAAGGCAAGCAGCGCCGTCAGGATCGGGGAATAGGCGGCCATGGCGTGCGTCAGGCTATATTCCAGCACCAGCATCTGCGGGGCGGACCGGATCAGATTTTCCACCGGCCGCGCCTGTGCCAGCATCCGTTCGGTCCCGCGATCCCATTCGCGCGTCATCACCCGGTCATTTTGCGCCGTTTGCAATGCAACGGGCAGTTCACTGAGCGGCATCAACCGGGGGTGCAGGTCGATCGTGGAAAGGCGCGCCAGTTGTTGCAGGTCGGCCGTGCCCATATTCTTCGCAAAGACGACCCAGCCCAGCAACATGGGCGCGCGTACGGGAGAGGCCGCGACCATATGATTATGCGATCCCCATCGGGCGATGCCATGGTTCCGCCCTTCATCCAGGGCGTCGAACAGCTGGCTGCTCTCCGTCGTGGTAAGTTCACCGATGTCGCCGGCCACGCTGCCGTCGACGCCGATGAACAGCGCATTGTCTATACCGAACCGCTGCTTAAGGCTGTCGAGCGCAGAGGCGACGGTCGGCGCGTCGCCCGTGCCGACGGCCGCGCGGAAGCCGAAATCGCTCGCAAGCACCGTGCCCGCCTGCTCCAACTGGCGGAACTGCAGCATCGTCATACGGTCGAACAGCGCGCTGCCGACCGTCATTTCCTGCCGTATGACCCCCTGCGCATAATGTTCGATGGCGTTGCGCGTGGCGAAGAGAGAGACCCCCATCACCGCGACGAACATCGCGCCATACAGCATCGTCATCTTGACCGTCAGGCCGGATGACAGGCGCAGGAGCTGGCGCCGCCAGCGCCGCTTCAGGCCGGCGAGCATCAAGATCAGCTGCCCGCGCGCAGCGTTACGGTAGCCGTCCTGACGACGGGACCGCTGCCGGGGACAGGAACCAGCACCAGCTGTTCATTATCCTTGCTCTTCATCATCGGGTGCCAGACCGTGACCTGTGCGGTGCCGGCCGCGAGGCCAGGGATGCGCACCTGTCCGTTGGCACCCGTCTTCGCGGCGAACGGCGTGTCCACCACCTTGATGAAGCCGCTCATCTGATCGTGGATGTTGCACCCCAGCGCAACGGCGCCCGCCGTCTTGAAGGTGTAAGACCGGGTCTCATCCTTGCCGAACAGCTTGATTTCGAACTTGGCCGGCCTGGAAAAGGAATAGATGTGATGGCGGACCTTGTCATGATTGGGGAAGCGCACGGTCGCGCCGACCGGCACGATCAGGACATGTGGCTGGAAGGCAATATTCTCCTGAACCATCGTCGTGCCCCAGGGAAAACGGATCGGTCCCGCAGGAATCCCGCCGGCCGGCCGGACGGTGACGACCGCATCGCTGACGGGACGGCCTGCCGCATCGACGACGCGCAGATCGAGATCGCCCGCATGGGCCGGAGCCGTGCCGATAGCAAAGGCCGCGAACGATAGGGAGGCGATACGTAATTTTCGCATAAGCGATGCAGATAGCGGTGAACGATAAATAAATGCTTAGTCCGGCATCAACGCACGCCCGCCACATTCTAACCGGGAATTAACCAAGACCGGCTATCCCCCGGCGCCATGAAATTCACGAAATCCGCGCTCGCTCTCGCATTGACCGGCATCGTCCTTGCGCCGCAACCGTCAGCCGCCAGGCCGCTTCGCAATGGCGGCAAGTTGCTGCTGACCAACGGTATTTCCTCGCTGGAGGGCGCGAGCGGTGGCGGGCTTACGCCCTGGGCAGTCATCGCCGGCAACGAGACGAGCGATGGCATCGGCCTCTCCGCGCACGGCACCCTGGTGGAGGTCAAGGACTATGACTATCAGAGTGCGGGGGTCGCGGTCGGATTTAGAGACAGGATCGAAATCAGCTACGCGCACCAGAATTTCAACACGAACGACATCGGCACAGCGCTGGGACTGGGTAAGGATTACGCCTTTTCGCAGGATGTCATCGGCGCGAAGATCAGGGTCGCAGGAGATCTGGTCTACGACCACCTGCCCGCGATCGCAGTGGGCGCACAATATAAGCGGAACAACAACGGCACGATCGTCCGCGCCATCGGTGCCAGGGACAATGAGGGCGTCGATTATTATGCCTCAGTCAGCCGGCTGTTCCTGTCCCGCTCCATCCTGTTGTCGGCGACGGCGCGCCTGACCAAAGCGAATCAGCTCGGCATATTGGGTTTCGGCGGCGACCTTAAAGACAGCCACAGCCTGCAATTTGAAGGATCGGCCGCCTGGCAACTGTCGCGCCGTCTGGCGATCGGGGGCGAATATCGGTCCAAGCCGGACAATCTGGGTATTGCGCGCGAAGATGACTGGTTCGACGCGTTTGCCGCCTATGCCGTCAAGCGCCACCTGACCGCGACCCTCGCCTATACCGACCTCGGCTCGGTCGCGACGGTGAAGGGTCAGCGCGGCATTTTCCTGCAGCTTCAGGCTGCCTTCTGATCTTCCGGGAATTTCCGCATGTCCTTCCTCGTCTCACTCCTGTTCCTTCAGGCTGCGTCCGATATGGGGCCAGGCACGCCGCCCTATGCCCGCCCCGGCGAAGAATCGGTCGATCCCTATGTTGCCGACAATCGCAACGCCGGCGCGTCGCCATTTGACGGCGAGGGCATGGCGAAGGCATTCCATGGCCAGGACGGCATCCGCCGCATCGTCGACACCATGGTCGAGGCCAGTTCGGCCGATCCGGTGATCGGGGAGATTTTCGCCAATCACGACAAGATCCGGTTGAAGCGGACAATTTTCGAGCAGTTCTGCTACATATTGAACGCCGGTTGTTCCTATACGGGGCGCGATATGGCGGCGTCGCACAAGGATCTGGGCATCCAGAAGGCGGACATGAACCGCCTCGTGGAAGTGCTGCAACGTGCCATGACGACGGAAGGCGTCGCTTTCCAGGCGCAGAACCGCTTCCTTTCCAAGCTTGCGCCGATGCGCCGGGACGTTTTGCAGAAATAGCGATGATCCGGCACGATGTGGGGCTCAGCCTCTCCCTCGCCAGCGACCCTGTGTGTTGCGCAGGCCCGGGATTCGTCGATCACTGCCGGACGATGACGGTGGCGGCGCGCGCGATGGCGGAGAGGAATATCGTCGATCATCGACCCGCGGTCTGCTGTGCCTGTCGGGAAATACGGCGCGAGCCGCGCCATCTGCTCATCCGTCAGCCAGCACAGGTCGCGTGTGTCCGGTCTCCTCACGGAGCCTGAATGGGATCGCGAAGCTCAGAACAACGGGCCTGACCCTAATGCACCCTTCGTGCAAACCAGATATGGTGAAACTCCTTCTGGCTGCCGGTGAAGGCGGGCACGCGCAACTCTTCAACCTCGAACCCGGAGGCCTCCAGCTTCAGGTCAAAGTCCCTCGCCGGGTAGGCCGACCAGATCGCCAATATCCCGCCGCATTTGAGCGCGGCATGAGCGGAACGCAGGCCCCAGTTGCAGTAAAGCCGCTCATTCTCCGGCCGGATCATGCCGTCGGGACCATTGTCCACATCAAGTAAAATAGCATCGAACCGATCGGTTGACGCGGCAATGACGTCATGCACGTCGCTGACGTCAATGGTCAGACGCGGATCGGACAAGTGGTCGCGGAATATATGCGCCAGCGGCCCCCGGGCCCAGGTCACAATCTTGGGCACCAGTTCAGCCACTATGATGGATGATTCCGCCGACCACGCCGCCAACGCGGCGCCCAGTGTGAAGCCCATGCCCAGCCCGCCAATCAGCACATCGCCATTGCCATGGCCCAGCCGCTGACAGGTCAGCGCAGCCAACGCCTCCTCCGACACATGGTCGCAGCTGCCCATCAACTCTTCCAGGCCGAACTGGATGGAATAGTCGCCATCAGACCTGAGCAGCCGCAATTGCCCGCCGCCCGGTATATCGGCCGTATCGATCAGTTCTACAGGATCGGGTGAAGATTGGGCGGGGCCGCCAGCAAAGTGGTCCAGAAACGATCCTTCACATTCGGTCGGACAACGACCTATTTTCGCGCCTTGCGAGCCGCATAACGCGCGTCGCGCGCAATCTTGCGCTCCGCGTCGGTCAGGGCGACCGGCTGTTTTGCCGCATCCTTTTCGGCCTGTTCGCGCCGGGCGACCTTGGCCGCTTCCCGCTCACGCAACACCGCCTCGCGCTTTTCCCGATCCGCCGCTTCCTTGGCGAGACTTTTGGCCAGCCGCTCCGACCGCTCCGCCTCGCTACGGGGAGCCTTGGCGCGCAACTGTTCCAACGCCTTCTTCCGCGCGTCCTGCGCCGCCGCAGTGCGATCCTGGAAACCGGGTTCCTTATATCCGCGCATATCGTCCTTCTACGTTCATCGCCCCACGCTCCACCCATCGGGAACCCATGGGACCAAGCCCAAAGGCCCATAAACATGGCCCCCCTCCGGTCATCAACGGAAGGGCACTTTCGCTGGGTTTTCCGAGAGTTCCCTCTGAAAGGGACGGTGCCGCTTACGTGACTCGAACACGTGACCCTCGCATTACGAATGCGATGCTCTACCGACTGAGCTAAAGCGGCGTTGGCGCGGGCAGATAACAGCGGTTGTGCGCAAGGACAAGCAGACAATTGCAGGACCGGCACCTTTCCCCGTGCATGCCACGCGGATATTTACGCCAAATTCACCATCCGCTGCCAATGTCGAGTCCCGAGCAAACGCTTTTCACCGCTCAAAGGATCAACGGGATGGACATTGTGCGCGGGCATGACGTCGCCAACGACCATGACGACTTCGATTATGCCGACGACGCAGCCATGGACAGGCCGCCGTCCATCGCCGCCGACGAGCGCCGGATGCAGGTGCGCGCCTATAATTACTGGGCATCGCTGCTCGGCGATCGCGCCTTGCCGTCGATCGAGGATCTGTCGCCGGACCAGCTCGAGGACTTCGGACCGCACAGCGTGCTGCTGGATTTCAGCACGGGTCTGGAAAACCCGGCCATTGTCTATCTGGGCAGCGCGCTGCGCCAGGAATGCGAGATAGAAGGCGCCATCGCGTTCATCGACGATGTTCCCGCACGGTCGCTGCTGTCCCGGCTGACCGATCATTATCTCCAGATCATCGCCAACGCGGCGCCGATCGGCTTTGAAGCGGAGTTCGTCAATCAACGCGGTTCGGAGATTCTGTATCGCGGCATATTGATGCCTTTTTCGTCCGACGATGAAACCATCGACTTTGTCTTCGGCGTCATCAACTGGAAGGAACTGGTGAGCGGCGAGGCCCGCGCGAGCCTGGAAGCGGAGGTCAACCGCGCCCTGCTCGACGCGCCGGTGCCGCGGCTAGCGACGCCGGTCTGGGCGGACGGCCCGGCCAATGACAGCGACGCGGAGGCAGAGGACATCGGCGAAGAACCGCTCGACCTGACCGGCATGGAAAGCCCGACCGAGGACGCGCCGCTGGCCGACTGGCTGGCCCTGGCACGCGACGGCGCGGAACAGGTGCGGACCAGCGAGGCGCGCAGCCACGCCGCCCTGTATCGGGCCGTTGGACTGGCATATGATTTCGCCCTCATCGCGCGCGCCCGGCCCGACGATTATGCCGAACTGCTCGCCGATTCGGGCATCAAGGCGCAGGCACGCAGCCCGATGACCGCCGTCATCAAGCTGGTCTTCGGCGCCGGCTACGACAAGACGCGGATCACAGAATATGCGACCGCGCTGGACCATGCGCTGAATTCGGATCTGGGCGTCGGCACGCTGTCGGATCATCTTGCCGCCTACACCGGCGGTCTCAAGGCGCTGGTGGCAGACGAACGCGCACGGCGGCGGGCGATGTCCCCGGCCCGGCCCGACAAGCGGGAGGCCGCGCGCAGCCGGATGAAGACGGCGGAACCGATCAGCCCGGTCGATGTCCAGACCGACGCGGACGGCCTGGCCGTCATAGTCGCGCGGCGCGAAGCCGACGGCAGCCTGTCGTTGCTGGCGGCCTTGCCCCAGGAATCGGGCCTAGGCCAGAAAGTCATTGTCGCAGCGTCGCGCTGACAGGGCATCGCGCTGATGGGGCATCGCGCTGATAGGGCATCGCGCTGATAGGGCATCGCGCTGATAGGGCATCGCGCTGATAGGGCATCGCGCGGCAATGCCGCCATGTTGCGGCGCATCATAATATTACACACATAAGAAATTTTGTTACAATAGCCCACTTGAGCCCCGCGCCGCCCGAGCGCATATAGGCGCTTCCTTTCCGAGGATTCGCGTGGCGGCGATCCACCGCTTCCTCGTTGAAAAGCCAAGCGGGACCATCCCGTGCTGAGAGGTAGGCGATGACGGTGCTGACAGACAGCAAGATCAAGGAAGTCGATACATTCATCCGCGAGGCCATGGAAACGGCGCTTGAGCGCGGTGCCCTGCCCGGCGAAAGGGAGGGTTTCGATGCCGCCGCGCTGACGGCCGCGGCCGCATTCCTGGGACGAACCGCCAGCGCCCGCGCACCCGGCGAAGCAGTCATCGCCCTGGAAACCATGGGCGAAGGCGCCAAGGGCCGCTACATGCGCGTGGCGCTCGTCAACGACGACATGCCCTTCCTGGTCGATTCGATCGCCAATGCGCTCGCGGCCGCCGACATCACCATCCATCGCTTGCTCCACCCGATCTTATCGGTTTCGCGCGACAGGGACGGCAGGCTGGTCGCGATACTGGACGACGACGCGGCGGGCGCGCGCCGCGAATCGATGATCTACATCGAGGCCGACCGCGCCGATGCCAAGGCACGCCGGACACTGGAAAAGGCGCTTCGCAATACGCTGGGCGACGTCCGGGCGGCCGTGACCGACTGGGCGGCCATGCAATCGGCCATGGCGTCCGACGCCGATTGCGTGCCGGATGAGGAAGGGGCCGCGCTGCTGCGCTGGTTCCTGGCCCGCCATTTCACGCAGGTCGGTCACGAAATTTGCGGTCGCGACGGGAAAACCCAGGCGCGGCTGGGCATCTGCACGCTTCAGGACAAGACGCTGATTGCGCCTGCCTCGCTGGAAGCAGCCTTTGCCTGGTTCGAAGAAGGCAAGCGCACGCCCCTGATCATCAAGTCGAGCCGCATGTCGCGCGTCCATCGCCACGTGCTGCTGGACCTCGTCATCGTGCCGATCCGCGAGGGCCGGCAGGTCAAGGCGCTTTCCATCCATGCCGGCATGTGGACCAGTTCGGGCCTGTCCGCGCCGCCCGACAAGGTCCCGCTGCTGCGATCGGCGCTCTCGGCGCTGATGGACAAGTTCGGATTCGATCCGGGCGGCCATGCCGGCAAGACGCTGTCGCACGCGCTGACCGCCCTGCCCCATGACATATTGATCGGGTTCGACCGGGAGACGCTGGAACGCCTGGCGCTCACATTCATGTCACTGAGCGACCGGCCGCGCCCGCAACTTGCGCTCGCCACCAGCGCGCTGGCGCGTCACCTATACGCATTCGTCTGGCTGCCGCGCGACGAATTGTCGACGGCGCGCCGCATTGCCGTCCAGGAGATGCTGTCGGTCGCCGCGAACGGGCCGGTGCTGAGTTGGTCGATCGCGCTGGAGGAAGGTGGGCTGGCGCTGCTGCGCATCACGCTCGACCTGCGCGAGGGCGGCATCGTTCCCGACGACAGCGACCTGGACCGGCAACTCAAGCAGATGGTTCGGGGCTGGGTTCCCGCCGTAGAGGAAGCGCTCGGCAACACCGAGGACCCGGGTCGCGCCGCCGCGCTGGCACAGCGTTTCGCGCAGGCCTTTCCCCCGGCCTACCGCAATGGCGCCGGCCCGGCGGAAGCGGCCGTGGACATACGCTGCATTCATGGCCTGTCGGGACCGGGCGACAAATCGATCCGGATCTATCGCAACCCCGAGGATGGCATCGAACGGCTGCGGCTGAAGGTCTACGCGCACGACGCCGTGGCATTGTCGGAAGTCGTACCGGCTTTCGAGAATTTCGGATTTCGCGTCATCGAGGAGATGACGACACTGCTCGATGGCGGCGCGCTGGGGGTCGTGCAGCGGTTCGTGCTGGAACTGCCGGCCGGCGGCGACGCCCAGGCTGTCCTTGCGCGGTCCGATGTCGTCACCGAAGCCATTGCGCAGGTCCTGGAAGGCAACGCGGAAAATGACCGGTTCAACGAACTGATCGTGACCGCCGGGCTGGCGCCGCGATCGGTCGTGCTGTTTCGCGCCCTGTTCCGCTATCTGCGCCAGACCGGCATGGCTTACGGCATGGCGACTTTCGCAGAAACGCTCCGACGCGCGCACGATGTCGCGGCCGGTCTCGTGACCCTGTTCGAGGCGCTGCACGATCCGGCTGCGCGCGACGATGCACAGGCGCGGATCGATGCGGCGCAGGCCGATATCGACACCGGGCTGGAACGGGTCACCGCAATCGACGAGGACCGCGTCCTGCGCCTGCTGCGCGCGGTCATCATGGCGACGCTGCGCACCAATTTCTACAGCGAGGCCGCCGCCGAGGCGCTTGCCTTCAAGCTGGACAGCGCCGGCATTCCCGGTCTTCCCGCGCCCCTGCCCTGGCGTGAGATCTGGGTTTACAGCCCGCGGGTCGAGGGCATTCACCTGCGCGCCGGACCCGTTGCCCGCGGCGGGCTGCGCTGGTCCGACCGTCGCGACGACTTTCGCACGGAGATACTGGGCCTGATGAAGGCGCAGCGGGTGAAGAACGCGGTCATCGTGCCAACCGGCGCCAAAGGCGGCTTCTACCCCAAGCAGCTTCCCAATCCGCAGATCGACCGTGACGCCTGGATCGCTGAGGGAACGGAAAGCTACCGCATCTTCATACGCACCCTGCTGTCGGTCACCGACAATATCGTGAACGACAAGGTGAAGCACCCCAGGCAGGTGGTGATCCGCGACGGCGAGGACCCCTATTTCGTGGTCGCAGCCGACAAGGGCACTGCGACCTTCAGCGACGTCGCGAACGCGATAGCACTCGACCGCGATTTCTGGCTGGGCGATGCCTTCGCCAGCGGCGGGTCGAACGGCTATGACCACAAGGCGATGGGCATCACCGCGCGTGGCGCCTGGATTTCAGTCCAGCGTCATTTCGCCGAAATGGGCGTCGACGTGCAAAGCGAACCGGTACAGGTGGTCGGGTGCGGCGACATGTCGGGCGACGTGTTCGGCAACGGCATGCTGCTGTCGAAGGCGATCAGGCTGGTCGCGGCATTCGATCATCGCCACATCTTCCTGGACCCGACGCCCGATCCGGCCAAGAGCTGGACGGAGCGGAATCGCCTGTTCAACCTGCCCCGGTCGAGCTGGGAGGATTATGACAAGGCGTTGATCTCGCAGGGCGGCGGCGTGTTCGCCCGCTCGCTCAAGAAGGTGCCGCTCAGTCCCCAGGTCCAGGCGATGCTGGATGTCAGCGAGAGCGAGATGGAGCCGACGGCACTGATCTCCGCGATCCTCAAGGCACCTGCCGACCTGCTGTGGTTCGGCGGCATCGGCACCTATGTGAAGGCCGCCGCACAAAGCCACGGCGATGTCGGCGATCCGGCCAACGACAGGTTGCGCATCAATGCCGAGCAGTTGCGCGTGAAGGTCATCGGCGAAGGCGCCAATCTGGGCACGACGCAGGCCGGGCGCATCGCCTTTGCCCTGAACGGCGGTCGCATCAACACCGATTTCATCGACAATTCCGCCGGCGTCGATTGTTCGGACAATGAGGTGAACATCAAGATCGCCCTGAACAAGGAAATGGCCGAAGGCCGGCTTTCGCTGGACGCGCGCAACGACCTGCTGGTGAGCATGACCGACGGCGTGGCCGACATCGTGCTGGAAGATAACCGGCTCCAGGCGCTGGGCCTGTCGATCGCGGAGGCAGGCGGCACCGCAGATTTGGCCAGCTATGTCCGGCTGATCGAGACGTTCGAGGAAAGCGGGCGGCTGGACCGTCAGGTGGAAGGGCTTGCCGCAAACGACCAGTTGATGCGTCGCGCACAGGATGGCCAGGGCCTGACCCGCCCCGAACTGGCAGTCCTGCTTTCGACCGCAAAGCTGGCGCTTCAGGATGCCATCGAACAGGGCAATCTTGCCAGCGACCCGAGCATGACGGCCGAACTGATGGCGGCTTTCCCCGCCGCGATGCAGGCGCGGGAAGCCGATGCCATCGCCGCCCACGCGCTGCGCAAGGAAATCGTTGCCACCAAGGTGGCCAATCGCATCGTCAACCGGCTGGGCATCATCCATCCGTTCGAACTGGTGGAGGAGGAAGGCTGTTCCCTGGCGGACATGGCCGGCGCGTTCCTGATTGCCGAACGGCTCTATGCCATTCGCGACCTGTGGGCGGACATCGATGCGGCCGAAATGGGCGAAGCGGCGCGCCTGGCCCTGTTCGGCACCATCGCCAGCGGCATGCGCGCCCAGATCGCGGACCTGCTGCGCGGCCTGCCCGCCGGGACATTGCCGTCGGCCGGAGAGGCTTTGCTGGCCGAAGGCGTAGACAAGCTTGCGGCGCAGGTCGACGATCTGCTGACCAGCGAGGCGCTGCGGCGCACTCAGGGAGTCACCGACCGGCTGATCGAATTGGGCGCGCCCGACGCGCTGGCCCAGCGTGCGGCGGGCCTGTTCAAGCTCGATGGCGCCGTCGGCATCGCCGCCCTGGCCGACCGCATGAAAGTCGACGAAACCACCCTGACCCGCGCCTTCACGCACCTGGGCGAAGCCGTGGGCATCGATTGGGTACAGTCGACCGCCGCCCGTATGGAACCGAGCGATCCCTGGGAGCGGCTGCTGATTTCCGGCGTCGCGCGCGACATGCAGCAGGTCCGTCTGGAATTCCTGGCCCAGGGCAAGGGCAAGGACGTCGGCGAGCATGTGGAGGAATGGCTGAAGGCCAAGGGCCCGCGCATCCGCCAGTTCCGCACGCTGGTCCACCGCGCCAAGGCCGCCGCCGCGCCCAATGTGGCCATGCTTGCCGAAATTGCCGGGCAGGCACGCGGTTTGTTGGGGCGGTAACGCCGAAGGAAGACCGCCGCGCCGCCGTTCATCGGGGCGGCTGCGGGGCGTCTCCCTTCGTCATGGGGAGCCCGGGGCCGTAGACGGGCACTATCGTTTCGGCAGGCTGACGTCCGTGCAAGGCATCGATTTCCGCCTTGCGCTGATCGAGGTAGAGCGTGCGATAGGTGCCGTATGGATCGTCCGACGCGCGTATATCCTGTAGCCTTTCGTCAAACGCGGCGCGCTCGCCCAACTGGTTGAGAATGGTCGCGGGAATGACGATCGCCGGCTTGTTGAACGGCTTGCCCACCGCAAGCGGCAAGATCATCTTGTCCGCCGTGTCGCCGACGATGTCGCGCAATGTCGTAGGCCCTACGATCGGCAGATACATATAAGGGCCTGGACCCACCCCGTAGAATCCCAGCACATTGGCGATGCCGTTGGGACGGTAGGGCAGATGGAACGGCTTGCGTTTGGCGACGTCGAACAGACCGACAAATCCCAGGGTGGAATTGATGGCAAAGCGGCCCGCAGTCTCCGCCGCCTTGCCCGGCTTGAACTGGAGCAGGTAGGCCGCAAACACGACGGGTTCCTGAAGATTGGAGAAGAAGTTGCGCAGTCCCTTGCGCGCCGGGCGGGGCAAGCCCTTGTTATAGGCTTTCGCCACCGGCTCGACGACCGCCTTGTCGACCGACTGCACCGCCTCGAAGCTTTTGGCGTTCAGCTTTTCCAGCGGATCGCCCGGAGGCGCTCCTTTCTCTCCCGTCACAACAATGTCCTGGACATCATCGTCCCCGGCATCGGCAGGCGGCGCCGCGGCGAGCGGCGATGGCGCGGAAGGCGCGCCCTGGGTCGTCACGTCCTGCCAGGCAAGGTCGCCGATCGGCGCGAGATCCAGTTTGGGCGGGTAGGCAACGACCGGCGCACCCATCATCAACCCCGCAGCAAGCGTCGACAGCATTCCATGATTTCCTGACTTTATGACTTGACGGACTGAACGGGTCGATGCCGTTCCATGCAGCAACCGCCCGCGACAGCATCCCCGGCCAGAGGCATCCTTTGCCATAGCGGCTAGGCCCGATGCAGGCCGCAGTCAACGACGGCCCGAACCGCCGCGCCGCCCATATATTTTGATACAAATTCTTCCTGCGAATGGTTTGCAATTGCGAGTAGCTCGGGTTATGCGGCTTTGATAATTGTTCGCAGGACTCTCCGCTCCCATGCACGGCACACCACAAGTCAGCAAGCCACGGCCGAAAAGTGCCAAGGCCTTTTGGCTGAAGCAATTGCATATGTGGCACTGGATGAGTTCGGCGGTCAGTCTGGTCGGGCTGTTGCTGTTTGCCCTGACGGGCATCACGCTCAATCACGCCGCCGATGTCGAGGCGAGTCCGGTTACCACCGAAAGAACCGCGACGCTGCCCACGGATATGCTGCGTCAGGTCAATGCCGATAACGGAGGCGACGGCAAGAGGCCCCTTCCTGCGCCCGTCGCGCACTGGCTGGAACAGGCCGTCGGGCAGCGTGCGGGCGGTGAGGCCGAATGGTCGGGCGACGACATATATCTTGCCCTGCCCCGCCCCGGCGGTGACGGATGGATCGCCATCGACCGGCAAAGCGGCGCAGTGACCAGCGAGGCGACCAGCCGGGGCTGGATCAGCTATCTCAACGACCTGCACAAAGGACGTAATGCCGGAGAAGTCTGGCGCTGGTTCATCGACATTTTCGCCGGCGCCTGCTTTATCTTCACGCTGACAGGCCTCGTCCTGCTTCAGCTTCACGCCCGCAAGCGCCCCAGCACATGGCCCCTGGTCGCCACCGGACTGGCGCTGCCGGCCCTGCTTGCCATCCTGTTCATTCATTGAAGGACGTTCCATCATGCAGATCAGCCATCGCCTGCTGCTGACCGGCACCGCGGCTTTCGGCGCCGCCGGCACCATCGCGACCCCCGCCAGCGCGCAGACCATGACCCTGAGCGTCACCCTGCCGCGCTTGTCGGTGGCCGAATATCACCGCCCCTATGTGGCCGTCTGGATCGAGAAGGAGGGCGCGACGCCGCGCACGCTGTCGGTGTGGTACGACGTCGACAAACGCGGCGGCGAAGGCACCAAGTGGTTGCGCGATGTGCGTCAATGGTGGCGCGTGTCGGGCCGGTCGATGAAATTTCCGGCCGATGGCGTGACGGGCGCGACCCGGGCGCCGGGCGAACAGAAGATTGCCTTCACCGCCGGGCGCGGGCCGCTGGGCGCATTGGGTCCGGGCAACTACACGCTTGTGGTCGAAGCCGCACGCGAAGTGGGCGGGCGCGAATTGCTGCGCCTGCCCTTTGCCTGGCCGCCCAAGCCCGGCGCAACGGTCAGGATGCAGGGCAAGAGCGAATTGGGCGCTGTGGTGCTGAATTTCGGAAAATGAGGGGAGAGATCATGAAGGCCAGACTGACGATTGCAGGCGCGATCGCCGCCCTGCTGATACCCGGCGCCGCGCAGGCGCACCGGCAATGGATGTTGCCGTCCTCGACCATCCTTTCCGGCGACGATGCCTGGGTGACGGTGGACGCCGCCGTTTCCAACGATCTGTTCTATTTCGAACATGTGCCGATGCGCACCGACGGGATCAGCGTCACCCTGCCGGACGGCAGCAGCGGCAAGATCGAGAATGCGGCGACGGGCAAATATCGTTCCGTCTTCGACGTGCACCTGACCCAGCCCGGCACCTATCGGATCGCCAGCGTGTCGAGCGGCATCATGGGCAGCTACATGCTGAACGGCAAGCGGGAACGCCTGCCGCGCGGAACGACGAAGGACAAGCTGGCCAGCGCGATCCCCGCCGGTGCGACGGACGTGCGCACCGCCGAAATGTCCAACCGCAACGAAATCTTCCTGACGCTGGGCGCGCCCACCACGACGATCTTCAAGCCGGCAGGCGAAGGCATAGAGATGGTCCCGGTTACCCATCCCAATGACCTGATAGCCGGGGAAACGGCGACCTTCCAGTTCCTGCTCGACGGCAGGCCTGCCGAAGACATCAAGGTCACGATCATTCCGGGCGGAATCCGCTACCGCGACAGCCTGAACCAGATGGACATGTCGACAGACAAGGACGGCAGGCTGTCGGTCACCTGGCCGGAACCGGGCATGTACTGGATGAGCGCCAGCATCGGCGGCGGTCGCGCGGGCGGTCCCGGCGCTTCCGGCGCTTCCGGCATGGGCCAGGACAATGCAGGGTCGCAGGATGACGGTCCGGCCGGGCCGCCGCCCCGGCGTGCATCCTATGTCAGCACTCTGGAAGTGATGGCGCCCTGACCAACGGCATACGCATCGCAATTCCGGACACCCTGTCGCCCGGCCAGCTTGCCGGGCGGCCCGTCAACGCCACGATAACGCGGCTGTCAGGCCCGACCATGGGCACAAGCTGGAACATTCACGCCGTCGATCCGCCCGCCGGATGCGCCGATGCCGTCCGGCAGATGCTGTCCGGAATCATCGACCAGATGAGCAACTGGGAAGCGGATTCGGTCGTTACCCGCTTCAATAGCGCCCCGGTCGGGGGCTGGATGACGTTGCCGCCCGAGATGCTGACGGTGCTGCGGGCGGGGCTGGACATGGCGGCGCTGTCCGACGGCGCCTTCGATCCGGCGATCGGCCGGATGGTCGACCATTGGGGGTTCGGCCCGCTACCCGGCGCCTCCTCTGGCCCCTGTTATTCCGAGCGCGCGCCCTGGCGGTGCGTGGAAATCGGGCAGGACCGGGCACGGCGCATCGCCGACGTCACGCTCGATTTTTCCGGGATCGCCAAGGGATTCGCCGTCGACATGCTGGCCGACCTGCTGCGCAGATCGGGCGTCGCCGATTTTCTGGTCGAAATCGGGGGCGAATTGCGCGGCGAAGGCATCAAGCCGGGCATGCAGCCCTGGTGGGTCGATGTCGAAGCGCCGCCGGGCCTGATCGTTCCCACCCTGCGGATCGCCCTGTGCGGGCTGTCCGTCGCGACATCAGGCGATTACCGGCGCTTCCGCATCGAGGAGGAGAAGCGGCTGTCCCACAGCATCGACCCGGCCACCGGCCGGCCGATTCCGGCGGATGTGGCCTCCGTCACGGTGCTGCATGAAAGCGCCATGATGGCCGACGCCTGGGCGACGGCGATTACCGTGGCCGGACCTGAGAAGGGAATGGCACTGGCCACCCGCGAAGGGCTGGCCGCGCGGCTCGTACGGCGGGACGGCGACCGGGGGATCGAATATATGACGCCCGCCCTGGCCGCCATGCTGGATTGAACGGGATCAGGCGTCGGCCCAGCGCCGCAGCAGATTGTGATAGACGCCGGTCAGCCGGACGACATCGGCATGACCATGGCCCAGATCGGCGGCCAGCCGCTGGATACTGCTGTCCAAGTCGAACAGCATCTGCCGTGCGCTGTCATCCCGCACCATCGATTGAAGCCAGAAGAAGCTGGCCACCCGGCGACCCCGCGTGACGGGCGCAACCCGGTGCAGGGACGATGACGGGTACAGCACCGCATGACCGGCGGGCAGCTTGACCTGCTGAACGCCAAAATTCGTCTCGACCGTCAGTTCACCCCCGTCATAGGCATCGGGCGGCTCCAGAAACACCGTCATGGACAGATCGGACCGGATGCGGAAACCCGTGCCCGCCTGAATGCGCACGGCATTGTCGACATGGACCCCGAACGCCTGGCCGCCGGCATAGCTGTTGAAGAGCGGCGGGAATATCCTGAACGGCAGGGCGGCGGCGATGAACAACGGCGAACGGCCCAGCGCGTCCAGAATCATTTGACCGGCCTGCCTTGCCGCCGGTGTATCCTCCGGCAGTTGCAGGTTGTTCTTGGCCAGTGCGGACTGATGGCCGGACGTCACATTGCCGTCGACCCAGTCGGCGGCGTCGACCAGGCCGCGAATGGCATCGAGGCTGCGATGATCGAGCAGGTCGGGAATGGCAATCAACATGTCTGCTCTGGCGCTCAGCCCTGGCCCTGCAAAAGAAAGGGTATCGCAACCACGCCCTTCACACGCACCGGCGCGCCGCCGCGCAAGGTCGGCTTCCAACGCCAGTTGCGGACCGCATCCCGGGCCGCATTGTCGAGCCGCGCGAACCCGCTGCTCCGGCTGATGTCGATGGATTCCACTGTGCCGTCCAGCCCAAGGGTGAGTGCCAGGATCACCGTGCCCTGTTCCTTCTTGCGACGACTGTCGAGCGGATAGCGGGGCGGTTTGCCCGATATCATCTGGGTTGCCAGGTCGCCGCCCTGGACGGAGGCGGGCGGCGCCGGCGGCGCGGCGCCGGCGGACATGGACGACGGGGCGACCGATGGCGGCGCGGAAACGGGAACCGGAACCGGATCGGGGACGGTCTGCACCGGCTGGCTGATCGGCACGGGCGTCCGGACGACGGGTGGCGGCGCGACAACCTCCGCCGCGACAGGGGGCGGCGGAACCGCAGCGGCGGGCGGCGGCGGGGGCGGCGGCGTCAGATTGACGACCGTCAGACTGGCTTCGTCGGCGCGCACCATATGGTGACGAACCTGGACAAGGGCCACGATGGCCACGATGTGCATGATCAAAATCGCGCCGATGATCGGCAGATTTGTCCGGGACTGCGCGCGATAGCGGTCCACCGCCGCGACGAACGCCGGCGCAGCGATCGGGCTGGCCGCAGGGGTCCGGGAAAAAACCGGTTCCACTTCGGCCAGATAGTCGTCAATCGGCTGGCTGGCGGCGTGCAGCATGACCTCGTCTCCCTGGCCCCGGCCATATCGCAGAGCCTAATGCGAATCAATTGCGATCCGTCAAATTTCCGAAAGTCCGGACGGGCGGCGACCCGAGGAGGATGGGATGCATCGCCGCCCGTCCCGGCCCCGGTCGGGAAACCGGGGCCTGAACCATCAGAATTTATATCCCAGCGTCAGGATGGCAGACCGCCCTTCCCCCACCCGCGCCCACTGCGCGGAGGTGGTGGCGCCGTTGCGGACGCCGGTGAAATAGGTCTTGTCGGTGAAGTTCTTGACGTTGAGCTGGGCCGAGAGACCCGGCATGAAATCATAGGCCAGCATCGCATTGTGGATCAGATAATCGTCCACCTGGTAGATGGCGCCGCTGGTCGTCGAATTCAGGTCGAACTTGCCCTGATAGGTGAAGCCGTAGCCCAGCTTCAGCCCGAACGGCAGCGTATAGGTGGTGAAGACGCTGCCCGAATGCTTGGGCACATTGGTCAGCGCGGCACCCGCCAGCGGGTCGTCCAGACCGTCCGCGACACTGTGGATGATCTTGCTGTCGAGATAGGTGTAGTTGGCGGTGACGGTCCAGTCGGGCGTGATCTGCCCGTTGGCGCCGAGCGCGATGCCGTCGACACGCGACTTGCCGTCCAGTTGCATCTCGCCGAGCGGATTGTCGTCGCTGATGATGCCGGTCACCAGGAAATTGCTGCGCTCGTTGCGGAACAGCGCCGCCGTCAGCAACACACCCTCGCCAAGTTCGGCCTTGGCACCGACCTCGTAACTTTTCGCGGTTTCAGGCTTCACGTTGCAGGATTCCGCCGTGCAGGACCCGTTGACCGAGCTTTTCGACGGGGTCCTGCTGTTGCCATAGGCCAGATAGAGGCTGATCGCCTCCACCGGTTTGTAGTTCAGGCCCACGCGATAGGAGAAGAGATCGTCCTTATTATGGAATGTCGTGCCCGGCGTCACCGTACCGCCGCTGGTGGGCGTCGCGCCTTCGACCGTGTCACGACGGAAGCTGCCCTTGTTATGTTCGTAGCGCACGCCGCCGCTCAGTTCGAAATGATCCGAAATCTTCATCGTATCGAACAGATAGACAGCGTAATTTTCCTGTTCGCCATGGTCGTAGCGCTGGGGGACGAAGGCAACCGACCCGGTGTAGACGTTGCTGCCATAGGTAAAGCCGTCCGGCCCGGGCACGATCGCGCCGGGATTGGCGATGTTGATCAGCGGATAGGTGACGGTCGATCCGTCCGCGTTGCGCTGGCTGTTGCCATGGGCAAGATCATATTTCTCCCAGGTCAGGGCACCGCCAACGACCAGCGTATGTTCGATGCCGGCGGTATCGAACACCGCTTTCAGGTCGAACTGGTTGAACATGAGCTGATTGCGCGAATCCCGCGTCGTGCCGCGGGGGCCGGTGGGCAGATAATAGCCAGCGGGCACGGTGTCCGGACAGGCGCTGCCGTCCGGCAGGATTCCGCTCGCCAGGCAATAGGTCCCTTGCGGCGGATTGACGATGGTGAATTGCGTCACATCCTGCCAGCGGGTGAGGTTGCGGATGCTGACCCTGTCGCTGAATTCATGCTCGAATGTCGCGGTAAGCTGGTCGATATTGGTTTCCTGCGTGTCGACATTGCGGAACCCGAAATAGTCGCTGCGGTGCGCGCCCGGCAACAGGCCGCCCAGCGCGGCAACGTAGGGCGCCCCATATTGCGGGACATTATTATCCTCCTGATGCAGATATTGCAGCGTGAGGCGGGTCGGGCTTTCGATACCGAAGGTGATGGACGGAGCGACGCCCCACCGCTTGTAGTCCTCCACATCACGGCCGGGCACATCGTTCTTGTGTGCCATGGCGTTGATACGGAAAGCGATGAAGTCGCTGGCGCGGACGTTGGCGTCGATGGCGGCGCGATAATAATTGTCCGTGCCGATACCCGCATTGGCGACGATCTGCGTATCTGCCTGCGGACGCTTGGTCACGATATTGATCGACCCGCCGACCGCGCCGGCGCCGGCCGTCACCGAATTGGCGCCGTTCGTGACCTCGATCTGATCGATGTTGAAGGAATCGGTGCGGCTATATTGCGCACTGTCGCGAACGCCGTCGGTGGTGATATCGGTATTCGCCGAATAGCCGCGCAGGGTGATGTTGTCCCCATAACCGCCGCCACCCTCGCCCGCACCGAATGTGATGCCCGGGACGGTCGACAGGACGTCGCGGAGGGTAAGGAGATTCTGCTGCTCGATGACCGTGTTGGTCATGATGGTGATGGTCTGGGGCGTATCGCGCACCGGGCGGGTTGCCTTCGGGCTTTCCTGGCGCGCCGGCTGATCGACGATTGCGGTGTCGGTGACGGTAACGCCGCCGAGCGTGACGCCTTCGGTGGCATCCTGCGCATGTGCGCCGGACGCGAACGCGAGCGCGCCCACGCACCCCAAGGCCAGGAAAGACGGAGCGACGGATTTAGACATAAGACAGATCCCCTTTATGAGTTGGGCACCTGCTATTGCGACCCGTTCGCAAAGTCAATGCTATTGCGAATGACTCTTATTTTTATCGTCGAGAGCGCGTCCGAACAGCCAGCAACGGATCGCGCTGGCCAGATTCGGGGGGGCCGGCACGGCAAGGCGAGTCGCATCGATCCGCGCAATGAGGGCGTTGACAGGCAGTTGCTCCTCGGCCGCGCGATCGCGCAACGCCGACCAGAAAAGGGGTTCCAGGCTGACCGCCGTCTGGTGCCCGGCGATCGTCACGCTCCGTTTGACCGGCGCGGCGAAGGGCGAGCCCTCCGCTCGCCCGGCAGCACTGTCGGGAGGACCGCCGTCCCGCATCAATACATGTGCTGGCCGCCGTTGATGGACAGGGTGCTGCCCGTCACGAAACCGGCCTCGTCGCTGCACAGGAAGGCTACACCACGCGCGATTTCCTCTGCATGGCCGAGCCGCCCGACAGGGATTTTCGCGACGATCTTGTCCAGGACGGCCGCCGGGACGGCTGCCACCATGTCCGTGTCGATATAGCCGGGCGCGATCGCATTGACCGTCACGCCTGACTTTGCGCCCTCCTGCGCCAGCGCCTTGGTGAAACCGTGAATGCCCGATTTGGCGGCGGCATAATTCACCTGCCCATATTGCCCGGCCTGGCCGTTTACCGACCCGATATTGACGATGCGCCCCCATCCCCTTTCGCGCATGCCGCCGAACGTCGCCTTGGCCATGTTGAAGCATCCGCCGAGATTGATGCGCATCACCTCGTTCCAGTCGTCGAAGCTCATCTTGGCCAGTACGCCGTCGCGCGTGATGCCCGCATTATTGACCACGATGTCGACGGGGCCGAGGGAATCCGCCACTTGGGCGCAGCCATCAAGGCATGCCTGATGATCGCCCACGTCCCATTTGAACGCCCTGATGCCGGTCGCATCGGTGAAGGCCTGGGCTTTTGCGTCATTGCCTGCATAGTTGGCGGCAACGGAACAACCCATGTTGCGCAAGGCTACGCTGATGGCTTCGCCGATGCCACGCGTTCCGCCCGTCACGATAGCCACCTTCGACATGTGCGCATCCTCCCAGTAACGGGTCAGTCCATCCAACCCAAAAGTTCTCGGCTCAGCAGCCTATGGTAGAGAATGATAGCTTCCGCCGACGCGTTTAGACAGGGCAAATAGGCGAATTTTTCGCCGCCGGCGGATAAAAAAACATCTTTCGCACGCAGGGCGATTTCTTCCAGCGTCTCGAGGCAATCCGCCGAGAAACCGGGCGTGGAAACGGCCACCTTCGCCACACCATTCTGTACCAATCGGGTAAGAACGGCCTCCGTTTCCGGTTCGAGCCATTTTGCGCGTCCGAAGCGCGACTGAAAGCTCATATGAACAGGCAGCGACAGCGCTTCCCGAAGCAGCCTGCTCGTCTTCACGGCCTGACAATGATAGGGATCGCCCAGATGCAGGGTCCGTTCCGGCATTCCGTGAAAACTCAGCAGCAGGGCGTCAGGCACGAAGTCGAGTTGCGCGATGTGATTCGCTATCGAATGCCGGAGGGCGTCGATATAAGCCGGATCGTCATGGTAGGGCGGCAAGGTCCGGACGGCCGGTTGCCACCGCATGGTGGCGAGCGCCGCAAAGGCCGCGTCATTGGCCGTGGCCGTCGTCGCCGCGCTATATTGCGGGTAAAGCGGGGCGATCAATATTCTGTCGCATCCGGCCGCCTTCATCGCCGCCAACCGGTCGGCGATGGCGGGGTTGCCATAGCGCATCGCCCAATCGACTACGCATCTTTCCCCCATCACCGCCCGCAACGCTTCGGCTGTCGCCCGCGTATGAACGGCCAGAGGTGACCCTTCGGCCGTCCAGACCTGCCGATAGGCATGGGCCGACCTGCGCGGTCGTGTCGTGAGGATCACACCTCGCAGGATCGGCTGCCACAGAAGCGGCGGTATTTCCACCACGCGGCGGTCGGACAGGAATTGCTTCAGATAGCGACGGACCGATCCGGCATCCGGCGCGTCGGGCGTTCCCAGGTTGATCAGCAATATGCCGATCCTGGACGAAGGAATGTCGGGATGTCCGTCGGGCCTGGTCATGCGGCGCCCACTAGCGGAAGATTGCGGATGCGCTGTCCTGTCCATGTGTACAGGGCATTGGCGATCGCGGGTGCGACCAGTGGCGCTGCAAGGTCGCTGACGCCCGTGGGATCGGCGGTGCTGCGGATCAATTCCACGGTAACCTCCCCCACGTCGCCCAGCCGCGGCAGGTTCATGCGCCCCAGTATCGCGCGCGTGGGCATCCCGCCTGCATAGGAGACCGAGGCGCCGGTCGCATAGGCCATGCCCTGGATCAAGCCGCCTTCGATCTGCTGGCGGGCGACATCGGGATTGACCTGATCCCCCACGTCGACGGCGGCGACGATTCGGCTGATCGTCAGCCGGTCGCCGCTCATCGCCGCCTCGACCAATATGGCCGCATAGGCGCCGCCCATCATGTGCGCGGCGATCCCCTGCCCGCTTCCGGGAATACCTCCCTGCCATCCCCCCATCGCGGCCGCAGTCGTCAGGCAATGGGCCAGTCGAGGATTCCCGCCCAGCATCTGGATCCGGAAGGACATTGCCTCCATCCCGGACAGATGCGCGAGTTCGTCAATGAAGCTTTCGGTAAAGAAGGCGCCGTGCAGATGCGCGTTGCCGCGCATGAACCCGACCGGCAATCCGACATCTGCGGGATAATGGTCCACGGCCCAGTTGGGAATGGCATAAGGCGGCACCATGCCCGCCACCGCCAGGCGCGACGCACGCCCGGAAGCATCGGCCGCCGCTTCGTGCGGCGCCCGCCCCCGTGCGATGCGGCCCCATGTCTGGTCCATGGCGCATGGCGCCGATATTTTGGCGAGCCATCCTTCCACCGCACCGTTGCGACCGAGCTTGGCCGCCATGCGAGCATGGGCGGGGGCTGCCGGGCGATCCTGGATAACGTCTTCCAGCCGGGACCAGAGCAGCTGGACGGGCCGCCCCATCTCGCGCGCGATCAAGGCCGCCTGAACCCCCGCATCGGCATCCATCGCCCGTCCAAGGGAGCCGCCGGCGTGCAGCGGGTAGATGGTGACCGCATCTTCCCCCATGTCGAGCGCCCGGGCGATGGCGGCGCGGGCAAGGCCGGGCGCCTGTGTCGCCATCCACACTTCCGCCCCGCCGTCGGTCACCCGCGCCGTGGCGCAGGGCGGTTCCAGCGACAGATGCAGGCCTGCATCCACCTGATATTCACTGGCAACAATGGTCGCGCCTTCGAACACCGGCAACAGCTCGCCCTGCGCATAGAGGCGTCGGCCCGCATCGCCCGCAAAGCCGGTCTCAAGCATTTCGTCGATCGATTCGCTGCTCACCGGCCGTCCTTGCAGCCGGAACAGGGGGTCGCTGAGATCCAGAGCCCGGTTCGCGGCCCACCAGTTGCTCGCCACGGCCGCCACCCAACGCTCGTTGCGCACCAGTTTCAGGAAGGCCGTGACGCTCGCCGCTGCGCGCTCGTCCACCCGGTCAAGCACCGCATCGCCGATCGGCCCCTGCCTGATCGAGGCATAGACCATATCCGGCAAGCGGATGTCCGCGGCGAAATTATGCGTGCCGTCAATCTTCGAGGGCGTATCGAGTCTGGGAACGTCCTGCCCCCACAGGCGATCGACCTGCCCCTGACGCAACGGCAATATGTCGGGCAGATCCAGGCGGGACGCTTCTTCGACCACATCCCCGATTTTCAGGCGCCGTTCCGCGCCATCCGTAATCAGGCCGTCGCGTATGTCGCAACTTTCCCAGGGAACATTCCAGCGCGCGGCGGCCGCCTTGCACAAGAGCAGGCGGGCTGCGGCGCCGGCATCGCGATAGGCCTCGTGAAACATCGGCACCGACGTACCGGCCCCTGTCAGCATCAGGGCGCCCCGCACGGCATATTGGTCCAGAACCCAGTCGCCCGCTCCGCCGAGCAACCGCGTCCAGTCGCTGCCAAGCCATTCGCGCGCCAGCAGCGTGTTGGCATAGAGCGGGCTTACCGGCGCGCTTTGCACCGCGATCGTCCGCCAGTCCGCGCCCAG
Organism: Sphingobium sp. OAS761; assembly: GCF_024168485.1. GTDB lineage: Bacteria > Pseudomonadota > Alphaproteobacteria > Sphingomonadales > Sphingomonadaceae > Sphingobium. The sequence continues at coordinate 154,712 of NZ_JALJVY010000007.1, forward strand.
CTCGTCGGCCAGTATCTGGGGCAGGACAGTGGTCACCCCCTGGCCCATTTCGGTCTGCGGCACCACGACGATGATCTGCCCGTTCCGGTCGATCTTCAGGAAAGCGTTGACGATCGTCTCGCCCGGTGCGGCGTTGAGATTTGGCCGATAGCTGCGCGGCCATGCCCCCCATGCCAGCAACAGCCCGGCGGCGGCACCGCCGCCTATCAGCAAGGTCCGCCTGTCAATGCCCGATCGCCTGCCGGCCTGCTTCCGCGGTGCGCGCCCCATGGCCGCCTGATACCGGCGCGCGACCGGCGTGGAAAGCCTTAATCCGCAGGTAAGGGCGCGAGTCCCAGGCGTTTGATCTCGATGACCGGGCAACGGTCCATCACGACTTTCAGCCCGGCTGCTTCCGCGCGGGCGGCAGCGTCGGGATTGACCACCGCCAGTTGCATCCACACCGACTTCGCACCGATGGCGATGGCATCGTCGACGGCCTGGCCGGCCGCTTCGCTGCGGCGGAATATGTCGACCATGTCGATCGGCACGCCGATGTCGGACAGGCTGTTCCAGACAAATTCGCCGTGGACATGCTCGCCGGCGATCTGCGGATTGACCGGCAACACCCGGTAGCCGTGATCCTGAAGGAATTTCATGACGGTATAGCTGGGGCGGTCGGGCCGATCAGAAATACCGACGAGCGCTATGGTGCGCACGCCTCCCAACAGATCGGCGATGTCGTGCGATGCGGTAAGCGGCATGAATGTCCTCCTTCGGCGGAAGGACGTCCGTCTCGGGCGATCCGTTCCATCCGCACGGCAATCGGTATAGCATCTCGGCCATGTTTGACATCCGTCCTGACGACCTGAGCGATGCACGGACCTGTGGCCTGCTCGCCCTGCATCTCGCCGGGATGCAGGCGACGTCACCAGCGGACAGCGTGTTCGCGCTCGACCTGACCGGCCTGCAAACTCCCGACATACAGGTGTGGACCGCCTGGGACGGCAGCAGCATAGCGGGAGTCGGCGCGTTGCGCACCGTCAGTGCCGGTCATGGCGAGATCAAGTCGATGCGCACTCATCCCGATCATCTGCGCCGGGGTGTCGGTACCGCGATGCTGCGGCACCTTATCGCGCAGGCACGCGCCCGGGGGATAAGCAGGCTGAGCCTGGAAACAGGCAGCGGAGCGGCGTTCGAACCCGCCATTGCCCTCTATCGCGCAAACGGCTTCCGCGAAGGCCCCGCCTTCGGCGACTATCGCCAGAGCGCGTTCAACCGGTTTTTCCATCTCGACCTGTAATCAGCACGCTATCATCCCGATCCGGTCCGCAACGGTCCGCGCGATCGCGCGAAAGGCGTCGCCATAGGGCCCATCCCCCGCTGCCGGAGGGTCCCCCGCGTCGGATTGCCGCCTGATGTCAATGGCCAGCGGGATACGTCCCAGGAACGGCAACCCCAGTTGCTGCGCGGTCGCTTCCGCGCCGCCCTGGCCGAAGGGATCCGAAACCTCGCCGCAATGCGGGCAGGCATAGCCCGCCATATTCTCGACCAGCCCGAGCACCGGCACCCCGGCCTGTTCGAACAGGCTGATCGCCCGCGTCGCATCGATGAGCGCCAGATCCTGGGGCGTCGATACGATGACGGTGCCCGCCGGCTTGTGCTTCTGTACCATGGACAACTGAATGTCTCCGGTGCCCGGCGGCAGGTCGACGACCAGCAATTCCACGTCGCCCCATTCCGCATCGATCAACTGGCCGAGCGCGCCGCTGACCATCGGGCCGCGCCAGGCCAGTGCCTTGCCGGGTTCGACCAGATGCGCCATCGAGAGCATCGGTATCCCCGCCACGCCGGTTACCGGCACCAGCTTCTTGTCGCGCGCGACAGGCTTGCGATCCTCGCTGCCCATCAGGCGCGCCTGCGACGGGCCGTAAATATCCGCGTCGACCAGTCCGACCCTGATCCCCAGCCGGGACAGGGCGACGGCCAGATTGGCCGACAGGGTGGATTTCCCGACACCGCCCTTGCCGGACGCCACCGCCAATATCCGCAACGCCCGGCGTTCAGCGGTCATCGCGATGCGCACGTCGGTAACGCCCGGCACCGTCAGTGCGCCCTCGCGTATGGCGGCGGCCAGCCCGTCACGCCGTTCGGGCGCAAGCCCGCCGACATCGAGCGCCAGCGTCATCACCCCGTCCTTGACGCGCGGCGTGCTGGCGCGACCGTCGGTCAGGGCGGAAAGGCGGGCGGCGAAATCAGTCAGGTCGGTCATGGCGCGCCCTCTAGGAAATTATCGGAGCGATGGCACTGTTTTTCGCGCGCGACCCTTCCTATAGAAGGGCGCATGAAGAGATTATTCGGGTGGATGCCCGGCATCGCAAGCATGGCGCAAGGCCCCTGGGGTGGAAACGGCGGCAAGGGCGGCGACGGGCCGGAAGGCAGCGGAGACGGACAGAAGGGCGGCGACGGCGGCCCGCGCAACCCATGGACTCAGCCGGGACGACCGGGCGGCCAGAAAGGCCCGTCCGCGATCGAGGAACTATTGCGGCGCGGACGTGAAAGTTTCGGCCAGGGCGGCGGCGGCTTTGGCAATTTGCCGCCTCGTCCGGGGGGAAAGACGCTCTGGCCCGTGGCCATCGGCATTGTCGTGGTGCTGTGGCTGCTGCTGACCAGTTTTCACCGGGTCGGCCCGCAGGAACGCGGCGTTGTCACCTTCTTCGGCAAATATAGCCGCACGCTTTCCCCCGGCATCAGCATGACGATGCCCGCTCCGTTCGAAGCAGTCACCACGGTCGATGTCGAGGAAATCCGGACGATCGATATCGGATCGCTGAGCGCGGAGAGCGAAAATCTGGTGCTGACGGGCGACCAGAACATCATCGATCTGGCCTATTCGGTGCGCTGGAACATCCGCAATCCGGAACTGTACCTGTTCCAGCTTTCCGACCCCGATTCGACGGTCAAGGAAGTGGCGGAAAGCGCGATGCGCGCGGTTCTGGCGAGCGTCAGCCTGGACGACGCGCTGGGTGCCGGTCGCACGACGATCGAGCAGCAGGTCGAACAAAGGATGCAGGAGATATTGGACGGCTACAAGTCGGGCATCCTGATCCAGGGCGTCGCGATCAAGCAGGCCGATCCGCCGACAGCCGTCAACGATGCGTTCAAGGCGGTGTCGGCGGCGCAGCAGACCGCGCAGACCTACCTCAACGAAGCGCGCGCCGCCGCGCAGCAGGTGACGGCGAAGGCGCAGGGCGAGGCCGCCGCATTCGACAAGGTGTACGAGCAATATCGCCTGTCACCGGAAGTGACGCGCCGCCGCATGTATTATGAAACGATGGAAGGCGTGCTGTCGTCCGTCGACAAGACCATCGTGGAGAATGGAAACGTGACGCCCTATCTTCCCCTGCCCGAACTCAAGCGCAGGGCGCAGGCCGCCCCGGCGACGAGCGGCGGCAATGCGACGGAGGGCCAGTGATGTCCGGTATTTTCCGCCATCCCGTCGCGCTCGCGCTGATTGCGCTTGTACTGCTGATCATCTTCGGCAGCACCGTCGCCATCGTGCCCGAAACCAAGCAGGGCGTTATCGTCCGCTTCGGCGATCCCAAATATATCATCAACCGCTATAATCCGAAGGAAAGCTTCGGCCAGACCGGTGCCGGCGCGATCCTGCGCATGCCGTTCGTCGACCAGATCGTCTGGATCGACAAGCGCGTGCTGTCGGTGGAGATGGAGCGCCAGCAGGTGCTGTCGACCGACCAGTTGCGCCTTCAGGTCGACGCGTTCGCCCGCTATCGCATCGTAGATCCGCTGCGCATGTACATCGCGGCTGGCAGTGAGGACCGCGTGTCGGACGCGCTGCGCCCGATCCTGGGTTCGGCGCTGCGCAACGAACTGGGCAAGCGTCCCTTCGCCGCGCTGCTCAGTCCCGAGCGCGGGCAGGTGATGCAGAATATCGAGACCGGTCTCAACCGCGTCGCGCGCCAATATGGCGCGGAGATCGTCGACGTGCGGATCAAGCGTGCCGACCTGCCGGACGGCACGCCCCTGGAAAGCGCCTTCACCCGCATGCGCACCGCGCGCGAGCAGGAGGCACTGACCATTCGTGCGCAGGGCGCGAAGCAGGCGCAGATCATCCGCGCCGAAGCGGATGCCAATGCGGCGCGCATCTATGCGGAAAGCTTTGGCAAGGACCCCGGATTCTATGATTTCTACCGGGCCATGCAGAGCTATCGCTACACTTTCTCGCCGGATCGCAGCGGCGAAACCAACATCATCCTGTCTCCGGACAACCAGTTCCTGCGCCAGTTCCAGGGAGGGCGCTGAACCGAAACGGGATCATTACGGAACCAGCGTCATTCAATGAGGGTTAAGACTGCGCGGCGCATGTCAGGGCTTCCTTGAGAGTCCCGCCTTCCATTCCCTGAAGATCAGAGAGGACCGTCACGAGTGCGTTACGCTTATGCTATTACCGGCGCCCTGCTGCTTGGCGGCACCGCCATCGCCGTCACTTCCAGCCCCTATGTCGGCGCGCAGGTCGCCCAGAATGAAGGGCTGACCGCCGCAGCCCCCGCAGGCGCGCCAGCCAGTCTGGCCGACATGGTGGAAAAGCTCCAACCCGCGGTGGTCAATATTTCGACCAAGCAGCGCGTTCAGGTGCAGAACCCGTTTGCGGGGACTCCCTTCGGCGAATTGTTCGGCCAAGGGCAGCCCCAGACCCGTCAGGCGCAGTCGCTCGGTTCCGGCTTCATCATTTCGGCCGACGGCTATATCGTCACCAACAATCACGTCGTGTCGGCCGGTGCCGAAGGCGCGAGCGTGGATTCGATCACGGTCACGCTCACGAACCGCGAAGAATATACCGCCAAGCTGGTCGGCCGCGATCCGGCGACCGACATCGCGGTGCTGAAGATAGAAGCCAAGAAGCCCCTTCCCTTCGTCAAGTTCGGCGACAGCAACAAGGCACGCGTGGGCGACTGGGTGGTTGCGATCGGCAACCCGTTCGCCCTGTCCGGCACAGTGACGGCGGGCATTATTTCCGCCCTGCATCGCGGCACCGGCGGCACCTACGACAAGTTCATCCAGACCGACGCGTCGATCAACCAGGGCAACTCCGGCGGCCCGATGTTCGACATGCGCGGCAACGTGATCGGCATCAACAGCCAGATCCTCTCGCCGTCGGGCGGCAATGTCGGCATCGGCTTCGCCATCCCGTCGGAACAGGCGGCGCCGATCGTCACGACCCTGATGAAGGGGCAGACGGTCAAGCGCGGCTATCTGGGCGTGCAGATCAGCCCGCTGGGCGACGATCTGGCAGACTCGCTCGGCCTGCCCAAGAATAGCGGCGAGTTCATCCAGGGTGTCGAGCCGGGCAAGGGCGCCGACAAGGCCGGGATCAAGGCGGGCGACGTGATCGTCAGCGTGAACGGCCAGGAAGTGAACCCGGACCAGAACCTGTCGTCGATCGTCGCGAGCCAGCCGATCGGGTCGAAGGTGCCGATCGTCCTGATCCGCAACGGCCAGAGGATGACCGTCAGCGCGACCGTAGGCGAACGCCCTCCGGAGGACGAACTCAACAGTTTCGCCCAGAGCCAGGACGATGACGATTTCAACAGCCAGCAGCAGGCGCCCGGCAAGGCCGCCGAGCAGTCGCTGGGGATCGCCGCAATTCCGCTGACGCCGGGCATCGTCCGGCAACTCGGCGTACCGGCGGACACGCGCGGGATCGTCATTACGGCCGTCGACGGTTCCACCGATGCCGGCGCCAAGGGCCTGCGGCGGGGCGATGTCATCCTGAGCGCGAATAACCGCCCGGTCACAACGCAGGCGGAACTGGATGCGCAGGTCAAGGCTGTCGCCTCGCAGGGCCGCAACGCCATCCTGCTCCAGGTGTTGCGCCGGGGACAGCCGGCCCTGTTCCTGCCGATTCGTCTGCGGGACAAATAGGCGCCATGCTGCCATCGCGCTTGCGGGACAGGCAGCGCGAAGATTATGCCGTCATTCCCGCAATCGTGGGAATGACGGTTTTCTTTTGTGGGGAAGGTCGGGACGATGGCTGAAGGCATTTTCATCGGGCTGGGTGCGCCTGAAAAGGATGGCGGGATACCGCAATATCTGAACCTGCGCCGTGCCAATCGCCACGGGTTGATCGCGGGAGCGACCGGCACGGGCAAGACGGTCACCCTGCAAGGCCTTGCCGAAAGTTTCTCGTCACTGGGCGTTCCGGTATTCCTCGCCGATGTCAAAGGCGACCTGGCCGGCATTTCCATGGCCGGTTCCCCTACCGCGAAGAATGCCGACAAGCTGGTGGCGCGCGCAAACGAGATCGGCCTTGCCGATTATAGCTATTCCGACAACCCCGCCATTTTCTGGGACCTCTATGGGCAACAGGGGCATCCGATCCGCACCACCGTCAGCGAGATGGGTCCGCTGTTGCTGGCACGGCTGATGGGCCTGAACGACACGCAGGAGGGCGTCCTGTCGATCGCCTTCAAATATGCCGACGAGGAAGGGCTGCTGCTGCTCGACCTGGGCGATCTTCAGGCGATGCTGGCTCATTGCGCGGACAATGCCGATAGCCTGTCCGCCCGTTACGGCAATGTCACCAAGGCCAGCGTCGGCGCGATCCAGCGGCAGTTGCTGCAACTCGAAAGTCAGGGCGGCGACCATTTCTTCGGCGAACCCGCTCTCGATATCCACGATTTCCTGCAAGTCGACGAAAAGGGGCGCGGTTATGTGAATATCCTGGCCGCCGACAAGCTGATGCAGAGCCCCAAGCTCTATGGGACTTTCCTGCTCTGGCTGCTGTCCGAACTGTTCGAGACGCTTCCGGAAACGGGCGATCCGGACAAGCCTCGGCTCGTATTCTTCTTCGACGAGGCCCATCTGCTGTTCGACGATGCGCCAAAGGCACTGACCGACAAGATCGAGCAGGTGGTGCGGCTGATCCGGTCCAAGGGCGTCGGCGTCTATTTCGTGACCCAGAACCCGATCGATATTCCGGAGGATGTCGCGGGACAATTGGGCAATCGCGTGCAGCACGCGCTGCGCGCCTTTACCCCGCGCGACCAGCGGGCGATCAAGGCGGCGGCCGAAACCTTCCGCATCAATCCGGAGCTGGACGTTGCCACGGCGATCACCGAGCTCAAGGTCGGCGAGGCGCTGGTATCGCTGCTTCAGGAGGATGGATCGCCCGGCATCGTGCAGCGCACGCTGATCGCCCCGCCCCGCTCGCGGCTGGGGCCGGTCGAGCCGAAGGAGCGCGCGATCATCCAGTCCATATCGCCCTGCGCCGGCAAATATGACGCCGCCGTCGACCGCGAGTCCGCGGAAGAGATACTGGCAGCGCGCGCGGATGCGGCAGCGGCCGCCGCTCAGGTGGCGAAAGCCCAGGCGGAAGCCGACAAGACCGCCGCCGCACAAGCCAAGGCGGAGGCCCGGCAGCGCGAGGCGGATCTGAAGCGGCAGGCCCGGGAAGCGGCCAAACCGTCGACATTAGACAGGGCGGTCCAGTCGGCGACACGGTCGGCGGCATCGTCGGTCGGGCGGCAGGTAGCCAACGAAATCGGCCGGGCGGTCTTTGGTGGGTCGTCGCGCCGCAAGTCATCCGGCGGGATCGCGGGGCAACTTGTGCGCGGCATATTGGGCAGCCTGTTCAAATAGGATATGGGTTGGCGGCCGGCAGGGAGGCGGCGGATCATGAAGAGAATCATGTTCTGGACAGGGGCACTATTGGTCGCGGGACCCGTCCATGCGCAGGCAGTTATTGATCCTCATGATGTGATAGGCGCCGCCATCGCCAGCGATATCGTGCAGGACCGGCAGGCGCAGCGAGATGCGCGGCGCGCGCCCTATCTTCCGACGAGTTATGGACCGATCGACAGCGCCGACGCTGCAAGCCGGGCCTGTGCCGCGAAGGCAGGGGCGCAGGCGGGCCCGGGCGCGATGTTGCTGGGCCCGGCCCGGGCCAGGAGCATGTCTACCGGCTGGGAAGTCGAGGGCGTGGTCGGCTGGAAGAATGGCGGCGAGAGGGTGCCCTTCGTCTGTTCGGTACGCAACGGGTCGGTCAGCGGGATTTTGCTGCGGCGGTAGGGATTCATAATCGTGCGATTATGAAAATTCTGCCCGGTGCGATCACGGCACGCGACGCGCCGATCGCGTGACACCTTGAGCGTGCGTTTCTTCTCACTCTGCTCGAAGCACAAAGATGCGCGTGCTGCCCACACGGAGCATGCCACGCATCCGACCGGAAAACGACCGTTGCCGCCCCATCACCGCCCCGCTAAAGCGCGGACATGCATACGCCCGACGACGATCCCCGCCATCCACTGCGAATAGCCAATTTCCGGGCCTATCTGGTCGGCCGGCTAAGCGCGGTGCTGGCCCAATATGCGATGATGATCGTACTGGGATGGCAGGCCTACAATATCGCGCGTGAAACCATGTCGACGGCGCAGTCCGCGGCGCAGCTGGGCCTGATCGGGCTGGCGCAGTTCCTGCCGCTCTTCTTTCTCACCCCTGTCACCGGATGGGTCGCGGACCATTTCGACCGGCGCAAGATCACGCGCATCACGCTGACCCTGCTGACGATATCGTCGGGACTGCTGGCCTTCGCGACCTACGAAGGCTGGGTCAGCCTGCCCCTGATATTCGGCATCGCAGTGATCGTCGGGATCGCCCGAGCGTTCAACGGGCCGGCCTATGGCGCGCTGGCACCCAATCTGGTGCCGCCCAAGGTGCTGCCCAACGCCATCGCCATTTCCAGCGTAGCCTGGCAGACGGGCATGATCGCAGGGCCTGCGCTGGGCGGTTACGCCTATGCGGCAACGCCCTGGGGGGCCTATGCGCTGGCGGCGAGCCTTTACGCGGTCGCACTGGCCGGGATGATGCTGATCGGCCCGGTGCCGCAGCCGCCACGCGATACCAGCCGCCACCCGATCCGCCAGATGATCGACGGGTTCCGCTATGTCCGGGGTAACCGGCTGGTGCTGGCGACGATCACGCTGGATCTGTTTGCCGTGCTGCTGGCAGGCGCGACCGCCCTGCTGCCGGTTTATGCCCGCGACATATTGCATGTCGGATCGGCCGGGCTCGGCCATCTGGCGGCTGCACCCGCGATCGGCGCCGCTACCATGGCGCTATGGTTTTCCGTGAAGCCGATGAAGACCGAGGTCGGGTTGAAGATGCTGGGCGCGGTCATCCTGTTCGGTCTGGCGACCATCGTTTTCGGCAGCACCGCCTTCCTGCCGCGCGGCATCGCCATGGAGGTCGGGATCGGCGCGCTGGTCATATTGGGCGGGGCCGACATGGTATCGGTTTTCGTCCGTCAGTCGCTGGTCCAGCTCCATACGCCCGATGCCATGCGCGGACGCGTGTCCAGCCTGTCGCAGCTGACCATTTCCGCGTCGAACGAACTGGGCGAGGCGGAATCCGGTTTCCTGGCGGCGCTGGTCGGTCCGGTACCGGCTGTCATCGGCGGCGGGATCGGTGCTATCATCATCACCATCCTCTGGGCCAGACTCTTTCCCGAACTGCGCCTTGCGCGGACCTTCGACCCACCCGACATAAGGGCGGCGGACCACAATCAGGAGACGGCGAAATGAAAGTTGCCAATATTCTCGAAACCATCGGAAGCACGCCGCACGTCCGCATGAGCCGGCTGTTTGGCGACCTGTCCGAAGGCACCGAAGTGTGGATCAAGTCCGAACGCGCCAATCCGGGCGGATCGATCAAGGACCGTATCGCGCTCGCCATGATCGAGGCGGCAGAGGCTTCGGGCGAATTGACGCCTGGCGGCACCATCATCGAACCGACATCGGGCAATACGGGCGTGGGCCTGGCGATGGTGGCGGCGGTCAAGGGATACAAGCTGGTCCTCGTCATGCCCGAAAGCATGTCGATCGAGCGCCGGCGACTGATGCTCGCCTATGGCGCCAGCTTCGACCTCACGCCGCGCGAAAAGGGCATGAAGGGCGCGATCGAACGCGCGCTGGAACTGGTGGCGCAAACACCCGGCAGCTGGATGCCGCAACAGTTTGAAAATCCGGCCAATGTCGACGCCCACATCCGCACGACCGGACAGGAAATCATCGCCGATTTCGCCGAAGCGCCGATCGACATGCTGATCACCGGCGTGGGGACCGGCGGGCATATTACCGGCACAGCGCAGGTTCTGAAACAGGCCTGGCCCGCACTGAAGGTCTATGCCGTCGAACCGACCTTGTCGCCCGTGATCAGCGGCGGCCAGCCGGGCCCGCACCCCATACAAGGCATCGGTGCCGGCTTCATCCCGGCCAATCTGCACACCCAGTTGCTGGATGGCGTCATTCAGGTCGACCCCGCCGACGCGAAGGAATATGCGCGCCGGGCGGCACGGGAAGAAGGCATGCTCGTGGGCATCTCCTCCGGCGCCACGCTTGCGGCGATTGCGCAAAAGGCGAAGGATGCGCCGGCCGGAACACGGATATTGGGTTTCAACTACGATACCGGCGAACGCTATCTGTCCGTACCCGATTTTCTGCCTGAATAGGGCGGCGGACGGATCTTCGTGAGCCGAAGCGAACGCGCGCATCCTTTCGCCTGGATTATATGGGCGCTGATATTGCTGGGCGTACCCATGGGCGTCGCGGCATGGGACACGCGCGCCGGGCCTTCGCGGAACCGTACCGCGTTCGCGCCCGTGGCGGCGGCACTGGCGCGAAAGCCGCGGACACCGCCGCCGCCGGTGGAACCCGTGGAAATATACAGCCTGGACCGCGACCAGGCCCGGGCGGTGAATGCGGCCATTCCCTTTTCCAGATTGCCGAACCCGGCAGCCCGGCCCTTCGTCTTTTCGGGGTCCGAGACAGATCTGGCGCGTGCGACAGACTGCCTGGCGGCGGCGGTGCTCTATGAGGCCGGAGATGATGCCAAGGGCGAGGAGGCCGTGGCGCAAGTCGTGCTGAACCGCGTTCGTCACCCCGCCTTCCCCAAGACGGTATGCGGCGTCGTGTTTCAGGGACAGGAACGCCGAACCGGGTGCCAGTTTACCTTCACCTGCGACGGCGCCCTGGCGCGAACGCCCTCAACCGGCGCATGGGACCGCGCGCGCGACATCGCGAAGGGCGCGCTGGCGGGCAAGGTCGACCGGGTCGTCGGTCTTGCCACCCATTATCATACCGATTGGGTCGTGCCCTATTGGAGCGGCAGCCTGGACAAGATTGCCGCGGTGGACACGCATCTCTTCTTCCGCTGGCGCGGCTGGTGGGGCACGCCACCGGCCTTTCGCCTGGCGCGCGCGAATGGCGAACCGCTGATCGGCCGGATCGCGCGATTGTCCGCGGCGCATCAGGGGGCAGGTGACGATGCCATCGGCGAGGGAGCCTATGCGCCCGGCGCCACGCCAGCCGCCGCCGCGCTCGCCGCCCGGCCGAAGCAGGCAATCGGCGAGGACATGCTGGGCAGGACCGTGGCCGGCGTGAAGATCGCGGTCCTCGGCCCCGACGGCAAGAGCTTCCTGGTCGAGCTGCCGGACGGCGGGTCGTCCGACCGCTGGCCAGCATTGGCCCAAACCTTTTGCGCGGGTCGGCCGACATGCCGGATCATGGCCTGGCGGAAGGGGACGACGCCGACGAAACTGCCCTTGAGCGACACGGAATTGAGCCGGATGAGCTTTGCCTACATTCACGACACGGCGAGCGGGCTGCAACGCGCCCTGTGGAATTGCGATCAGACGCCGCGCCCGGCCAAGGCGCAATGCATGCGCGACCGGACGCCCGCCGCCGCCCCTGCTCCTTCGGCGACGCCGGATGCGGCGCTGAGCGGCGTTCGGCGCAAGGAGCGGTTCGAAACGGTGCGGATCACGCCACCGGATGCGCCGCGCGCGCGGGCTCCCTAGTCGGCCGCACCGGTCCGACAGCCGACACCGAAGGCCCCTTATATTTCCGCGACGTTCAGGCGCGGCAGAAGGCTGATCCGGGCGACCAGTTCCGACTGCCGGCTGCAATCCATTTTCGAATAGATATTCTTCATCTGGGTGCGCACGGTATTGAGCGCGACGCCGCGCTCACGCGCCAGTTCTTCCGGCGCCTTGCCCGCGCACAGCGCCAGCACCACTTCAACCTCCGCGCGGGTCAGGCCGTAAAGCGACCGGATGCGGCCAACCAGACTGCCGTCCATAGTGGTGGGATCGGTTGCTATCAGGACGATCCGCCGCGTGCCTGCGATCATCAGTGCCGCCACGGTGACGATATAGCCCGGCCCGTCCTCCCGCCGGAGCATGACGGCAGCCGACCGCGTGCCTTCCGGCGCCGCCGCCGCGCGCAATGCCGCCTGCAACGCGGCATCGCTCGCAAGATCGCGCGCGACGATGCGTTGCTGACGCATCATCAATGCATCCTGCCGGCGGAGCATGATGTCCGCCTGGCCGTTGCAATGGAGCAGGCGCCCGTCCATCGACAGGATCAGCGTCGCATGGCCCACAAGATCGAGTGTGGCATGCAGCATGCGTCCCCGATGCGTCGCCCGGTCGAGCTGACGGCGTATGTGCATGACCCGGCCGATATGGGCCACACATTGTTGGGCGATGCCGACATCCCGCTTGGAAAATGGCCGTTGCGTCCTGCCGCGATGAAAGCCGATATAGCCTGTGGTGCTGCCATGCCGGATCGTACCGCCCAGACAGCGGAACGTATCGTCCCCCATCGGCCGGATCCATTCATTATAGATGCGGCTCGCTTCATATTCGTCGTCGCCGACCAGATCGGCGAAATTCCATATATGGTTGACCGACCGGCCCTGAAGCGCACCGCCCCACACATCGTCGAAGGCAAAATCCCGGTCGTAGACGTCCATCTGCTCTTCCGAGAAATAACCGGAATAACTCACTTCATCGGCATCGGCGGGCGAACGGCCCCAATGAAAGGCAGCGGACCTTGCCCCTATCGCCTCCGCCAGCGTCGATGCAAGGCGATCGAACGCCCCGTCGTCGGTCGCAGCGTCGTAAATTTCCTCCGCGCGGATCACTCCAGCACCTCCTGTAGCCGCTCCCCATCGGCATCGAGTTTATCCTATCACCGGGCCCTTTAGCACAGAATGCAATTTAGCACATTGTATAAATTCAATATTCCCCGAAAACAAAAACCGGCTATTGCCCCGGATGAACGATAGGCCGGAACAAGTCCCGGCAGCCAAGGGACATGAGGATGGCAAAGACCAGTGACAATGCGGGGCAGTCATGGACGCCGGTTCTGGCATTGTCGGCGATCGCATTGCTCGTTCAGGGCTCCACCTTATTCTCCCTCACCGTCCTGATACCGCACGCCGAACGGCATTTTTCAGGACCGGCCGGGTTCGCCGCATCCGCCTTCCTGGTTGCGATGAGCCTTTCCAACATCATTGTGGGCCATATGCTGGATCGCATCGGTGTCAGGGCGATGCTTTGCGCAGGCGTCTTTCTGGTCGGCGCGGGATGGATGGCGGCGGCGATGGCTGCGGACCGGATCATCCTGAGCGGCGCGATGGCGGTGGCCGGAGCCGGGGTAGCGGCATCGACACTGGTGCCCGCCATCACCATCGTGACCCGCCTCATGGCGGATCGCCGTGGCATTGCCTTGGGCGCCCTCCTGTGCGCGACACTGGTTGGGGGGGCTGTCCTGCCGCCGGCCCTCAGCCTTCTGCTAGACCGACTGGGATGGCAAGGCGCCATGAGCGCATGGTCCGCCGGCCTGCTGCTGGCCTGCATTCCTTTCCTTCCCTGCCTGCCAAGGCTGCCTCGCAGTTCCCGTCCGGTCCGTGCCCGCGCCTTGACCCCGCGCCTGCCTTTGGCGGCGGCCGGCTTTATCGGCATTCTTGCGGCAATGATCCTTCTTCAACTGTCCATCAACGGCATCCTGTTCGCGGCGGTCAGCAGCCTCCTGGACCAGGGCTTCACCGCGACGCGCGCCACCGCAGCCTATGGGCTGGCCAATCTGATGGGCCTTCCGGCCCTGCTGCTCGGCGGGCTGGCAACAGACAGGATCGGTGCCCGCCGCGCGCTGATCGGGTCCAGCCTGTTGCTGGCGCTGGGCAGCGCGTCGCTGCTGCTGGCAAGGCCGTGGGGCATTGCGGGCCTGGGCGCCTTCGTCATCCTGTGGGGTGGGGCGAGCGCGTTGCCAGGCCAGTCGGCCCCGATATTGCTGGACGACCGTTTCGCGCCCGATGCCTTTCCCGGCCTGCTGGGCACCATCATCGCCCTCACCGGTCTGCTGGGCAGCATTGCGCCCGCCATGACGGACGGGATGCGCGCGCTGAGCGGTGGGTATGGGCTGCCTGTCCTGACATACGCAGCCATGGCGTTCGTCGCGGCAGTGGTGATCGCGATGGTCCGCCCTGCCCGATCGTCCGATATGAAGGGATAGGCTCTTCACAAGCGTGCCGTTCCTCCCTATATGCCGACAGGAAATCCGATCCGGACGGGCATTGCCCCTTTCGGACCGGCCTTCGGCTTCCTGCCGGGATCCGATGCTGCGTAGCGCACGGCGACGGTTGGAATAGGCGGAATTCGAAGGGTTACAAGACGCTGCCAGTGCGGTTCGGACAGTCCCGACCCGCACTTTTTTGCGTGGAATGGCGGATGCGAATCATCTGTTATTCCTCGCTGCCCAGGCTGAATTTCCGCCGCAATGCGGAAAAACACGACGAACAGAGACAGGCAGGACACGCATGGCGACCAAGGCTCTTCCCCCAATCAGCAACACCGGCGCGAAGAAGCGCATCCGCAAGGTGTTCGGCGACATCCACGAAGTGGTGCAGATGCCGAACCTGATCGAGGTCCAGAGGGAGAGCTACGAACAGTTCCTGCGGTCCGATCCCAAGATCAGCTATGTTTCGGGCCTGGAAAAGACCCTGCGCAGCGTTTTCCCGATCCGCGATTTTGCCGGCACCGCCGAAATGGACTTCGTCCATTACGAGCTGGAGGAGCCGAAATACGACGTCGAGGAATGCCGTCAGCGCGGCATCACCTATGCGGCGCCGATGCGCGTCACGCTGCGCCTGATCGTGTTCGAAGTGGATCAGGACACCGAAACCCGCTCCGTGCTCGATATCAAGGAGCAGGACGTTTACATGGGCGACATGCCGCTCATGACCCAGAACGGCACCTTCATCGTCAACGGCACCGAGCGCGTCATCGTCAGCCAGATGCACCGTTCGCCCGGCGTCCTGTTCGACCATGACCGGGGCAAGACCCATTCGTCGGGCAAATATCTGTTCGCGGCGCGCGTCATCCCTTATCGCGGTTCCTGGCTCGACTTCGAATTCGACGCCAAGGACATCGTCAACGTCCGCATCGACCGCAAGCGCAAGCTGCCGGTCACGGCGCTGCTCTATGCCCTCGGCCTGACTGCCGAGGACATACTGAGCCATTTCTACAACAAGGTGACCTTCCTGCGCGGCGAAGGCGGCTGGCAGATTCCCTACCTCGCCGAAGCCTGGCGCGGCCAGAAGCCGACGTTCGATATCGTCGACGCCAAGTCGGGCGAGGTGGTGTTCGCCGCCGGTCACAAGATTTCTCCCCGCGCCGCCAACAAGGCGGAAAAGGACGGGCTCGAAACGCTGTTGATTCCGACCGAGGAAATCTACGGTCGCTACAGCGCCTATGACCTGATCAACGAATCGACCGGCGAAATCTATATCGAGGCCGGTGACGAGGTTTCGCCGGAAAATCTGGAAAAGCTGGACAGTGCGGGCATCGATCGGCTGGAACTGCTCGACATCGATCATGTCACCACCGGCCCCTGGATCCGCAATACGCTCAAGGCCGACAAGGCCGAGGAGCGCGATCAGGCGCTGTCCGACATATATCGCGTGATGCGCCCCGGCGAACCGCCGACGCGCGAAACCGCCGACGCGCTGTTCGCGGGTCTGTTCTTCGACCCCGAGCGCTATGACCTGTCGGCGGTCGGCCGCGTGAAGATGAACATGCGCCTGGACCTCGACGCGGAAGATACGGTCACCACGCTGCGGACCGAGGACATCCTGGCCGTCGTCAAGGAACTCGTGAACCTGAAGGACGGCAAGGGCGAGATCGACGATATCGACAATCTCGGCAACCGCCGCGTCCGTTCGGTCGGCGAACTGCTGGAAAACCAGTATCGCGTCGGACTTCTGCGCATGGAACGCGCCGTCAAGGAGCGCATGTCGAGCGTCGACGTGTCGACGGTGATGCCGAACGACCTGATCAACGCCAAGCCCGCCGTGGCCGCGGTGCGCGAGTTCTTCGGTTCCAGCCAGCTCTCGCAGTTCATGGACCAGACCAACCCGCTGTCGGAAGTCACCCACAAGCGCCGCGTGTCGGCGCTTGGGCCAGGTGGTCTGACCCGTGAACGCGCGGGCTTCGAAGTCCGCGACGTCCACCCGACCCATTATGGCCGCATCTGCCCGATCGAAACGCCCGAAGGCCCGAACATCGGTCTGATCAACAGCCTCGCGACCTTCAGCCGCGTCAACAAATATGGTTTCATCGAAACCCCCTACCGCAAGGTCGTGGACGGCAAGGTTTCGGGCGACGTCGTCTACCTGTCGGCAATGGAGGAGGCCAAGCACACGATCGCGCAGGCCAATGCCGAGCTGAACGACGACGGCAGCTTCGCGGAAGACCTGATCTCCGCGCGCGAGGCCGGCGAATTCCTGATGTCGCCCAAGGATCACATCACGCTGATGGACGTCAGCCCCAAGCAGCTGGTGTCGGTCGCGGCTTCGCTCATTCCGTTCCTGGAAAATGACGACGCCAACCGCGCGCTGATGGGATCGAACATGCAGCGCCAGGCGGTGCCACTCGTGCGTGCCGAAGCGCCGTTCGTCGGCACCGGCATGGAAGGCACGGTCGCGCGCGATTCGGGCGCGGCGGTCGCGTCCAAGCGGGCAGGCATCGTCGACCAGGTCGACGCCACCCGTATCGTCATCCGCGCGACGGGCGATGTCGAACCCGGCCAGTCGGGCGTCGACATCTACACGCTCCAGAAGTTCCAGCGCTCCAACCAGGACACCTGCATCAACCAGCGTCCGCTGGTAAAGGTGGGCGACCTGATCGAAGCCGGCGACGTGATCGCCGACGGCCCGTCGACGGAATTCGGCGAGCTGGCGCTGGGCCGCAACGCGCTCGTCGCGTTCATGCCCTGGAACGGCTACAATTATGAGGACTCCATCCTGATCTCCGAACGGATCGTGAAGGATGACGTCTTCACCTCGATCCACATCGAAGAATTCGAGGTCATGGCCCGCGACACCAAGCTGGGGCCGGAAGACATCACCCGCGACATTCCGAACGTCGGCGAGGAAGCGCTGCGCAACCTCGACGAGGCGGGCATCGTCTATATCGGCGCCGAAGTGGAGCCGGGCGACATTCTGGTCGGCAAGATCACGCCCAAGGGCGAATCCCCGATGACCCCGGAAGAAAAGCTGCTCCGCGCGATCTTCGGTGAAAAGGCTTCGGACGTGCGCGACACGTCGCTGCGCCTGCCCCCGGGCGTCGCCGGCACGGTCGTCGAAGTCCGCGTGTTCAATCGCCACGGCATCGACAAGGACGAGCGCGCGATGGCGATCGAGCGCGAGGAAATCGACCGTCTGGCGAAGGATCGCGAGGACGAGCGCGCCATTCTGAACCGCGCGACCTTCAATCGCCTCCAGGAAATGCTGATCGGCCAGACCGCCTCGGCCGCTCCCAAGGGCGTCAAGAAGGGCGTGGTGATCGACGAAGCCCAGCTGGCCGAGGTGGAGCGCCATGAATGGTGGAAGTTCGCCGTCGAGGACGACACGCGTCAGGCCGGCATCGAAGCCGTCAAGGCGCAGTATGACGAGGCAGTGAAGTCGATCGTCGAGAAGTTCGAGGATCGTGTCGACAAGCTGCAGCGCGGCGACGAGCTGCCTCCCGGCGTGCTGAAGATGGTCAAGGTTTTCGTCGCGGTGAAGCGCAAGCTGCAACCGGGCGACAAGATGGCCGGCCGTCACGGCAACAAGGGCGTCATCAGCCGCATCCTGCCGATCGAGGACATGCCGTTCCTGGAAGACGGCACCCACGTCGACATCGTGCTGAACCCGCTGGGCGTGCCGAGCCGTATGAACGTCGGGCAGATTTTCGAGACGCATCTGGGCTGGGCCGCACGCGGCCTTGGCCAGCAGCTCAAGCATGCGCTGGAGGAATGGCGCGACGCCAATCCGAACGCGCAGGCCGGCGAGATGCCCGATGCGGTGAAGACGCGCCTGCTGGAAACCTATGGCGAACATTATGTGGACCAGATCAACGGCCGCACCGCCGAGCAGATCGTCGACCTTGCCGAGCATCTGCAAAGCGGCGTGCCGATGGCGACCCCGGTCTTCGACGGCGCCCGCGAAGCGGATGTGTCGCGGATGCTGGAACTGGCGGGCCTCCACTCGTCGGGCCAGTCGGACCTTTTCGACGGCCGCACGGGCGACAGGTTCGACCGCAAGGTCACCGTGGGCATCATCTACATGCTGAAGCTGCACCACCTGGTCGACGACAAGATCCACGCCCGTTCCATCGGCCCCTACAGCCTCGTCACCCAGCAGCCGCTGGGCGGCAAGGCGCAGTTCGGTGGCCAGCGCTTCGGTGAAATGGAGGTGTGGGCGCTTCAGGCTTATGGCGCTGCCTACACGCTCCAGGAAATGCTGACGGTGAAATCGGACGACGTGGTCGGCCGCACCAAGGTCTATGAGGCGATCGTCAAGGGCGACGACACGTTCGAGGCCGGCATTCCGGAGTCCTTCAACGTGCTCGTCAAGGAAATGCGCTCGCTGGGCCTCAACGTCGAACTCGCCGCGATGGACGCGGCCGAGGATGACGACGGCTTCGCGGCGGCGGCGGAGTAAAAATCAGGGCCGGTGTGGCGGAATTGGTAGACGCACCATCGCAATGGTCCCCGAAAGGGGTGAGGGTTCAATTCCCTACCACCGGCAACTGAAGACTTCGCAGAAGAATTTTCCCTCCAAGTGAGGAATTGAGAAATGAACGAACTGACCAACTTCGCCAACCCGGTCGCCAAGCCGGAAACCTTCGACCAGATCCAGATCGGTCTTGCCTCGCCCGAGCGCATCCGCAGCTGGTCCTTCGGCGAGATCAAGAAGCCGGAAACCATCAACTATCGCACGTTCAAGCCCGAGCGTGACGGCCTGTTCTGCGCGCGCATCTTCGGTCCGATCAAGGATTATGAGTGCCTGTGCGGCAAGTACAAGCGCATGAAATACAAGGGTATCGTCTGCGAAAAGTGCGGCGTCGAGGTTACTGTCTCGAAAGTTCGTCGTGAGCGGATGGGCCATATCGAACTGGCCGCGCCGGTCGCGCATATCTGGTTCCTGAAGTCGCTGCCGAGCCGCATCGGCCTGCTGCTCGACATGCAGCTCAAGCAGCTTGAGCGCGTGCTGTATTTCGAAAGCTATATCGTCACCGAACCGGGCCTGACGCCGCTGGAGAAGTTCCAGCTGCTGACCGAGGACGAACTGCTCGACGCGCAGGACGAATATGGCGAAGACGCCTTCTCCGCCGGCATCGGCGCGGAAGCGGTCAAGCAGATGCTGATGGACCTCGACCTTGAGGGCGAGAAGCAGGCGCTGCTGGACGAACTGGCCGTCACCAAGTCCGAACTGAAGCCCAAGAAGATCATCAAGCGGCTGAAGGTCGTCGAGAGCTTCCTGGAGTCGGGCAACCGTCCCGAATGGATGATCCTGGACGTCGTGCCGGTCATTCCGCCCGAACTGCGCCCGCTCGTTCCCCTGGACGGCGGCCGCTTCGCGACGTCTGACCTCAACGACCTCTATCGCCGCGTCATCAACCGTAACAACCGCCTCAAGCGCCTGATGGAACTGCGCGCGCCGGACATCATCGTCCGCAACGAAAAGCGCATGTTGCAGGAAGCCGTCGACGCCCTGTTCGACAATGGCCGCCGTGGCCGCGTCATCACCGGCGCGAACAAGCGTCCCTTGAAGTCGCTGTCCGACATGCTCAAGGGCAAGCAGGGCCGCTTCCGCCAGAACCTGCTCGGCAAGCGCGTCGACTATTCGGGCCGTTCGGTCATCGTGACCGGTCCGGAACTCAAGCTGCACCAGTGCGGCCTGCCCAAGAAGATGGCGCTCGAGCTGTTCAAGCCGTTCATCTACGCCCGCCTCGATGCCAAGGGTCTGTCCATGACCCTGAAGCAGGCCAAGAAGTGGGTCGAGAAGGAACGCAAGGAAGTCTGGGACATCCTGGACGAGGTGATCCGCGAACATCCGGTACTGCTGAACCGCGCGCCCACGCTCCACCGCCTCGGCATCCAGGCGTTCGAACCCGTGCTGATCGAAGGCAAGGCGATCCAGCTTCACCCGCTGGTCTGTTCGGCCTTCAACGCCGACTTCGACGGTGACCAGATGGCCGTCCACGTTCCGCTGAGCCTTGAGGCGCAGCTGGAAGCGCGCGTCCTGATGATGTCGACCAACAACATCCTGTCGCCCGCGAACGGCAAGCCGATCATCGTGCCGTCGCAGGACATGGTGCTGGGCATCTATTATCTGTCGATGGAGCGCGAGGGCGAACCGGGCGAAGGCATGTTGCTGAGCGACATGCAGGAGGTGCATCAGGCGCTCTACACCAAGGCCGTGACACTGCACTCCAAGATCGTGACGCGCGTGCCGCAGACCGACGAAAACGGTCAGCAGTATATGAAGCGGTACGAGACCACACCGGGCCGCATGCTGATCGGCGAGTGCCTGCCCAAGAGCCACAAGGTGCCCTTCGACGTCATCAACCGCCTTCTTACCAAGAAGGAAATCGGGGACGTCATCGACCAGGTGTATCGCCACACCGGCCAGAAGGACACGGTGCTGTTCGCAGACGCCATCATGGCGCTGGGCTTCCGCCACGCGTTCCAGGCCGGCATCAGCTTCGGCAAGGACGACATGGTCATCCCCGACAGCAAGGTGACGCTGGTCGACGAGACCAAGGCGCTGGTGGCCGACTATGAGCAGCAATATCAGGACGGTCTGATCACCCAGCAGGAAAAGTACAACAAGGTGATCGACGCCTGGTCGCGTTGCGGCGATCAGGTCGCGAATGCGATGATGGACGAGATCCGCGCCCAGCCCAAGGACGAGACCGGCCGGATGGCGCCGATCAACTCCATCTACATGATGGCCCATTCCGGTGCCCGTGGTTCGCAGGCCCAGATGAAGCAGCTTGCGGGCATGCGCGGCCTGATGGCCAAGCCTTCGGGCGAGATCATCGAGACGCCGATCATCTCCAACTTCAAGGAAGGCCTGACCGTCCTTGAATATTTCAACTCCACCCATGGTGCTCGCAAAGGCCTTGCCGATACCGCGCTCAAGACGGCGAACTCGGGTTACCTGACCCGTCGTCTGGTCGATGTCAGCCAGGACTGCACGATCGTCGAGGAGGATTGCGGCACCGAAAAGGCGCTGGAGATGAAGGCCATCGTCCAGGGCGGTTCGGTCATCGCCTCGCTGGGCGAGCGCATCCTGGGCCGCACGACGGCGCAGGACATCGTGGACAGCAAGGATGGTTCCGTCATCGTGCCCATCGGCACGCTGCTCGACGAAGCGCTGATCGCGCAGATCGAGGCCATCGGCACCCAGTCGGTCAAGATCCGCAGCCCGCTGATCTGCGAGAGCAAGATGGGCGTTTGCGGCAAATGCTATGGCCGTGACCTCGCCCGCGGCACGCCGGTGAACATTGGCGAAGCGGTCGGCGTCATCGCGGCACAGTCGATCGGTGAACCCGGTACGCAGCTTACCATGCGGACCTTCCACATCGGCGGCGCGGCGAACTTCAACGAAACGTCGAACCTGGAATCCATGTCGGACGGCACGATCGAGCTGCGCGACATGCCGACCATCACCGACAAGAATGGCCGTCGCCTGTCGCTCGCCCGTAACGGCGAGATCGCGATCATCGATAGCGAAGGCCGCGAGCGCGAAACGCACCGCCTGCCTTACGGCGCCACCATCCTGTTCGCAGATGGCGATGCCGTGAAGAAGGGCGACCGCTTCGCCGAGTGGGACCCCTTCACCATGCCGGTTATCACCGAAAAGCCGGGTATCGTGAAGTATCAGGACCTGATCGACGGCAAGACGCTGACCGAGCAGACCGACGAAGCCACCGGCATCGCCCAGCGCGTGGTGACGGAGCATCGCGGTTCCGCCCGCACCAAGGAGGATCTGCGTCCCCGCCTTACCCTGCTGGACGACGAATCCGGCGAAGCCGCCCGCTACATGCTGGCGGTGGGTGCGACCCTGTCGGTCGACGACGGTGCCCAGGTTCAGGCCGGTGACGTGCTGGCGCGTGTCTCTCGCGAAGCGGCGAAGACCCGTGACATCACCGGCGGTCTGCCGCGGGTCGCCGAACTGTTCGAAGCCCGCAAGCCCAAGGACAATGCGATCATTGCCAAGGTGTCGGGCCGCGTCCAGTTCCTCAAGGATTACAAGGCGAAGCGCAAGATCGCCATCAATCCCGAGGATGGCGGCGAACCGGTCGAATATCTGATCCCCAAGAGCAAGGTGATCGACGTTCAGGAAGGCGACTACGTGAAGCGTGGCGACAACCTGATCGGTGGATCCCCCGATCCGCACGACATTCTGGAAGTGCTCGGCATCGAGCCGCTGGCCGAATATCTGGTCGCGGAAATCCAGGAAGTCTATCGCTTGCAGGGCGTGAAGATCAACGACAAGCACATCGAAACGATCGTTCGCCAGATGTTGCAGAAGGTCGAGATCACCGCGTCCGGCGACACCACCCTGCTGGTGGGCGAGCAGATCGACCGCGAGGAAATGGACGAGATCAACGTGAAGCTCGCGCCTGGCTTCCAGCCCGCCGAAGGCAAGCCCGTGCTGCTCGGCATCACCAAGGCCTCGCTCCAGACCCGGTCGTTCATCTCGGCCGCGTCCTTCCAGGAAACGACCCGTGTCCTCACGGAAGCGGCGGTTCAGGGAAAGAAGGACACGCTGGTCGGCCTGAAGGAAAATGTCATCGTCGGCCGCCTCATCCCCGCGGGCACCGGCGCAGGCATGAACCGTATGCGCGTGGCCGCCTCGTCCCGCGACGCCGCGCTGCGCGCTGCGCTGCGGGCAACCAATGACGCACATCTGATCGCGCCGAAGACCGCCGCCGAGGAACATGCCGCCGAACTGGCGCAGGGTCCCGAAGCCGCGATCGGAGACGATCCGCTGGGCGCGGTTCAGGGTGAGGACTTCACCACCGAAGGCATGGAATAATCAGGGCGGCAGGGGCGACCAGTCGGTTTCCCCTGCCCTTTCCGGACCTTGCCCGGCAATGAAAAGGCCCGCCTGACGCTATCGGCGTCGGCGGGCCTTTTTCATTCCGAAATGTGGGCTATTCCGCTTCCTCGACCGGTGCGCCGGGGCCGTTCTTCAATATCGACTCGATCGCGTTGCGGGCACTGGCCCTGGAGGTGTAACCCTCTGTCCAGAAGATCACCTCCGCATTATATTTGAACTTGGCGACGAACTCGCCGGCCTTGTTCTTTTCGATCACGAACTTGTGCGCCATGGACCTTCTCCCGGAGTCGTTACCCTATCGAAACCGATCGGGACGATAAGGCATGACGTCGATAGCGGCAACGGTCACGGGGGGCGCATTTCCCGTCAGCAGCGCCGCGCCCATCAGAGCCGCCGCGGGCGCGGTCTGGATGCCGAAGCCACCCTGCCCTGCGAACCAGAAAAATCCCGGCACGCCGGGATCGAAGCCGAATACGGGCACGCGATCGGGCGCGAAACTGCGCAGGCCGGCCCATTTATGTTCGACGCGGCCTATCGGCCAGTCGACAGCGCTTTCGAACCGGGCGATCGCCTGCGCCACCGCCATCTCTTCGGGCGCAGCGTCGCAGGGGGCGGACGGTTCCTCATCATGCGGCGTCAGCCAGATGCGGTCATGCCCATCGGGCTTGAAATAGAAACCGCCTTCCATGTCCATGATCAACGGCAATTCCGGAGACGGCAGGGCGGGCACATGGAGTTGAACCACCGTGCGCCGCAGCGGCCGGATGCCAATGGGCGCCACGCCGGCGCGCACGGCGACGTCATCGGCCCACGCGCCCGCCGCGTTGACGAGCACGCCGCAGGAAACCGGCCCGCGCGGCGTCTCGATCCGCCAGCCGCCCGGCCCGGCCCGCGCGCCTTCCATTCTCGATTCGAGCCAGGTTTCGCCGCCCAGCAGCCGGAATCGCCGCAGATAGGCGTGGTGCAAGGCCGCGACGTCAATGTCCCGGCAACTGGGCTCCAGCAAGCCAAGCGTCCAGTCCGGGCGCAATCCGGGAACCAGGTCGGCCGGATTTACAGGCAGCAGTTCGACGGTCCGCGCGAATTCCGCCAGAAGCGCGTCCCTCAGGGGTTCGTCCCCTGGCCGACCGATATGCAGCGTGCCGCGTGGCGACAGGAAACTGCCGTCGTGAAAGTCGGGGTCGGGCTTCGCCAGCAGCGGACCCGACGCCGTGGTGAGCGGCTGGAGCAAGGGGCCGCCATAGGTTTCTTCCCAGAAGGCGACCGACCGGCCAGTGGCATGGTAGCCCGGCTGCGCCTCCATCTCCAGCATCAGCACGCGCGCTTCGCCGGCCAGTTGCGCGCCGAGACTGGCGCCGGCAATGCCGCCGCCCACGATGACGATATCGAACTGCGTCAAGGGGCAACCTCGTCCAGGAAATCGTCGATCCGCGCCAGCGCGTCGAGGCGCACGGGATCGAGTTCCCGCAATATCTCATGCGCCGCCTCCCGGCCGTAGACGTGCAGGCGTGCGTGCGGCAGGCGCGCCGCGATACGGCGGATCGCGGGCGTGGACACGAGCTGGTCCGCCCGCGTCGCCAGGATAAGCAGCGGACAGGCGATCCTTTCCACGCCGGGCGACCGCGCCAGCCGGTCAGTCGATTCGAGAGCCTGCGCTACCCAGTTCCAGCTCGGCGGACCCAGCGCGACATCCCGACTATGGTCGCGCCACCATAATTCGTCGGCATAGCGTTCGGGATCGTGCGTCAGTCGCCTTTGACGAATGCGCCGGTGCCGCTCCGATTCCTCCTTCTGCGTCCATGCGCGGCGGGCGCCCCGGCCCAGGCCGACCATGATCCGTGCGATTGCCACGGCCAGCCAGCGGGGTAACGGCGCGCTGTGCAGGCCCAGCATCGGCGCGACCGTCACCGCCGCGTCGGGCGGCGGCATGCCCTCCGCCAGAGCCCGCAGCAGCATATGCCCACCCATGGAATGAGCCAGGATGACACAAGGACCGTCGCCGCCACCTTGCCATTCCGCAGAAAAAGATTTCAAATCAATTATATAATCGGAAAAGTCGCGGACATGGCCGACGAGCGGATCGTCCGTCATACGGCCCGACCCACCCTGTCCGCGCCAGTCGAAGGTGGTGACCGCCCACCCCTTCCCTGCCCAATGATCGATCACCTCGAGATATTTCTCGATCATGTCGCCGCGCCCGTTAAGGATCAACATGCGCCCGCGTGCGCCGTCGCCAAGGCGATAGCGGCGCAATGCCCAACCGTCCGGCGCCGTCCAGTAGTCGAGTTTGCCGTCCATCGGCCACGCACGACGGTCCACGGGCGCTGAAAAGGAAATGGGCGAATCCATGCGCCGCATGGTTACGGTTTGGTAAGCCATGGGGTCTAGGGAATAGTGCCCATGTTGGGGGAATATTTCCGTCTGGCGCTCATTGTCGCCTTGGGCACGCTGCTGATCGCGGCGGCGATCACCGATCTGCGATCGCGCATCATTTCCAATCGGCTCAACCTGGCCGTCGCGATACTGGCGCCGGTGTGGTGGCTGGCCTGCGGCCTGGAACCCTGGCCCGGCATGGCGGTGCAACTGCTGGTCGGCACGCTGGTGTTCATCCTGTTCGCCGGGCTTTTCTCTATGGGGATGATGGGCGGTGGCGACGTCAAGCTGCTCGGCGCACTGGCGCTCTGGTTTCCCTGGCAGGCGATAGTGACACTGCTGGTGCTGATGGCCCTGCTCGGCGGTCTGGTGACCATTGTCACCGTGACGCATCACCGGATGACCCGGCGGCTTGGCCAACCCGAAATTCCTTATGGAATAGCCATTTCATTCGCCGCGCTATGGGTGCTTGGCGAACGATATCTTAACCAATTTGCGTGATGAGTAGGGTGCTGGGGGCAGTGCACCCACTTAAGGGAGGCGAATTTCGTCATGGATGCTAAGAAGATCGTGCTGCTGGTGGGAGCGCTCATCATAGCCGTCACTACGGCTCTGCTTGCGCGCAGCATGCTGAGTTCGTCCGGCACACCGCAGGTCAATGCCGCCTCGATGCCGCAGGAAGCCGACCAGCCGCATGTGCTGGTGGCCACCAAGGCGTTGCCGGTGGGGACCATCCTTGACGCTGAAAGCTTCCGCTTCCAGCCCTGGCCCAAGGATCTGATCGAGCAGGCCTATTATCTCAAGGGACAGGCCGATCCCGTCAAGCTGGCGGGCAGCGTCGTGCGCACGGCCATCACGGCCGGCCAGCCGCTGACGCAGGGTGCCCTGGTGAAGCCCGGCGATCGCGGTTTCCTGGCAGCCGCCCTGGGGCCGGGCATGCGCGCCGTTACAGTGCCCGTGTCGGCACAGAATTCGGTTGCGGGCTTCGTGTTTCCGGGCGACCGGATCGATCTGGTCCTGACGCAGAGCGTGAACGGCGGCGGCGAAGGTGATCCGCTCAAGGTATCCGAAACCATCCTGCGCAACCTGCGCGTGCTCGCCACCGACCAGCGCATGGATGCGATGGGCGCCGACGGCAAGCCGGAAGTGCGCACCTATTCCAACGTCACCTTCGAAGTGACGCCCAAGATCGCCGAGAAGATCGCTGTGGCGCAGACCATCGGTTCGCTGTCGATGTCGCTGCGCTCCATGGCCGACACGACGTCCGATCTCGACGCAGCCATTGCGGGCACGGATGTCGATTTGCCGGGCAACGCCAATCCGAAGGATGAAAAGGCGATCATCGCCAAGCTGGCGGCACGCCCGGTCGACCGCGGCTCCACCTATTCGACCGGCGCCGACGTTTCGCGCTACCAGCGCAGCAGCGTCCCAGCCAAGCCCGACGCCTCCATGCCGCCGATGGTGGCCGCCAATGGAGCACCCGTGGGCACCGTCGCCTTCAAGGGCCCCGTCATCCGGATCGCCCGCGGCACCAACGTGACCGAAGTTCCGGTCGGGGGGAAGTAAGATGAAGTCCATGCACAAATTCGCCGGTCCGGCGGTTGCGCTCGGCCTGGCAGTCGCGGCAGTCGCCGCGCCCACCAGCGCGGTGAATGCGGCGCCCTCCTCGGCGCAGGATAATGCCATCCTGCTGTCGGTCGGTGGGAGCAAGGTCATCAACCTGCCGTCAAAGATGTCGGACGTGGTGATCGCCGATCCCGACGTGGTCGACGTTCATGTCCGCTCGCAGAACCAGCTTTACCTGATCGCGAAGAAGCCGGGCGAAACCACCGTGTTCGCCACCGCATCGAACGGCAAGGTGCTGTTTTCGGGCAATGTCCGCGTCGGCAACAACCTGACCAGCATCGACGACATGCTGCGGCTGGCAATGCCGGGCGCGAATATCGCGGTCAACAAGATGAACGGAATGGTGCTGCTGACGGGCACGATCCAGGCGCCCGAGGACGCCGCGGAAGCCGAACGGCTGACGCAGGCCTTCGTCGGCAAGGACGTAACCGTTGTCAGCCGTCTTCGCATGGCGACGCCGCTCCAGGTGATGTTGCAGGTGAAGATTTCCGAAGTGGTCAAAGATGTCGGTCACAAGATCGGCACGAACTTCGCCAGCATTGATGGCAATGGCGGGAAGATTGCCGGCAACCTAGGTGGCGGCACGCGCAATTTCGCCGACTACACACGCGGCAGCGCTACCGAACCGGGCTACTGGACGTTCAACAATCCGCTGGATGGCAGCTATAGCCTCGGCGGCGTTGCGCGCATCCTGGGCATGGACATTGCCGGCGCGCTGGACCTTGCCGAATCGAGCGGCCTGGCCACCACGCTGGCGCAGCCGAACCTGACGGCGCTGTCGGGCGAGACCGCCAGCTTCCTGGCGGGCGGCGAATATCCCTACACCGTCAGCAACGGCACGCAGGGCAACAGCATCGAGTTCAAGCAATATGGCGTGCAGTTGGCCTTCACGCCGACCGTCCTGGCTGACGGCCGCATCTCCCTGCGCGTTCGCCCGACCGTTTCGAGCCTCGATTTCTCGATCAACGCCAACGTTCCTGCGCTCAAGAGCCGTACCGCCGAAACCACGGTGGAGCTGGGTTCGGGACAGGCTTTCATGATCGCCGGGCTGCTGAACAACGAAACGTCGAACAACATCAACAAGGTGCCGGGCCTGGGCAATGTCCCCATCCTGGGCAGCCTGTTCAAGTCGCGCCAGTTCCAGCGCAACGAAACCGAATTGGTGATCGTCGTCACGCCCTATCTGGTCAAGCCGATGAACGCATCGGACGTGCACCTTCCGACCGACGGCTTCCGCAATGCCAATGAGGCGCAGGGACTGCTGTTGCAGCAGGGTGCAGACGGCATCAGCGGCAAGAGGGGCGAAACGCCGCGCCGCATTCCCAGCGGCCCGGTGCCCGCGCCGGGACCACAAGCGACGGCATCACCCCTGCCGCCGATCGCCCGCGCCGAGCCCAAGGCGCCGGGCAAGGACGGCAAGGCAACGCCTGGCTTCAGCTTCTGACGGAAGGACGACCGACATGACTTCTTCTATCCCGACCCGTCTGTCCATCCGGACCCTTGGCGCATTGGCCGTGCTGGCGCTGCCGCTGACCGCCTGCGTCACCGACAGTCCCAATCGCAGCATGGAATCCGTCCATCAGCCGGTGGTCAGCTATGCTTCCTATACCTATGACGTGCAGGCTGGTCCCGGCGACACGCTGACGGCGCCCGAAGCCCGGCGCCTGGACGATTGGTTCACCTCGATCGACCTGGGCTATGGCGATCAGGTCGCCATCGTGTCGGACGGCTATTATGGCCCCGCCCTGCGCGACGGCATCGCCAATGTCGCCGCGCGCCGCGGCCTGCTTGTCGGTGAGGACAGTTCAGCCGCCGCCGGCGTCGCGCCGCAGGGCAGCGTCCGCCTGATCGTGCGTCGTGCAACGGCCAGCGTGCCGGGCTGCCCCGACTGGCGGTCGAAGGTGGAAACCGATCCTAGCCTTGGCACGTCGTCCAACTATGGCTGCGCGACCAACGGCAATCTGGCCGCCATGATCGCCAATCCCGAAGATCTGGTGCGCGGCCAGGTGTCGGACAGTGAATTGCGCGTCGCCACGTCCAACCGGGCCATTTCGACCTATCGCGAAAAGACTCCGTCCGGCTCGGGCGAGCTGAAGCAAGTGACGGCAGGAGGCCAGTAATATGAACGCACCCTGGAAACCGGGCATGAACGGTCAGCGCGACCCGTTCCACGCCTTCGTCTGCGACGACCACAGCTACGACATGCTGCGCGCTGTCGCGTCGGAACTGGGCTGGGCGCCCGAAAAGGTGAACAAGGGCGGCATGCGCAATGCGGTGCAAAGCCTGTCGATCACCGCCTCGCCCCAGATATTGTTCGTCGACATGTCGGAGAGCGGCGATCCGCTCAACGACATCAACAGCCTGGCCGAAGTGTGCGAACCCGGCACCGTCGTCATCGCGGCCGGACAGGTCAACGACGTGCGCCTCTATCGCGATCTGGTTGCCAGCGGCATTCAGGATTATTTGCTGAAGCCTTTCGGCGCGGACCAGCTGCGTGACGCGCTGACGCAGGCGCAGGCGGTGTTCATGGCGCCGCGCGACGCGGGACCGGAACGCCCGCACTGCACCGTCGCGGTGATCGGCACGCGCGGCGGCGTCGGCGCTTCCACCCTGGCGACTTCGTTGGCATGGCTGCTGAGCGAAAAAAAGAAGCGCCCCACCGCGCTGCTCGATCTCGACGTGCATTTCGGCACCAACGCGCTGGCGATGGATCTCGAGCCCGGCCGCGGCCTGACCGATGCGATCGAAAATCCCAGCCGCATCGATGGGCTGTTCATTGAACGGGCCATGGTGCGGGCAAGCGACACGCTGGCGATCCTGTCCGCCGAAGCGCCTATCAGTCAGCCGATGCTGACCGATGGCGGCGCGTTCTACCAGTTGCTGGAAGAATTCCGGCTGGCGTTCGAATGCAGCGTGATCGACCTGCCGCGCAGCATGCTGATCCAGCATCCGCATCTGGTGAGCGACGTGAATGTCGCCGTCGCCGTGACCGAACTGACGCTGGCAGGCGCCCGCGACACGATCCGCATCCTGTCCTGGCTGAAATCGAACGCACCCCAGGCGCGTGTCGTGGTTGTCGCCAACCGCGTGCAGCCCGGATCACCCGAAATCAGCCGCAAGGATTTCGAAACATCGATCGAGCGGAAGGTGGATGTCATCATCCCGTTCGATCTGCGCGTTGCGTCGCAGGCATCGAAGCTGGGCAAGACACTGGCCGAAACCGCCAAGGGCAGCAAGGTCGGCGCGGGATGCACGGCGATGCTGAACGAGGTGCTTGGCGCCGCGGAATCCGAAGAACCGGTCGCAGGCGGCAAGAACGCGGCGAAGAAGGGCGACTCCCTACTCGGCAAGTTCGACCTCAAGGGCATGATCGGGTCGCGTCGCAAGGCCAAGACGGCGGAACTGGAAGATTGACGGTGCGCGCCGCCTTCGTGGTGGCCGCCAAGAAGCGGGCGAACTGATGGACGGCAATATCATCCTGATCGCAATTCTGGCGATGACCCTATGCGGTCTGGTCCTGATCGCCTTTGCCGGCCCTTCGCCGGACAAGGCCCGCAAACGCCGTGTGGCGTTGATCCGCGGGCGTCATAGCGAATCCGCCGAGGCACTGCTTGAAGCCAGGATGCGCAAGGCCATTTCGAACCGGGCCACCGGCACCGAGCTGAAGATGCTCGTCTCCCTCGTACCCAATCCGGAAAATCTGGCCAAGCGTATCCGGATGACCGGCAAGAAATGGACGCTCAGTCAGTATATGACCGGTAGCGCCGTTATCTTCCTGGTCGTCACCCTGCTTCTGCTGACGCGTGGAATGCCGTTCCTGCTTGCCTTCATGGTTGGATTGCTCGCGGGTCTGGGCTTGCCCCACTGGTGGGTCGGACGACTGATCAGCAGGCGCATCAATCAGTTCAACGCCAAATTTCCCGACGCACTCGAACTGTTGACCCGCGGCCTGCGATCGGGCTTGCCGATCGCCGAAACCCTGACCGTGGTATCGACCGAAATTCCCGGCCCCGTGGGCGAAGAGTTCAAGCTAATCACCGAACGCATCAAGATCGGCCGGACCATGGAGCAGGCGCTCCAGGAAACTGCCGATCGCCTGGGCACGCCGGAGTTCCAGTTCTTCGTCATCACCCTGGCTATCCAGCGGGAAACGGGCGGCAATCTGGCCGAGACATTGTCCAACCTGGCCACCGTCCTGCGCCAGCGCGCGCAGATGAAGCTGAAGATACGTGCCATGTCGTCGGAATCGAAAGCTTCCGCCTATATTATCGGCGTGCTGCCGTTCCTGGTGTTCGGCATGATCTGTTACATCAATTACAATTATATGAGCCCCTTCTTCACGCCGGATCCGGCAGGGCTCTTCGGCCTGTCCACGATGCAGGTCATCGGCATCGGCGGCATGTGCTGGATGGGCATTGGCGCATTCATCATGGCCCAGATGGTCAATTTCGAAATCTGAGCGGGAGGGAAGAAAGACAATGGATGCGCCCACCCCCGCAGGCACGCTCTTCGGCCTGACCGCAACCGATTTCGGGACGCTGCTGGCTGCGCTCGCGACCCTGGCCGTACTGTTCGCGCTCTATGCCGTGATGACGGTACGCGATCCGATGGCCAAGCGCGTGAAGGCGCTCAACGAACGGCGCGAACAGTTGAAGGCCGGCATCACCGCTTCTACCGCCAAGCGCCGTGCCAGCCTGGTTCGCAAGAACCAGACGACCGACCAGATGCGGTCCTTCCTTTCCAGCCTGAAGGTGTTGCAGGACGACCAGCTCAAGGACGCGCAGATTCGTCTTGCGCAAGCGGGTATCCGATCGAAGGATTGGGCCGTCGCGGTCATCTTCGGTCGCATGATCCTGCCGATTCTGCTGGGCGGTCTTGCAGCTATCCTGCTCTACGGCGTCGGCATTCAGCCCGAATGGGGGCCGATGAAGCGCTTCTTCGCCTTCGCGGTGGTGCTGCTGCTCGCCTACAAGGCCCCGGACATCTACATCGACAACAAGGTGCAGAAGCGGTCCGCGATGATCCGCAAGGGTCTTCCGGACGCGCTCGACCTGCTGGTCATTTGCGCCGAGGCTGGCCTGACGGTCGACGCCGCGTTCAACCGCGTCGCGCGCGAACTGGGCAAGGCCTATCCCGAGCTGGGCGACGAGTTCCAGTTGACCGCGATCGAACTGAGCTTCCTGACGGAACGCCGCATGGCGTTCGAAAACCTGGCGACCCGCGTAAAACTGGACGCGGTGAAGGGCGTGGTCACGACCATGATCCAGACCGAAAAATACGGTACGCCGCTTGCCAGCGCGCTGCGCGTTCTGTCCGCCGAGTTCCGCCATGAACGCATGATGCGCGCGGAAGAAAAGGCCGCACGGCTGCCCGCGATCATGACAGTGCCGCTGATTCTCTTCATTCTGCCGACGCTGTTCGTCGTCATCCTGGGTCCGGCCGCCTGTTCGATCAGCACCGCTTTCTAAAAAAATCCGCGAGAAAGAGGGGACGCTGCCGTAGCGTCGCCTCTTTCCCGCGGAGGATCGTTCCATCCAGCCTACTGGACAGGGCGATTTTCATCCTATTTCATGGCGTCGATAATCATGAGAGAGGATCGCATGACACCCATTCGTATCGTCGCCGCCGTCGCGCTTGCCACGCTGGGCGCGTTGCCGGCCATGGCCGCGCAACCCATCACCGGTCGCTGGGCAACGGTCGACGGCAAGGCCATCGTCAATATTGCGCCCTGTGGACGGCAACTGTGCGGCCGGATCGAGAAAATCGTCAAGCCGACGCCCGGACGCCCGCAGACCGACATCAAGAATCCGAACCCCGCGCTTCGATCCAAGCCGCTGACCGGCCTCGCCCTGCTATCCGATTTCTCCGACGCCGGGGATCTGTGGAAGGGGACGATCTACGATCCGGAAAGCGGCAAGAGCTACAACAGCAAGGTCAGCCGCAACAAGGACGGGACGCTGAAGGTACAGGGCTGCATCGCCTTTTTCTGCAAGACGCAAACGTGGACGCCTATGCGATGAAGCGATACGCCCCCTGTCAGCCCAGGATGAATTCGACGCCTGCCTTGGCGTGAATGCTGGTGCAATCGTAGATCGGCAGGACATTGGCCTTCACGTCGACGATCAGTTCCAGTTCCGTGCAGGCCAGAACAGCAGCCTGCACGTCCTGCTTGGCGATGTCGGTCAGGGCGGTTTTCATGAAGCGTTCCGACGCCTTGTTGATCCGCCCCACCGACAGTTCGTCATACATGATGCTGTTGATGTGATCGGCCAGTCCGGCATCGGGCGGTAGCAGGGAGATGCCGTGGCCGACGAGCCGCTGGCGGTAGAATTTCTCCATCATGACATTGCGGGTACCCAGCAGCGCCGCACTGGTCACGCCGTCCGCCTTCATCGCCTGCCCCACGACATCGGCAATGTGAATGACGGGGATCGATACGGCCGCCTGCACCCGGTCATGGACGCGGTGCATGGAATTGGCGCAGATCAGCAGCGCACCCGCCTCCGCCGCTTCCAGGCGCCGGGCCGCCGCGACCAGCGGTCCGGAGGCGCAATCCCAATCGTCGTCGGACACACACCGCGCCACAGCGGCGAAATCCAGGCTCTCTATCGCCAACGGGGCGCTGTGCAGGCCGCCACGAGCGCGCTGCACGGCTTCGTTGATGATCTGGTAGTAGCGGGCGGTGGATGCCCAGCTCATGCCGCCGATCAGACCCAGTTTCCGCATTCCGTCCCCTTGCGCGCCAGAAAAGAAAAAGGGACGGCCGGGCGAACTGCCCCGCCGTCCCTTCGATGGTTAGGGGAAGCCCCCCTTAGTGGGCAAGCGCCTTGACGATTTCCTCGACCATCTTCTTCGCATCGGCCAGCAGCATCATCGTGTTGTCCATGTAGAAGACTTCATTGTCGACGCCGGCATAGCCGGCACCGCCCATGGAGCGCTTCACGAACAGCACCGACTTGGCGTTGGCGACGTCCAGGATGGGCATGCCGTAGATAGGCGAGCTCTTGTCGGTCTTGGCCGCCGGGTTGGTCACGTCGTTGGCGCCGATGACGAAGGCGACGTCGGCCTGACCGAATTCGCTGTTGATGTCCTCGAGTTCGAACACCTCGTCATAGGGCACGTTCGCCTCGGCCAGCAGCACGTTCATGTGACCGGGCATGCGGCCTGCCACCGGATGGATGGCATATTTGACGCTGACGCCTTCCTTCTTGAGCATGTCGCCCATCTCGCGCAGGGCATGCTGCGCCTGGCTGACCGCCATGCCATAGCCCGGCACGATGATGACGCTGTCGGCCTGCGCCATGAGGAATGCGGCATCCTCCGCCGAACCGCGCTTGTACGCACGGTCGATGGCCGCACCACCGGCACCGGAAGGACCGGCTTCGGATCCGAAGCCGCCGGCAATCACGGACAGGAAGCCGCGGTTCATCGCCTTGCACATGATATAGGACAGGATCGCACCCGACGAACCCACCAGCGCGCCGGTGATGATCATCGCCGTGTTGCCAAGGGTGAAGCCCATGGCGGCGGCGGCCCAGCCCGAATAGCTGTTCAGCATGGAAACCACGACCGGCATGTCCGCGCCGCCGATGGGGATGATCAGCAGGAAACCGATGATGAAGCTGAGGGCCGTCACGGTCCAGAATACCCAGGGGCTCTGATCGGTGACGAAATAGGCGATCAGGCCGAGGATGACTGCCAGCGTACCGAAGTTCAGCACATGGCGTCCCGGCAGCATGATCGGCTTGCCCGACATGTTGCCGTTGAGCTTCAGGAAGGCGATGACCGAACCCGAGAAGGTGATCGCGCCGATCGCCACGCCCAGTCCCATCTCGATCCGGCTGGCGTTGTGGATTTCGCCTGTCAGCGCATCCAGAATGCCGAAAGCACCGGGATTGAGATAGGCGGCGGCGCCTACCAGCACGGCGGCCAGGCCCACGAGGCTGTGGAACGCGGCGACCAATTGCGGCATCGCCGTCATCTCGATCTTGCGTGCGATGACAAAGCCGATGCCGCCGCCTACGACGATGGCGCCGATGATTTCCGGCAGGCTTACAACGTCATGCGTGTAGAGCGTCGTCCCGACGGCGATCGCCATGCCGGCCATGCCCATGCGGTTGCCCCGCCGCGACGAGGCCGGGCTGGACAAGCCGCGCAGGGCCAGGATGAAAAGGATGCCGGCGATCAGATAGGCAAGCGCGACGAAGGGCGACGCTGCCACCCCCTCCGCGCCGGCGGCTGCCATGGCGGTGATGGTCTGGAGCATCACTTGCGCTCCTTCTTCTTGTACATGGCCAGCATGCGTTCGGTGACCGCGAAGCCGCCGAAGATGTTGACGCTGGCGAAGACGACCGCGAGCAGGCCAAGAACCTTGGCGGCCATGCTGCCCGCTTCGGCCGATGCGACCAGCGCGCCGACGATGATGACGGAAGAGATGGCGTTGGTTACGGCCATCAGCGGCGTATGGAGCGCCGGCGTCACCGACCACACCACATAATAGCCGACGAAGCACGCCAGCACGAAAATCGACAGGATGGAGATGAAGTCCATCGTTCCTACTCCCTGTTCGCCCCCGTTCAAGGCAGAGGCGTTACCACGCGCGCCGTCCCCTGCGGACAGCCGCGCGCCCCATGCACTCAGCCCAGAAGCCGCTCGTTGACGACCTTGCCACCCTGCGTCAGGCGAATGGCATTGCCGATTTCCTCGTCCAGTACCGGCGCATTCTTTTCCTTGTCCCAGAAGGCGGACAGGAAATTGTAGAGATTGCGCGAGAACAGTGCCGACGTGTCGGCGGCGAGGCGCGAAGGCACGTTGCGATGCCCCACGATCTTGACGCCGTGGCGCTCGACCACTTCGCCGGCGACCGCGCCCTCGACATTGCCGCCCTGCTCGACCGCCAGGTCGACGATCACGCTGCCCGGCTTCATCGACGCCAGTTGCGCGTCCGAAATCAGGCGCGGCGCGGGCCGGCCGGGGATGAGCGCGGTAGTGATGACGATGTCCTGCTTGGCGATGTGGCTGGACACGAGTTCGGCCTGAGCCGCCTTGTACTCGTCCGACATCTCGGTGGCGTAACCGCCCGAACCCTCGCCTTCGATACCCTTGACGCTTTCGACGAAAATCGCCTTGGCACCAAGCGATTCTATCTGCTCCTTGGTGGCGGAGCGAACGTCGGTCGCCGACACCTGGGCGCCCAGCCGCTTGGCGGTGGCGATCGCCTGGAGACCCGCAACGCCCACGCCCATCACGAAGACCTTGGCGGCCGACACAGTGCCGGCTGCCGTCATCATCATCGGGAAGGCGCGGCCATATTCATAGGCCGCGTCGAGTACCGCCTTGTAGCCCGACAAGTTGGACTGCGACGAGAGGATGTCCATGGATTGCGCGCGGGTGATGCGCGGCATGAATTCCATCGCCAGCGCCTCGAACCCCGCAGATGCATAGGCATCGACGCGCGCGCGATCCCCGAACGGATTGAGGCCCGCCGCGATCCAGGCGCCCGGCTTCGCGCCGGCCAGGCTGGTCGGTTCGGGACCCTGCACGCCCAGGATGATGTCAGCGCCCGCCAACGTCGCCGCGCGATCCGCCACGACGGCACCGGCCGCCGCATAGTCGGCATCGGCGATGGAGGCGGTAAGGCCAGCCCCCTGCTCGACCGCCATTTCGGCACCCAGCGCCTTGAATTTCTTGACCGTTTCCGGTGTCGCCGCAACCCGGCGTTCGCCAGGCGCCAGTTCCTTAACCACTGCGATTTTCATTCTAACCTGCACCCCCTCTTATCGTCGGCCTTATATTCAGCTCGAAATCAGCAGCACGACGATGGCAGCGACGACAACGCTGGCGATAGTGCCCCATTTCATGAGGCCAACAAACGAATGATAGGTCTGGTTCGCGCTCTTCATTTGTCCCTCGGACGTCATACGCCTTCCCCTTCCTGCGACTGTGGCGGTCCTCTTATCCTGTCCCGCCTTCCCCCTCAACCCGAAGACGCACAAGAAAATCTTTTGCGGTTAAGCGCACTTTTACCGGCGCGCGCTAGCGTCATCCGCCTGTGGCAATCGAGGGGTAGGAATGGCGCGCGAGGGCGTACCGATGCTGATGCTGATCGACGATGAACCGGCGCAGAGACGGCTGGTGTCGGCGCTCGCCGCGCGCGCCGGCTGGCGCACCGTCTTCGCGGGCGACGGCGAAACCGCCATAGCGATGCTGGGCACGCAAGACGGCATGATGCTGGATGCGGTGCTGCTGGATCAGTGGAGCCCGGACTATGAACCGTCCGGCCTGATCCGCGAAATCCGAGCGCGTCGCCCTGCGCTACCCATCCTGATCCTGACCGCGCATAATAGTGTGGCCGTTGCCGTCGATGCCATGCGGGCGGGCGCGACGGACTATCTGTCGAAGCCCATTGCGCCCGACCGTCTGCTCGCGGCGCTCAACGCGACCTTGGCCGACGAAGCGGCGCGCGGCGAACTGCGTCCGTTGACGGAAAAGATCACCGCACCGCTGTCATTCGAGGATGTTGTCGGGTCCGCACCCCAATTCCGTGCCGCGCTGGCGATTGCGGCCAAAGCCGCACGCGCGCGCGTCCCTGTCCTGATCGAAGGCGAAAGCGGCGTGGGCAAGGACGTGATCGCGCGCGCAATTCACGCGGCCTCGCCCCGCTACCGGCAGGCGATGGTGACCGTCAATTGCGGCGCCATTCCCGCAAATCTGGTCGAATCGGAACTGTTCGGCCATGAACGGGGCGCCTTTACCGGCGCTTTCGACCGCCATGTGGGCAAATTCGCCGCAGCCGACATGGGCACCATCTTCCTTGACGAAGTCAGCGAGATGCCGCTCGACGCCCAGGTGAAGCTGCTTCGCGTCCTTCAGGACGGTGAAGTGCAACCGATCGGTGCCCGTCGCCCCCTCCACGTCGATGTTCGCGTCATTGCCGCGACCAACAAGCGCCTGTCGGAGGAGATAGAAGCCGGCCGCTTCCGTGAAGACCTCTATTACCGGCTGAATGTCGTGCAGTTGACGGTGCCGCCACTGCGCGAAAGGTCGGGCGACATCCCCGCCCTGTGCCGTCATCTGCTCGCCCGCATCGCGGGACAGCCCGGACTGCGCAGCCTGGGCCTGACCGACGAGGCGCTTGAACTGTTGATCAAGCACCCCTGGCCCGGCAATGTTCGCCAGTTGCAGAACGCCCTGTTCCGCGCGGCGGTGCTATGCGAGGGCGATGCGCTCACGCCCCAGGATTTCCCGCAGATCGCGACCCAGATCGCGGCCGGACAGGCCGCCGAACCGGTCGCGCTGCGGCCGCATGCGAGCGCGCATCCGCATCGTGACGGCGCCGGCATCACCCTGTTCGAGGGCGACGGCCATGTCCGCCAGCTCGCGGAGATAGAGGCCGATGTGATACGCCTCGCCATCGGGCACTACAGGGGACGCATGACAGAGGTTGCGCGCCGGCTCGGCATCGGGCGTTCGACGCTCTACCGCAAGCTGGCGGAGTTGGGAATCGACAGCGCGGCCTGAACCGGCCACCGTGCCCGTGCGGTTACGACGTTGAAATCTCGTTCCGCCTATGCTTTGGATCAGGGATGAAACATGGTCTGATCGTCGCGTGCCTCCCCGCCCTGCTGCTCGTTGGATGCGGCCGTGCCGAACCCGTAGCGGACATGCCGACCCAGGAAGAGCTGGCGGCCGCGGCCAATGCCGCCGCAGCCAATGCCATCGCGAATACGCAGGCCGCCGACGAGCCTGAAAATCGGACCTACGTCAATCAGGAGCGTGGGTTTTCCGTGACGCTGCCCGAAGGATGGCGCAAGGACGAACAGGCCAGCAACGCCGACGGCATCGTCTATCAGGATCCCGGCGCGGGCGCGGACGTCCGCATATTCTGGCAGAAAAACAACGACGACCAGACGTTGCAGCAGATCGTGGAGGCGGTGAGCAGCGGCGCCGAAGGCGTCGACGGCGATTTCGTGGGCGAAAACGAATATCGCGGCACGGCCAATGACGGCGAAGGCAACAATGTCGCGGTTCGCCTGCTGCGACGGCCGGACGGATCGATCGTCACCGCAACCTTCGTCTACCCCGAAATGCTGAGCGAACAATATCAGGGGATCGCCGAAAAATTGCTCGACAGCCTGCATGTTTTCGTCCCGAGCCAGAAAGACGTCCTGACCGACCCTGAAAGTCAGGCCGACAACGCAACCCGGCCCTGACACGGCCCTGTCGCCGTCAGTCTGGCAAGCTGGATCGCGACAAACCGCTTTTCCATTTCCGGCTTCGGACCGCCCGGCAGCGACGTCCGTCATGGCCGGATACTTCGCCTAACCGACGCCGACGTTGCCCATGCCATTGAGGAAAATGCGGACGGCGTCGATCTCGACCGACGGCGACATGCCGCCTGCGGACATGCTTTCCCGGAAAAGCGCCTGATTTCCGCGGATCGAGAGCAGGCGAAACTGTTCTGCCGCAAAGTCGACATGATCCACGCACAGCAATCCTTCGCGCCGCGCTTCATCGAATTTGCGCGATAACGCCGCGATTTCCCCGCGCCGGCTCAAGGCATAGATGCCGGAACAAAGGGCTGGGAACCTCTGCGCCTCGGCTACGGCCAAGCGAAGCAGCTTGATATTGTCATGGTCCCTGAACCGCATGTTCAAGATCCGCCCAGCGGCGCGCAGGGCCTCCTGAACATCGCCCGACAGCGCCAAAGGCTTGCGGGCGTCGTACAATCTCTGAGCATGCCAGAGCATCGTCTGTTCAAAGAGGATTTCCTTGCTCCTGAACTGGCGCAGGAGTGTCATTTTCGAAACGCCGGTCGCGTCCGCAATCATCTGGAGACTTGCCCGCAAATATCCGTGCTCCAGGAAAATATCGACGCATGTCTGCAACAGATCCTCGAACTGGTCGCGGGACAGGCGCATCCCCGCCGACCTGCGACGGTCATAAAGATCCGACATGTCGTCCACATCGATCTGCGGCAGTGCCAAGCCATCGCGGTGCGACGATACGCCAGCGCGCGCCCGGTACCCCCGGCGGAACAATGTCGAGACTGATTCCAGCCACGCCTGCTCAAGCGGTCCGGTCAACATGGGCAGGCCAACCACGTCCCAAAGGCCGTTGATCGACACGAAACCGAACGCGGTCTGGAAAAAGGATATGTCGACATCGCGCGAAAGCCCCGTCAGCACTTGCGTGTCGAAAAAATCCCGCAAGGGACCGGCTCTGCTTTTCCAGAGCGCGTGAATCGCGTCCGCCCGCTCGGGCAGGCGAGCCGCCAGTTCGATGCTGACGCGATAAAGGCCTATCATTTCGGAGGATAATGTCACCGACCGCACCCACCGGGCCAATTCGGCAAGGTCGGTCGACATGTCGCCCGCCAGACTGGGAAGCCCCACCGCCACATTGGCCCGCGCGGTCACATGGTCCACCGTGGTTTCCAATATCTCCGCCTTGGACGCAAAGAAGCCGTAGATCGTGGATTTGCTGACCCGAGCGCCGGCAGCGATCCGCTCCACACTCATCCCATCGAAACCATGTGCGAGCAATTCCCTGCTCGCCGCATCCAGGATCGCGTCGAGCGATGAGGGTTGCGGCCCGCTCGCGCGCTTCTCGACTGCTCCCGACACAACCATGCTCGCGCTTATCGGTTGCATCGGCGCTGGACGCAACCAAGTTGACCGATACGATACCATACTGTACTGTGCTCGAAAATATCAGGGAGGACAGGATGCGCAGGTGGAGCCGGTTTACGGCGTTGTGGACGACAGCGGGCCTTTCGCTGGCCACCGTCCAGGCAGCGGAACCCGATCGCACGAGTTTGCCGATAAGTTCACCGGCCTATTCCGGACGCTTGGGCGAAACATATCGCGATACCGATCCTCCCCAGCCACACAGGCCGGTGACCGCGCCTGCGGGGGCGCCCAACATCCTGCTGGTGCTGACCGACGATGTCGGCTTTGCTGCCGCCAGTACCTTTGGTGGGCCGGTCCCCACCCCAAATCTGGACCGCCTGGCCAGAAATGGGCTGCGCTATACCCGCTTCCATACGACCGCAATGTGTTCGCCGACGCGCGCAGCCTTGCTGACGGGCCGCAATGCACAGGCGGCACATAGCGGCATCGTGACCGATTCGGCGGATGGCTATCCCGGATATGACGGCCGCATTCCCCGCAGCGCGGCATCGATCGGCCGGATCCTGACGGCCAACGGCTACAACAGCGCATGGATCGGCAAGCATCACAATGTTCCTGCCAGCGACCAGGGGCCGGCAGGACCGTTCGACCTGTGGCCATCGGGCCTGGGCTTCGAACATTTCTACGGTTTCATCGGCGGCGATACCAACCAATGGCAGCCCCGCCTGTATCGCGGGCATGAAGCCGTCGCCGACCAGCCTCCGCCGGGAGAGACGCTGGATCATCTGCTGGTCGACGATGCTGTCAACTGGCTGCACCAGCAACAGGCCGCAGCACCCGGCAAGCCGTTTTTCCTGTATCTGGCCCCCGGCAGCGCGCACGCACCGCATCAGGCACCCAAGGCCTGGATCGACCGGTTCAAGGGCCATTTCGACGCGGGCTGGGATGCACTGCGCGAAGCCAGCCTGAAGCGTCAGATCGCCTCCGGGATCGCGCCGCCCGGGACGCGGTTGACGGCACGCCCCAGCGCCATTCCTGCCTGGTCCAGCCTGTCGCCCGACGAAAAGCGGGCCGATGCGCGGATGATGGAGGTCTATGCGGCGATGCTGGCATATCAGGATGCCCAGATCGGGCGGCTGCTGGACGAAATGGAGCGCATGGGCGTCGCCGAGGACACTTTGGTGATCTTCATCGAAGGCGACAACGGCGCGAGTGCCGAAGGAACCCCGGAAGGGTCCATGAACGAACTTGGCACCATGGCGAACGGGGTCAAGGAGAGTGCCGAGAGCAAGATCGCCGCAATCGACGAGATGGGTGGCCCGCGCAGCTATCAATTATTCCCGGTCGGCTGGGCCTGGGCGACCAACGCACCATTCCAGTGGACAAAGCAGATAGCGTCGCATCTTGGCGGAACCCGCAACGGCATGGTCATATCCTGGCCGGAAAAGATCCGCGAGACAGGTGGCGTTCGCACGGAATTCGGCCACGTCGTCGACATAGTGCCGACCATCCTGGAAGTTACGGGAATTCCCGCGCCCTCCTCTGTGGACGGGGTAACGCAGCAGCCGCTTGCCGGGGTCAGCCTGGCGTACAGTTTTGCAGCCAGCGCGAAGGAAAGGCCCCGCACCCAATATTTCGAAATGCTGGGCAATCGCGCGCTGTACCGCGACGGATGGTGGGCGAACACGGTACCGGCCCGGCTCCCGTGGACCCCCGTCGGTACAGCAAATTCGCCGGCCGACTATCGGTGGGAACTGTACGATCTGCGAAGCGACTTCAGCCAATCGAAGGATGTTTCCGCAGCGCATCGCGATCTGCTTGCGGACATGCAGCGCGCGTGGGCCGCGCAGGCCAGGGCGAACAATGTATATCCGCTGGACGACCGGCTTACCCGGTCGGGACCCGTGCCCGCCCCGCCGCGCAACCGTTATGACTATTGGGGCGCCGGCATCAGCGTGGCGCAACCGGCCGCGCCGGCGCTGGGTATAGGATCATGGACACTGGATACCGACATTGTCGTTCCGAACGACGGTGCGAGCGGCGCCATCGTCGCTACCGGCAGCCTGTTCGGCGGCTGGTCCTTCTACCTCGACCAGGGGCGGCCGACCGTCGTGCACGCCGCGTCCCAGCAAGAAGGCGACAGCTATCGGGTAGCGGGCTCCGTCCCCCTGAAGGCGGGGCCATCGCATCTTCGGTTTGATTTCAGATCGCGCGGCATGATGCGGGGCGGGTTCATGACCATCAGCGTCGACAATGCCATCGTGGCGCAAGGCGATATCGGCCGAACGGCGCTGTTCATGGCTGGCCTGGGAGAGACATTCGATACGGGCCGCGATACCGGCGCGCCGGTCGTCGATTACGGCGGTCCATCGGAATTCCCGGGTGAAATCCGGCATGTCGCAGTCCGTCGGAAATAGCGGGACAAGGCCCTGCCCAACCAGGGCAGAAGAACGAAACTCGGGGAGGAAGTTAATGAAATTCAGGACTTTTATGGTGTCTGGCGTGTGCCTGACCGCCGTCATGACAGGCGCAGCGATACCCGTCGCCGCGCAAACGACCCAGGAAGCGGCCGGCAATGGCGAAGCGGGCATTGCCGACATCGTAGTGACTGCCAATCGGCGCGAGGAAAGCGGCCAGCGCGTGCCCATCGCCGTCACCGTGCTGAACGCTGACGCACTGCGCCAGCAGGGCGTCGTGTCGAGCCAGGACCTGATGAGCAAGATCCCCTCAGTCGTGGTCGGCCCCAACGCGACCCAGCGCAGCGCCGAAGCCGTTACCATTCGCGGTCAGGGTCAGACCAGTCTGGCCGCGCCAGGCGTGGTCAAATATTTTGACGAAGTGCCGCTGATCACGGGCGCGGCTATTGGCAACCAGGGCGGTCCCGGCACCTTTTTCGACGTGGGGTCCGTTCAGGTTCTGCGCGGACCGCAGGGGACCTTGTTCGGCCGCAATACAACGGGCGGTGCCTTGCTGATTTCGCCGACGAAGCCGGTAGACCGCGCGGAAGGTTATGTGTCTGCGCAAATCGGCAATTATCGTGACCGAGAATTTGAGGCGGTCGTGAACGCACCGGTTGTTCCCGATCGGCTGTTCGTGCGCGTCGGATTTAATCAGGTCGACCGTAACGGCTTCACGCGCGACGTAGGTGTCGACGATTTAAAGTTGTCCCTGCCCTTTCAGGGCCCGGGCTTCACCACAGCGGTTCTGCCGGGAATGCTGCTGCCCGGCAATTTCCGCAACACCGGCATCGCGAACCTGCCCGGCGTCGACAATGCCCGCTCTGGATATGCCGGCAAGGATTATGACGACAGGCATTATACCAACGTCCGGCTGGGGGTCGTGTGGAAGCCGGCCGAAGGCGTCGAAAACTATTTTCAGGCTTTTTATACCAACGCCCACAACAACGGCACCGGTCAGGTGCTGACCGCGGTGCGACCCAATGGCACTTCGCTGATCAACCTGATTTCGAACGCCTATGGCGGCAACGGTACGTTCCTGCCTTTGCCAAACGCGGACGTGGCTGCCTATCTGGCCCGTCAGCAGGCCATGGGACCGCGTCGTGTATCCCTGAACAACGACCAGTTCGAAAAGCTTGAAGTCTGG
The DNA here is from genome assembly GCF_024168485.1 of Sphingobium sp. OAS761. Taxonomy (GTDB): domain Bacteria; phylum Pseudomonadota; class Alphaproteobacteria; order Sphingomonadales; family Sphingomonadaceae; genus Sphingobium. The sequence goes on from NZ_JALJVY010000007.1 coordinate 199,177, forward strand.
GGCCTCATCGACACGCTGAGCGTCGACCTGTCCAGTTCGCTCACATTCCGCAATATCGTCAGCTATCAGCGCATGACGCAAAATTATGCCTGGGACCTGGACGGGTCCTATTTTCCCGTGCTGGGACAAGTGCCCGGATATGTTCTCCCCCCGCGCGCGGGAACGGCCATGCCCGCCGATTTTCCGGCGGACAGCTACGTCGCCGGGACGGCGACGCGCATAACCGACCTTAGCCAGGTAACGGCCGAACCGCAGCTTCAGGGACGGCTGTTCGACGACCAGGCGACATTCGTGCTGGGCGGCTTCTATTCCTATGTCCGGCCGCAGGGCCCGCAAGGCATCGGAAGTTACAACGGTGCCACATTCGGAACTACCGCCTTTGCCGTCCGTACCCGGAGCAAGGCAGTCTACGGCCAGACCAGCATCGACCTGGGCCTGCTCGCGCCTTCGTTGAAGGACCTCAAGGTAACATTGGGAGGGCGGCAGACCTGGGACGAAACACGCGGGTCCCGATCCGCGCCCAGCTTCTACAATATTCCGTTCGCAACGGCTTCGCTCGACAGTTCCGCCTTCACCTGGAATGTCGGACTGGATTATCGGGTAACGTCCGGCATCCTGCTCTATGGCAAGGCGAGCAAGGGCTATAAAAGCGGGGGCTTCAACTTCCTTGCCGTCAGGGCCGAAGGGCTGACCTATCAGCCCGAACATGTCCGCAGCTACGAAATCGGCATGAAAACCGACTTTCGCCTGGGCGCCATGCCCGTCCGTCTCAATCTCAACGCCTACAATCTCGACTATAAGAATATTCAGCGCGCATTCGGGGATGCGGTGGCCAGCGCGAACCCCCAAACCGGGCTGGACCAAGGTCAAATCACCTATAATATCGGCGGCGCCCGCATCCGCGGCATCGAACTGGAAGCCAGTATCAAGCCGTTCCCCGATGTCACGATCAGCGGCAACTATGCCTATACGAAGGGCAAATATACCGACTACAAGCTGGGCGTGGCGTTCGACCCGCTCGCACCGGTCAAGGATACCTGCAACGGTCCCGTGACGCTGACGCCGGCCGGCCCGAACATTGTCGACCTGAACTGCATTCCGTTTTCCAACGTGGCCAAAAACCAGTTCAGCGTGAATGGCCGATACGAAAAGCCCCTTCCCGGTGTCGCGGGCATATTGGCATTCTCGATCAATTATAGCTGGATGGGACCGCGGTACCAGACACCATCCTCGACCCCTGCGGACGAACCGTTCGGCCGGCTGGAATCCTTTGGGCTGCTGGGTGCGGGCGTGGAATGGAACGGGATCATGGGAACGAGACTGGATGCCCGTATCTTCGGCACCAACCTGACGAACAAGGTATATCGCATCAGCAGCGCGCCGGGTTACAGCACGTCTCTGGGCTATGTCACCAGCATCTATGGCGAGCCGCGCATGTATGGCCTCAGCTTGCGATATCATTTCGGAGAATGACAAGCACCGGGTCATCCTTCGACCGGAAGGGTGACCGGCCACCGCTGTCGGCGCCATGTTCGGCGGTCGCGACGGGGAGCGCGGTGGCTGGAGCAGTCAGAGCCATGCCGGCAGCACCAGCACCAGGCTACGGCAGGCGCGAGCGGTAATACCTCTTCCCAAGGATCGGAAAGGCCCGGTGGAGACGCCGGGCCTTTCATGCGCGCTTGCCTTCGCGATGCGGCCGGCCCTACAGCAGCGCCTTCCCCCTGCCGAGCGCGCCATGCCCACCATATTGCTCCTGATCGTCTCCAACCTGTTCATGACCGTCGCCTGGTACTGGCATCTCAAGGGCGGGATGGAAAAGCCGATCCTCCTCGTCATCCTCATCAGTTGGGGCATCGCTTTGTTCGAATATTGCCTGGCGGTACCGGCCAACCGCATCGGCTACGCCCATGGCTGGACCGCGGGACAGCTCAAGGTTGCGCAGGAAGCGATCGCGCTCATCATCTTCGGCGGGTTCATGGTGACAGTGCTGGGCGAACCGCTGCACTGGCGCCATTTCGCCGCGTTCGGCTGCATCATGGCGGCGGTGGCGTTTCTGTTCGTGGGTCGGAACTGAGCGGCATCAGGGAAGAAGCAGGCTGGAATCCCCATAGCTGTAGAAGCGGTAGCCGCCCGCGACTGCATGGGCATAGGCCGCCTGCATCCGCTCCCGCCCCATCAGTGCGCTGACCAGCATGAACAGCGTCGACCTGGGCAGGTGGAAATTGGTCATCAGCCCATCCACCGCCCGGAACCGATAACCGGGCGTGATGAAGATGCGGGTGTCGGCCTCGAAGGGGCGTATGACGCCATTTTCATCGGCGGCACTTTCCAGAAGCCGCAGAGAGGTCGTCCCCACCGCGATTACGCGACCGCCAGCAGATCGGGCCGCGTTCAAACGGTCCGCTGCGTCGGAATCGATGCACCCCCATTCGGCATGCATGCGATGATCGTCGGTATCGTCCGCCTTCACCGGCAGGAACGTGCCCGCCCCCACATGCAGGGTCAGCGTTTCGGTCACGATACCCGCATCTGAGAGTGCCGCCATCAGCGTCGGCGTGAAGTGCAACGCGGCAGTCGGCGCAGCGACGGCCCCTTCCTGACGCGCGAACATCGTCTGATAATCGCTCAGATCGCGCTCGTCGGCCGGACGCTTGCTGGCAATATAGGGGGGCAATGGCATCCGCCCCGCCCTTTCCAGCAATATCTCGACCGGCTCGTCACCTTCGAAAGACAAGGTGACGCCGCCATCGGCATCGCGCGCACCGGCAATCGCCGTCACGTCCGACCCGAAGTCGATCCGGTCACCGGCGCGCACCCGCTTCGCATTGCGAAGAAAGGCCTGCCAATCGCGCGTCCCGAGCCGCTTGTGCAGGGTCGCGCCGATCCGGGCCTCGCCGCGCGTGCCCTCCAACTGTGCGGGGATCACCTTGGTGTCGTTGAACACCAGCACATCGCCGGCCCGCAGCAACGAAGGAAGATCGCGCACGACGCGATCCGCAAAAGCGCCGCCCCCCGGGACCAGCAGCAAGCGCGCCGAATCGCGGGGATCGGCGGGCCGGAGCGCTATATTCTCCGCAGGCAGATCGAAATCGAAAAGATCGACGCGCATGACTATCGGGTGCGCAGGCGCGCGACCTTATTCCCCGGTGGGGCTGAGCGGCCCGGACGGCAGGATCGCGGGGGCGGCCGGCGCGGTGGAAGGCAGCGGCGCGGTCACCGGCGGCTTGCCGTCGCTTTCCACCGATGCCTGGAGGATCACCGTCGGATTGGCCGGCGGCTCACCCTGGGCGATGGCATCGACATATTGCATCCCCTCGATCACGCGACCGAAGACGGTGTATTTCTTGTCGAGCTGCATCCGCGGCAGGAAAAGGATGAAAAACTGGCTGTTCGCGCTATCGTCGCTCTGGGCGCGCGCCATCGACACGGTCCCGCGCAGATGCGGCATCGGATTGAATTCGGCCGGCAGGTCGGGAAGGCTCGATCCGCCCGTCCCGTCTCCCTTGGGGTCGCCGCCCTGCGCCATGAAGCCGGGAATGACGCGGTGAAACTTCAGCCCGTTGTAGAAACCCTGGCGCGTCAGCGTCTTGATCCGCTCCACATGATTGGGTGCTATGTCGGGCCGGAGCTGGATACGCACGCGCCCCCCGCTGGACAGGTCGAGGTCCCAGATATTCTCGGGATCGGCCGGAACCGTGGCCGGCGGCAGCTTGAGCGCGGGATCGGTGCCCAGCGACTTGACATTTTCCTGCGCGCGCGCGGCCGCCTCCGCCTTCTTGAGTTCCTCGGCTTTGCCGCCCCCGCCCTGGGCGAAGGCCACACCGGACACCGACAGGGCGAAGCCGATCGCAACGGTCTTGAACGCGCAGTTAAGACGCATGAATGACGCTTTCCTCAAAATGAACATCTGCACCGGGTGTTTGCAGCCCTGATAACGCCCTGTTCGCGATTGGCAACTGAACGCAGGCTGAGCCGACCCTTCAGCCTTGTCCCTTGCGGCCGACCGCAGCCACCCGTGCCTCCACCTCGGCACGGATCGCGGGGCTGACGAATTTGCGAATAGGCCCGCCATATAGCGCGATTTCCTTGACCAGACGCGATGCGATGGGTTGCAGCGACACGTCCGCCATCAGGAAAACCGTCTCGACGCGGCTGTTGATCTGCTGGTTCATGCCCGCCATCTGATATTCATATTCGAAGTCGGCAACCGCCCGAAGTCCACGGATGATGACATTGGCCCCCTGCGATTCGGCAAAGTCCATCAGCAGAGAGTTGAAACCGGTGACGACGATGTCGGCATCGATGTCCGTGCATTCGCGCCGAACCATGTCCAGCCGCTCCTCGTCGGAGAACATAGGAGACTTGGCGATGTTCGTGGTCACGCCGATGACCAGCTTGTCGACCAGCTTGGCCCCGCGCCGGATGATATCCATGTGCCCCAGCGTGATCGGATCGAAAGTACCGGGGTAAACACCCACGCGCGGCTTGGTCATGGCTTAGCGGTCCCTTTCCACGATATAGTCTGCAATGGCGCGCAACAGATCGGCTTCCTCGCCATGGCCGTGCAGGTGCGTTTTGGCCTGATCCACCAGCATGTGCGCCTGCTCCCGCGCGCGATCGACGCCCAGAAGGGAGATGAAGGTTTCCTTCCCCGCGGCCGCATCCTTGCCCAATGCCTTGCCAGCCAGATCGGGATTGCCCTCGACGTCGAGCAGGTCGTCGGCAATCTGGAAGGCAAGGCCGATGTCGCGCGCATAACCGTGCAACCGCGTCCGCGCATCGACAGGAATGCGCGCCATGATGGCCGCTGCATCAACGCAGAAGGCGATCAGGGCGCCGGTTTTCATGTGCTGGAGGCGCGTAACGGTGGGCAGGTCGAACCGGGTCCTTTCCGCTTCCAGGTCCATCATCTGTCCACCCGCCATGCCGGCCGGTCCGCTGGCATATGCCAGCGCCTTCACCAGTTCGATGCGCACGAAAGGGTCGGGGTGGGTTTCCTCATCCGCCAGAACCTGAAAGGCCAGATCGTGCAGGCAGTCCCCCGCCAGAACAGCCGTCGCCTCGTCAAACGCCTTGTGCACCGTCGGCTTGCCGCGACGCATGTCGTCATTGTCCATCGCCGGCAGATCGTCGTGGATCAGCGAATAGACGTGGATGCATTCCACGGCCAGACCGACGCGGAGCGCCGAGTCGCGGGATATGTGAAACAGGTCGCTCGCGGCCTGCACCAGCAGCGGACGCAACCGCTTTCCGCCGCCGATCGCGGCGTGACGCATCGCCTGGTAGAGCCTGTCGCGTCCATCTTCGGGAACCGCGAGCAGCCGGTCGAACGCGGCATCTATGTCGGCTGCGACGCCGGCAGCCCGTTGCAGCACCAATCGGGTGGCGGAAGCCTCCCCTCCCTCGCCCATCGCGCGTCAGCCCGCGTCGAAAGGCTGGGTGCCGGTGACGGCCCCGCCTGCGTCGACCGTCAGTTTCGCGATCCGCGCTTCGGCCGCCTGCAACCGTTCCGCGCAGCGCTTGCGCAGTTCCTCGCCCTGCGCATACAGCGAAATGGACTGGTCCAGCGGCACATCGCCGCTTTCCAGACGGCGCACAATCTGTTCGAGCGCACGGAGCGCATCCTCGAAGGAGAGGTTTGCGGGATCGATTTGCGGACTGTCCTCGGCCATGATCCTGCATTGGCCGCCGCCACGCCCCCGGTCAAGAGCAGAGCCGTTCGACAAGCTGCCTGCGGACGGTCATCATGACGTCATACCGCCAATTCAACGGCCATGGCGGAAAGATGGCGTTTTTGCGTTGACGCATCATGTTGCACATGCACATAAAAGGATCGCTATGAAATATTATCTCCCCATGATCGCCGCCGCGACCCTCGGCCTGCTCTCAGCCTGTAACAAGAGTGACGAGCCTGAAGTTGTGGGCGGCCCCGCCGATCCCATGGCTGCGGAACTTGCTAACGCCGCGCCGGTCGAGCTGCCGCCTTCGGTCAAGGCGACCAAGCAATATCGCTGCAAGGACAACAGCCTGATCTTCGTCGACTTCATGAGCGACGACAAGACGGCCAACCTGCGCACCGACAAGAACGGCTCGCCGACCAAATTGTCGGCGCCCGAGGCCGGCCAGCCCTTTACCGCCGAGGGCGGCTATGATGTCAGCGGATCGGGCGATGATGTGACGATCACCGTTCCCGGCAAGGGCGCACAGGCCTGCCACGTCTGAGCCTGCGATCAATTTTCTGGAATAACCGGGCCGGCTTCCCTCGGGGGACCGGCCCTTTTCTTTGTCATCCGGCCATGAATTTTCGCGGGCGCAGCCTTTCCATTGTGATTCCATCGCGCCCTCGCTAAAGGCGCGCTCATGTCGAGCACCGCCACCCAGATCACCCCGGACGTCGTCGCTGAACATGGCCTCAGTCCTGAAGAATATGCGCGCGTCCTGAATGCGCTCGGGCGGGAACCCAACCTGACTGAACTGGGCATATTTTCGGTGATGTGGTCGGAGCATTGTTCCTACAAATCCTCGCGAATCCATCTGAAGAAGCTGCCGACGCAAGGACCGCAAGTCATCTGCGGTCCGGGAGAAAATGCCGGCGTCGTTGACATCGGCGACGGGCAGGCGGCGATCTTCAAGATGGAAAGCCACAACCACCCCAGCTATATCGAACCCTATCAGGGCGCGGCGACGGGTGTCGGCGGCATCCTGCGCGACGTGTTCACCATGGGCGCACGGCCGGTCGCGAACATGAACGCGCTACGTTTCGGGCGGCCCGACCATCCGAAGATGCGCCACCTCATCAGCGGGGTGGTGCGCGGCATCGGCGGCTATGGCAATTGCGTCGGCGTGCCGACCGTGGGCGGCGAAGTGAATTTCCATCCCGCCTATGACGGCAACATCCTGGTCAATGCCATGACCGTGGGCGTCGCCGACACCGACAAGATTTTCTATTCGGCCGCCAGCGGAGTCGGCAACCCCATCGTCTATGTGGGATCGAAGACCGGCCGCGACGGCATCCATGGCGCGACCATGGCCAGCGCCGATTTCGGCGACGACGCCGACGCCAAGCGCCCGACGGTGCAGGTGGGCGACCCCTTCACCGAAAAGCTGCTGATCGAAGCGTGCCTCGAACTGATGGCGTCGGACGCCATCGTCGCCATTCAGGACATGGGCGCGGCGGGCCTCACCTCCTCCAGCGTCGAAATGGCGTCGAAGGGCGGCGTCGGCATCCAGCTCAACATGGACGATGTGCCCCAGCGCGAAACCGGCATGACCGCCTATGAAATGATGCTCTCCGAAAGCCAGGAGCGCATGTTGATGGTTCTGAAGCCTGGCCGCGAAGCCTTCGCCGAGGCGATTTTCCGCAAATGGGAACTGGACTTTGCGGTCATCGGCCATGTGACCGACACCGGCCGCATGGTGCTGATCCACAAGGGCGAGACGGTGTGCGATATCCCGCTCGCGCCGCTGGCCGACGACGCGCCGCTTTATGACCGCCCGGCCATGCCGAGGGACGAGTATAAGGCCTGGTCAGGCGTGAAACCGCTGGGCGACCTGCCCGAGAGCACCGACATCGGCGCCGACCTCGTCGCGCTGATGGGCTGCCCCGACATCGCCTCGCGCCGCTGGATCTGGGAGCAATATGACCACATGGTCGGCGCCGACACGGTGCAGCGCCCCGGCGGCGACGCAGCGGTGGTGCGCGTCCATGGGTCGCAAAAGGGCATTGCGATCAGCACCGATTGCACCCCGCGCTATTGCTATACCGATCCCTATGAGGGCGGCAAGCAGGCAATCGCGGAATGCTATCGCAACATCTCGGCGGTGGGCGCGACGCCGCTGGCGGTCACCAATTGCCTGAACTTCGCCAATCCGCAGCGCCCCGAAATCATGGCACAGTTCACCGGCTGCCTGGAAGGCATGGGCGACGCCTGCCGCGCGCTCGACTTCCCGATCGTGTCGGGCAATGTGAGCCTCTACAATGAATCGAAGGCGACCGGCGGCGGCTCGGCCATTTTGCCTACGCCTGCGATCGGCGGCATCGGCCTGCTTAAGAATGTCGACGTGATGGCAACTATCGCCTTCAAGAATGCGGGCGACGCAATCTGGGTCATCGGCGGGGAAGGAACGCATCTGGGCCAGTCGATCTGGTTGCGCGAAATTGCGGGCCGTGAAGCGGGCGAGGCACCCAAGGTCGATCTGGCCGCCGAGCGCGCCAACGCAGAAGCCGTGCGCGCGCTGATCGCAGAAGGCAAGGTCAATGCGGTGCACGACGTTTCTGACGGCGGCCTGATCGTTGCCGTGACCGAAATGGCGCTGGCCGGGAAGATCGGCGCGGAGCTGGCCATTGCGCTCACCACCGCGAGCGCATTTGGCGAGGATCAGGGCCGCTACATCGTCACTGCGGCGGCAGGCGTCGAGATTCCGGGCGCAGTCCGCATCGGCACGACCGGCGGGGACAAGGTCGCCGGCGTCGCGCTGGCCGACCTGCGCAGCGCGCATGAAGGCTTTTTCCCCGCGCTGATGGACGCCGAGCTCTAAGATGGCCTTCACGGCGAAGATCCTCCTCCTCGGTTCGGGCGAACTGGGCCGGGAGTTCGTGATCTCCGCCAAGCGGCTGGGCGCGCAGGTCATTGCATGCGACAGCTATGCGGGTGCACCCGCCATGCAGGTGGCAGACGGGTGCGAAGTCTTCCCGATGCTCGACGCCGACCTGCTGGCGCAGGCGATCGAGAAGCATCGGCCCGACTTTGTCGTGCCCGAAATCGAGGCGATCCGCACCGAAGTCCTGGCCGATTTCGAGGCGCGCGGCGTCACCATCGTCCCTTCCGCCCGCGCCACCATCATGACGATGAACCGCGACCGCATCCGCGAAGTCGCCGCCGTGGAACTCGGTTTGCGCACCTCCCGCTATCGCTATGCCGAAACGCTGGACGAAGTGCTGGCAGGCGCGGCGCATACAGGCCTGCCCTGCGTCATCAAGCCGGTCATGTCCTCATCCGGCAAGGGACAGACCACCGTCCGGTCCGCCGATGAACTGGATACCGCGTGGAATTATGCGGTCGCGAACATGCGCGGCGACCGGCAGCGGGTCATCGTCGAGGAATTCATCGACTTCGACTATGAGATTACCCTGCTGACCGTCCGCGCCCGCGACGGCGTGCATTTCTGCCCGCCGATCGGCCACCGGCAGGAACGCGGCGACTATCAGGAAAGCTGGCAACCCACGCCCATGTCGAACGCCGCGCTCGCCGCCGCGCAGGACATGGCGCGCAAGGTCGTCGACAATCTGGGCGGTTACGGCATTTTCGGGGTCGAATATTTCGTGAAGGGCGAAGACGTGATCTTCTCCGAGCTGTCACCCCGGCCGCACGACACCGGCATGGTGACGCTGATGTCCCAGAATCTCAGCGAATTCGACCTGCACGCCCGCGCCATAATGGGCCTGCCGCTACCCGAAATCCTGCTGCGCGGTCCTTCCGCCTCGGCCGTGATATTGGCGGACCGCGAATCGGTGGAATTCAGTTACGATGGCGTGGCCGACGCGTTGGCGACGCCCGGCGGGCAAGTCGACGTCCGCCTTTTCGGCAAGCCGGCGACGCGTCCCTGGCGCCGCATGGGCGTGGCACTGGCGCAAGCCGACACTGCCGATCAGGCGCGTGTCCTGGCCAGGCAAGCCGCCGACAAGGTGCGGATCCTTTACGGGAAGTGAGTTGACGGCGCCCGCGTCACGCGGCCGAACAGCAACTGATAGCCATCCTCCCCGCCCGCATCGTCAAAGGCAGCCATCACACGGCGCAAGTCCCCCGGCGGCAACGGCTTGCGGCCCTCGCTCGGTACCACCGCGCCGATGCCCTTCAGATGCGCGACCAGCCCGCGCGCGCCGCCGCAAGCGAGCGGATAATCCTCGTCGAAGGCGAAAGCATCGTCATAGCGCGCCAGCATAGTGCGCAGCTTGTCCAGGCCGGGATAGTCCGGCACTCCGACGCCAAGGCCGCAGGCCGCATGGGCGGCACGCCAGCGCGCAAAGCTCCCCTGCCCCATGGTGGAAAAAATCAGGCTGCCGCCCGGGCGCAGCAATCCGGCAAGACGGGCGATCGCGCTATGGAGATCGTCGAACCACTGGAAGGCCAGGCTGGAAAGGATGAGGTCGAACCATTCCCCGTCGAAACCCGGCGCCTCACCATCCATAGTCAGGAAAGTGCCCGCGACCAGCCCCCCGGAAGACGCCCTGGCGAGCATCGCGGGCGACAGGTCGGTCACCATCAGATCGGCTCCGGGCCAACGCGCCTGAATGTCGCGGGTAAGGATGCCCGTTCCGCACCCGATTTCCAGAATATGGCCTACATGGTCGGGCCGTTGCCTGTAGGCCAGGTCGGCGACCAGCCGGGCGGCAAATCGCTGTGGCCCGGCATGATCTTCATACCGCTCGACCGCTGCGCCGAACGCATCGCTTATCCGTTGCTTGCGACGCTCAATCATGGCTAGGCCCCTTGGCAGAGCCTCGCACGTCTGACCAGTCCCTTGAAGAAAGTCGCCGCATGACCACCGCATATCGCAACCCCGCCATGGACGTGCTGCGTGGCTGCGCCGTGATGGGCATATTGTGGATGAATATCACCGCCTTCGCCCTGCCGCAGAACGCCTATTTCAATCCGGCGGTCAGCGGATCGCTTTCGGCCGGGGACATATTGTTCTGGGCTATCGGCCTATTGTTGTTCGACGGGAAGATGCGCGGCCTGTTCGCCCTGCTGTTCGGGGCCTCCATGCTGCTCCTGATCGACCGGGAGGAGATGGCGGGGCGCGACGGGCGCAGGGCACAGATCGTCCGCGCAGGATGGCTGTTCGTCATCGGCTGCGCGCATTATTTCCTGCTCTGGTGGGGCGATATACTGCGCGTCTATGCGGTGGCCGGGCTGATCGCATTATTGTTTGTCCAGCTTGACCCCCTCGATCTGGTCAAGCGCGCCTTTCTTTGCTTCCTGCTGCAATTCCTGATTCTCGCCGCTTTCGTCGCCAGTCTCTATCTGTGGGGGCATGACACGGGCGGCACCGCACATGACGGGTTCGCCCGCTTCATGGCCGCGCTGTCCAGTCCCGACGCGGCGACCAATCAGCGCGAAATCGCACTGTATCGCGGCGGCTTCGGTGGCATCCTTGGGGAGAAGCTTCTCGCGATACCCGGCGATTGGCTTTGGGGTTTTCTGTTCAACGCGTTTGAGACGCTGGGCTTCATGCTGCTGGGCATGGCGATGCTCAAATCGGGCTTTCTGTCCGGGGGTTGGGACAGGGAAGAATATCGACGCACGGCAAGGCACGGCTTCGCCATCGGCCTCATCGCCATGACGACCATGGCTTCATGGGTGGTGTTGAGCGGTTTCGCTCCCCTGACGACCTATGGTGTCGCGCTGGCATGGTCGCTGCCGTTCCGCATTCCGCTGACCGTAGCCTGGGCCTCGCTGATCCTGTGGCTTTTTCTCCGCTACCGGGAGCATCCCCTTGTCGCTCGATTGGCTGCTACGGGCAGACTGACGCTCAGCAATTATCTCGGCACCAGCCTGATCATGACGACGATCTTCTACGGCTGGGGTCTCGGCAATTTCGGCCATGTCCGTCCCGCGCTGCTTCCCATGTTCGTGCTGCCGGCATGGAGTATCATGCTGCTCTGGTCACCCTGGTGGACGGCACGGTTCGGCCAGGGGCCGGCGGAGCGCCTTTGGCGGGCGCTGGCCCGCATCGGCAGACCGACCGCACCGTAAGTGATTTTACTATTGCGACCCATTAGCAGTCGCGCTATCTCCTGCTCATCAGGAGAGCCGCTCGATGGTCGTTTGCGTGTGTAATGCGATTCGTGAGAAAGATCTGAAGGAAGCCGTGCGTGATGGCGCGGATACGCCGTGCAGCGCCTATGCCCGTTTTGGGCGTCGCCCGAAATGCGGCCAATGCGTACCCTTCGCCCGCAGCATCATCGCCGCCGAGCGCGCATCCGTCTGAACAATATCGCTGCGTGCCCGCGTTCCAAAACGCGAAGCCGACGCATTAGCGTTGCAGAAAACCGCTGAAATCATGGGCTTTGCGGCTTAACAGCGGCCAGCAGAGCGCCTATGCTCCCGGTGTTTCACCATAGCCGGAGAATGCGCCATGAAAGGCGACCCGAAGGTCATCGAATTTCTGAACGACGTGCTCAAGAATGAGCTGACGGCGATCAACCAATATTTCCTGCACTACCGCATGCTGGGCCATTGGGGCGTGAAGAAGCTGGCCAAATTCGAATATGAAGAGTCTATCGACGAGATGAAGCATGCCGACAAGCTGGCGGAGCGCATTCTGTTTCTCGACGGGCTGCCCAATTTCCAATTGCTGGGCCGTCTGAAGATCGGCGAGACCGTCGAGGAGATTTTGAAGGCGGACCTGGAACTGGAATATGAAGCCCTGCCGGCGCTCAAGGACGCGATCGCCTATTGCGAATCGATCCGCGACTATGTGAGCCGGGATCTGTTCCAGAACATCCTCGAAAGCGAGGAGGAGCATATCGACACGCTGGAAACCCAGTTCGAGATGATCGAACGTATGGGCATCCATAATTATATCCAGCTTCAGAGCGAACCGGCGGAAGACTGAGGGTAAGCGGGGAGGCATTCCGGCCTCCTCCCTCCACCAGGCAAAATTACAGCAACGCTTCAAGCAGGCCGATCAGCGGCAAGTCCGCAGGCGGCATCTGCATCCCGTACATCTGCGCCGGTCGCACCCATGTGAGGGCCGTTGCATGGCGCGCCTGCGCCACCCCCTGCCATTTGCGGCAGACATAGAGCAGCAGCAGCAAATGCCGGTCGCCGATCGGTTCGCTGGCGAAACAGGCGGGCGCAAGGCAGCTTGCATGGGTAGCGATGCCAAGTTCCTCTTCCAATTCGCGCACCAGCGCCGCTTCGGGCGTTTCGCCCGGTTCCACTTTGCCTCCGGGAAATTCCCACAGCCCGGCCATGGATGTGCCCGGGGGCCTTTGCTGCAACAGGATGCGGCCGTCCGGATCGATCAAAGCGGCGGCAACGACAAGCAGGGCAGAATTAGCAGTCATATCGTTCCTGATGAAAGGGCTTTGTTAACCCTCGCTGCTTTACATCTCCCATGGGGACTGTCTGTAGCGAAATGGGGGCTGTATGCGCCGGATCATTCACATCCTTGTCCGATCTGCGCTGGTGCGCAGTCAGCGCGGTGCGACGGCCGTAGAATATGCACTCATTCTTGCCATGGTCGTTTTGGCGATGATTACCGCCCTGACCAACGTCGCAAACAAGACCACGGGGATGTGGGGTAACGTATCGAATGAAGTATTGGCTCGTTAACCATCAATATCTGACAATACCTCCTTCCCCATTAAACTTTTCTCAACCGACTTTCTCTAATGCCGTCCTTGCTGACCACCAAAATTCATGCGGGGCGGCCGGGTAGTTGATCATAGTTTTATCTCAAGGAGACGTCACATGCAGTTCGTCCGTAAGATGCTGAAGAATGAAAAGGGTGCAACCGCGATCGAATACGGCCTGATCGCCGCTCTGATCGCCGTCGCCGCCATCGGCGCCATGACCAGCCTGGGCTCGAAGCTCGGCAGCACCTTCAACAACGTTTCGGGCAACCTGAAGTAAGCCCGGCACTTTGTCGAAATCGGAAGGCGGCGGGCTTCATGTCCGCCGCCTTTTTCGTGTCTGCCTACCAGGTGACGATCTTCACTCGTTGCCCGGGCCGCAGCACGCTGTTGGCCGTAAGGGCATTGATCGTCAGAAATCGATCCAGCGCATAGTCCTGATAGGCCATGCGTTTGCTCAGCGATTGCACCGTATCACCCGCCTTTACGGTGACGACGGATACGCGGCGCGGCTTGATCGCGCCAGCGTCCGCCGCGGACAAGCGCTGGAGAGACTGAACCATAGAGGCAAAGGGGCCTATGCCGCGTCCCGCCGGGGTCAGAAGAAGAAAATGATAGGCTTTCCCGCCACCAAGGTCGTAGGCGAACACCGTTGCGTCAACCTGGGATGACTGGGCGGTCGCACGCACTGTCCGCCATGCTGCCGGGATGCCGTTTACGACGAGGCGACTGACCTCTCCCGGGGGAACGGCTCCGTTCCCGCCGAGCGTCGCGAAAACCTGCGCGACATAAGCGTTGAGGTCGCCGCCATAGGGCGCAGATCCAAATTGCGCCTGCCCGCCCGAACCGGTGATGGAAACGGCGTTCGTCCCGTTTTCCATGCCAAATCCGTCGGGCGCCACGAAGCTGATCCGCAGGTCGGGGTGGCGGAAGCGACTGCCTTCGATCACGCCCTGCTTCGGATCGTCACCATAAAGAACGCCGTCGAGTGCGTTCAGGAAAGCATCGCGGTTGCGAACCGTGCTGGTTGAGCTGGTATTGCGGGCATTGCGTTCGGCCCGCGTGACGCGTGCTGCCGGGTTGGGATGCGTGCTCGCCCATTCGGGCATAGACCGAGCGCCGCCCGCTACCCGGCTGTCCAGACTGCTTTGTGCGGCAAGCGACGCCAGCATGTCCGACAAGGCGCGCGGATCGTATCCGCCCGACGCAAGATAGCGGATGCCAAGATCGTCCGCCTCATATTCCTGGCTTCGCGAAAATTTGAGCGTCAGCAACTGGCTGCCGGTCCCGATTCCCTTCTGGATCAGGCTGCCGAATCCGGAATCTCCCAACAGGGCACCGCTCAGCACCTGTAACAGGGCTCCGCCTATGGCATTTCGCTGCGCCGCCTGTTGCCGCCGCTGACCATGGCGGGCCGCGACATGGCCTACCTCATGACCCAGCACTCCCGCCAGCTCGGCTTCGTCGTTCATCAAGGCCATGAGCTGCCGGGTCACATAGACATATCCTCCCGGTATCGCGAACGCGTTGTTGACCGGAGAGTTGAGCAAGGTGACCGTAAAGTCGCCCTGCGCATTCGATAGCCCGGACTGGACGGCGATGCGGCGACCGACCGTTTCTACATAGGCGGCCTGACCTCCAGAATAGGCGCCGCCAAATTCCTTCAGCAATTCCGGATGCTGTTTCGCTCCGCTCGTCTTGTCCGCGGCGCTGATGGAGGAGACGGTCCGAATCGCCCGTTGTTGTCCGATGACCCCGGGCGCGACGAGCGCCAGCAAGCTGGCCATCGTCAGGCCCATATTATGTTTCCAGTCCATCCCTATCCCTTACCGTTGCAGACAAGCAACAAACAGGCAGGGGCATCGTTCCGCGTCGGGCGGAGCCGCTACCGCTACCTGTCAGGCACCGATAGCCAGAAACTTGTCAGCCCGGTCGATCCGCAGCGCATCGCGGTCCATGCTCGCCAGCGCTTCCAGTTCCGCTTCGATGGCAGCGCCCAGATTGGCGATCGCCTGTACGGGGTCCCGATGGGCGCCGCCGACCGGCTCGGCGACGATTTGGTCGATCACGCCCAGGGCCTTCAAATGCTGCGCAGTGACCTGCATCGCCGTGGCGGCATCGCTGGCCTTGTCCGCGGTTCGCCAGAGAATGGAGGCGCACCCTTCGGGCGAAATCACCGAATAGACCGCATGTTCGAACATCAATACGCGGTTCGCCGCAGCCAGTGCAATCGCTCCGCCCGAACCGCCCTCACCGACTACTGCGGCTACCATGGGCACCCCCAGCTTCAGGCAGGCTTCGGTCGAGCGCGC
Source organism: Sphingobium sp. OAS761 (assembly GCF_024168485.1). Classification (GTDB taxonomy): domain Bacteria; phylum Pseudomonadota; class Alphaproteobacteria; order Sphingomonadales; family Sphingomonadaceae; genus Sphingobium. The sequence continues at coordinate 214,849 of NZ_JALJVY010000007.1, forward strand.
AATCGCCTCTGCCTGGCCGCGCTCTTCCGCCTGCACGCCGGGGAAGGCACCCGATGTGTCGACCAGCGTCACGACCGGCAGATTGAACCTGTCGGCAAGTTCCATCAGGCGAATCGCCTTGCGATACCCTTCCGGTTTCGCCATGCCGAAATTGTGCCGGACCCGGCTGGCGGTGTCGTCGCCCTTTTCGTGGCCGATAACCATGAGCCGCCGCTCGCCCAGCGTCGCAAATCCGCCCAATATCGCCTGATCGTCCGCGAACGCGCGGTCGCCTGCCAGCGGCATGAAATTGTCGAACATGCCCGCGACATAATCCTTGAAATGCGGGCGGTCGGCATGGCGTGCAACCTGTGTCTTTTGCCAGGGCGTCAATTTCGCATAGGTATCCAGCAACATCTTGGCCGCGCGCTGCTCCAGCGTCGCGATCTCGCCGTCGATATCGATCTCGCTCGCATCGGCGGTGGAACGCAGTTCAACGATCCGCGATTCCAGTTCCGCGATGGGCTTTTCAAATTCCAGAAAGCTAACCATGGCGCATGGCGTTAGGGCGCCTGTGCGTCGCCGTCAACGCGGCGATGCGGCCTGACCGTCGTCATCGCGGCCAACGGGTGCCGCCGGTTAACCAGTTCCACCAGGCGGCGGCTATCGACATGCGTATAGATTTGCGTGGTGGCGATGTCGGCATGACCCAGCATCGATTGCAGGGCGCGAAGATCCGCCCCCCCTTCCAGCAAATGGGTCGCGAACGCGTGCCGCAGCACATGCGGACTGACCCGTTCTGGCGGAATACCCGCCGCCGCGGCGAGCGCTTTCACCATCTGGTAAAGGCGAATACGACTTAGATGCGACTTCCCGGACGGAAAAAGCCAGGGACTGTCGACGGGAACATAAGGAAGCCAGGTCGCGACCGCCGCGCGCGCCCGGTCCGAAATCGGAACGAGCCGTTCCCGTGCCCCCTTGCCGCGCAAAATGAGAAATGGCCGATCCGTCGCCAGCGCGCGACGCGGCAAGGATATGAGTTCAGTCGCGCGCAGGCCCGACCCGTAGAGAAGTTCGATCAGCGCGGACAGGCGTATATCCAGCGGTGCCGGGTGCTCCACGGCCATCCGTTCGGCAATCACGGCAAAGAAGGAATCGACTTCCCCGGTGGAGAGTATCTTGGGCAGAGGCCTTCTCGTAACCGGACGCGGCAAGGCGGAAGACGGATTGTCGCCGCGCATGCCCTCTTCCTCCAGAAAGGAATAGAAGGCGCGCAGCGCCGATACCTTGCGCGCCACCGAGGACGCAGCCAAAGCCTCCCAGGCCGCAGCAAGACCGCCCAGTTGCGCCTTGCACGCCGATGCGAGCGAGCCAACGGTCGCGCGGACACCCTCCAGATCGCGGCGATAGGCCAGCAATGTGTTGCGTGACGCCCCTCGTTCGGCCGCCATCATCTCCAGGAAGCGGTCGATCAAGGCACGATCATCATCCATCAGCCCGTCCGTGTGATCGCCTCGGCCGCGATCATGCGGGCTTCGGGATCAAGGCCCACGCGATGCAGGGCGGCGACGATATGATAGAGGTGCGCGGGTGGCAGGCGATCCCAGTCGCGCGTTTGCATCCCTACGGCAGCGAGCAGCGCCACCGTCGCCTTCTCGCCCCGCTGCGCGGCGGCGTTGATCGTGCGCGCCCAGCGGCTGTTGGCGGCAAGACTGAAACCCTGATCCTGCGCGAGCGAAGCCGCCTGATCGGCGGACAGCCGCGCCAGTCCGGCCAGGGCGGCAATGACCATGCGTCCCTTTTCAGCGCCGGCATCGTCGATGAAGCTCGACACGCGACCGGGGGTGATCTCCACCACGGGGCTGGGCGCACCAACGGCCAGCAACGCCCAGAAACGGCTTTGGCCGTCTCCGCTCAAGCGGCCGATTGCCCGCCCCCAGCGCGCCGCATTGCGATCATAGCCGGCTGTCAGCATCGCCGCGACAAGGTTCGCGGCATCCTGGGCGTCCGCCTGCGCAACCGGCAGCGCGGCAGCGGCACGCGCGGTCGCGATCAGTCCGAGATAGTCGGGCTCGGCCGTATCACCCCACCAGCGATGCATGGCGGCAATACGATCCCCCACGGTCGCGCCGGCATAAGCCGTCCGCAACGCATCGATCCGGTCAGTAGCATCCGAAGGGGCGTCCCCTTCCGTACCCAATTCTCCGTAGAATCCGACAAGAGCCGCATTCGAGAACACACCCAGTCGCGCGGCAACCTGCACACCGGGCAGGCGACGCGCCGCTGTCAGCGCGGGCGCGCGGGCTTCCCATGCCCGCACATGCTGTCCGGCCGTCGCATACAACGCTTCGGGAATTTCGACATTGAGGGCCGTCGCCAGACCAAAGCGCCACGCGGTCAGTCGGTCGACGCCCTCCCAGTCGACAGTGACCGAACGGCGCGCGTTGAAACCGGCGCCCACCACCTTTTCCGCGAGTCGATAGTCGGCCCCGCGGACGACACCGCGCCTTTGCGCCTGATTAAGCGCTCCGCTGGCGGTTCCCTGATCCCCCGACAGGGCCGGGCAGATGGCGCGCGTCATGTCCCAGCCCGGTTCCTTGCTGGTTCGCAACGCACCATCGGACAAGGGGCACAGTCCCGCCGGATCCGCGGTCGCGAGATAGGTCTGCATCGCGATGGCGTAGAGACGCGGGCTATACTGATCGGGATCGACGCTCTGCACGATCAGGCGTGCGCTGTCCGCCTCGCCCATGCGCAGCAACAGCCATGCACGCTCCGCCGCCCAGTCAGCGCCGTTGATATCGCCCGGCGTATCGGTCGCGGTCAGCAGCGCACGGCGAAGCAGGATGGATGCCCAGCGCGACACGATGGGCGCGTGCGTCAGCTTCATCAAAGTCGCGAGATATTTGCCCGATTGCTGTCCGAAAGCGTCCGGTTCAAACCCGCGCGTCTCGGGCGTCAACGGGCCGATGCGGTCGAGCGACCGGCGCGCGCCATCGGGCAAGTCATATTTGGCCCGCTGCGCGGCCAGTTCCGCAGGCGTCAGTTCCTCCTCTGCCGTCGCATCCCGATCCGGCTCGTCCCCCGCGTCACCCGGTTGCGTCAGCGCCAGGTTCGGCGGCGTGCTCGGATTGAGCGCAGCGGGCGCTTGCCCGGCGGGACGGGCCGGCTGCGGGACGGTTGGCGACGATGCGGGTGCGGGCGCCTCGGGCGGATCCCCGAAGCCGGGTGGCAAAAGGGATTCAGGCGCCTGTTGTGCGATTACCGGCAGGGTCAACGCCAGCGCGAAGCTGCCCACCGCCCATTTCGCATTGCCCCCCAAACGCCGCATGCGGATTACTTGCCCAACTTGTCGGCGGGAATGACTTTCTCAACCGGCTGCTGCGGCCTTTCGCCGCCACGCGACCAAAGAAACGCCAGGAGCGCGACAAGGAGGATCAGAAGAGCGATGGGGATTATCGGCAGTCCCCGGCCGCGACGCCGCGCGCTGCCTTCGAAACTGCTGTAGCTGCGGTTCTTTTTCATATGTCCTTACTGCGGATGACCCGAAAGACGGCCTGAAAGAGCCGGAAAGATGCGATTTGCGTCCGTGACGGGGGGCTGTATAGCCCCGCAAGCCATGCAGCGAAACAGCAAAATCCCGGTGAGCCCGGCCAGGCGCGGCCCCATCGTCCTTGTGGGGATGATGGGTGTCGGAAAATCCACGGTGGGGCGCCGGCTTGCGGCCCGTCTGGGCCTTCATTTCGTCGATGCCGACGAGGAGATCGAAAAGGCCGCCGGCATGAGCGTGACCGAAATATTCGAACGCTATGGCGAGCCCTATTTCCGCGACGGGGAGCGGCGTGTCATCGCCCGCTTGCTCGACGGCGCACCGAAAGTCATCGCGACCGGCGGTGGCGCGTTCATGCAGGATGACACGCGCGCGCTGATCCTCGATCAGGCGACCGCCATATGGCTGGACGCCGACATCGACATATTGGTCGATCGCGTATCCCGCCGCGAAGGCCGTCCCTTGCTCAAGAATCGCGATCCGCGCGCCGTGCTCACCGAACTGGCGGCGCTGCGCAACCCGGTCTACGCGCTCGCCCCTATTCACGTCAAAAGCATAGCCGCGCCGCACGAAACGGCGGTCGAGCGGATCATGGAGCAACTGACCCAATGGCAATAGTCAACGTCGCCCTGGGGGAGCGCAGTTACGACATACTGATCGAATCGGGGTCGCTGGATCGCTCCGGCGCCCTGCTTGCCAAATATGCGCGGAAGGGCCGACTGGTCGTGGTCACGGATGACAACGTGGCCGCCGCGCAACTGCCACGGCTGGACGCCGGCCTGAGAGCGGCCGAGACAAGGATTGCGCCGATCCTCCTGCCGGCCGGCGAACAGACCAAGAGCTGGCACCATCTCGAACAATTGCTCGATGCACTGCTGGCGCTGGAGATCGAGCGTGGCGATCACGTGATTGCGCTTGGCGGCGGCGTGATCGGCGATCTGGTCGGCTTTGCCGCTTCGATCCTCAAGCGCGGCTGCCATTTCGTGCAGGTGCCGACCACCCTGCTGGCACAGGTCGACTCCTCGGTCGGCGGAAAGACCGCGATCAATGCGAAAGCCGGCAAGAATTTGATCGGCAGTTTTCATCAGCCCGCCTTCGTGCTGATAGACCCGACAACGCTGGACAGCCTGCCGGACCGTGAAACGCGCGCCGGCTATGCCGAGGTCGTGAAATACGGGCTGATCGACGACGCGGAGTTCTTCGCCTGGTGCGAACGGCATGGCGGCGACCTTCTGGCGGGCGACCCCGAAGCGCGTACCCGGGCAATCGAACGGAGCGTGCGGGCCAAGGCGGCGATCGTCGCCGACGACGAGCGGGAAACATCGGGGCGCCGCGCGCTGCTCAACCTTGGCCATACGTTCGGCCATGCACTGGAAGCCGACACCGGATTTTCGGACATGCTGCTGCATGGGGAAGGCGTCGCGGCGGGCATGGCGCTTGCCTTCCGCTATTCGGCGCGGCTCGGCCTGTGTTCCGCCGGCGATGCCGAGCGCGTCACCGCGCACCTCAAATCGGTAGGGTTACCCCACGACCTTTCCAGCGCGCACGTCACCGCCGACGGACCGACGCTGGTTGGCCATATGCTCCACGACAAGAAAATGGCGGCCGGCACCCTTCCCTTTCTTCTTGCGCGAGGGATTGGCCAGACCTTCCTGTCCAAGGACGTTGCATTGTCCGATGTGGCGGCATTTCTGGACGAGGAACGCGCAGCCTGAGCGCCTCCCGCGGCTGGCCGGAAATCGGAACCCGCGCCCGAAATAAAAAGGGCGCCTTTACAGGCGCCCCCTTCATCCGGTCCGAAAGGCCGATTATTTCTTCAGCGTCAGGCCGCCAAAGCGCTTGTTGAAACGCGCAACCTGACCGCCCTGCTCCAACTGACGCTGTCCGCCGGTCCAGGCCGGATGCGACTTGGGATCGATGTCGAGCGCCATCGTATCGCCTTCCTTGCCCCAGGTCGAACGGGTCTGGAAGGTGGTGCCGTCGGTCATCTGGACGGTGATGAAATGATAATCGGGATGGGTATCGGCCTTCATGGCGACTATGCTCCTTATATGGCCGGTTTCCGAACGGCCGGATGCGAAAATATACGAAGGCGCGCCGTTAGCGGTTTCGGCGCGCCAGTGCAAGTCCGTTGGTGCCGGCTCAATCCTTGGGCGGATCGGCAATCATGGCAACGAAATTGGCTTCCGCTGCCAATTTGTCGCCCAGCATCGCCTTGCCCGAAAATTTGCAGACAGCGCCCCGGAACTGGGTCGCTTCAACAAACAGGTCGAGCAGACAGCCCGGCTCGACGGGCGAGCGGAATTTCGCGCCGTCGATACTCATGAAATAAACGAGCTTTCCGCTGTCGGCGAGATCCATCGAATCGACCGCGAGAACGCCTGCAGCCTGCGCCATCGCCTCCACGATCAAGACTCCCGGCATGATCGGCCGCGACGGAAAATGCCCCTGGAAAAAAGGCTCGTTCATGGTGACAGCCTTGACCGCATGGATCGACTGCCCAGGCACCAGCGACACAACCCGATCAACAAGAAGCATCGGGTAGCGATGCGGGAGCGCGGCCATGATCCGACGGACATCCATCGGACCACGGGCGCTATCCTTTTCCAACTCTCCGTTCATTCTTGTTTCAGCGCGACTTCGGTGCCTGCGTTGCGGCAGCCGGAGCCGCCGCACCCTGGCCCTGACCGGGTTGCCAGCCGGCCGGCGGCGTAATGCTGACGCTCGGCACGAGCGCGTTCAGTTCGGTAATGACACTCGGCGTGATGTCGGCGCCGGCGGCGAAGCTTTCGGTCGCGCCCTTCTTGAAGACGATCTCGGCCTTGGTCTTGGCGGTCGCGGATTTCAGCGCATCGTCCAGCTTGTCGACGATCTGCTGTTCGACATAAGCGCGGGCCAGAGCCACCGGCTGGGTCAGACGCTGCAATTCAGCCTGACCATTTTGCTGGGCCTGCTGAAGCTGCTGGAACTGGGTCTCGATCGCAGGCGTCGACTTGTTGCCGGCCGCCTTGTAGGCCGCCTGAAGCGCGTCATTCTTTGCCTTGAGATCGGCCTCGATCGCTGTGCGGCGGGTCCCGATCTGATCGATCTGCGGCTTGTAGGTGGTCTGCATCTGCGTCATCGCGGTGGTGTAGGCCGTGCTTTTGGCGACGGCTTCTTCCAGATCGACCACGGCCAGACCCGACTTGGTTTGGGCGGCGGCCGGCGCGGCGGTCAGTGCGATGGCGGTCAGCGGCGCAAGAGCGAACGCTGCGGCATTAACAAAGATCTTCATCAGAATTGGGTTCCTACATTGAAGGTGATGAGTTTTGCGTCGTCCCCTGGTTCTTTCAGCAGCGCCTTGGCGATATCGATGCGGAACGGGCCGAAGGGCGAGTTCCAGTTGACACCGAAGCCGACCGAGACGCGCGGCTTGAGCGTGTCGCCGAGATAGACTTCCTCAAAGCCGCCGCCCGAATAGGTCACGTCGGTATAGGTCGTCGGCGTCGATACGGAGGTGCTGTTGCAACTGCCCAGAGTCTTCGCGCGCTCTGTAGTAGAGGATGTCGGCGTCTTGACTGGCGTACCCCCGGTGCCCGGCGCGATCGTGCCGGTAACCACCGAACAATAGCCAGCGAACTTTCCGTCCCCGTTGATCAATCCCGGACTCTTCAATCCCGCGACAGCGCCGATGTCGGCGAAGATGGATGGCCGCAGCCCCATTTCCCGCGCGCCCGATCCCAGCGGAATTTCCAGTTCGGCGCGGCCCATATAATAGATACGGCCGCCCAGCGCGTCGTCGGAGACATTGTTGTTGCTGCTGTTGCGAATGTAGCTGCCCGCGTTATCCGGATCCTCGACCAGATAATAGCGCTTCACGCGCGGGCCGACGCCGCGGATGTCGAAGCCCCTGATCTGCGGTTCGCCCAGGAAGAAGCGGTCGGTCAGCCGGACCTTGTCCACTTCCGCGCCGGAGGCGTCGATCCGCTTTCCTTCAAGGCTGTGGATATAACCGCCTTCGCCCGACAGGGAGAAGATGAAGCCACTGCCCAGCGGCCAGTATTTGGATGCGGACAGGCGCGTCTTCACATATTTGACGTCGCCGCCCAGGCCGGCAAAATCCTGGCTGAGCACGACATTATGACCGCGCGTCGCACGAATGCGGTTGTCGCGCGTGTCGTAGATCAGCGAATAACCGACGGACGAAGTCGTGCGTTTGCCGATCGCGTCGCACAGATATCGTCCGGCGATAAGCGGATCGCATTCGATAGTCCCGTCGCCGTTCGTGTCGGAATAATAGGTGTCCTTGTCCAGCGTCACGTCGTCGAAATTGAGGCTGTAGCGCAGGGCGAGGGACATATATTCCGTCAGCGGCACACCGGCCCGGATCTGGAAGCCTGTCGTGCTCTGTTCATAGGTGGTATCGCGCGTATTGCTGGTCAGATACCGGAAACTGTTGAGATCGCGGCGATAAATGTCGCCGCCCAGCGCAATATTCTTGTCCATGAAATAGGGTTCGGTGAAACCTACTTCCACAGACTTCGAATAGGCCGAATAATTGACCGAAGTCCGCAGTTCCTGCCCCTTGCCGCGGAAGTTACGCTGCGTGATGGATGCCGCGACGATGAAGCGCTCCAGTGAGGAAAAACCAGCCGAAAGCGACAGTTCGCCGGTCGACTTTTCCTGAACGTTGGTTTCCAGCACGATGCGATCCGGCGCGGACCCGGGCTTCTGCTCCACATCCAGCTTCTCCTGGAAGAAGCCTAGCGAATTGATGCGATCCTTCGACCGCTTGACCTGGAAACTGTTGAAGGCGTCGCCCTCTGCCAGACGGAATTCGCGCCTGATGACCTTGTCCTGCGTCAGCGTGTTGCCGTTGATGTCGACCCTTTCGACGTAGACGCGCGGTGCGTTGGCGATGCGGAAATTAATCCCCATCGTCAAATCTTCCTTGTTGCGGTTGAAGTCCGGCTGGACGTCGGCGAAGGCGTAGCCGAACAGGCCGGCCGTCTCACTCAGCGTGTCGACCGTATCCTCGACCTGCTTGGCATTGTACCAGTCGCCCTTCTTCATCGGCAGGCGCTTGGTCAGGCTTTCGCCCGAAAGGTCGCGAATATCCGATTCGACCTTCACGTCGCCGAACTTGTACCGGTCGCCTTCCTCGACGACATAGGTGATGATGAAATCCTGCTTGTCGGGCGTCAGTTCCGCCACGGCCGAAATCACACGGAAGTCGGCATAGCCTTCGGTCAGATAATATTGGCGCAGCTTCTGCTGGTCGTAGGCCAGGCGGTCGGGATCGTAGCTGGTGCCTGAGGAGAAGATGCGGAACCAGCGGGCCTGCTTGGTCACCATCTGGCTGCGCAGATCGCCGTCGCTGAACTTTTCATTGCCGATGATGTTGATCTGGCGGACCTTGGACTTGGGCCCTTCGGAAATTTCGAACACGATGTCGACGCGGTTCTGGTCGAGCTGCACCATCTTGGGCTCGACGGTCGCGGCGAAACGGCCCTGACGCCGGTAGAGTTCGATGATGCGCGCCACATCGGCGCGCACCTTCGAGCGGGTGTAGATCTGGCGCGGCGACAGCTTGATTTCCGGACGGATCTTTTCGTCCTTCAGGCGCTTGTTACCTTCCAGCACAATCCGGTTGATGACCGGATTTTCCTTGACTTCGATGGTCAGCACACCGCTGTCGTTGCGGATCTGGACATCTGCAAACAATTCGGTTTCGTACAGGTCGCGCAGGGCCTGATCGAGGCTTTCCTGCGTGAAGGCCTGCCCCACGCGCAACTTCGTGTAGGAAAGGATCGTCCCCTGTTCCAGCCGCTGGGTGCCGGTAACGTCGATACGGCTGATCGTACCCTGCGGTGCGACGGGAGACGCAGCCTCCGGCGACGCGGACACGGCAGCATCCTGTGCCACGGCGGGGATCGCCGAAAGGCCTGCGATCATCGTCGTTGCCAACAGGGCCGCGACAACCGGACGCTGCCTCTTGCTGCTCATCATCGCTGTCACCCGCTCCACCTCAAAAAAAGTCGCAATATGTTTCCGCCGTAACAGACGGCGTCAGGCAGCGCTTCCCTGCCCCATGCGCGTCAACCGATCAAGCCGGACAGGCTTTGCCACAGCCCGAAAGACGACAAATCGTTGAAAGTCACCAGCAGCATCATCGCCATCAGCAGCGCAAGACCGGACCGATAGGCCCATTCCTGCGCCTGAGCGCTCACCGGTCGCCGCTGCACCGCCTCGATTCCGTAAAAGAGCAGATGCCCGCCATCCAGCATCGGAATTGGCAACAGGTTGATGAACCCCAAGTTAATCGAGATGAGCGCGATGAAGAAGATGAAGCTCTCCGGCCCCAGCGTAGCGGCCTGTCCCGACACCTGCGCGATTTTCAGCGGCCCGCCCAGTTCCTTGACCGATCGCATCCCGCCCAGCACCTGTCCGAGTGTTTCGACCATAGTGCGGACGATCTGCCCCGTGCGTTCGAGCGCGACGACCGGCGCGCGCAGCAGTCCGACCGGTTCCACGACGGGCTTTCCCGCACCGATACCCAGCCGACCGACGCGGAATTTCTGCCCGAACCCGTCATCTTCCATGACCGAGCCGATCCGGGCTTCGATCTGCATCGTCCGCCCCGCCCGCTCTATGACGACCTCGATCGGTTCGTCGGGACGGATGCGGGTATACATGACCATGTCGGTATAGGTGGCCATGGGACGCCCGTTGAAGGACAGGATGCGATCCCCCACATGGATGCCTGCCTGCTCGGCTGCACTGCCCGGCTGGACGATGCCGGCCACGGCAGGGGTACGGCTTTCGCCGTAGGCGAAGGCGAATGCGGCGAGGATCAGCATGGCAAACATGAAATTGATCGCAGGCCCGGCAGCCACGATCGCCGCGCGTTGCCACAGGGGTTTGGCCGGGAAACTTTCAGCCCGATCCTGCGCGGACATTTCCAGCCAGGCAGGGTCTGTCATGCTGGCTGCATTCATGTCGCCCTTGAAACGGACATAGCCGCCCAGCGGAAATGCCGCCACGCGCCAGCGCGTGCCCCGGCGATCGACCCAGGCGAAAAGTTCCGGGCCGAACCCCAGGGAAAAGGCCTCGGCCTTCACGCCACACCAGCGACCGACCAGATAATGGCCAAGCTCATGCACGAAAACGAGCGGTCCGATGACCGCCACGAAGGCGACGAGGGTCAGCAGGAAACCAGGATTCTGGATCAAACCGTCATTCTTTCCATCACGTCGCCCGCCACGGCGCGCGCCTCGGCGTCCACCGCGAGTACATCGTCGATGCTCAGCGGCGTGGGCGCGCTATAGCGGTTCAACACATCCTCCACAATCATGGCGATATCAAGGAAGCCGATGCCGCAATTCAGGAACGCCGCAACGGCTACCTCGTTCGCGGCGTTCAGAACGGCCGGCGCCGCGCCGCCCGCCGACGCCGCGGCGCGCGCCAGTCGAATGGCGGGAAAGCGCTGTTCATCGGGCGCTTCGAAATCGAGCCTGCCAATTCTTGCGAGATCCAGCTTCTGGCACGGCGTAGCGATACGGTCCGGCCAGGCAAGTGCATGCGCGATCGGTATGCGCATGTCGGGAGAGCCCAGTTGCGCCAAAGTCGAACAATCCCGATATTCGACCATCGAATGGATTACGGACTGCGGGTGAACGAGGATCTCGATGCGATCAAGCCCCACGGGGAACAGGTGCGCCGCCTCGATCAGTTCCAGTCCCTTGTTCATCATCGTGGCGCTGTCGACACTGATCTTCGCTCCCATCGACCAGTTGGGATGGGCGACCGCCTGTGCGGGCGTCATTTCCGCCATTTCCGCCTGGCTGCGGGTGCGAAATGGTCCGCCGCTGGCGGTCAGGATGATGCGCGCCACCTCATCCAGCGCGCTGCCCGCCAGACATTGAAAGATCGCATTATGCTCGCTGTCCACCGGCAACAGCGTCGCGCCGGATGCCGTCGCCGTCCGCATCATCAGATCCCCGGCGGATACCAGAGATTCTTTGTTTGCGAGCGCTACGGTGCCGCCGGCTTCCAGCGCGGCCATGGTAGGACGCAGCCCCGCGCAGCCGACGATCGACGCCATCGTCCAGTCGGCGCCCGCGCGCGCGGCCTCCACCAGGGCGTCCTCGCCGGCGGCCGCAGAGATACCGGAACCGGCCAGTGCATCCCGGAGTGCCGGATAGGAAGCGGGATCGGCCACCACCGCCATTTGTGCGCCGCATGCCAACGCCGCCGCTGCCAATCCCTGCGCATCGCGGTTGGCCGTCAGCGCGACAACCTCGTACCGGCCCTGTTCCCGCCCGATAAGGTCAAGCGTGGAAACCCCGACCGATCCGGTCGCACCGAAGATCGACACCCGGCGCATCAGGGCACCACCAGCAGCATGTACAGCGCGGCGGCGAGCGGCGCTGCCGCAACGACGCCATCCAGCCGGTCCATCACCCCGCCATGGCCGGGAAGCAGCGTCCCGCTATCCTTCACGCCGGCCCGCCGCTTCATCCAGCTTTCCAGCAAATCCCCCAGTTGCGCGGTGACGGCAAGCAGTCCGCTGGCGGCGGCCAACTGGATCGGCAGGCCGGCAAACCGGTGCAGCAGGAAGCCCAGGATCAAGGCAGCGAGCACACCACCTCCCAATCCCGCCCATGTCTTCGACGGGCTGACGCGCGGCGCCAATTTTGGCCCGCCGATGGCGCGACCGGCGAAATAGGCGCCAATGTCGGTCGCCCACACCAGCGCCAACGTCCAGAAGGCCAGCAACAGGCCGAACAGATTGGGTTCCTGCCCGCGCAGAAAAAGCAACGCCATGATGGGGATGCACACATAGGGTATGCCGAGCGCCAGGCGGAAGGACCGGGTCACCATGGCCACGAAGAAGAAGGCGCCCATCATGAGTCCGAAGCCGAGCCAGGAGAGCCCCGCAGCCAGCGGACAGAGGATCGCCAGAGGAAAGGATACCGCGTACATGGACAGGCGGCGATGGTCACGACCGGCCTTGACCAGGCCCGCCCATTCTCCTTGCATCAGGACGCCCGCGATCACCAGCAAAAGCCAGAAGAGAAGCCCACCGGACAATAGCGTTCCCAGCGCTACGCCGATCAACGCGACGCCAACAATGGTCCTGGTCCGCAATTCGCTGCTCATGGTCAAAGCCCGCCGAACCGGCGGTCCCTCATTCGGAAGGCATCCAGCGCCTTCGCCAGCGCGCGCTCGTCGAAATCGGGCCACAACATGTCGGTGAAGTAGAGTTCGGCGTAGGCGGCTTGCCACAGCATGAAATTGCTGAGCCTCTGTTCACCCGATGTGCGGATCAACAGGTCGAGCGGCGGCAGATCGGCGGTATCCAAAGCGGCGTCGATATGTTCGACGCCAATCTCGTTCGGATCGATCCGGCCCGCGGCGGCCTTTTCCGCCAGGTGCCGCGCCGCACGCAACATTTCATCCTGGGCACCATAGTTAAGCGCGATGGCGATGATCGGGCCGCTGTTTGCGGCGGTGCGGGTCACGGCGCGTTCGATCAGGTCGACAAGGGACGGCTCCAGCGCCCGATAGTCGCCGATCACCCGCAAGCGTACGCCATTGGCATGGAATTCGTCCAGATCGGCCTGGATGAAATGACGCAGCAGACCCATCAGGTCGGCAATCTCGTTCGCCGGCCGTTTCCAATTCTCTGAGGAGAAGGCGTAGAGCGTCAGGCATTCCAGCCCCAGATCCCTTGCCGCCCGCGCTACCCGGCGTACCGCCTCCACACCCGCGCGGTGGCCCGCGATACGCGGCAACAGGCGCTTCTTGGCCCAACGGCCATTGCCATCCATGATGATGGCGACATGGCGCGCGCCATGCGCGGGCGAAGCATTGGTCAGATCGGGCTGGGCTTGGCTGGCCATCGGATAGGAATGCGTGCTTTGGCCGCGAAAGGAAAGCCCCGGCTTACTGGCCGAGGATTTCCTTTTCCTTCGCGCTTGCCGCAGCGTCGATATCGGCGATGGTGCTGTCCGTCAGCTTCTGGACCTCGTTTTCCAGCCGCTTGCGCTCATCCTCGCTGATTTCGCCCTTTTTCTCATCGGTCTTCAGGCTGTCCATGCCGTCGCGGCGAACATTGCGCACCGCGACACGCGCGCCTTCGGCATATTTGCTGGCAAGCTTGGCCAGTTCCTTGCGCCGTTCCTCGGTCAGGTCGGGGATCGGCAAGCGCAGGGTCTGGCCATCGACGATCGGGTTGAGGCCAAGGCCCGCCGAGCGGATCGCCTTGTCGCAGGGGCCGACATTGCCCTTGTCCCATACCTGCACCGACAGCATGCGCGGTTCGGGCGCCGACACGGTCGCGACCTGATTGAGGGGCATATGCGCGCCATAGACCTCGACCGTCACGGGGTCGAGCAACTGAATATTGGCGCGTCCGGTGCGCAGCCCGGTCAGGTCGCCCTTCAGCGATTCAAGGGCACCGGCCATGCGGCGTTCCAAATCGGATTTATCATATTGGGCCATGGTCAGTTCTCCTGATTTTGCACGATCGTTGCCACACCCTGTCCCGCCAGCACCTTTGCCAGATTGCCGGTTTCGCGAATGTTGAAAACGACGATGGGAATATTATTCTCGCGGCACAGCGCGATCGCGCTGGCGTCCATGACTTTCAAATTGTCGTTGAGCACCCGATCGAAGCCGATCTCGTCATAGCGGACTGCTTCTGGCACCTTCTTGGGATCGGCATCGTAAATGCCATCGACGCTGGTCCCCTTGAACAAGGCATCGCAGCTCATTTCAGCCGCGCGTAATGCCGCCGTGGTATCGGTCGTGAAAAATGGGCTGCCGGTGCCCGCCGCGAAGATGACGATCCGCCCCTTTTCCATATGCCGCACCGCCTTGCGCCGGATATAGGGTTCGCAGACGGAGGCCATCGGGATCGCCGACTGCACGCGCGTGTCATAACCCAGCTTTTCCAGCGCATTCTGCACCGCCAAAGCGTTCATCACGGTGGCGAGCATGCCCATATAATCGGCGCTCGCGCGGTCAAAGCCGGCCGCCGCGCCGGCAAGGCCGCGGAAGATGTTGCCGCCGCCGACGACGACGCAGAGTTCGAAGCCGGCATCCTTGGCCGCCGCGATCTCGCCCGCGACGCGGGCAACGGTTTCCGGCTCGATGCCGAACTGCCCCTGCCCCATCAACACTTCACCCGACAATTTCAGCAATATGCGCTTGAAGGCAGGCCGGGTCATGGGCGTTAAAACATCCTTGGTGGGAGGGGAAGCGGCCGGGACATTAGTCGGGCATGGTCGCAAAGCCAAGCGGCGTTTGCATCCCAGCGCACACGGGACCCGTTGCACAAGGGAAACGGGGAGGAAACACCGGACTTCATGGCTGGCCAGGCGAAATCCCGACACCCGGTCGCGTCAGTCCATGGGCCTGGCTTCGCGACCGTCATCCCTGCACGGTGGCAGAGACGGCGGCCTGTCGCCCATTGGCGGGCTCTGACCATGCACGCCAACGGGCCGTATCTCCCATAGGGAGAGAGGCCCTGTGGTTGCTGTCGGGCGCGTCGAACCTTTTACCTTCGTAGGCCGCCAGTTCTTCGAGCGAGAGGCCCGCATCATATTGCCGTTGGCCTGCGCGATGAGGCCGTGCGCATAATGGACGCTCCGCCGCATCGTCCCTGCCGAGCCGGAAGACCTGGCCGATTTCATTGTGAAAGAACGGACGAGCCGCGCACGATTCACGAAAAAGGGCGCCCCGCAGGACGCCCTTTCTGCCTTACCTGTCATAGCGCGCAATCAGACGCCGGCAGCCGCAGCCACTTCCGCAGCGAAGTCGCTGACTTCCTTCTCGATGCCTTCGCCGAGCTGGAAGCGGACATAATTCTTCAGTGTGATCGACGCACCGGCATCCTTCGCGGCCTTGGCAACGACATCTGCAACCGGAGTCTTGTTGTCCATCACGAACAGCTGCGACAGCAGGGCCTGTTCCTTGGCGAACTTGGCAACCGCGCCGTCGACCATCTTGGCGACGATCTCGGCGGGCTTGCCCGATTCGGCAGCCTTTTCGGCAGCAATCGCCCGCTCACGCTCGAGCAGCGCCGGATCGATGTCGGCGGCCGACAGCGCCAGCGGGAAAGCGGCGGCGATATGCATGGCGAGCTGCTTGCCCAGCGGCTCCAGCACATCGGCGGGCGCATTGCCTTCCAGCGCGACCAGCACGCCGATCTTGCCGAGACCCGGCGCCGCGGCGTTGTGGACATAGGGGACGACGACGCCTTCGGTCACTTCGACATGGCCGACGCGGCGGACATTCTGGTTTTCACCGATAGTCGCGATGTTCGACACCAGCTTTTCGGCAACGGTGCCTCCCGACGGATAGGCCGCGTTCGACAGCGATTCGGCGTCAACGGCACCGGTTTCCAGTGCCACGGCCGAAACCGTCCGGACGAAATCCTGGAACTGATCATTTTTAGCGACGAAATCGGTTTCGCTGTTCACTTCGACGGCCACGCCCTTCGTGCCGGCGACTACGACGCCGACCAGACCTTCGGCGGCGGTACGGCTCGACTTCTTCTGCGCGGCGGCCAGACCCTTGGCGCGCAGCCAGTCGGTCGCGGCCTCGATGTCGCCATTGGCTTCCGTAAGCGCCTTCTTGCAATCCATCATGCCGGCGCCCGAACGGTCGCGCAGTTCCTTGACGGCGGCAGCGGTAATCTCAGCCATGTTGAGGCTCCTAGTCTTGGATGTTTCAAATATGCGGCAGGGCGCGGTCCGGTGGAGCGCGCCCTAGCCTGTCATTCTTGCAGTTCGAAGACCGCGGATCAGGCCTGCGCGGCGATCTCTTCGGCTTCGGGTTCGTCCAGCGCGCCGATATCGACGCCGGCAGCTTCCTGCGCACCACGGTTGCCCTTGGTGGCGGCGGCGGCAATGGCGTCGCAGTAGAGGCGGATGGCACGGCTGGCATCGTCATTCGCCGGGACCGGGAAGGCGATGCCGTCGGGCGACACGTTCGAATCGAGGATCGCAACGACCGGGATGCCCAGCGTGTTGGCTTCCTTGATCGCCAGTTCTTCCTTGTTCGCGTCGATCACGAACATGACGTCAGGAATGCCGCCCATGTCACGGATACCGCCCAGCGAAAGCTCCAGCTTCTCGCGCTCGCGCGTCATCTGAAGCACTTCCTTCTTGGTGAAGCCGTGGGTATCGCCCGACAGCTTCTCTTCCAGGGTCTTCAGACGCTTGATCGAACCGGAAATCGTCTTCCAGTTGGTGAGCATCCCGCCCAGCCAGCGGTGGTTGACGAAGTGCTGGCCGGACTTGCGCGCCGCATCGGCGATCGGTTCCTGCGCCTGACGCTTCGTGCCCACGAACAGCACCTTGCCGCCGGCGGCAACCGTAGCCGAGACGAAATCGAGCGCGCGCGCGAACAGCGGCACGGTCTGCGACAGGTCAAGAATGTGGATGCCGTTGCGATCACCGTAGATATACGGCTTCATCCGCGGGTTCCAGCGGTGGGTCTGGTGGCCGAAATGCGCGCCGGCCTCGATCAATTGGTGCAGGGTGACGACAGGGGCCGCCATAATTCATTCTCCTTCCGGTTACACCTCTGGGAATCAGGAACCGGGGATCACCCCGCGGCACCGGATATGTCGATTCCCATGTGGAATGGCCGGCGCCTTAACCGCAGAAAAGTTCAAGCGCAAGGGTTGACGTGTCGTCAAAATGAGAACATAACACGAACAAACGGAACAAATACGGTTTCCCGCAGTTTGCACCGTTTATGTGAGACATGCCGTGCAAATGGCAAGACGGAAAGTGATGATCATGTTCGCTTTTATCGCAGCAGCTCTTTTCGGTTCGGCATTCCTGCTCGCTATGGGCACCATAGGATGGATGCTGGTCGTGTATCGGGACAAGATGGCGGCCGCCTTGTTGTTCGAGCCGATTCCGGAACATCCCCCCGTATATAATTTGCGCGTGCGCCGGACCCGCCCCTCCCAGGCATGCCGGCCGATGTCGGTCGCGCCGATCGCACGGGCGGCTGCGGCTTGACGTCAGGCCGGCAAGTCGGCCTCCTTCTGCTTGCGAACCTTGGCGTAGGACATCACCCCGAACGGGATGAGCGCAAGATAGCCGACGCAAAGAATGAGGAGCGTCAGCCAAGGGTCGGTGAACAACACGGCCGCGAGCAAGCCCGCCACCGCGATCGCTTCCAGACGAATGCGCCGGCGTAGCCGAAGCGCCGACCAGCTATAGGTGGCGATGCTGGAAATCATCAGGAACGCGGTGAAGGCGACCCACGGCGCCACCACATACCATGCGCGGAATATCTCCTCGCCTGTCACCAGCCACAAATAGAGTGGCACGAAAGCGAGTCCTGCCCCCGCCGGCGCCGGCACCCCCGTCAGGAATCCGGCGGATTTGTGCGGCTGAACAGTGACATCTATGTTCGCATTGAACCGCGCCAGCCGCAAAGCGCATGACAAGGCGTGCGCCAGCGCGAAAATCCATCCGAATTTCGGCATGGTTTGAAGCGACCAGAGATAAAGGATCAGGGCCGGGGCGACGCCAAAGGCAATCGAATCGGACAGCGAATCCAGTTCAGCCCCGAAGCGGCTTTCGCCCCGCAGCAGCCTCGCGATTCTGCCGTCCAGGCCATCGAGCACGCCCGCGAAAAGGATGGACAGGACCGCCCGCTCCCATTCGCCGGTGATACCGTACCGCACGCCGGTCAACCCGAAACAGAGCGCCATCGCCGTGACTGCGTTGGGCGCCAGCATGCGCAAGGTGATGCCGCGTCGCAGGCCCCGGGGAATGGTGCGCCGCCGCCTCATTGCTGGATGCCGCCGATCACCCGTGTATCGCCGATCTGTCCCAGGATGGTTTCGCCGGCCACGGTCCGCTGCCCCAGCACGACGCGCGGCGCAGCCTGGGCAGGCAGGTAGACGTCGACCCGGCTGCCGAACCGGATCAGACCGATGCGCTGCCCAGCAGCGACCATGTCCCCCGGCTTCACGAACGGCACGATGCGCCGCGCCACCAGACCCGCGATCTGCGTGAACCCGATTCGCAGTCCGTCGTGGCGCTCGACCAGTATGTGCTGGCGCTCATTATCCTCACTCGCCTTGTCGAGATCGGCATTGAGGAACTTGCCGGAAATATACACTACCTGCCTGATCGTTCCGCCGATTGGCGTGCGATTGATATGCACGTCGAAGACACTCATGAAGATCGAGACGCGGATCATCGGCTGATCGCCCAGCCCGTCGGCTCCCGCCATTTCCCGGGGCGGCGGCACGCGCTGGATGAGCGTGACCAAGCCGTCGGCCGGTGCGACGATCGCGCCGTCGTCCTGCGGCACCGCGCGCACCGGATCGCGGAAAAAGGCGAATACCCAGATGGTGACCATCAGCATCAGCCATCCGGGAATTTCCCATCCCACCAGAAACAGCAACGCCGTGATCGCCACGGCGATCAGACCGAACTTCATCCCCTCCGGGTGAACCGAAGGAAACCGCCATTTTACGTTGCCGCCGGCGGCTATCGTGATTTCATCATTCTCCATAGGGCACCGTCTTAGGGGGAGACCTTAGCCCTGACAACGACCCATCCCCCCTAATGGTGCCGTGGGATCATATTGGCGCGCCTGGGCGGTTGAACATTCGGCGCGCTTTGCCTAGGGCGTTCGGCATATTCCACCCAAGGCAGAAAGCGAAGACGCGCATGGCGAAGATCAAGGTGAAAAACCCCGTCGTGGAGATCGACGGCGATGAAATGACCCGGATCATCTGGGAATGGATCCGTGAACGCCTGATCCTCCCCTATCTGGACGTCGACCTGAAATATTATGATCTTTCGGTCCAGAAGCGCGACGAAACCAACGACCAGATCACCATCGATTCCGCCAATGCAATCCGGGAATATGGCGTCGGCGTGAAGTGTGCGACGATCACGCCCGACGAAGCGCGCGTCGAGGAATTCGATCTGAAGCAGATGTGGAAGTCGCCCAACGGCACCATCCGCAACATTCTGGGCGGCGTCGTCTTCCGCGAGCCCATCGTCATCCGCAACGTTCCGCGCCTGGTGCCCGGCTGGACCGATCCGATCGTGGTCGGCCGCCATGCCTTTGGCGACCAGTATCGCGCGACCGATTTCAAGGTGCCCGGCGCGGGCAAGCTGCGCCTGGTGTTCGAGGGCGAGGACGGCCAGGTCATCGACAAGGAAGTGTTCAATTTCCCGGGCGCCGGCGTCGCGATGGGCATGTATAATCTGGACGAATCGATCCGTGACTTCGCGAAGGCTAGCATGAACTATGCGCTGGATCGCGGATGGCCGCTGTACCTGTCGACCAAGAACACCATCCTCAAGGCCTATGACGGCCGTTTCAAGGATCTGTTCCAGGAAGTCTTCGACGCCGAATTCGCGGACAAGTTCAAGGCCGCCGGCATCGTCTACGAACATCGTCTGATCGATGACATGGTCGCCTCCGCGCTCAAGTGGAGCGGCAAGTTCGTCTGGGCCTGCAAGAATTATGACGGCGACGTCCAGTCGGATACGGTCGCGCAGGGCTTCGGTTCGCTCGGTCTCATGACCTCTGTCCTGATGTCGCCCGACGGCAAGACCGTGGAAGCGGAAGCCGCGCACGGCACCGTGACCCGTCATTATCGCCAGCACCAGCAGGGCAAGGCGACATCGACCAATCCGATCGCATCGATCTTCGCCTGGACCCAGGGTCTGTCGTTCCGCGGCAAGTTCGACGACACGCCCGAGGTGACCAAGTTCGCCGAAACGCTCGAGAAGGTCTGCATCCAGACCGTCGAGAACGGCGCGATGACAAAGGATCTGGCGCTGCTGATCGGCCCGGATCAGGCCTGGATGACCACCGAGCAGTTTTTCGAGGCGATCCGTGCCAATCTGGAAACCGAAATGGGCAAATGGAACTGATCCAGCCTAGCACGGTTTCAATACGATAACGGAACGAGGCGGCGCCGGCATCCCGGCGCCGCCTTTTTCATGGCCGAGCCAAGGACGGGAGACAGAATGTGACCACCACCGCCAGAAAACGTCTGGAGGTTCGAGCCGCCGTCCCCGGTGACGTGCGCGGCATTCAACGGCTGATCACGCGGGCTTACCCAGGCATGCCGACCTATTCGCTGGCCACCATCCGGGGCCAGATCAACAATTTCCCGCGCGGGTGCTTCATCGCGCTCTATGACGACAAGGTCGTGGGATACTGTGCGACGATGCGGGTCAGCAAGGCGATGGCCTTCGCCAAGCATGACTGGGACGAGATTACCGCAAACGGCTTCGGAACGCGGCACAGCGCGGCGGGCGAATGGCTTTACGGCTATGAAATGGCCGTCGATCCCAAATTGCGTGGGTTGCGGATCGGCCAGCGCCTTTATGACGAGCGCAAGGAACTGGCCGAGGAACTGGACCTGCATGGCATCGTGATTGCGGGCCGAATGCCCGGCTACGCGCGCGCGCGGCGGCGAGTTGCAGGGCCGCAGGACTATCTCGACAAATGCGTGGCCGGCCGACTGCGCGATCAGGTCATCAGTTTTCAACTGAAAAACCAGTTCGAACCGCTTGGCGTGCTGGAAAATTATCTGCCCGAGGACAAGCAATCGGACGGACATGCGGCGCATCTGGTCTGGCGCAATCCCTATGTAAATCCGGACGAAGCGCCGGAAATGCGCGTCCCGCGCGGTGTGGAGAGCGTCCGCCTGGCCACCTGCCAGCTACAGGCCCGCGCGGTGTCCGACTTCGAGGAATTTGTACGCAACATCGAATATTTCGTTGATGTCGCTGCCGATTATCGGTCCGATTTCATCATATTCCCCGAACTTTTTACCCTGCCCCTTCTTTCTTACGAGACCAAGAAGCTTACCCCGATCGAGGCGATCGACACGCTGACATCCTATACGCCCCGCCTTACCAAGGAATTGGGGCGTATGGCGTTGGAATATAATATCAACATCATCGGCGGCTCTCACCCCACGCGTGCCGACGACGGCGACATCCAGAATATCGCCTATGTCGCGTTGCGCGACGGCAGCATCCACACGCAGGAAAAGATTCACCCGACGCCCAATGAAGCCTTCTGGTGGAACATCAAGGGCGGAGATTCTCTGGATGTTATCCAGACCGACTGCGGACCGATCGGCGTTCTCATCTGCTATGACAGCGAATTTCCCGAACTGGCCCGGCGGCTGGTAGACCAGGGCGCGCGGATCATCTTCGTCCCCTTCTGTACCGATTCGCGCCTGGGCTATCTGCGCGTGCGCTACTGCGCGCAGGCCCGCGCGATCGAAAATCAATGCTATGTCGTCATGTCGGGCAATGTCGGCAACCTGCCCAATGTCGACAATATGGACATCCAATATGCCCAGAGCGCCATTCTGACGCCCTGTGACCTGCCCTTCGCTCGGGACGGGATCGCTGCCGAATCCACCGAGAATGTGGAAACATTGACGATGGCCGACGTGAACCTTGCCGACCTTAGCTGGGCCCGTGCGGAGGGCACGGTTCGCAATCTGCGCGACCGCCGGTTCGATCTCTATCATATCGAATGGGACAGCAGCCCCGATCACGGTCACGCGCCCAGCGGCGGCCCCGTTCCCGCCGGAGGGCACAATGCGCCGGGCGGCGGCTAGAGCGGATCAGGCGAGGACAGGTTCCAGCAACCGGTCGCGCGTTGCGATCAGTTCTGACAGCGGGGGTTGATCACGTCCGCGCGTAACGCTCGCAATCGCTCGATCGAGCCGCTTGCGGGAAAGGTCGCCGATGTCAGGCAACGCCTGCGCTATGCCGGTCATGTCGTCCATCCTGCCGAAGCAGTTGAGCGCCAGGTCGCAGCCCGCAGCAACGACGCCGGCGGCCAGATCGGGAATGCTGCCTTTCAGCGCCTTCATGTCCAGATCGTCCGACATCAACAGTCCGTCAAAGCCGATCCGCCGACGGATGATTTCACCGATCACCATCGGCGAAAGCGTGGCGGGCCGGGCCGCGTCCCATTCGGTATAGACGACGTGCGCAGTCATGCCGATAGGCGCGTCGCGGAGCGTGCGAAACGGCGCAATGTCGATTTCCAGCGCGTTCAGATCGGCATCCACCACGGGCAGTTCCATATGGCTGTCCACCAACGCACGACCATGGCCCGGTATGTGCTTGGCGATGCCGACCACCCCGCCTTCGGCAAGACCGGCAAGAACGGCACGGCCCAGGGCTGCGACCCGCATGGGTTCGCTCCCCAGCGTCCGGTCGCCCATGATGTCGCTCGCCCCTTCCTGCCGCACGTCAAGCAGGGGGAGCGCATCCACGGTGATGCCAACTTCGGCCAGCGTGACCGCGATGGCCCGCGCATTGGCGTGCGCCGCAGCGATCGCGCTCGACGGCGCGACATCGTAAAGGCGATCGAACATGGCGCCCGCCGGAAATGCCGGCCATTCCGGCGGCTGCATCCGGGCGACACGCCCCCCCTCCTGATCGATCATGATCAACAGGTCGTCGCGGCCATGCAGGCTGCGCAGCATATCGGTCAACCGGCGAAGCTGGTTCCGGTCGACGATGTTGCGCTTGAACAGAATATAGCCGGCCGGTTCCGCCTCAGCAAAAAAGGCGCGTTCGTCGGAGGACAGGGTTTCGCCGGCAAGGCCGAAGATAACGGGCTTCATCGCCGCCATGCTAGCGGCCTGCGCCGCGCCTGTCGAAGGTCAAATGCCGGCCGGATCAAAGTGAGCGGCAAGAGCCGATGCCTTCATGTCAATTGACGACGATGCAACTTTCGCCTGCGACCTTCAGCTTGCCACAGATCGTTCCGGCCTGCGCACCCGCCGTCGCGCGGAGACGATACAGCGTGTTGCCCCCGACCTCGACGGGCTGAACCGACATGGTCAATGGCGCCAGATAGGCAAAACGCCTGGCCAGCTTGTCCCAGGCATCCTTGGCGCCCGAAGCACTGGCATAGGCACCGAGCTGGATCATCGGACCGCCGGTAGGCGCCTTGGGCGCGGCCTCGGACTTTTCAGTGGTTTCGTCGGCCACCGGAGCGTTGACACGCGGCGCGGCGCGGGCAGGCACGTCAGGCTTGCGCGCCGCCGCGGTGGTGCCCGTGACGGGCGCTTCGGGCACACGGTTGAGGTCGATCTTGCCATCGCGGGCCACCCCTTCGCTGGCAGCGAAGCTCGCGTCGCCCTCCCCTTCGAACTTGCGGGCGTCGGCCTCATTGGCGGCCACCTTGTAGTCGCCTGCCGGCGCCTCGATCAGAACACCTTCCTCGTTCCGGTCCGAAACGTCGCGGTTCTGAAGCCACCATATGCCACCGACCGCCGCACCCACCAGAACCAGGCCGAGCAGGATGAGACCGAGCAGGCGCAGCGGGGATATGCGCTCCTCCGCCTCGTCCTCCATCGCCGGCTCCAGCCAGGGCAGCCGATCCTCGTCATCCAGTTCCAGTCCGCCGCGGGCATAATCGGCCATCGTCACGCTTCTCCGCCTTCAACGCATTCCTGGGTCGGTCGAAAGACCCGATAATGTGGGAAAATGCGAATCCCTTGTTCCGTCACTGCATCTCAGTCAGTGCGACCACGCCCATCAAGGCAAGGCCGTTGCTGATAATCTGCCCTATTCCCTGCGCAAGGAAAAGACGGGTGGAGGTGGTTGCAGGATCATCCGCCAGGATAACCCGCGCGCGGGGATCGTCATTGCCCATGTTCCACCAGCCATGAAAAGCTGATGCCAAGTCGTTGAGGTAAAAGGCTATACGATGCGGTTCGCGCATTTGCGCGGCGCCTTCGACGACCCTGGGAAACTGTGCCGCCAGCTTGACGAGACCCAGTTCCGCCGTCCCAAGAAGGGACAGGTCCGGAGCGGGAAGAACGATTCCCGCTTCCTCCGCCCGGCGTCCGAGCGAGGAAATGCGCGCATGGGCATATTGGACGTAAAAGACGGGGTTGTCTTTCGACGCTTCCACCACCTTGGCGAAATCGAAATCCATCTGCGCGTCCGCCTTGCGCGTCAGCATGGTAAAGCGGACCACATCCTTGCCCACTTCACGCACCACATCCGCCAGCGTGACGAAATTGCCGGCACGCTTGGACATCTTCACCGGCTCGCCATCGCGCAGCAGACGGACCATCTGGATCAACTTCACGTCGAAACGGGCCTTGCCCTCCGTCAGCGCCGCGACGGCGGCCTGGATGCGCTTGACCGTACCGGCATGATCCGCGCCCCAGATGTCGATCAGCTGGTCGGCAGCCTGCGCCTTCTGGAAATGATAGGCCATGTCCGCGCCGAAATAGGTCCAACTGCCGTTCGACTTCTTGATCGGCCGGTCTTGATCGTCGCCGAACTTGGTCGAGCGGAACAGCGGCAGCTCCACCGGCTCCCAGTCGTCGGGTAACTCGCCCTTGGGCGCTTCGAGCACGCCGTCATAGACGAGGCCATGCGCGCGCAGCCAGGCTTCGGCCTCATCAGGTTTTCCAGCCGCCTGCAATTCGGCCTCGGACGAGAAGATGTCGTGATGAATGCCGAGCAGCGCCAGATCGCTGCGGATCATGTCCATCATCCGTGCAACCGCGAAGGTGCGGAACAGCACCAGCCAGTCGCTCTCCGGCGCGCCGATGAAGCGGTCGCCATATTCCTGCGCGAGCGCCTGCCCCACCGGGACCAGATAATCGCCGGGATAGAGGCCCTCGGGAATCTCGCCCACATCCTCGCCCAGCGCTTCGCGGTAGCGCAAATGCGCCGAACGCGCGAGCACGTCGACCTGGCCGCCCGCATCATTGATATAATATTCGCGAACGACCTTGTGCCCGGCATATTCCAGCAACGTGGCGAGCGCGTCGCCCACCACGGCGCCGCGACAATGGCCCATGTGCATGGGTCCCGTCGGATTGGCGGACACATATTCGACGTTGACGGTTATGCCCTGCCCCAGATCGGACCGCCCATAATCGGTCGCCTCGGCGTGGATCGCCGCCAGTTCGGCACGCCAGGTCGCATCGGTCAGCGTCAGGTTGATGAAGCCGGGGCCTGCGATTGTCGTGCTTTCGACCTCGTCGAGCGACTGTAGCTTGCCTGCGATCGCCTCGGCCAGCGCCCGGGGGTTGGTTCCGGCGGGCTTGGCCAATACCATTGCGGCGTTGGTGGCCAGGTCGCCATGCGACACATCGCGCGGCGGCTCGACGGTCACCGCCTTGCGGTTGAGCCCTGCGGGCAGCACGCCGTCTGCCTCCAGTGCGTCCAGCACTGTATCGAGATGAGCGGTAAAACGGGTGTAAAGAGACAAGGCACGAACTTTCCTGCGGGGTCCGTCGTCGCCGATATTGCCGAAATGCTGCTCTTTTCTAGTCAAGGGCAGGGCTTCGACAGCTCGGCCCGAACGGAAATAGGGCTGGCTTTAACGGGTCGCGTTATATCGAAGCTGGTCCTGGGTCAGGTTGAAACCCACGAGCAGTTCGAAACTGGTGCGCTGCAATGCCGCCTTCACGTCGGGCTGGGCAAAGGGATCGATCGCGGCATCCGCATCGCCCGCCTTGCGCTTTTGCGTGATCTTGGCCTGAATGTCGGCGGGCAGCGTTGCCGCGCTCTTGTTGACATAGGATCCCGCCTTGCCCTGCGCGCTTGCCCGATAGGCGCCGGGCGCAAAATTCAGCGTAACTTGCCCGATCCGCTTGGCGACAACGGCGCTACCGCCCTGCACCACGGCCGAGAAATAGGGCAACGTGACCTGCCGCGCCGCGCTCGCGTCGCTGCGACGGGCGTTCACCGTGAAGCTTGCTTCGGTGTAGAATTGATCCCCGTCCACGCAGGTCGAACGCAGGTCGGTGATATTCGCCACCACGTCGATCGCCGAAGCGTCGGTGCTGTTGGCCGGGCTGAACAGCGTGATGTCCCCCGTCTGCGCGGGAATCGCCGCCGTTGGGCAAGCCGAGCGCACGGCGACGATGCCGCCGGTAGGATCAATCTCACCCCGGCGGGAGCAACCGGCAAGAGCGAGAGCCAGCATTCCGGTCAGGGCAATTCGACACAATGTCACGGGCAGATTTTCCTTGGCATGGCCTCAAGGCCGAAAGCTTTGCGCTTCCTTATCCATCCCCCGGCCCGCGCGCAACCGCAAGCAAGCCGCTTTCCTCGCGGCGCACATTCGCCTAAGCGGCGAGCATGACCGAAGCGCCCGCCAGCCTGCCCGCCATCACCCTGCTGATCGCCGCTCCGCGCGGCTTTTGCGCCGGGGTCGACCGCGCAATCGTCATCGTCGAAAGGGCGATCGAGAAATATGGCGCTCCGGTCTATGTCCGGCACGAAATCGTCCATAACAAATTCGTCGTCGACAGTTTGAAGGCAAAGGGCGCAGTATTCGTCGAGGAACTCGATCAGGTTCCGGATGGCGTTCCGGTCGTCTTTTCTGCCCATGGCGTTCCCAAAGCCGTGCCGGCCAAGGCGGAATCGCGGGGGCTCGATTATCTGGATGCTACCTGCCCGCTGGTCAGCAAGGTTCATCGCCAAGCCGAACGCCAGGTCGAAGCAGGCCGGCACATCCTGTTCATCGGGCACCGGGGCCATCCGGAGGTCGTCGGCACGTTCGGGCAAGTGCCGAGCGGCACGATGACCCTGATCGAAACAGTCGAGGATGCCGAGGCATTTTCGCCTGCCGACCCCGACGGCCTTGCCTTCCTGACACAAACCACCCTGTCGGTGGACGATACCGCCGCGATCGTTGCGGCGCTCCAGCGCCGGTTTCCGGCAATCACCGCGCCGAAAGGCGAGGATATCTGCTATGCGACATCCAATCGGCAAACCGCCGTCAAGGCCATCGCCGCGCAGTGCGACGCTGTCTATGTGATCGGCGCGCCCAACAGTTCAAATTCGCTTCGATTGGTCGAAGTGTCGGAGCGTGAAGGGACTCCGGCCCGGCTTATCCAGCGGGCTGACGAGATTGATTTCGAATGGCTCGCGACCGTCAGGACGCTGGGACTCACCGCCGGCGCATCCGCGCCGGAGATATTGGTGCGCGAAGTCGTCACCCGAATCGGCGAACGCTACCAGGTCGAGGAACGGCAGGTTGAAACCGCGCGCGAAACGATCGCTTTCAAACTGCCCCGCGGGCTGGAAACACGCTGAACCATGGCCGTATACACCCATGTTCCCGCCGAGGAGATCGACGCGTTTCTCGCCCGGTATGACGCCGGACGCCTCATCTCGGCCAAGGGCATTGCCGAGGGGGTCGAGAACAGCAACTACTTGCTGGAAACGACAGGATCCGAGGGCAAAGGCCATCGGTATATCCTGACCTTATATGAAAAGCGCGTGGACGAGTCCGACCTGCCGTTCTTCATGGACCTGCTGGATCATCTGGGCGCGCGCGGCTGCCGCGTGCCACGCTTCATCGCCGACCGCAACGGTCGACGCCTGCAACAGCTGGCGGGACGCCCCGCCTGCCTTATCGAGTTTCTGACCGGGATTTCGGTAACCGAGCCAACGCCGGGGCAGGCCCGTGCCGCGGGGGTTGCGCTGGGCGAACTGCACAAGGCGGCGAGGGGTTTCCCCGGCGAGCGAGGCAATGCGCTGGACAAGGATGGCTGGCACGAACTGGCCGGAAAATGCGGGGACGATTTTGACCGGATCGCGCCCGGTCTCGCGCGGCGCGTTGTCGACGAACTGGCCTTCCTGGATGCCAATTGGCCGGTCGACCTGCCGCGCTCGGTGATCCATGCCGACCTGTTTCCGGACAATGTCCTGATGCTGGGCGAGGAGGTGACGGGGCTCATCGACTTTTATTTCAGTTGCGTCGATGTCCGCGCCTATGATCTGGCAGTCACGCACAGCGCCTGGTGTTTCAGTCATGACGGTTCGACCTGGTTCCCGGACCGTGGCGCGGCGTTGGGCGCCGGTTATGCCCAAGCGCACGGCCTTGGCGATGCCGAGCGTGCCGTCTTCCCGGTCCTGTGCCGGGGTGCGGCGCTGCGTTTCCTGCTCACCCGCGCTTATGACTGGATCAATACGCCCGCCGATGCACTGGTGACACGCAAGGACCCCCTCGCCTATTTGCGGCGGCTCGACTTCTATGCCGGTGCGAACCCGTCGGAATTGTTGGGCGCATGACGGATCTGCCCCAGGTCGAGATTTTCACCGATGGCGCCTGCAAGGGCAATCCTGGCCCAGGCGGCTGGGGCGCGGTGCTTCGCTTTGGCGACCGGGAAAAGGAAATTTCGGGCGGCGAGGCACAGACCACCAACAACCGCATGGAAATGATGGCAGCGCTTCAGGCACTCGACGCGTTGAAGAAGCCATGCAGCGTCACGCTTCATACCGACAGCAAATATGTGATGGACGGCATCACCAAATGGATATTCGGCTGGCAACGAAACGGTTGGCGAACGGCAGACCGGAAGCCGGTAAAGAATGCTGAACTCTGGCAATTGCTGGTCAAGGCGGCGGCCCGTCACGAGATTCGCTGGCAATGGGTGAAGGGCCATGCCGGGCATCCTGAAAATGAGCGCGCCGACGCGCTCGCCTGCGCAGCGGCGGAACGGTTCCGCCGCTAGCGCGCCTGACAGGTTTTCAGCGATCGACGCGAATATCGTCGAAATATACCGTCTGATGGCCTTTGGGATCGGCGGAGCGATAACTTCCCAGTTCGAAACCCATTTGCGGGCTGACCGCGTAGACGGCCGGATTGAAACCCCACGCAACGCTATGGTCGAACTTCTTCTGGTCGTTCATCCAGAATCCCACCCGTCCAACCATCTCCCCACGTCGATCCATCGACTGAAGAACGAAGGAAAAGGTGTTCCAGGCGCCTTTTCGGACTTCACCGCGATACAGAACGCCCTTGTCCCTCTTGTCGAAATAATAGAGATTTTCGGCCTGAGGATTTCGGACTGCGATGATGAATTCCTCAACATCGGGCGATTTATTCCTGCGACGCGACGTGGGTACTATACGCAATGACAGAACAGGACCGCCCGGATTGACATCTTTCACTTTGCTGGCGCGCCCGCTCACCTTGGGCTGCAATATCTGGAAATGGATCATTTGATGGACCGGTGTATCGTATTGGTCATCAAGCTTCATGGAAAAGCGGACAGTGGTCGGCTTGTTATCGCCAATCCTGATCCGTCCCGGCTCCCCCCCAGGCAGCGGCTTATAGTGGGACCAGAAACTGTACATGATCTTGTTCTTTGCCGCCCCCCGCGCGCTCGGGTCGATCGATATACGCAGGCAACGGGGCGGTGAATGGCAGCCTTGGGTCACTATTTCGGGCCGATCCGCTGCTTTGGTGCCCTTGTCGATGGTCGCGTTGAAGGTCAGGTTGCTCCGCGCGTCCACAATCGCGCTGGAGCCAGCCGCCTTCATGCCCTGCCCGTCGTCGAAATCGACGGACAGGAGTTGCCTTGGTTCAGATACGGCTGCACCCGCCAAAAACGCCGTCGCCGCGAAGGCCACGCCCCATTTCAACCGCGCCATCGCACCGCTCATGTCATCATACTCCTGTACGCATGTTCTGCGCAAATCCGTAACAACCTCAAACGCGTTACGATCCTTGCCTTCGCCATTCTCATGATCGTGCACGCATGCACCGCGTCTGAACGGGATCGCGGTTTGCATTCCTGCCTCGATCCGATATGCTCCAATGCAGTGCAACAAAGTGAAGAATGGAAGCTTCACTTGCGGTCAGGGGCTCAGCGGGGAACATAGGATTCATGGCGACCAAATTGAAAATACAGGAAAAATCTTCCAGCAATCCTTATGGAGATCTGCCTGGAAAGGCCTTCTGGCGTCCTGCTGTCGCTGATCGCTCGATGTTCGATATCGATGAACTATGGACACCCAAATTCAGGATTGCACCCAAAGCCCCAGTTGCCACATTCGGATCATGCTTTGCACAGCATATCGGCAATGCACTGAAAAACCGCCACTTCAACTGGCTGATGGCTGAAACCCCGCCGCCCGGCATGAGCGAGGAAGGTGCGAAACTATATAATTACAACGTCTTTTCGGCCCGCACAGCCAATATCTATACGACTTCGCTGTTGCGGCAATGGACCAGTTGGGCTTTGGGGCATGGTAGCCCCCCGGACGAATATTGGCGCAAGGGCGAACGCTATTATGATCCTTTCCGACCGGCGATCGAACCAAACGGATTTGAATCGCTGGCGGAAATGCGGCAATCGCGCGAGGAAGTGATAAAGGCCTTTCGCGCTTGCATCGAAAACGCGCATTTCTTCGTTTTCACGCTGGGGTTGACCGAAAGCTGGTTCAACCGACATGAAGGGTATGAATATCCCATGTGCCCCGGGACGGTTGCCGGCGAATTCGACGAAAATGCCCATGAATTCCGCAATCAGGGTTTCGAGGAAGTACGTTCGGCCCTGATGGACGCCATCCGCATGATGCGACAGGCCAATCCGAAATTGCGGTTCATTCTCACCGTTTCTCCGGTGCCACTGACTGCGACCAAATCGGACAAACATGTACTGGTCGCCACTATGTATTCCAAATCAGTTTTGAGAGCCGTCGCGGGGCAGGTGGCGATGAATCACAAGTTGGTGGATTATTTCCCTTCCTATGAAATCATTAACAGTGCGGTGTTCAAAGGAAGCTTCTTCGAACCGAATATGCGTGGCGTGAACAAACGTGGTGTGGATTTGGTGATGGACCATTTCTTTCAGGGCTTGGTCCATAAATTTGGAGATTATTTCACTGCCTCCAGGCGCAAGGCTGCGGTAGTTCGCAGCAAAAAGCTGGAGGAGGTCTGTGAGGAAGAGTTGCTCGGAGCTTTTGGAGCAGCCCGATGAGAATTGCTGTCATCGGAAATAGCCATATCGGGTCGCTCAAACGCGGTGCTGCAATGCTACCTATTGACGAGATCGAGCATGACCTCGTCTTCTTCGGCGCTCGTAGCCATAGCCTGAGAGAGTTGGTCGTGGAGGGCCGTGCCCTTGTGCCGACCAGCGAAATCGTTGCCAATGCGATCGCGTTCACCTCGGGCGGCGAAATGAAAATCGATGTGGACCACTATGATGCGTTTCTGCTGTACGGAATGGAAGCGCGGCCCTTCCTTCCGCCCGAGGACCACTTCTATTCCAGTGCCGTGATTGCGCGCACCTTGAAGGATCTGTTTGAGGGCACCCTGTCACATGCGACGCTGCTGAAATTGCGCGCCATTACGGACAAGCCGATATATCTCGGACATAATCCCATGAAGGCGGCACCGCGCACGTCAGGTTCACAAAGCACCAAGCCTTACGAGCGAGGTTTGACCATGCTCAACGACGCCATCTATAGTCCGATGGGAGCGGCACTGTTGCCACAGCCGCTGGAAACGGTCGTCAATGGTAACGCCAGCAATATTATCTATTCGCAGGGATCCAAGAGCCTAGCGATCGGGGATGGTCATGACGACGCTCTGCACCCCGACATGGACCTCAATCACATGAATGATGAATTTGGCAGCATGTGGTTGAGAGATTGGTTTGCCAAACTGGCCTGACCTTTGGTGAGCGGAGCAAAGCTGCCCACGAGCATTTTGCAACGAGGGCGGCTTTGCTCTACCACATTGATACGCGACAATGGAGACTAGATCTTTGGCGAAATTCATCGTGCATATCGGAGACGGCAAATGCGGTAGTTCCGCCATGCAAGCCGCAATGTTCGACGCACGCACAACACTTAAGGAACAGGGGTTCCTCTACAAGTCGCATCATCGGACCAGCGGAAATTTCTGCCTCGGCACGCTGCTAGGGAAGTCGACCAGAGGTAATAACGCACGACAACGCGAATTCGCGCTGCAGACCATAGCCCAGCTTTCTGCCGAACTGGATGACGTCGATTATGTACTCGTATCCTCCGAAGCGTTCCTAACGCTGGACCCGGAGGAAGTGGTCGAAATCTTGCAGATGATCACTTTGGACATCGAACGCATCGACGTGATTGCCTATGTTCGTGATCCGCTGGGCATGTATCTGTCGCTGGCACAGCAATCCATTAAAGCTAGCTATCGTTTCCCGCGCCCGGACACATATGTCCGCCCGCTGGACCGCTTTTTGGATAAATTCCAAAGCTACCCGATGATAGACAGTGTAACGGTCCGAATGTTTGACCGGTCGCAATTGGTCAAGGCCAATGCTGTCGCAGATTTTGAACATGTAATATGTGAATTGACGGGCAAGGAAGGCCTTGGCCTGGAGCATATCAACGAAAACACGTCGCTTTCGAGCGAACAGA
Organism: Sphingobium sp. OAS761; assembly: GCF_024168485.1. Taxonomy (GTDB): domain Bacteria; phylum Pseudomonadota; class Alphaproteobacteria; order Sphingomonadales; family Sphingomonadaceae; genus Sphingobium. The sequence goes on from NZ_JALJVY010000007.1 coordinate 247,579, forward strand.
TGGTTGTACTACAAGATTATCGCGCAAAATTTTGTCGCGATATTGACGGTAAGGCGGCGCCCGGGAGTTCGCGACTCATCGACTTCATGATGACAATGAACGAAAATGGACTTGTCGGTAACAAGCCAACCCTGTCATCGGATGCCGCAGCATTGGTCGCGCAGGGGAATGCCGATATCATAGACCGCCTCAACCGACTGTATGGGTTTACTTTGCGCTGCGACCGGCCTGAGGTCGGCAGCATTCCAGCCGAACGTAGCTGGTCACATATTTCCAACATATTGACCGACGTGCAGCCCGGTTATGTTCATCATATCAAAATGCTCGTTCCGGCGTTTAATCCTGCTTTGGAAGCAGGTGATATGGAAAAGGGCTTGAAGTCGATGCACAAGCTTATCGAACTGGAACCGAGCAAAGCGGAGGCGATAGAGCGTGCAACGAAAATCTATTGGACCACCGAATCCATAGCGGGACTGGTCTCGTCATAACCAATTCATTCTATTATTATTAATTTAAATAAAGAAGCCGGCAAATGCCGGCTTCTTTATTATCTTCTATCGGGTGATCGGGCCAGCCTCGACCCGCACCTCTACATGGAAGATTGTGCTTCGATCTTCGCGCGCCAGCACGCGATTCCCGCCTCTTCAAGTTCGGGACGGTCGATCTGATATTCGCTCACGACGAAGCCGTCTTTACCATAGTGGCGGACATCATCGCCCGGGAACGCATCGCGCCAGCGTGCCGCATAGCTATACCGGTTGTGGATGATGAAGCGCCCCCTACCCTTGGTGCGCCCTTCATGGTGGATCACCGTGGCGCCCGCGACATATTCGAACACGTCTTCCCCGTGACCGACGCGATAGCACAGGTCGATATCTTCCTGCCCGTTGATGAAGATAGGATCGAACCCCTGGACTTCGGCGAAATCGGTTGCCCGCATCGCAAAGCAGGCGCCGGTGATCGCGCGGAAGCGGCGATTTTCCGCAACCAGCGGAGAATCCGCCGCTTCATCGACATAAATGGGATAGCCGAGCGGCGTCTTGCCGGAAAAGACCACGCCAACGCATTGGACGCGGCCATCGGGATAGAGGAGCTTGGGCTGGGCGCCCTTCACTTCGGGATTTTTTAGCGGCGCGAGAAGCGGCGTCAGCCAATCGCCCTGCACTTCCGTGTCATTGTTCAGGAATACCAGCCGCGCGCCATTAGAGGCTGCAAAACCGACATTGTTCCCGAGCGAGAAGTTCAGATTGTCGAAATTGTGGATCACCTTGATCCGGCCGTCCCGTTCCGCCCAGCTGTCGAGCAGCCCGGACGTTTCCTCGTCGCTGCCATTATTGACCATGATGATCTCGATCTTCTCGCTCCCGCAATTGCGGACGAGTGCGTTGAGGCATTTGTTGGTCAGCGAATATTGATTGTAGACGCACACGATGATCGAGACGAGGTCCGGGTCGCGCTGTGGAGCCCGTCCGCGCAGCGTGTGCCAGTCGATGATCATCTGCTGGAAGGACAGGAAGCGCCGCTCCGGACCGCAACGATATTTGTTGTCGTCAACCGGTTCTCCCACCGGCGCGCCCCGCCAGGCGGGCAGTGCCGGGACGGGCGCGTCCTCATAAGCCTTGGCGGACAAAGCGCGCAACGCCTTCATGCGCCCCGATCCGAACGCCGCCTTCACCTTTCGCGCATAGTCGGGATGGCGCTGGTGCACGATTTCCATCGCGGTTTTGATCAGCCCATCCTTTTCGCTGCCGAAACTGGCGGTGCGCTGGTGAAACACATAGGCGTGCGGAGAAATGAAATTCTTCCAGCCCGCCTTGATCGTGCGCATGCAGAAATCATTTTCCTCGCCATAGCCGCGGGGAAAGGTCTCCTCATCGAACAGGCCGATATGGTCCATCAGGTCACGGCGGACATACATGCAGAAGCCGTTACCGGTCGGCACGTCGATCGGATCGGATTCCCGAGTGAAGGCGATGACCCGCTTCGCCCATTCGTCATGCGACATCCCTTCGGGAATCGGGTTCACGACATTGGCCGTCGGGAAGGAAAAGGCGCCCGAATTGTCGCCCATCGCGGTCACGGTCCCTGTTTTGGGCGTACCGAACGCGACCTTCTGCATCCCTTCGATCCAGCCGTCATGGACGATGGTATCGCTGTTGAGCAGCAATATGTCGTCGTCGCCGGCCCATTTGATACCGCGATTGATGGTGCGCGTATAACCCATATTCTGAGGGTTCACGAGCAGATGGAAACCGGGATTGCGGGCGAAACGGTCGAGCAACGGCTGGACGCGGGCATCGCTGCTGCCATCGTTGATCATCAACACCCGGTTGCGCGTCAGATCGGTGCGGGCCAGCACGGAATTGAGGCAGCGCTCCACCGCTTCAGGCGCATTATAAACCGGAACGATGATGGTCAGCCGCCTGTTGTCATCGATGCGCAGGCCGACTTCCTCCGCAAGAATCGCAGACAGCGCGTGCCGCAAATTGTTGCGAAGCACGACGGGCGAAAATTGCCGCAATATCTTGAGGCGGCCGGCCTCGCCCATCGTCGCGATAAGGCCCGGATCCTTGCACAGCTTGTTCACGCGGGCCAACACCGCCTCGACATCCTTGTAGCCGACAAGGAAACCCGTTTCGTTGTCGTCGATCAGTTCAGGCACCGCGCCCCAGCGATAACCGATCACCGGCCGCCGGGCGGCCTGCGCCTCCGCCACAGTCCGGCCGAAGGATTCGGCGAAATGCGACAGTGCCATTATGACATTGACCTGCGCCATGGCTTCGGCCGGACTCTCGGCATAGCCGGCAAATTCCAGGTTGGACGGAACGCCGGCTTCCTTGAGCTCGGCGATGTAGGCGTTCTCGGGACCAATCACGCGGAAACGCGCGCTGGGCACCAGGTTTTCCGCGCGCCGCGCGACTTCCACAAAATCGGCGATCCCCTTCTTGGGGATGTTCGAACTGACAATACCGAAGACGACATGTTCGCCGACAATATTAGGCATGTCGAGCGAATCGACCTTCGCGACATTGGGCACGTGGAAGCTGCGCCGGCTGTCCGCGAACAATTTCTGCGTCGCGGCGGAATTGGCGATCACATAATCCGTTTGTGACAGGATACGATCGATGATGCCCTGCGCATCCATACCCATCCGATCGCACAGATGCTGATCATGATCGATCAGTTCGCGCGCGTGAATGGCCGTCAGGCGGCCAGCCCGGCGCGCGGCGATCAAGGGATCTACCAAGACGATCGTATTGCAATAAACCAGGCTGATATTGCACTGTTCAATAACGTAGGTGAAATCTTCGATGGAGATTTCATCCGGCTTTCTGTTCTTCGACCACTGATAATAAGGAAAAGAAAACAGGCCGCACGACTTTTTACGCAACAGCTCGATATACTCCGGATTACCCTCCTGCGGAACAGCAATATAGACGTTTATCTTCAGTTGCGCGAGCGCCTCAAGCATGTCGATGAAACTGCGCTCACCGCCGAACATCTGCTGGTTGACCTCATGCGCGCACAGCAGCACCGAAGGAAGGGAATCGACGACACGTACATCGCCCGGCCGCCACGCCAACGGGTCGGAAGCCCTGCGGCGAGGCGCGATCTTGCGGCCTTCGCGCCGTCCGCTCTTGGCGTAATGGGTCAGCGGATTGATGCCCGCCTCACCCACGTCAGGATTGACTTCCAGATATGCCGCGGTGCTGAAATGCGGCGACGGATTCCGTTCAAGCCTGGCCCCTAGCCACAAGTAATGCTCTACCGGATCCATTTGCAGCATGCGAACATCAGGATAAGTTCGAAGATACCACTCTTCGTCGAACAGACCCGATTCCTTGATACGTGCGACATCCTCAGCGGACACCGCCCCCGCCAACTTCACATTCTGCACCAACTTCCCCTCATATCCGCAATCTGATCCGCAACGGTCAGTCGACCGCCATGCCTTAAGCCTCTCCCTCGGCCTATGGCCTTTGCTGCAATCCTTACGAAAGCCAGTCCTTAATCATTTCTTGGACCATTCCAGCCTGACTCCCGGCGCCGCACAAAGCAAGTGCAAAAAAGCATCCGACTGTCCGAGAATCGGTCAAGACCAACTAAACTTTCTTATAATCGTAAAGCGCATGGGTCGGTGACGCTTTTATTTAAGCCGTCGCCCCATCCCAACGGCTAATCTCATTTCTTATGGCATCCAGCGCGGCCGCTGCATAATCATTGGGAATCGCACGATATTTTTGCGTCGCAACATCATCTTGCGCGGTGGCGACCAGGGACCATGGCGACAGCAGGAAATCGCGGTCGGAATTGCGGCAAGCGCGAACGACCTGTCTCGCCATGGCCGGCGTGAAGCCCGGCTTCGCCGCACATTGCCCGATCACGTCCGAAAAAAGACGCCCGCGCACATACAGGCAGGATACCGCCATATCCTGGACCTCGGCCGGAATGCACGTCGACAGCCTCTGAAGCGCCATCAGTAATGCTGCGTCCAGGCCAGTGGTGCCGGACTGCTGCGAGAACATAGGTCCGGTTGTCGACAACGTCCGTTCCACCGGCATGGCAAAGCCGACATCCTCACGATCACGGAAGGCCGCCCTCAACCCTTCCAGCCAGCGGGGGCCGACCCGGACATGCGGCTGAACCAGAACGAAATCGCTTGCCTGCATATCTCGCGCGGCGTCGAGAGAGCCGATCCGCCGAACCGAATTCACCTCTTCCCACTCGGTTGAAGAACCGTGCGTGTCCAGCAGAAGAATATGTGCCAGAGCCGGGTCCGTGTGGCGGACCAAGGCGTCCAGGCAGGCGCGCACTTCCTCCCGTGTGCTGCCGTCGGTTGCCACTATTACCGTGACCGTCGAGGCCATGGGCCGTCGCGCCAACTCCTGTTTCGCATCGTCCGCACCTGCCAACGGAACCAGGATGCGATCATAGGCATGGCGCAAGGCATTGCGTAGCACGGCAGGTGAGAAGTGCGCCACTATCCGCTCCCTGCCACGCTCTCCCATCGCCGTGATGCTGTGCGGGGCTGCACTGAGCGCGACCACCTGGGCCACCACCGCCGAAAGGTCTCGATAGGGAAGAAGATAGCCCGTGTGGCCATGGTCGACCAGTTCGGGCAAGGCACCCCAATGATAGGCGATGACTGGGCGACGCGCCGCCATCGCTTCGGCCACGGTGCGACCGAAGGATTCGCCGAAGACAGAGAGGTTGAGCAGGACGTTGATATTCGCCATCGCATCGCGCGGGTCATCCACATAGCCGGCATATTCCAGGTTCGCGGGGCGGTCGCCCGCTTCCACCTCGGCCATCCAGGCATCGATTTCGGGTGTCCGCGGCCCGAAGATCACAAATCGCGCAGCGCTCGTACGGGCGGCGGTCAGACGCGCAACTTCGACGAAGTCGGCAATACCCTTCGCCGGAATGTTGGAACTCACGATGCCGAAACGGATCGCACCTTCGATCCGGTTTTCCATGTCGAACCGATCGGGCGCCACCGCATTCGGGACGTGCAGCGCTCTATCCCCCTGCCCATATAACGCGCAGGTGGCGGCAGAATTACCGATGATCCAGTCTGCGCGCCGCTGAACCGCAGCCACGATATCTCCGGCAGGAGCGCCCATTCGCTGTTCCAGCGTCGGGTCGAGCGTGACCAATTCGCGCGCGTGCACAACGGTCGTGCAACCGAGCATCCGCGCAGCGATCAGCGGCTCCAGAACGACGATGGTGTTGACATGAACTATGTCGACTCCGTGCCGCTGCATGATCTCTGCGAAATCCAGCGTCAGCCACGCATAGGGCGCCCGACCTTCCATCCACTGGGGATAGGGGAACGCGTAGAGGGCAATGCAAAGGTCCAGCAAATGCTCGACGTAATCGGGGTGATTGTCGCTCGGCAAGGTCACAACGATGTTGACCTGCATTTCGGCAAAGCCTTCCAGCACGTCGATAAGGCTACGTTCGCCCCCGAAAAGCTGATGGCCGGAAATATGAGCGCAGACCAATATGGTCGGCCAGGCGGCATTGGCATTGCGCCGGCCGGCGTATCGCCGGGGTGGCGCGGCCATCCTGCCGTCGCGATCGATAGGATTACCGATAACGTCCAGGTCAAGCTTGGGCGCCAGCGACAGGCGCAGTTCGGGCACGGCCTCCACAGCAGACCGAAATGCGGCAAGCCGTGCATCTCCCCAGCTTTCGTCGGGCTCCAGATAGGTGCCTTCCGCCCACTCGTTCCAGGCGTTGATGAACATCAGCGACTCTCCGTCGCCCCCCCGCGCCGCTTCCTGTTCTGCTATCCCCTTGATCCAGCGGCGGAACGCGAACGGCGTGGCGCCATGATAGATGCGCGCGTTCATGCCCCGCCGCGCCATATTGTCCCAGCCGAGCATGGCCCCACGATGGACAGGCCATGGGTAGCCGTCGCCAAAACGCGCCAGGTCATTGTCCACGACCGCCGCATAACTCAATATGTTGCCGGCAAAGGCGGGGGCCAGCGAGGTGACATCGCCCGTCGCGTCCTGCCGCACCGTTTCATGCGGCGGGAACATCACATAGGCGTCCAGCCCGTGATCCTGCGGCTGACCCGGCAAATCTTCGACATCGAAACGCACCGCGCACAGATGAATCTCGCCCAGCCCGGCGCGGCGGCATTCGTCCCGCCAGGCACGCGCGGTTTCCAGCCAGTCCGGGATCACGCCAATGCGATAGACGAGCATCACCGGCTTGCCGTCATGCCGGATCCAGCGTCGGTCGCGCATCATCGGGATCAATTCCCGCATCAATGCAATATTGCTTTCAAGCGAGTAACGCTGCTCCAGCAAAACATCGAGGTGCAGGCCGTCCCAGTTGCGCGACCAGTTCTCATTTGCCCAGCACACGCAGAACGGCAGATCGAGATCGGACTCCAGCATCTGCTCGATCGGCCGGTTGAGCAGCTTGCGCCCCTCGAACCAGTAATAATGATAGCAGAAGCCGTGAATCCCGGCGCTCCGGGCAAGAGCCGCCTGCGCCGCCAGTGTTTCCTGGAGCCGCAGGTCATAATAGCCGAGATCGGCGGGACGACGCGGCTGGTCATGGCCTTCGAACAGGGGATGCCCGCGCGTGACGTTGGTCCATTCCGTAAAGCCCTTGCCCCACCAGCCGTCATTTTCGGGGATGGGGTGAAATTGTGGCAGATAGAATGCCATTGCACGGAATGGCCGGGCTGGCGCTGATAGGGATGCAACAATGCGCGCTGTGGCGGTCGCCCGCATATCCGCCTGCGCCGCCGCGATGCCGAGCATCTGCAAGGCCTGCCCCCAATCGAGCGGCACGGCATCGGGATCGTCGGCGACCTTGCGCCAGACTCGCGCCAGCAGCGGGCGGAGCCACACGGCCGACCCGCATGGTACCGCGAACGATCCGGATGGAAACGGCAATCCCGTCCGGCGCAACAAGGTTTGGACAAGCGGGTCGACACTGTCCAACGACAGCGTATCCGCCCCGGCGCATCCCCAGTCGGCATCGGCCTGAAAATCATCGGCCATCAAAAGCACAGGATCGAATACAGGCTCGTCGACGGCTGCGGCAGGATTGCTCAACAGCAATGCGCAATAATCCCGCAATCCCCCCGCGCCGGCAAATGCCGCAACATCGCGAACGGCATGAGCGCGGTCCGCATCGCCAAGCCATGTGACCGACCGGACCGATGGCGGGATCGCGGAAAAATCGAGTTCAACCGGACCGTGGTAAAACAGGTCCAGCGGTTTCGCCAACCTGCGGCAAGCGTCCAGCACCCCCTGCCATGCCGCATCATTCGCGGCGGCGGCCACAATCGCGATGTCCGCCAATGGCGCAAGCCCGCGTCGGGCAAAGGCATCAGGCGCCATGCGAAACGCCCAGTCACTATCGTCCCGCGCGCTCGCCGGACGCGGCACATCGACGACAGACATCTCGACGCGCGTCGGTCGCCGGGCCAACCGACCTTCCTGTTGGCCGAAACGGATATAGTGCAGCAGCGCGGACATATCGCCAGCGGCGACATCCGGATAATGCTCCAGATAAAAGCGCGTATCGAATGCGGGGCCGGGATCGCGCTTCAGCAACAACCCGAAACGGACATAGTGAAGCAGCGGGTCCATTCCCGTCATACCGACATCGGCATAATGCACCGCGTACCAGTCCGCGTCGAACAGACCCGATTGTCCAATTTCCGCGGACAGGGCTTCCAGATTAGCCACGTCCCGGCTCCCGTTCCATTAGGCGCCGCCTCCGGGGGCAGGCGCCGCCTTATCCACCAATCCGCAGTGCTTCCATCGCGGCGTTGGGCGCGCGACCTTCAACGACGCCGTGCGAAATATAATGATCGTAAGGATCGACGCCGGCCTGGTTGATGTCATTGTTCGTGGCAAGATACCAAGCCGGGTCGAAAGATGCATGCTCGTCAAGAATGCGACGCTGCCTTTCAGCCGTCTTTTTCCGGGTAAATGCGGGGAAAGGCAGAACGGCCTGCGCCAACATTGTCTCCAGAGCGGCCATGAACTGCCTGTAAATCTGAGCATTGGCGCGCTGCGCATCATGGGTTGCATGTTCCCGCGCATCCAGTTCCGACCGATTGGCCAATACGGTGGCACGCAGAATTTCCTTCTGCCGCCGTATGTCGTCCAAGGCGCGCTCCATCGACGTGCGGGTCGCCCCATGATCCTTTTCAACTTGCGCCAACTGCGCATCGAGGGCCGATATCCGCCCTTCCTTTTCCTGAAGGGCGTCGACGAGTTGCCGCTTCTGTTCCACTGCATCGGTCAGGCGGCGCTGCTCCTCCTCCAGTGTCGCCCGCAATTGAGCGACCTGCCCGCCCCGTTCGTCCGCCAGGCGTTCGCGTTGGGCGAGTTCTTCCCGCAATCGCGCTGCCTGCGCTTCGCTCTGCGCAAAGACTTCCTGGGTCTCCCTGAGCTCGTCATGCATCCGGTTGATCCGGGTTTCGCGCTCTTGGGCGACACGGCGCACCGTTTCGAGGTCGCCATGCAGATGCCCTATCTTGGCATCACGGGCAGCGATATCCTCATGGGCCTTTTGCAGATCACCATGCAACCGCACGGCCTGATCCTGGCGGTCCGAAGCAAGTTGTCGCACCTGTTCCAGATCATTGAGCAGGCGCCCTGCTTCCGCCTCCCGATCGAATGCGATACGCCGACTTTCCGCCAGCGCATCATTGGCATCCATCCATTCCGCTTCCCGAGCAGCGAGTTGCCGGGTGATCAGCGCGATTTCCTCAAATCGCAGATTGACCGCCTTTTCCGCGGCCTGACGCGCCCGGGCCAACTCGGCGGACTTGCTTCGCGCCTCGTCCAATTCGCGCTCCAGCCTGGATTTGAGCGCCTCGTGCGCCTCGCGTTCCGCTTCCATTTGCTTGTATGCCGTCGCCAGATCGTCCGCGGCCTGTTCCGTCTCCAGTTGGCGTTGCCGCAAAGCGCTTTCCGTCTGGGCCAGCGCATGGCGCAATTCATCCAGTTCCGCGTTGCTGGCAGCGCGGACGTCGGTCAGTTCCGCGGCCAGGCGCGCGGATTCAGATTCCCATTGCTTCGCCAGATTTTCGGTCTGTCCGATCTTCAACAATTGATCCCGCGCCGTCGTCTCCGCCGTCGCCAAATCGCTCGTCAGCTTTGCCAATTCTCTGTCGCGCGATGCTACCGCAACCTCAAGGTCCGACTTTTCTTTCTCCAGTCGGGCCTGAGCTATATGCTGCGCCTCGATCTCCCGGACCTTATCGGCCGCGTCCCGGGTCAGTGCGTTCCGCTCTTGCTCGACCTCCAGATGACGGGCTTCCAGATCGGCATACTTCTGTGTCAGTTCCTGCACCTTGTCAGAAGCAGCCTTCAGATCGGACTCGAGGGCGTCCTTGGCGGCTTGCAGGGCGTCTCGAAGCTGACGCGTGTCGACCAGGCTGTCTTCCATCGACCGCGCCTGCGTCCGCAACAATTCCGATTCGCGCTCCGCGGCAGCCTTCTCAGCTTCCAGCACGGCGTGGCGTTCGCGAAGCGCGTCCCGATCCTTCTGCGTGGCGAGATGGCGTTCTTCCAGGGCGATCTTCGCGCGCTGAATCGATTCCGCCTCGGCCAACGCGGCCGCGACCTTCTGGTCGGCCTCCTTCTTCTCCTCCAAAAGCCTTTCGCGCCGCGTTTCCATTTCTGCGACGGCTTGCTCCAGCGACTGCTTTTCCGCCAGAAACGCCTCACGCTCCCGCTCGACTTCGGCTTGCGCCGTCTCGACTTCCTGACGGGTCGCCGTGAGATCGGCTTCCAGTTTCGTGCGCACTTCGCGCAGCGCGTCCCGCTCCTTCTGCGTGGCGAGATGGCGTTCTTCCAGGGCGGTCTTGGCGCGCTGAATCGATTCCGCCTCGGCCGACGCGGCTACGGCTTTCTGATCCGCCTCCTTCTTTTCCTCCAAAAGCTTCTCACGCCGCGTTTCCATTTCTGCGACGGCTTGCTCCAGCGACTGCTTTTCCGCCAGAAACGCCTCACGCTCCCGCTCGACGTCGGCTTGCGCCGTCTCGACTTCCTGACGGGTCGCCGTGAGATCGGCCTCCAGTTTCGTGCGCACTTCGCGCAGCGCGTCCCGCTCCTTCTGCGTGGCGAGATGGCGTTCTTCCAGGGCGGTCTTGGCGCGCTGAATCGATTCCGCCTGGTTCAGCGCAGCTGCGGCCTTCTGGTCGGCCTCCTTCTTCTCCTCCAAAAGCCTTTCACGCCGCGTGTCCATTTCTGCGACGGCTTGCTCCAGCGACTGCTTTTCTGCCAGAAACGCTTCACGCTCCCGCTCGACGTCGGCTTGCGCCGTCTCGACTTCCTGACGGGTCGCCGTGAGATCGGCCTCCAGTTTCGTGCGCACTTCGCGCAGCGCGTCCCGCTCCTTCTGCGTGGCGAGATGGCGTTCTTCCAGGGCGGTCTTGGCGCGCTGAATCGATTCCGCCTCGGCCGACGCGGCTACGGCTTTCTGATCCGCCTCCTTCTTTTCCTCCAAAAGCCTGTCACGCCGCGTTTCCATTTCTGCGACGGCTTGCTCCAGCGACTGCTTTTCCGCCAGAAACGCCTCACGCTCCCGCTCGACGTCGGCTTGCGCCGTCTCGACTTCCTGACGGGTCGCCGTGATATCGGCCTCCAGTTTCGCGCGCAGTTCGCGCAACGCATCTCGCTCCTTCTGCGTGGCGAGATGGCGTTCTTCCAAAGCGGTCTTCGCGCGCTGGATGGCTTCGGCCTGCTGCTGCGCTTCCTTGGCGCGCGTTTCGATGCCGCCCTGGGCCGCCTTCAGCTCTTCCCGCAGCTTGTCGCCCTGGGCAATTCGGGCCTCCAGCACCTGCATCTTTTCTCGCAGTGCCGCGCGCTCCCGATCGGCCGTAGCGGTTGCCTGTTCCATCGCGCTGGCCTGCTCCAGCAACACAGCCCGTTCGTCTATCAGCGCCTTGTGACGCTCCTCCATGTCCGCGCCCGCGGCCAGAAGGGTATCGCGTTGCTTCTGCGTGGCAGCATGACGCAATTCGAGTTGGTTCTTCGCCTCGCTTAGCCTCGCTAGTTTTTCGGCCTGCTGGTCGAACTCGGCTTGCCGCGCGATCAGTTCAGACCGCTCCTGCTCCAACTGCTGAATTCTCGCGAATCGTTCGTCATTATCCTTGGCGATCAAGGCCATGGCCTGTCCGGCGGCATTGAATTCCGCGTGAATGCCGTCAAGCAGGGCCAGGCCGCGATCATTTTCGCCGTTCGCCGCAAACTCGTTCAGCACCTCATATGTGGTTCCGACCCATTTCGCGGCATAATCTAGAGTTTTCAGTGACTTGACTTCTTCCCGATGGTGCCGCAGGTCGCTGGCCAGAAAGCCGGCCAGTTCGCGCCGGACCTTGTCGGAATTGCGCGGCCAGAACAGATCGAGCGCCGCCTCGGACCTTTCGATGAAGCCGACATAGTCATCCATGAGGTCGTCATAGGATGTAAAGTAGCGGCGCAGCCCCCGGCTGCCGCGTTCTCCCTCCAGCGTGTAACGGAGCCACAGCAGTAACCCCTTCGGCATCAGGAATTTGTTCCGCCGTTCCAGGGAACGCGCAACCTCGATGGGGTGGCGCAGCGTATGCACAACGACCGGTTCGATGCCCATGGTTTCAAATACGCTGCGCCAGAACGGCATCAGCAGACACAGGCGCGGGTCCTTTATGACGAAAAGATTGGATTTGCCGAATTCCGCCTCGACACAGGCGATGGCCCTTTCGCGATAGCGTTCCATCGCGGAGGAACGGAACCAGTTGGGGTTGAATTCCAGCCAGTCGGCCCAGCCTCCACCGCCTGAACTCAAGATTTTCTCGTTCAATTCGTAGATCGGACGGGATTCCCAGTATCCCGACGCGTTAAATTCGTCTGCCCCCATGAGATTAGGGGAAGTATCGCACCCCAGCAGATTAAGTGTCCGCGACAACGCACTGGTCCCGGACCGGTGCATGGCGACAACCAGGACCACTGTGCGCTGGCCTTCCGAGCCACCCGCCTTCTGGGCTTTGGCGACGACGCCGGATGACCCACGGGCGTTTCTCTTCCTGCTGTTAGCCGTTGCTTCCGCTGTCGTTGTCGATACCGCTTCGTCCACCGAAAACCCGCCTTATTACCCCTGTTGCGCCGTATCTCTGACCGCAAGATCATGCATGTCAATGAGAAACCCGACACATTCATGTCCGTCCCTGCACGGGACTAACGCCCCGGCATGACGATTCGCTGACGCCTGCGAGCGGCGAAGAACGACGTCGTCGATCCTGCGATAGCATCTAAATGCCGCACCGCAACACCGCCTTGCAATCGCGGCCGGCGCCAATTACACCCCGACCGGCCGGGAAGGGAGACTGACGTGCGCAAAGGAATAATATTGGCGGGTGGTTCGGGGACCAGACTTTATCCTCTGACTAAGGGCGTCTCCAAACAATTGATGCCCGTTTATGACAAGCCGATGATCTATTATCCGCTGTCGACACTCATGCTTTCCGGTATCCGGGACATATTGATCATTACGACCCCTCATGACGCGGCCGCGTTCCAGGCCCTGCTGGGCGATGGCAAGGAATGGGGCATGTCCTTGTCCTACGCGGTGCAGCCCGAACCGAAAGGCCTGGCGCAGGCCTATCATATCGGTGCGGATTTTGTGGGCAACAATCCGTCCACGCTCGTGCTGGGCGACAACATCTTTTATGGCCACGGCCTTGTCGACCTACTCGGCCGCGCCGGCACGCGCGATACCGGGGCTACCGTGTTCGGCTATTATGTCAGCGATCCAAAAGCCTATGGCGTCGTATCATTCGACGCGCAGGGACGCGCGGAAACGATCGAGGAAAAGCCGGCCGAGCCCAAGTCGAACTACGCGGTCACGGGTCTGTATTTCTACGACGGCCGGGCCGTCGACATGGCCCGCGACCTGGCGCCATCGCCGCGCGGTGAGCTGGAAATCACGGACCTGAACCGCCTCTATCTGGAAGAAGGGTCGTTATCGGTTGAGATCATGGGCCGTGGCTATGCATGGTTGGACACGGGCACGCACGGCTCTCTGCTGGATGCTGCGCTCTATGTGCGCGTGACCGAGGAGCGGCAGGGGCTGAAGATCTGCTGTCCCGAGGAAATCGCCTGGCGGCAGGGCTTCATCGACGATGCGCAACTTGAAAAAGTCGCGGCACCACTGCGCAAGAGCGGTTATGGCGATTATCTGATGGGCCTTCTGGGCGGTAAGGGCGCGATTGCATGAATATCATTGAAACCGCGATTGCCGGCCCGCTGATCATCGAGCCTCGTGTGTTCGGGGATGACCGCGGCTTCTTCTACGAAAGTTACAACGCCTCCGCCTTCAAGGCCGCCGGGCTGGACCTGAATTTCGTTCAGGATAATCACAGCAAATCTGCCAAGGGCGTGTTGCGCGGCCTGCATTTCCAGAACCCCAATCCGCAGGGCAAGCTGGTGCGCGTCACCGCCGGCCGCGTCTGGGACGTGGCGGTCGACATTCGCATATCCAGTCCCAACTTCGGCAAGTGGGTGGGCGTGGAACTCTCGGCCGCAAACAAGCGCATGTTCTGGGTACCCGAAGGGTTCGCCCACGGTTTCATCGCGCTCGAGGACGGGACCGAATTTCTCTATAAATGCACTGCCACCTATGATCCGTCGGCCGAGCATTCGCTGATGTGGAACGATCCGGCCGTCGGCATCGAATGGCCGTTGGAAGGTCTGGAACCCCAATTGTCGGGCAAGGACGCGCAGGGCAAGACGCTGGCCGAAATCGAGGCATTCGCATGAAAACCCTGATCGTCGGCGCCAAGGGACAACTTGGCCGTGGCCTCCAGGCGACTGCGCCGGAAAACGTGAAGCTGGTCTGCGTCGATGTCGATGAACTGGACATCACGGATGCCGACACGGTGCAGGCATTCGTCACACGGGAAACGCCCGACCTGATCCTCAATGCTGCGGCCTATACAGCCGTCGATAAAGCGGAGGCCGAAGAGGAACTGGCACTGGCGATCAACGGCACGGCGACCGGCACGCTGGCCGCCGCCGCCCGCTCGGTCGGCGCGCGCTTCGTCCATGTTTCTACCGATTTCGTATTCGACGGCATGTCGGGCGTTCCATATGCGCCCGACGCCCCGACAGGCCCCTTGAGCGCCTATGGCCGTACCAAGCTGGCCGGCGAGCAGCTGGCCGGGCCGGACGCGCTGATTGTCCGCACTGCCTGGGTATATGCCCCGACGGGCGGCAACTTCGTGCGAACCATGCTACGCCTGATGGGCGAACGGCCCGAAGTGCGCGTGGTGGCCGATCAGATCGGAACGCCCACCTATGCGCCGGGCCTTGCCGCCGCGTTATGGACGATGGCCGGGGCCGGAGTGGCGGGGATACATCATTATACCGACAGCGGCGCGGCAAGCTGGTATGATTTCGCCGTTGCGATCCAGGAAGAAGGCCTTGCCGCCGGCCTGTTGCAGCAGGAAGCGCGGATCATCCCCATTCCCACGAGCGACTATCCCACACCCGCGACGCGTCCGCATTACTCTGTGCTGGACAAGGCGTCGACCTTTGCCGCGCTCGGCGGCCCCACGCCCCACTGGCGCGCCAACCTGCGCGTGATGATGCAGGCGATCAAGGCAGAGGGCTAGGAAACGGGATCGACGGCAGCGCATAAATTCAGCGCGTTCAGCAGCGCCAGTGCGCTGTCGTCCCATCCGTCCCCGGTCCATGGTTCCGGGTCAGATTGTTCCAGCGTCGCCATGATGCGCGCACTCAGCGCGGCTGGTGCATCATCGGTAAAGTAGGACAGTCCCGGCCGTTCCAACTCGCGGAATACCGGCAAATCTCTCGCCAGGACTTTGCGTCCCTGTCGCAGCGCTTCGACGATCGGCAATCCAAATCCTTCGCCACGGGACGGCACGATCACTAGCGCTGCGCGCTCATACAAGGCGCCGAGCAGTTCGTCCGATGCCCGGCTGAGCCAGGTAAACTGCGTGCTCTCCAGCGCCGCCATGCGCGCCTGAACGGATTCGGTCCGCCAGCCGGGCTGGCCTACGACGACCAGATGCGGCGCTGCTTCCGGCTGGGTTTCCCAAAGATGCGTCATGGCATCCAGAACGCAGTCATGCCCCTTGCGCGGTTCGATCGTGCCGACCATCAACACCGTCCTGACGCGCTCGGCCCACATCACCGCATCACGGCCTTTATCGCCTATGCCGCTTGTCGGATTGGTTGCCTCCACCGCACCGCTCAAGGGGATGACGGGCATGGCGATCTCCTCCCGGCGCGGCGCGGCCGTTTCGGCGAGCCAGCCATCCAGGTCGGATGCCACTTGATGCGATATACAGATGGCACGGTCGGCACATCTGGCGAGAACGCCGATCCAGCGCGCGAAATTACGGCTCGTGCTCTTGGGGAACCATTCTGGGTGTCGAAGCGGCAGCAGGTCATAGACCATGATGTTCAGGGACGCGCCCGCCTTGCGCCAGCGTTTCAACTGCCTTTCATGCCGGGCGAGGCGATGGGCCGCGAGATCAAGGCCCAGAAAAAGATCCCCCTCCCCGGCCTGCACCAGCGGTGCACGCGATTCGGGCAATGACAACCGACCACTTTGAGGATCGAACCCCGCGATGCTGTATCCGCGCCGCACCGTCGCGGCCACCGGCAGCAATTCGATATCACCCAAATCCATCCGGTGTAAATGCAGCCAGATCGCGCGCACCACCCGCTGAATGCCCGTCCCTGCATCATGTTGGGCAATGGTGGAAACATCCACGAGCAGTCGTCGTGCACCGACAGGCCGGTGGCTCCGCTTTCCGGCTGCTGCGAACGGCGACGTCGCCCGTTCCAGCAGCCTACCGAACCAATTCATTCGCGGTCATGGTTCTGATAATAATCATAGGCGGCATCCATATCCGAGAAATGGTGCAGGGCGCCACCGGCCATAACCGAAGCACGGTCGCAATGTTCCCGGATATAATTGTCGCTGTGGGACACAATGATCATCGCACGGTCCTTGCGCTTGATGAACAGTTCCTCATAGCATTTGCGCTGGAAGCGGGCGTCGCCCACAGCGACGATTTCGTCGATCAGAAAACAATCAAAGTCAACGGCGAGTGAAATTCCGAAACCCAGACGGGCGCGCATCCCAGCGGAATAGGTCTTGATCGGTTCACGCATGTACCGCCCGAGTTCGGCGAAATCATCGACCTTCCGCGCGGCTTCGTCCGCATCCTTACCATATACGCGGCAGATGAACCTCAAATTGTCCATCCCGGTAAGGGAATGTTGAAACGCGCCCGAAAAGGCGAGCGGCCACGAAATGGACATGTCCGACCGGATATAGCCGCTGCTTGGCTGCTCGACGCCGCCGATCAACCTGACCAAGGTTGACTTGCCTGCGCCGTTGCGCCCCAGGATGCCGATTTTTTCGCCACGGCCTATCGTGAAATTGACATCCTTGAATATCGACACCCGGCCTGCCCGGGTGGGATAGGATTTGGAAATGTCGACAAGCTCGATCATGCGGGCACGAGATTCCGGCTGGCGCGCTTGATTTCGAGCAGCCCCAAAAGACTGAAGGTCAAATTGCACATCGCCATATATCCCAGGTCGTAGTGGGCCGTGAAATGTGAACCGAAAAAGCCGTCACGCACACATTCGACACCATGAACCATGGGCAGGTACAGGATCCAGCGGGCAAATTCGGGAGGAAGTGCATCCACCAGAAACGCGGACCCCGAAAGCGGAAAAAGAAGATATGCCGTAGGATGCCAGAATTTGTCGATCAGTTCTGTACGGTGCGACAAGGCACCCATGAACATCCCGAGTGCGGAGCCCCACCAGGCAAGCATGACCCATCCGACAACGACTTTGAGCACATCTTCGGGAAGCTGAATCCAGCCGATACCCGCGAAGAAAATCGTCAGGAAGAAAAAGGATATGGCAACGCCGATGCCTTCGAGCGTCAATCGCGCCGCGAATACGTCGAAAATCTTCACGTTGCGATGGTACATCAACGACAGGTTCGGGCTGATGGAATCCACCAGCCGGGACGGCATGTTGCGCCAGACCAGGACGCTCGAATAGCCCGTGAGAGCAAATGCCGCGATGGGCAGGTTCGACCCGTGCACCGCCTTGGTCGCGCTCCAGATCGCCGTCACGCCGACGGTGAACAGCATCGGTTCCACGAACAACCAAAGAAAACCGATATTGTGGCGCCCGTAGCGCGTAATGATCTCGCGCATCAACAAGGCGCCGATGACGCGTCGCTGGATCGTCCAGGACCGCCAGAGACTGGTCCTGGGCTGCTCCTGCCGCTCGCCTTCCATCAGTCGCGATGCTCCCGGATACCGCCCATCAGCATCGACAGCACTGCCCATATGACCAGGCCGACGACAAATGTGCTCAGGATACCGCGCAGTCGGCGCGGGCCGCTCGGATAGTCGGGTTTGCTGGGCTCGACGATGCGCTCGACATAGGCGCGCTTGCGACGGGCCTCGTTACGGGCTTCCTGCAACGAGGTGATCGCTGCCGCCATTTCCTTGTCGGCCAGCTGGCTTTCCAGCGCCAGGCGCTGGTATCGGGCGGCCGTTGCTGCCAGGGATTTCTGATTGCCCGCGATCAAACCGGTCTGCTGCTCGATTTCCTTGTTCAATTCGCGCACGCGCGTCTGAAGCACCGGTATCTGGGGATTTTGCGGCGTGAACGCGCGCAACTGAACGAGTTGCGTCTTCGTTGCGATCATTTCGTCCTGCAACTTGGACACCATCTGCAACTGGACTTCCGCCTGCTTTTCCGGATCGACCACACCTTCGCGGTTGCGATAGTCGGACAGGGCCAGAGCAGCCGTGCTGGCCGCTGCCTTGGCTTCCTGCAATTCCTTGGCCGCGTAGCCGATGAGGTCTTCGCGGGCGCGGGTGTTGAGCTTGTTGACCAGCGCTTCGGCCTGCACCAGCAGCCGTCGGTTGATCTCGTAAGCGTCCTGCGGCGCGAACGCGTCGACGTCCAGCGTCGTGATCGAGGACGCTATGTCGTGATTCGCCTCTACCTTTTTGGAGTAGAATTTGAACAGCTGTTCGTCCGACCCGCCGCTGCCCAGCGGATTGAAGCGATTGAAGATGGAGACGCTGTCGTTGCCATAGGCATTCCTGACCAGGCCATCCCTGTTCAGCGCCTTGAGCGCGTCGCGCGAAAGCATGTAGTCGTGCGTCGCATAACCTTCATTGGCCTCACCGGACGAACCGCCCTTCAGCAGCAGGCCTAGCCCGCCGCTGCTGCTTTTGTCCGGACTACGCACGACGAAGCGCGATTCCGACGTATAGACGTCGGAGCTCAATCCAAAATAAAGCGCCGCTAGGGCGGTCGGAATAAGGACCGCAACGATGAAGAGAGTTGGCAAGCCGCCAACACGTTCAGGAATCTTGATCATCTTCACCTGTTAACCCGTCGTTCGCGCCGGTGTTATACCAACCTCCAATGATCCTGACTCACGTTGGGGATTCCCAAAGCGATGAATGTCTGAATCTATGGGTGCCGGTTGGAGGGCATTGCCATGGGT
>NZ_JALJVY010000008.1 GCF_024168485.1 Sphingobium sp. OAS761
CAACCAGATCAGATCACTCATGGCAGCACTCCTTGAACCGCCATTGAATCAATCAACCTCACCTCACACAAGCAATTTAATGGGTCCTGAGCCTAGAGCATAGTCAGAGAGCCTCCGGCTGGAGCAATGCCCAGCTTATTCTCGTGGGACGATAGGGTCTTTGTCCGCCTCTGGCTGGCCCGCTCGCGCATCGCGGAACGAGTACACAGCATCCAGCAATATGCATGCGAATCGCATATATTGGCACGATGAGAACAGAGCTCGAATCCGCAATCAACCGATGGCACGAAGCGGTAAGCAGCGGCCATCTCGCGCAAGCAGCAGCCGCAGTGAGCGATCCGATCGTCGTGTTAGGGCCGAAGGGCGCTGGTCCTATCTCGGCCCCCGATTTTGCCGACTGGGTGGACAGGTCAGGGATCAAACTTATTGCGAAGTCATGGCATCCAATCAGCGACCGCCTGATGGTCGTGGAACAAGATGCGACTTGGCCGGAAAGCGAGCAGCCGGCTCGGGTTGCGACGATCTTTCGCGTTACGGGTGACAAGGTATCGGCGGCTCTGAGATTGCCGGATCTTCGCTCTGCGCTGGAACTCGCATTCATTTGCCGCGAAATGGCCGCCTCCGAATGAGGGTCACGGGCGAAACGCGCCAGCCGATTTCAGCAATCGGCCCGGGACAAACCTTATTTGAGTTTGTCCGTCACTGGTCTCGCCGGCCGAATACGCCGACCGACCGTTTGCTTGAGCAGAACGGTAGGCATGTGCTTGTCGCAGAGGCGGTGGGGACACTCACAAAGCGAGAGCCTGTGACGATCAATGCGTTGGCGCGCGAGATTGGTATCGACCAGAGTGGCGCATCTCGTCTCGTTAAGGAGGCTGCGGAGGCGGGATATTTAGAGATGAAATCGTCTCCTCA
The DNA here is from genome assembly GCF_024168485.1 of Sphingobium sp. OAS761. Lineage (GTDB taxonomy): Bacteria > Pseudomonadota > Alphaproteobacteria > Sphingomonadales > Sphingomonadaceae > Sphingobium. Next base: position 916 of record NZ_JALJVY010000008.1, read on the forward strand.
CGACGCGCGCCGGCGGGAAGTTTCTCTCAAAAAAGCGGGTCAACGACTTCTTGTTGACGCCCATTGTTGGCAGGAAGAAGTATTCAGGCAGTTGACGGATGGCTGGGAGGACGATGAGCGCTTGGCATTCCATCGGGCCATGCTTCGCTTGCTGCAACGCTCGCATATGATCGACACCTAAGGCGCCGCCCGCTCGAGGGCCTCCTTACCCGCCGTGGTCATGTCGGCGGCTCCTCGGCCAAATATCACTCGCCCCCACCCCAGCGCTCCGTTTGTAGATTGAACACTGAATCAAGCCTGCGACACCTCCTCCGCGGCGACGGTCTGAGCGCGAGCGATGTCTGCCAGAGCCGGGGCGATGAGATTAAGCCTGCATGAGCGCACAGGCATATCTCGCCTTGGACGGACACGCATGCTATTATGATGCTAATATAAAACGGGGCAAACAAACATGGACCTGATAATGCCCAGCGCAACGAATCTCGGCTTATTTGTCAGCGCCACGTTCGTGCTACTTCTCGTACCGGGACCAGCGGTCCTTTACATTTTTGCGCGTTCGGTCGAACAAGGCCGTTCTGCCGGCCTAGTTTCGATCCTGGGCATCCATACGGCTACACTGGTACATGTCGGCGCCGCCGGCGTCGGACTATCAGCGCTCCTGGCATCGTCTGCGCTCGCATTCAGCGTCGTGAAGTGCGTCGGCGCCGCTTACTTGATTTGGCTTGGCCTCAAGAAGCTCTTCGGCCAGTCGGCCATTCCCGACGTCGAGCGCGGTTTACCGACGCGCGGCCGCATGCGTATCTTTCGAGAGGGCTTCATAGTCAACCTTCTCAATCCGAAGACAGCACTCTTCTTTCTGGCTTTCCTGCCACAGTTCGTTGAGGTTGGTCGTGGCCATGTGGCGACGCAGATCGCTTCTCTCGGGCTTCTCTATACGGCGATTGGCGTCTTGACGGATGGCACCTATGCACTTGCTGCAGGCACCGCGGGCAACTGGTTGAAGCGTAGCCCCGTCTATCTCAAAGCCGAACGCTGGGTTAGCGGTTTCGTATACATTGGCCTTGGCTTGACAGCTGCTTTTGCGGGCAATCAAAAGAAGTAAACCGCCTACCTTCGTGTAAGCCGCTTTGAATAGCCCCTAGTTTTCTAGACGCCTTCCGCTTTCAAGGTCTGCTGCCGTTCGAATTCGACGGGCGACAGCATCCCGTTCCTGACCTGCTTACGCACCAGGTTGTAGAACATCTCGACGTAATCGAACACGTCCTGCCGGGCTTCCTCGCGGGTTTTGTAGGTCCGGCGCCGGATGCGCTCGCGCTTGAGCGAAGAGAAGAAGCTCGCCTGGCTGATCCCGGCCTTGCGACAGATGTCCGTGACAGGAACACCGTGGGCGCCCTGCTTCAGAATGAACGTCTTGTGGGCGTCCGAGAACCTCGATGCCTTCATCGTCTTCCGCTCCTTCCAGCCAGGAAGATTACGCATCGCCGAGCATGTCCATCGAATCCGCCATCAGCGCGCTCGACTGCGCGACGACGCCCGCCCCAAACTCGGCCATAAACATCGCGATGTTGACGATCATGACGATCACCAGCACACGCCGTTGCTCGCCCTGCGCCAGCAGGTTCAGAGTCTCACTCTTTCTGGAGCAGCAGTCGTCCACGCGCTTTCCCTTGTCCTCGACTCAGGATTTGGATCGCCTTATGCACCCTGTAACAACTACAGGGTCAAGCGATGAAGATCGGTGAGATGGCGTCTGCGACCGCGACCAATATCGAGACGGTCCGCCATTACGAGAAGATCGGGCTGTTGCCCCTGCCGGCGCGCGACGCGGCCAACTACCGCAGTTATGGACAAGAACATCTGGCGCGTCTCTCCTTCATCCGGCGCGCGCGCGACCTTGGCTTCACGCTCGATCAGGTCCGGGAATTGCTCGGCCTTGCCGACCACCGGGATCAATCCTGCGCGGCCGTCGACGCGATCGCGACCGTCCACCTGACCGAGATCGATCGCAAGATTGCCGATCTTCAGTCCCTGCGGGGCGAACTCAGCCGTTTCCTCGGCGACTGCCGGCGGGGAACAGTCGCCGATTGCCTGATCATCGAGACGCTGGCGCCGGCGGGGCTACCGCGATGACGACCGCTTTTGTCTATGTTCTGGCGGCGCTTGGCGAGATCGCCGGCTGTTTCAGCTTCTGGGCGTGGCTGCGGCTGGGCAAGTCGCCCTGGTGGCTCGCGCCGGGCATGGTGTCGCTTGCCGTCTTCGCGTGGCTGCTCACCCGTGTCGACAGCGCAGCGGCCGGGCGTGCCTATGCGGCATACGGTGCGGTTTATATCTGTGCGTCCCTGGGCTGGCTCTGGGCGGTGGAAGGTACGCGGCCCGATCGATGGGACTTGCTCGGCGCCGCAGTGTGCCTGGCGGGCGCTGGCATCATATTGCTCGGACCGCGCAACCTCGCTGCCTGACGCCGCATTCAGTGCGAATGAACATGCTGGCCATGGCTGTCATGGACGGGCGAGGAACGGTCGGCGAACCTCCATGATCGGGCGCACCCGCAGCCATGGTCGTTCGGCGTTGCTTCAATCTGAATGGTCGCATGTGCGATGCCGAAACGATGCTCAAGCGCATGGGCGACCGAAGTGGAGAAGATATCGTCGATCATGGCGGCGGGACGAACCAGATGGGCGGTAAGGGCGATCTCGGTCGTGCTCATCGACCAGATATGCAGGTGGTGTATCTGTGTGACGCCGGGCAACTTGGACAGGTAGGCGGCGACTTCGGCCTGATCGATCCTCTGTGGCACGGCATCGAGCGAGAGGCGCAGGGATTCGCGGAACAGCCCCCACGTCCCTGCGATGATGACGGCGACAATGGCGAGGCTGGCGATGGGATCGATCCAGCGCCACCGGGTGCCGAGCGTTGCCAGCGCCGCTAGGACCACGCCGGCCGAGATCGCTGCGTCGGCGAGCATGTGCACGAAAACCTCGCGGATATTGATGTCGCCATTGTCTCCGCGGGCAAACAGCCAGGCGGTGACGCCATTGACGACGATGCCGGCCGAGGCGACGATCAGCACGGTAGCGGCGGCCACCGGCTGCGGTGTGGCGAGCCGCTCGATTGCTTCCCAGGCGATCATGCCTGCGGACACGAGCACGAATATGGCGTTGATCATTGAGGCCATGATCGAACTGCGCCGAAACCGGTAGGTGAAGGTGGCGGTCGCCGAGTGGCTGGAAAGCCACACGGCGGACCATGCGATAACGAGTCCGAGCACGTCGGCGAGATTGTGCCCTGCATCGGCGAGCAGGGCGAGCGAGCCCGAGAGGAAGCCGTACACCACCTCGGCGATGACGAAGCCCGAATTGAGTAGAACGCCGACCGCGAATGCCCGATCGAAGTTGCGGGGAGCATGATGGTGCCCGTGGTGATGGCCGTGGCCGGCGTGGCTATGGTCGTGGGCTATCGGCGAACTCCATCATGTGGCAGAATTGATCGGATCGACGACTCCTGGCCGGACTGCGCAGGCGCAAGGTCGCTCATACGCCGCGACCGGGCGCCTTGCGAGCGTTCCAAGGGAAGGCGCAGCGATACGAAAGTATATCGGCCCCGTTTGGAGATGACGCCACGCCGGACTGCGTGATAGCCAGATTTCCGGACAATCGAAGTTCACTGCGCAGGACGGCGGGAGAGGTATTTCTTGCACCCATGGCTCAAAAAGTGATTGTCGTCGCGACCGGCAGCCGGATCGGAAGGACATCGATTGTCGCGGTGCTTACGGCTGCTGTCTTTGCGCTCGACACGGTCACCGATCTCGAGATCGCGACGGCCGTCTTCTACATCGTCGTCATCCTCATCGCGATCGGGCTGTTCAGCCGGCGCGGGGTGGTCCGCCTGGCGATCGCCTGCATAGCGCTGACCTTGTGCAGCGCGGCGCTCACAAAGTCGGGCTCCTACGAGGCCGGCCTCATCAATTCGGGCATCAGCATTGCGGCGATCGCGATCACCACCTGGCTCGCGCTCAGGATGATCGCAGCCGAAGCTGCCGCGTATGAAGCCCGCGCCCAACTCATCCGCATCGCGCGCGTCAACAGCCTGGGCGAACTGGCCGCCTCGATCGCGCATGAGGTCAACCAGCCGCTCTCGGCGATCACGACGAGCGGCGACGCCTGCCTGCGCTGGCTGGCGGCCGATCCTCCCAATCTCGAGCGGGCGCGGCTGGCGGCGGGCCGGATCGTCGATGACGCCAGCCGGGCCGGCAAAGTGGTCGCGCGCGTCAGGGAACATATGCGCGGCGAGGCCGCCGAGAGGCGGGAAATGTCGCTGAACGACGTGGTCGCCGAATCCGTCGCGCTCGCACAGAGCGAGATCGATCGCGGCGGGGTCACGGTCCGTCTCGACCTGACCGAACTGCTGCCTCCGATCCAAGGGGATCCCATCCAGCTCCAGCAGGTTCTCGGCAATCTGATCCTCAACGCGATCGAGGCGATGGCGGATCAGCCCGCGCCCAGCCGTTCGCTCGACCTGCGCACATGGGCGGACAATGGCATCGTTCGGCTGTGCCTGGGGGACGCCGGGATCGGCGTGAGCGAGGACAATCTTCCCTTCCTGTTCGATGCCTTCTGGACGACCAAGAAGGGGGGCACCGGCATGGGTCTTGCCATCTGCCGGACCATCGTCGAGGCGCATGGCGGCACGATCAGAGCGAAGCTTGGCAGCCCGGTCGGCCTGGAGATCCATCTCGGCCTGCCGGCAGCGGCGCGATCGTGACCGAGGAGATCGATCCCGGCGAGTTGCCGCCCGTGGTCCGAATCGTCGACGACGACGCCTCGGTGCGCGCGGCGATCGAAGATCTCCTGGCTTCCGTTGGCTTGGAGTCACGATCCTTCGCCTCGACGCGCGCCTTTCTCGACGGGGACGCGCCTGAAGCGCCGGGATGCCTGGTTCTCGACGTTCGCATGCCCGGGCAGAGCGGGCTCGATTTCCAGCGGCAGATGGCCTCGCTCAGGATCGGGCTGCCGGTGATCTTCATCACCGGGCATGGCGATGTCCCCATGTCGGTCCGGGCGATGAAGGAAGGGGCGATCGAGTTTCTCATGAAGCCCTTCGACGACCAGGCACTGCTCGACGCCATCCAGAGCGGGATCGGGCGCGACAGGGTGCGACGCGCGTTCGAGGCCGAGATCACGACGCTCCGGGCGCGATACGATGAGCTGACACCCGGCGAGCGCGCGGTCATGGACTCTGTCGTCAAGGGACTGCTCAACAAGCAGATTGCCGGATTGCTCGACGTCAGCGAGATCACCGTCAAGGTGCGGCGCCGGCAGGTGATGCTCAAGATGGGCGCGACATCGCTGCCGCAGTTGGTGCGCATCTACGACATGGTCGCGTCATCAGCGACGGACGGACAGAACCCGTCCGGTGCGGAGGGGCGATGACGGACGATCCGGCCTCGATGGAAGCGCCTGCGCCCGAACATCGCGCGGGGCGCGGCGCGGCAGCGTCCTGCTGCAGGCGCGGGCCCGGCGTCCCGGAGATAGCGAGGCGATGACCCTGCGCATTCGCAACCTTTCGGCACAGGGCCTCGGCGGCGACCGGGTGCAAGGCATGACCGAGGGCGAAACCCTGATCCTGACGCTGCGCGGGATCGGCGAGACGAGAGGGCGCGTGGCCTGGGTCGCGGGTTCGCATTCCGGATTCGCCTTCGACCATGCGATCGATCCGACTCTGATCCGGACGCCACCTGCGAACTCGGCGGCGGCGGACCGTTTCGTCCCATCCGTGACGGACAGCTACAGGAGGCTGGGCTTGAAGCCGCGGCAGTAGCTATCGGCCTGCGGTCAACCGGCGCAGCCGCTGGGAGACGGATAGCCGTCGACGACGAAATCGAGGATCGCGTGCAGTACGTAATCCACGCCGTGACTAAGGAGCACCGGCGCAGCTTCAAGCTGGTCGCGCAGAACCGAATGGTCGCGAACCGAGCCGTGCCGTGCCTGACGCTGATGATGTGGTTGGCGCCGACGAAGACCGCCGTCTCTCCATAGCTGATGGCGTCGGCGTCGAGATGCGCGGTGCGCGCGACGACGAAGAGCTGGTCGCCATAGACGTCGACCTTGGGCAACTGGTGGCCGTGCCCTCGGAACATCAAGGGCGCGGGCGATACTTTAGTATAGTCGGCGTTCCTTCAATTGACATTGCAGCAGTGCGGGAGCATCGGCCGCCCGTCGGCAGAACTGCCGCGATCAGGAAAGCAACACGAACAATGCCAAGCGACAGTAGTCGATTGTCCGCGCCGCTGGGGGCGCCCGGCCGAGCCTGATCGCATCAGTCTCGCCCCGGGCAGCCGCTAGGCGGTGCCCGAAGAGGTGAGACATGAAAGAAATGACCCCGATTGCGAGGGGTGTGCGTCCCTTTTCGCGCATGCTTCGCCTGACCGCGCCGAACCGGGCCGATGCCATCGCCTTCGTCCTGCTGACGGGCCTGGCCATGCTCGTCTTTCGCGGCGCGGAGGGCATCGCCGAACCACTGTCGCGGCTGCGCATCGAGCCGGTCACGCTCGATCCGGCCTATCTCCCCTATTATGCCCTGCGCACCACGCTGCGGATGTTCGCGGCGCTGTTCGCATCGCTCGCCTTCACGCTTGTGGTCGCGACGCTGGCGGCGCGGAGCCGGCGCGCCGGCCAGATCATCGTCCCCGCGCTCGATATCCTGCAGTCGGTGCCGATCCTCGGCTTCCTGACCTTCACCGTCACCTTCTTCATGGGGCTGTTTCCGGGCCGCATCCTGGGCGTCGAACTGGCCGCGGTATTCGCGATCTTCACCAGCCAGGCGTGGAACATGGCCTTCAGCTTCTACCAGTCGCTGCGGTCGATCCCGTCCGACCTCGACGAGGTATCGCGCGGCTTCGGCCTGTCGCCGGTGCGCCGCTTCCTGCGGCTCGACCTGCCGTTCGCAACCCCGGCGCTGGTCTGGAACATGATGATGTCGATGTCGGGCGGCTGGTTCTTCGTCGTCGCATCAGAAGCGATCACCGTCGGCAACACCACGGTCACCTTGCCCGGCATCGGCTCCTGGCTCGCGCTGGCCATCGCACAGCGGGATTTCACCGCGATCGGTTGGGCAGTAGGCGCGATGGCGGTGGTGATCCTGCTCTACGATCAGTTCATCTTCCGGCCGGTCGTGGCCTGGGCCGACCGCTTCCGCTTCGAGCAGACCGCAAGCAGCGAGCGGCCGCAGTCCTGGGCCTATGACCTGTTCCGCCGCACCCGGCTGCTGCCGCTGCTGTTCGCACCCGTCACCGGTCTCGCCCGGCTGCTGCTGATGCTCGATCCCGGTCATGCAACTGCCAGAATCGCGAAAGCCGACAAGCAGGCCAGCCGGATCGGCAACGCGATCTGGACGGCGCTGATCGGGGCGGCAGTGCTGTTCGCGGCCTGGACGATCATCGCCTATGTCGCACGGACCCTGAGCTGGGATGATGCGCTGACCGTAATAGGCCTCGCCTGCCTGACGATGCTGCGCGTGCTGGTACTGATCGCACTTGCCAGCCTGATCTGGGTGCCGATCGGCGTCTGGATAGGCCTCAGGCCCAAATGGGCCGAGCGCCTGCAGCCGGTCGCGCAGTTCCTCGCGGCGTTCCCTGCCAACGTGCTGTTCCCGTTCGCGGTGATCCTGATCGTGCAGTGGAAGCTCAGCCCCGAGGTCTCGCTGTCGCCACTGATGATCCTGGGCACCCAGTGGTACATCCTGTTCAACGTCATTGCGGGCGCGAGCGCGATCCCGACCGATCTGCGTGAGGCCGCCGACATGTTCAGGGTCAGCGGTTGGCAATGGTGGCGGCAGGTCGCCCTGCCGGGGATATTTCCCTATTACGTGACCGGTGCGCTGACCGCGAGCGGCGGCTCGTGGAACGCCAGCATCGTTGCGGAAGTCGTGTCCTGGGGCGACGAGAAGCTCCATGCCTCGGGCCTCGGCGCTTACATCGCCGATGCAACCGCCGCGGGCGACTATCCCCGCGTCGCGCTCGGCATCGCGGTCATGTCGCTGTTCGTGATCGCCTTCAACCGGCTGCTCTGGCGACCGCTCTACGCCTTCGCCGAACGCCGCCTGCGCCTCGCCTGACCCCTCGGACCCTGACCTATCGGATAAGGAGCCATATCATGGCCACCATCGTAGAAACCCGCCCGCTCGTCGAAGTCACCAACGTCCGCCATCTCTACGGCAAGGGGCATGGCCAGATGCTCGTGCTGGACGACGTCGACCTGACCCTCAACGAGAACGAGATCGTCGGGCTGCTCGGTCGGTCGGGTTCGGGCAAGTCGACGCTGCTACGGTCGATAGCAGGGCTGCTTCGCCCCAGCGAAGGCGAGGTCCGCTTCGTGCAAGGCGAGGACGGCAGCCAGCCCAGCGTCAGCATGGTGTTCCAGACCTTCGCCCTGTTCCCCTGGCTCACCGTGCTCCAGAATGTCGAGCTGGGGCTGGAAGCGCAGAAAGTGGCGGCCGAGGAACGCCGGGCTCGCGCGCTCGCGGCGATCGACCTGATCGGCCTCGACGGGTTCGAGAACGCCTACCCGAAGGAACTGTCGGGCGGCATGCGCCAGCGTGTCGGCCTCGCCCGCGCGATCGTCGTAGATCCGTCGCTTTTGCTGATGGACGAGCCCTTTTCGGCACTCGACGTCCTCACTGCCGAGACACTCAGGACCGACCTGCTCGATCTGTGGTGCGAGGGACGGATGCGGATCAAGTCGATCATGATCGTCACCCACAATATTGAGGAGGCCGTGCTGATGTGCGACCGCATCCTCGTCTTCTCGTCCAATCCGGGGCGGGTGGCGGCCGAGATCAGGGTTGATCTTCCACAGCCGCGCGACCGGCTCGATCCCGCCTTCCGCGCGCTCGTCGACGGGATCTATGTGCAGATGACAGCGCGCACGCCCGCGACGCGGGTCAATGACGGGCTGTTCCCGGGCATGGGGATCGCCATGGTGCTGCCGCGCATCTCGACCAACAGCCTCGCCGGCCTGATCGAGGAGGTGCACGGCACTCCGTTCGACGGCCGCGCCAGCCTTGCCGACCTTGCCGACTCCCTCCAGCTCGAGGTGGACGCGCTGCTGCCGATGGCCGAGACGTTGCAGCTCCTGCGCCTGGCCGAACTTGCGGGCGCAGACATCAGGCTCACGCCCGAGGCGCGGCGCTACGCCGAAGCCGATGTCGATGCCCGCAAGGCGATATTCGCCCAGGCGCTCCTCGCCCATGTCCCACTCGCGCAACATATCCGCCGCATCCTCGACGACAGTGCCGGCCACACGGCTCCGGCACGCCGGTTCCGCGAGCAGCTCGAGGATCATATGTCGCCCGATTATGCGGAAGAGACGCTGCGCACGGTGACGCAATGGGGGCGCTACGCAGAGGTCTTCGCTTATCATGAGGATACCGACCTGTTCAGCCTGGAAGATCCCAGCTGATGCGGCATGTCCTGGGGGGAACGGTCCTGCTGCTGGCCCTGCCGACGGCGACGCCGGCGTTGGCGGCTGGCGGCGCGGACGTGGTCGACGATGCCGCAGTGGAGACGCCGGGCACCTGCCATTTGGAAAGCTGGGTCACGCTCAACGACGAGAAAGGCGGCATCATCAACAGCGCCCCCGCCTGCACGCGGAAGGCTTGGCCTAATCTCGAGCTGGGGGGTTTCGTCGCCCATGGCTGGACGCACGATTCCGACGACACGGTGATTGGCCTATCGCCGAAGCTGGTACTGCGTTCGGAAGATCGCGGTGTTGGGATCGGCATCGCGACGAGTCTCGGCTACGGCATCGATCGGCGCCGGTTTGAAACCGCGTCGATCATCGTCCCGGTGACGATTTCCGCCTGCCGTATCGTTCGCTTCAATCTCAATGCCGGCTGGCAATGGACCCGCGCAGACCATCGGCACGACCTGTTCGTCGGCGCGCAGGCCGAGGTGGCGGCGACCAGGAACCTCAACCTAATGGTCGAGGCCTTCACCCGCGATCATGACAAGGCCGGCGGTCAGGCCCGCTTGCGCTGGACGGTCGCCGGCGGCGCGGTCGATCTCGATCTCATCGGCGGACGCTATGTGGACGGTGCAACGCCGAGCGCCATCACGTTCGGGGTGACGATCCGCCGGTAGGGTCGGGATGCAAATCAATAGATCAGAATCGAATGACGAAGCGGACGAGACAGCAGCCTCGCCCGAACGCTTTCACTGCAGCCTATCGCCGCTCCACTACTTTGGCGCAGGTCGGGCGGCCCACGGACCTACACAGCAGCTGACGGCGGTATTTGGCGCACCGTGCCGGGTGAAGATGATAACTATGTCTACGCTATAGCCCTCTAAATTCAAAGCCCACAATCGGACTGTAAGATGCTGAACTCACAGTAATTTTTAGATTGTCGCCTCCCCGGCACGCGGATTCTCGCAAGTTGGAAGGAATCGCCTCGGCCGAGCAATGCGCCCGATTGCCTTCCTTCATATCACGCTCAACGATGACCGTCGAAAAGCTGGCCGATGCTGGGGCGTGGTCAAACCCGACCTGCACCGAACCGCTTATCAAATGCCGGTCTCGCGACAGATCACCACCCGCCAGCCGTCAGGATCCTGGTAGGTGAAGCTGCGCTCGAGCCAGTATGGATTTTCCGGTTCCACGGGCGCGTAGCCCATCCATTGCATCCGCTCGTTGAGGCGATCATAGGCATCAGGCACGGTGATATAGAGCACCAGCAGATTGTCGAAGCTCGGAGCGGGACACGGGCTGCCTTCTGCGTGTTGGGTGAATTCAAGATGCACGGACTTGCCGGGCAGACCGAGCATGATGCCGTCATAGCCGGCATGAGCTTCGAAGCGCGCGAGCTCCGGCAGGCCCAGACCATCCCGATAAAAGGCGATGACGTCTTCGAGCTTGTCTGTCGGCCTCGCTATGCGCACCTGCGCCGGAATGGCGTCACCGCCCAACGAATATGCGGGCCGCGAAGTCTGATCGTCATTGTTCATGATAGTTCTCCTGTCGATTACTGTTGCGTGGAAAGCTGCGTGGCTGATTGCACCATTCGCCAAAGGCTTGGCCCCTGCATGACCAGAGCGCCGGCCACGACCAGCAGCGATCCCATGAGACGCGCTCCGGAAATCGGTCTTGCGGTGAAACCGACGATGCCGAAATAGTCGATCGCCATTGAAGCGAGAATCTGACCGGCAATGGCTGCCGTCATGAAACCTGCGGCCCCAAGCTTCGGGGCAAGGAGGAGCGCGGCCGTGATGTAGATCACCCCGGACATGCCGCCGATCCAGATCCATTTCGGCTGAGCGGCAAGGTTGGTGATCGACGGTGCGGAAACCCGCAAGGCCATCATGACCGGCGCGACACAGATGACGCTTACCGCAAGCGATACCACGGTCGCCCAGAGAGGATGGCCCAGAGCGCGGCCAAGTGCTGCATTTGCACCGGCCTGGAAGGGAACCAGCGCCCCTGAGACCAGTGTAGCGACAAGGAGGGCCAAAGGCTGCATGAGAAGAAGTCCTTGCTCGAATTGAACGGACTCTTCTTCTAATTATCCACTGTGCCTATTTGAAATTCATAATCTCCAAACTATCATGCACAGTATGAATAATCTGCGCGGCGTCGACCTCAATCTCCTGGTGATACTCGATGCGCTGCTCTCCGAGCGGCATGTTTCGCGCGCGGCGCTTCGGCTGAACATGAGCCAGCCGGCCGTCAGCCACGCGCTGGCCAGATTGCGCTTTCTGCTTGGCGATCCACTTTTTACGCGCCACGGCGGGGGGCTAGCGCCGACCGTCCGGGCGCTGGAGCTTTCACAACCGTTGAGGGAGGCCCTTGTACAGGTACGCGCAGTGCTTGGACCCGACGGTTTCGATCCGGCGCAAAGTCGCCACATCTTCAGGCTGGCGATGTCGGACTATGGCGCCAACCTCATCCTGCCAGGTCTGATGAGGCTGATGCGACAATTGGCGCCGGGCGTAGATCTGTCTGTTACTCAATTTAGCCGGGAGGGAATGATCGCCAGGGTGGTCGATGGAGAAGTCGATCTGGGGCTGGGCGTGTTTCCACATCTGCCTGCGCAGATTTACCCTGAGCTTCTGTTGTCGGATCGATATGTCTGCCTCGTCGATCGCGCGTCCCTTCCGCCGCAGGCGAGGCAAATCGATCTGGAAGACTATCTCGCGCGGCCCCACGCGCTGGTCGCCGTACATGGTGAGGCGTCGACCGAGATCGACGAGGCTATCCATTCGGCGGGATTGACTCGCAGGGTGGCGCTGGTGCTTCCGCATTGGAGTGTCGCGCCGACAACGATCATCGGAACCGACCTCATTCTGACCGTCGCCGCGAGGAGCCTTGATGCGCTGCGGCGCGACAAGAGTTTGGCTATCCTGCCTTCGCCGCTCGAGTTCCCCGCGATCCCGTTCACGCAGATCTCGCACAAGCGACGGCAAGCCGATCCCGCACTTCGATGGCTCCGGAGCATAGTCAGCACGATTGCGCAGCCAGCTTCACCGAGCATTACCCGAAGAAACCCACCGACGGTCTGACCTCTGGTGCCTCAAGGCGGGGTGAGGTGGCCCTGAGTTCCCAGACACCTGCCTGGTTCAGGCCGATTTGTCTGATTTCGAAGTCAACGGGCGACAGCATGCCGTTGTTCGTGTGCTTGCACTTTGAATTGCAAAACAGCTCGATGTGTTCGAACACGTCCTGCCGCGCATCGTCGAGCCTACAAACTCGATCGCCTGGAGCGCGAAAAGCGGATTCTGGCGGAAAAGTTGCGCGTGATTGCGGGAAGCGCCTTATCCCGCAAGACGGGTTTGACGTGTCGCCGAAGTGATCGCGTTACGAGCGTCGACCAATCTTTCCCTTTGCAGTCCGCCGCAAAGCGGTCGGCGTAATTGGAAAAGGCAAGGTCGACAGCCTCGCGCCGTCGCTGCTTGTCTGATTCGACGGGGTCGATCCCTTGGGCGACGAGGCGGAGGAGTCTCGTCGCTTCCTCGCGAGCGGTAAACGGCGTCCAGGGCGATCCATGGCCGCCGATGGCGTAGCGACGCGTCTTCGCCTCTCGCCCACCCATGCGATATTGAACGACGTAGGACGCAGAGCCCCCCGCGCTGATCTTTAGCCCGAACCCCTTCAGATCCTCATCCCAAAGGAAGCCAGTAACGGCACCCGCTTGGAGCGCGTCGATCGTCCGCTTGGTGATTTTTCCGGTGGCCATGACGAACCTCATGTACCAGAAAAGCAATCACCGCGGTGGAAACGGGCGGCGGCAGGCGGCGGCGCATTTCGGATTAAACTACTGAAAATAATATATTATAAATCGCAATCTATTGATCTAAATCCGCCGGTATCGGAAGTACCAGACCTCATGCCCCTGACGCCGCGCCTTCGCCTCATAACGCGTTTCGGGCCAGCCGCCCGGGCGAGTCAGGAAATCCCTGGGTTCGGTAGCCAGCCAGTCGAAGTCGGGATGGCCATTCATCACCATCATCGCCCAGCGCAGATACACGGGATGGTCTGTGCCGAAACGGAATTCGCCGCCAGGCTTCAGCTTGCGCGCGATCATTGCCACCGGGCCGGGGTTCATCATCCGTCGCTTTGCATGTCGCGCCTTGGGCCACGGATCGGGATGCAAAAGATAGACGAAGCTGAGCGCGCCATCGGGGATGCGCGCCAGCACCTGCAGCGCATCGCCCATGTGCAGCCGAACATTGGGAAGGCCCATGTCTCGGACATGCCCCAGCGCGGTGACGACGCCGTTGAGGAAAGGCTCGCAGCCGATGAAGCCATGGTCGGGGAGAAGGTCCGCGCGATAGGCCAGATGCTCGCCGCCGCCAAATCCGATCTCGAAATGAAGCGGCCGGTCCGTGCCGAACAGGCCCATGGCGGTGACTTCACCGGCTTCGGGAACCGACAGGACGGGCAGAAGTGCATCGACAAGCTGCTGCTGGCCAACGCGCAGCTTGTGACCCGACTGACGGCCATAGAGTCGGTTAAGTGTGGTGGGGTCGCCGGATTTGTGCGCGGTCATGTCCCCGGCGCTTAACGGGCGCGGACCGCCGGGGCAAGCATCGGGGGAAGTTAAAGTCCCAGCAGCGGCCAGAGCACGATCAGCAACCCGGCAAGGCTTGCCATGAACAATATCGTGCGGACCACCGGCACACCGAAACCGTAAAGCGGCAGATAGACGATGCGGGCGCCGAGCCAGATCCATCCGCCCAGCGCCGTCCATTCGCTTGTTCGCCCGGCCAGTACCACGCCTGTCAGGGCGACGATGGCGATGGGAAGCGTTTCCATGAAATTCGCCTGCGCGCGCGACAGGCGACCTGCGATCGGGTTCAGCGGCGGCAGGGTTTCGTCGCGGGCGCCCATATTCCAGGTCACGCCATATTGCTTTGTCTTGACATGAGCGGCAGCAAAAATGTGGACGAGGAGCAGGATCATGCCCCAGGCGAGAATCTTCAGTTCCACGGGCATGATGCTATCCTTCCGTCTGCATGGTAGCAAAGCCGGCATCCGCTGCACATCCCGATATTTCTAGAGGCTGAAACCGGCCGTTGCTATCAGCGTCGCCCCGGCATGGGCATCTGTTGCCGGGACAATGTCCGTATCGGTATAGCGCAGGCCCAGCGACCAGTGCCCGCGGTACCAGTCCAGCGCGACACCGTGGTCCCAGTATCCGCCGCCTGGGCGAAGGCGTGCTGCAAAGCGTTGGTTGTGCACGTTGCCGGTCGAGCGGCCCAGATGCGCGGAAAGCGTAAGCGGGGTGCCCGGAAGCGCGAATGCCGCCCCCGTCGAAACATAGAGATTGTCGCCGCCTATGGCGGATTGGCGCGGGGCATAATGCGCACCGACATCGATGCTGGCGGGGCCGAGCAGGAAGCCGCCCGTGACGCCGACCTCCCCATAACCCCGGTGCGCGGCGCCGGGAAAGAGATGGTAGCGGCCCTCCGCGGACAGGCGCCATCCGCCAATCTGTCGGACAAAGGTGGCGCCTATATCCAGCGCCGCGTCGGCGTCGCCGTGACGATCGCCACCCCACAGGGTCGTCGCCGCGCCGTCCAGGCTCAGACCTGGCGCGACCGGGACGGAGAGAGACCCACGCACTACGGGATGGCCGTCGCTCCAGCCAAGGCCCCGGCGTCGATCCTCTGTGGCGGCTTCGATGTCGATCGAAGGTCCCGCGGCATATTGCGCGGCCGCCGGGCCGGCATGGAGCAGGACGGCGACCGCCGCGCCCCATGCCGGACGGGAGAGAAACCTAGTTGACGGCAAGCGCGCGCACCGCGTCCAGTTCGCCGATCAATGCCGGGCGGTCGGATTGCGCGACCTGCGCCAGATGCGCCTCGATATGGTCCTTGTGGGTGGCGATCACCTGGCTTTCGATGGTGTCGGCGCTGGCGCAGGCGCCGTTTTCGCTGCCCGAAAAACGGGTGTCGGACGCGACGGTACGGGCCAATGCCGGGCTGTGATCCAGTGCGCGGTCTACCTTCACCGCGGCGGACCACATGCAGCGGCGCATGTCCGGACGGTTGGGGGTATGGGTTCCGATGGTTTCGGCGCGTACATCCGCATGCGCGGTGTACGTCGCGGTCATCGCCGTGCCTTGATGGTCGATCGACACATTGTGGGTCGCGGCGGCAGCCGCGATGGCGATAAGGGTCATGCTCATCTCATTCTCCTGTAGTGCAGCGCCGGCCCTCAAAACAGGGCGGCGACGCACCAGGATGTAAGGCGCGACTGTTTCTGGTCTTTTTCCCGGGCAAGACAAAATCCTGCCATTTCATGAAACAGACATGGATTGGAAAAGCGGAAGGGTCAACCGTTTGAAAACAGCCAGATCCCGCCAGGCGAAGCCATCCATCGCCGATTCATGCCGCAGACTTGGCCAGCCCCTTCGACAATTGCAGCGCACCATTGAGCCGCGCCTGCGGGTCGGCCCAGGCACGTTCCAGTACCACCTTGCTGTCAGGCCGCAGGCGCGCCACCCCGTTCAGACGCTGGACATAGGCGACGAGTCCGGCCGGGTTGGGGAAGCGATCCTCGAAGAAGCTGACCAGGGCGCCCTTTGGTCCCACATCGATCTTGGAGATGTTGGCGATCAGGCAGTTTTGCTTGATCTCGATGATCTTGAGCAGATTTTGCGTGGGCAACGGCAGCTTGCCGAAGCGGTCGATCAACTCGGCGGCAAACGCCTCCAGCCCCTGACGATCTTCCAGTTCGTTGATACGGCGATAGAGGCCCATGCGCAGGTCGAGATCCGGCACATAATCGTCGGGGATGAGAATGGGCGCATCGACCGTGATCTGGGGCGAGAAGCTGTCGCGGCGCGTATCCAGCCCGACGCCGCCTGCCTTGGCGTCCATGATCGCGTCCTCCAGCATCGACTGGTAGAGTTCGAAGCCCACTTCCTTGATATGGCCCGACTGCTCGTCGCCGACGAGATTGCCCGCCCCGCGAATGTCCAAGTCGTGGCTGGCAAGCTGAAAGCCGGCGCCCAGCGTGTCGAGGTCGGACAATACCTTCAGGCGCTTTTCGGCCGTTTCGGTAATGATGCGGTTGGCCGGCGTGGTGAGATAGGCATAGGCGCGCGTCTTGGAGCGACCTACGCGCCCGCGCAACTGATAGAGCTGGGCGAGGCCGAAGCGGTCGGCACGGTGGATGATGAGCGTGTTGGCGCTCGGAATGTCGAGGCCGGATTCCACGATGGTGGTGGAGAGCAGCACATCGTAGCGCTTGTCGTAAAAGGCCGACATGCGCTCCTCCACGTCCGTCGCGCTCATCTGGCCGTGGGCGACGATGGGCTTGACCTCGGGAACTTCGGTGCGCAGGAACTCCTCGACTTCGGTAAGGTCGGAGATGCGCGGCACGACGAAGAAGCTCTGGCCGCCGCGATAATGTTCACGCAGCAGGGCTTCGCGAATCACCACCCCGTCCCAGGGCATGATGTACGTGCGCACGGCGAGGCGATCGACCGGCGGAGTCTGGATGACGGAAAGCTCGCGCAGGCCGGACATGGCCATCTGCAAGGTGCGGGGTATGGGCGTGGCAGTAAGGGTCAGGACATGGACGTCGGTCTTGAGGGATTTCAACCGTTCCTTGTGCGTGACGCCGAAACGCTGTTCCTCGTCCACGATGACGAGGCCGAGGCGCTTGAACTCCAGCCCCTTGGCGAGGAGCGCATGGGTGCCGACGACGATGTCGATCGTCCCGTCGGCCAGCCCGGCCTTGGTCGCTTTCGCCTCCTTGTCGGGGACGAGCCGGGAGAGGTGGCCGATATTGACCGGGAATCCGCGGAAGCGATCCACGAAATTCATGTGATGCTGGCGCGCGAGCAGCGTGGTGGGACAGATGACCACGACCTGCATCCCGGCCATTGCCGCGACGAAGGCGGCGCGGAGCGCGACCTCGGTCTTGCCGAAGCCGACATCGCCGCAGACGAGGCGGTCCATCGGCTTGCCCGCGCCCAGATCCTCGACCACGTCGCTGATGGCGCGGTCCTGGTCGTCCGTTTCCTGATAGGGGAAGCGGTCGACGAAGGCGGGGTAGCCCGCCGCATCGGGTTCGGCGACGGTCGCGGGACGCAATGCGCGTTCGGCGGCGGTCTTGAGCAGTTCGCCCGCGATCTCGCGGATACGCTCCTTCATCCGCGCCTTGCGCCGCTGCCAGGCTTCGCCGCCCAGCTTGTCCAGGCTTACGCCCTCGCTCTCCGACCCGTAGCGGGAAAGCACCTCCAGATTTTCGACCGGGACATACAGCTTGTCGCCCCCGGCATAGCTGAGGGCGACGCAATCGTGCGCCGCCTTGCTGACCGGGATCTGGGTCAGCCCTTCATAGCGGCCGATGCCATGATCCCGGTGAACGACGAGGTCGCCCGGCGAGAGAGTCGCCAGTTCCTGCAGAAAGGCGTCCGCGCTCTTCTTGCGCTTGGCACGGCGGACCAGGCGGTCACCCAGCATGTCCTGTTCGGTGAGGACCGCGACATCGGGCGCGGTGAAACCATGGTCGAGGCTCAGGACGGTGAGCGTGACGCTGCCGCCGGCGGCGATGCCCAGCGCTTCCTGCCAGTCGTCCGCGGCGGCGAGGCGGGCGACGCCATGGTCGGCAAGCAACCCGGACAGGCGTTCGCGCGCGCCGACCGAATAGCTGGCGATGACGATCCTTTTCTTCTGCCGGCGAAGGCTGTCGATATGCTTGCCGACCGCTTCGTAGATATTGGCGTTCTGCGCGCGTTCGGGGGCGAAATCGCGCGGGCCGTCCACACTGAAATCTAGGACGGCCGCACTTTCCGGTTCGTGGAAGGGCGTCGTCTCATGCATGGGCAGCGTGGCGGCGGCAGCGTTCCATTCGTCCGGATCGAGATAAAGGGCCTGCGGGGCGAGCGGGCGGTAGGAACCGGGGTCGGACGATTTCGCCTGGACGCGATTGGCATGATAGTCGCGGATCGCCTCGAACCGGTTTTCCGCCGCGCCTGCAACACCGTGGTCGCGGATCAGGACGGCTTCACCCAGATGCTCGGTCAGGGGAACGAGACGTTCCTCGAACAGCGGTAGCCAATGTTCCATGCCGGCAAGGCGGCGGCCGTCGCTGACGGCCTGGTAGAGCGGGTCGCCTGTCGCGGTCGCACCGAATGTTTCCCGGTAACGGCCGCGAAAGCGCTTGATCGTTTCCTCGTCCAGCAGCGCTTCGGACGCCGGGAGGAGGGTGAAGCCATCCACGCTGCCGCTCGTGCGCTGGTCGGCGGGGTCGAAGCGGCGGACCGTCTCGATCTCGTCGCCGAAGAAATCGAGACGAAGCGGTTGTTCCTCGCCGCCGGGGAACAGGTCGACGATGCCGCCGCGAATGGCGAATTCGCCACGATCATGGACGGTGTCGGTGCGGACATAACCGTTCGCCTGAAGCATGTCGGCCAGGCGGCTGATCGCGATCCGTTCCTTGGGCGCGAGCTTCGCGACGAGTTGACGCACGCGGAACGGCGTAAGGGTGCGCTGGGTCATGGCTGCCAGCGTGGTGACGACCAGTTGCGGCCGCATGGGCTCTGCCTGCAATGCGTAGAGGCCCGCCAGCCGCGCCGAGGCCGCGCGCAGGGAAGGGCTGGCCCGGTCATAGGGCAGGCAGTCCCAAGCGGGAATTTCGACGATTTCGATCTCGGGCGCGAAATAATGCGCGGTGTCGGCTATGCTGCGCATCGACTGTTCGTCCGATGCGATGAAGACGGCACGCATGGTCGCGGCGCTTGCCGCGCGGGCGATGTCGGCCAGCAGCCACGGCTGGAAGCCTGCCGGCACGCCGGCCAAGGTCAGCGGCGCGGCGGACCGGAGAATTTTTTGCAGGTCGGTCATGCGGTCCGGTTCAGGCAATCTTCACAAAATCGAGTTTCAGGAACTTGTCCATCATCGGGCCTTTCCACCGGTCGGGAACCGGGATGGTGCCCAGCGCCCATCCCATGATGTCGGCGTCCTGCTCCTCCATGAACGCTTCGAACCAGGCAATGTCTTCCGGCGTCCATATTTCATGATAGCGGTCGAAAAAGCCGCCGACCGTATAGTCCGCCTCCCGCGTCCCGCGATGCCAGGCGCGAAATTGAAGGCGGCGCATCTGGGGATTGTCGTTCACAATTTGTTCCTTTAGCGGGCATGGCCGTTCACCCGATCGGGTGTTTGTGCCACCGTCCCGGTTGGTCTAGATGGCAGCCAGATAGACATGCGACCCGATATTCTCAATCCGCTCTTTGCCGAAATATCCCTGTTCAAGGGGATCGGCCCCGCGCTGGCCCGTCCGCTGGAGCGGTTGGGGCTGGCGCGCGCGGTCGATGTGGCCTTTCACCTGCCGGTCAGTTGGGTCGACCGGCACCTGACCGACGAACTGGACATGGCGGACGCGGGGCGTGTGATCGGCACGATGCTGACGCCGGTCGACTATCGCGCTAGCGGCAGCGCACGCGCGCCGTTCCGCGTGCAGGCGGTGGACGGGCGGGGCAATTCTGTCTCGCTCGTCTATTTCGGGAGGAACAGTGCCTGGCCGCGTAAGCTGTTGCCGCTGAACGAACCCAAATTCGTGTCGGGCAAGCTGGAGGCCTATGGCGACGCACTCCAGATGGTGCATCCTGACTACGTACTGCCGCCCGAGGAAGCGGAGACGGTTCCGGCGCGCGAATCGGTCTACGGGCTGTCGGAGGGGCTCACCAACAACCGGATGCGTGACATTGCGGGCCAGGCGCTGGCCCGCGCGCCGGAGTTGCCGGAGTGGATCGAGCCGAGCCTGCTGGCGCGCAAGGACTGGCCGGCCTGGAAGGACGCACTTGCGCGCGTCCATGCCGATCCTTCGGACGCGAAAGCGCGCGAGCGATTGGCCTATGACGAGATTTTCGCGGGACAGCTGGCGCTGATGCTGGTGCGGCAATCGTCGCGGCGGCGGCGGGGGGTGTCGATCCAGGGTGATGGGCGACTGCGCGCGATGCTGAAGCTGCCCTTCGCCCCCACGGGCGCGCAGCGGCGCGCGATCGGTCAGATTGAGGGCGATATGGCGCAGGCGACGCCGATGCTGCGGCTGCTCCAGGGCGATGTCGGGTCGGGCAAGACCTTGGTGGCGCTGATGGCACTGCTGAACGCGGTCGAGGCGGGGATGCAGGGGGCTATGCTGGCGCCGACCGAAATCCTGGCGCGGCAACATTACGAGACGCTGCGGAAAATGGCGTCGGGACTGCCGGTGGAGATCGCGATCCTGACGGGTCGCGAAAAGGGCAAGGTGCGCGAGGCGACGCTGATGGGGCTGGCGGACGGCAGCATCGACATACTTGTCGGCACTCACGCCATCTTTCAGGAGGCGGTGCAGTACAAGGCGCTGGGCCTTGCCGTTATCGACGAACAGCATCGTTTCGGCGTGGCGCAGCGGATGATGCTGGCCAGCAAGGCCGAACGCTCGCCGCATCTGCTCGTCATGACCGCAACGCCGATCCCGCGCACGCTGACGCTCACATATTATGGCGAGATGGATGTGTCGCGGCTGGACGAGATGCCGCCGGGGCGCCAGCCGATTCAGACGCTGGTGATGGCCGCCAGCCGGCTGGAAGAAGTGATCGATGCTCTCGCCCGCCATGTCGATGGCGGTGGGCAGGCCTATTGGGTGTGCCCGCTGGTCGAGGAAAGCGAGACGAGCGACCAGGCGGCGGCCGAGGCGCGGGCTGAATCGCTGAAGCTACGCTTCGGGGATAGGGTGGGGCTGGTCCATGGCCGGATGAAAGGGCCGGACAAGGATGCGGCGATGGAGGCCTTCGCCTCGAATCGCACGCAGATACTGGTGGCGACCACGGTGATCGAGGTGGGCGTGGACGTGCCCAACAGCAGTCTGATCATCATCGAGGGGGCCGAACGGTTCGGGCTTGCCCAGTTGCACCAGCTGCGCGGGCGGGTGGGGCGCGGCGACAAGCCGTCGGTGTGCCTGCTGCTGCGCGGCAGTGCACTGGGCGAAACATCGCGCGCGCGACTGGCCCTGATGCGCGAGACGAATGACGGGTTCCGGATCGCCGAGGAGGATCTGAAACTGCGCGGCGCGGGTGAGGTGCTGGGCACGCGTCAGTCGGGCGAGGCGGAACTGAAGGTCGCGACACCCGAACATGTCGCGGCGCTGGTGGATGCGGCGCGCGACGACGCGAACCTGCTGATCGAGCGCGACGGAGGTCTGGACAGCGCGCGCGGGCAGGCGGCGCGGACCTGCCTTTATCTGTTCGAGAAGGATGCCGCCGTGGGGTTGCTGCGCGGAGGCTGACGTCCCCCCGGCGGCATAAGCTCCTGTATCACCCCCCAATAGCCGCTGGTGATATGCGCGTTGGCCGCATAAGCCGGATCTGCCATCAGGTGCGCATGCAGCCGGCGCAGATTATGCCCCGGCACCGATGGAAACAGATGGTGTTCCAGATGGTAGCTGACGTTGAGCGGCCCGATCATCACCCTGTCGAACAGGGTCGGGATGACGGTGCGGGTGCCGTTGATTTCCAGCGTGTCGATAACGCCGTTATGTTCCGCCATCGCGCGGATGCGATTGAACACATTGGCCCATATCAGTTGCGGGATGAAGATCAGGCCCAATATCTGCCAGCGCCAGGGCGACCAGAGGATGAGCCCGTAGACCAGAACCGCCCATATCAAATAGCGAACGCGCAACCCGAGGCGAAAATCGAACCCGAAGCGCTTGGGGTTGTGCAGATTGGCGAGCGGCGACCACACCCGGGCCGCGCGCGCGATCCGGTAATAGTTGAGGCCGAACAGGCTGCGGAACAGAAGCGCTATCATCGCGCCGCCGCTTTTGGGGAACTGCTGGTCGGGGTCCCGGCGCTGGACCCGATAGTCATAATCCTGGGCGGTGTTGGTATGCCGGTGATGAACCATATGGGCGACGCGATACAGGTCTACGCTGATCAACAGGGGATAGGCGACGAACAGATCGCCGATCAGATCGTTGACGCGCCGGTTGCTGAACAGCAGCCCGTGACAGGCGTCGTGCATGATCATCGCCAGGCACTGGATGCGCGTGCCGATGACGAGGCCGCAGAGCAGATAGGCGGGCCATCGGTCGATCCGGATCGCGATCGCACAGGCAGCGACGATGACGGCCCATTGCAGGGCAAGGAACAGGGCGTTGCGCAGATTTGGCACCACGGACAGTTCGCGGATCAGCGGCAATGTGCCACGTCGGGAATAGCGATAGCCGGGCGCGCGTCCTTCGACCATTTCGTCCACGGGAGTCTCTTTTCGATATCGCACCTGCGTTATTGCGGACGCTATTTCCGGCGCATACGGGCGTCAAGTGTCCTCTCCCGACTGCAGGGTGGGCCTGATCCTGCGGCCTTTCGTGAAAAGTGATGCTGCACTTGCGAAACAAATGGGTGGGCGGTAGCGTTGCCCACGCATGTCCGACATCAGCCTGACCCACATCTCGCCGATGGCCGCGCTGTCGCTCGCGGTAACGGTGGCGGCCGCCTTCCTGGTTCACTGGGCGCTCTATGCGATTGCGATCCGTGTCCTGCGGGCGCGCATGACGCCGGTCCTGCTGCCGCAGATATTTCACCCCACACGCTGGCTGGTCGTGCTCACCGCGCTTGGCGCCGGATTGCAACCGCTGGACATGGGGCCGAAGTTGGCGGCGCTCTGGTCGATAGGGTCCCAAATGCTGTTCGCATTGCTGACCGGATGGCTTGTTTTCGGCATTTTGCGAGCGATCAGGCAGATGATCGAACGCCATTCCAACCTGGATGTTGAGGATAATCTGAAGGCGCGGCGGCGCCACACCCGGGTACGCATACTCTATCGCATTTCCCAGAGCGTCGTCGCGGTGCTCGTGGCCGCGATGATCCTGATCGCCATTCCCGGCGTGCGCTCCATCGGCGTGACCCTGGCCGCATCGGCGGGACTGGTCGGCCTGGCGGTGGGCGCGGCGGCGCAACCGGCGCTCAAAAATCTGATCGCCGGCATCCAGATGGCCTTTTCCGAACCGATCCGCCTGGACGATGTGGTGATTGTCGAGGGCGAATGGGGGCGGATAGAGGATATCACCTTGACCTATGTCGTGGTTCGCATCTGGGACGACCGGCGCATGGTTGTGCCTGTGTCCTATTTTCTCGAAAAGCCGTTCCAGAACTGGACGACCAGAACATCCGATCTGCTGGGGACGGTGTTCTTCTACGTCGACCCGGCCGCCGATGTGGGGCGTATCCGGGACGCGTTCGTCAACGCGACCAAGGCCAATAGCCGCTGGGACGGCCGAGTCGCCATATTGCAGGTGACCGACCATCGCGCGGACGCACTGGAACTGCGCGGCCTGCTGTCGGCCCGCAACGCCGGGATAGCGTTCGACCTGCGTTGCGAGGTGCGCGAGGCGGTCATGGATTTCCTGCGCCTGGAAATGCCCGACGCGCTGGTGCGCAACCGTCAGCGGCTGGAGGCTGCCGGGGGCTTTGCTACCATGCCGTCTGGCGGGGCGGGATGAGCGCCATCATCCGTTCATAGACGCGGGGCTTTATCGGCTCCAGAAATTCCATGCCGATCCGTCCGTCCTCGACCCACCGGACCATGGCGGGATAATCCTTAAGCACCGGCAGCCATATCGTGGCGCGCTCTCCCATCAGCCATTCGCCATCGGTTCTGCACATCAGGCCGAGAATGGATATGTTGATGATGCGCACGCCATGGGTGTGCCCGCGCCCCGTGGCATGGCTGACCATGTCGACGAGATCGCGGGAGGCGCGTCGCTGTTCGATCGAAGGATCGCGGGATCGCATGACATGGCCAAGATTGGCGAAGACGGATGACATGGGCACAGCCTGCCCTGTGGTCCATCAACGATATGCTGCCAAACAGGGTAAATTTTGGAATAAGTCTCTTTGTGCTCAGGCAATGGCCAGCCCGTGCTTTTTCGCGCCGAAGCTGATCTTGTCGCCGGGTTTCAGCGTCGCCGCCGGATCGGTGACGACTTCGCCGTTCACGCGGATCGCGCCCTCCGTCAGCTTGCGGCGCACTTCCTTGTTGGAACTGGCAAAGCCCAGGCCGGTCGTGGCCTGCACCACCGTCAGCCCGTCTGTGCCCAGGCTGATCGTGGGCAGATTGGCGTCCGCCGCGCCTTCCTCGAACGTCCTGCGCGCGGTCTCGGCAGCGGCGGTCGCCGCCTCGTCGCCATGCGCCATGGCCGTGGCGGCGCGGGCGAGCTGTTTCTTCGCCTCGTTGATCTCCGCGCCCTCCAGCGCCTCCAGCCTTGCGATCTCGTCAAGCGGCAGGTCGGTAAAGAGACGCATGAAGCGGCCCACGTCCGCGTCCTGCGTATTCCGCCAGAACTGCCAATAATCATAAGGCGACAGCGCGTCGGCATTCAGCCAGACGGCACCCTTCGCGGTCTTGCCCATCTTGCCGCCGTCCGCCGTGGTGATCAGCGGCGATGTCAGGCCGAATACCTGCGTGCCGTCGACCCGACGCGACAATTCGATGCCGTTGACGATATTGCCCCACTGATCGGACCCGCCCATCTGGAGCCGGCAATCCACCCGCCGGGACAGCTCCAGAAAGTCATAGGCCTGAAGGATCATGTAGTTGAATTCTAGGAAGCTGAGTGACTGCTCGCGGTCGAGCCTCAGCTTTACGCTGTCGAAACTCAGCATCCGGTTGACCGAGAAATGCTGGCCGATGTCGCGCAGGAAGGGGATATATTCCAGCCTGTCCAGCCAATCGGCATTGTCGACCATGACGGCATCGGTCGGGCCGTCTCCGAACGTCAGGAAACGTTCGAACACGCGCTTGATGCTGGCGACATTCTCCCGGATCTTCTCCACGGTCATCAACGACCGGGCTTCGTCGCGCAGCGACGGATCGCCGATCTTTCCCGTGCCGCCGCCCATCAGAACGATCGGCTTGTGCCCCGCCTGCTGCATCCGCCGCAGCATCATGATCTGCACCAGACTGCCGACATGCAGCGAGGGCGCGGTCGGGTCGAAACCGATATAACCCGGCACGATCTCCCGCGCGGCAAGGGCGTCGAGCCCCTCCGCGTCGGTCAGTTGGTGGATGTAGCCGCGCGTGTCGAGCAGGCGCAGGAGGTCGGACTGATGGTTGCTCATGGCGCGCGCCTGTAGCATTGGGGCAGCGGCTGTAAAAGAGGCGGAGTTTCGCATCATGTTGGCAATCGGTCTCATGTCCGGCACCTCGCGCGACGGGATCGACGCGGCGCTCATCGAAACCGATGGCGACCGACGGGTCGAAGCGGTTGCCTTTCATGCCTTGTCTTATGACGATGGGTTTCGCACGCGGCTCGCCGAAGCCTGCGCGCGTGCGATGGCAATGGCAGCGCCCGGCTTCGAACCGCTGATCGGCGCCGTCGAAACCGAATTGACCGAACGCCATGTCGACGCGGTTGCCGACCTGCTCGGCCGCAGCGGGCATATCGCTGGTGACGTCGGCGTAATCGGTTTTCACGGCCACACGGTCGCCCACCGGCCCGAACGCGGCTGGACCTGGCAGATCGGCGACGCGGCTGCACTCGCTGGCGCGTTCGGCATCCCGGTCGTGGGCGACCTGCGCGGCGCCGACGTCATTGCGGGCGGGCAGGGCGCGCCGCTTCTGCCGGTCTATCACCGCGCGCTGGCCGTGGACCTGCCCAAGCCCGCAGCGGTACTGAACCTGGGCGGCGTCGCCAATATCACCTTCATCGGATCGGACGGTACGCTGATAGCCTTCGACACCGGCATGGCGAGCGGGCTCATCGACAACTGGATGTGGACGCATGGCGGACTGGCCTTTGACGAAGGGGGGGCGACGGCGGCGCGGGGGCGCCCGGACGAAGGGCGGCTGGCAACGATGATGGCTGATCCCTGGTTTGCCGCCCCTCCGCCCAAGAGCATCGACCGCGAGGCTTTCTCGATTGCGGCGACACAGGGCATGTCGCTGGAGGATGGCGCCGCGACGCTAACCGCTTTTACCGCCGCCGCCGTCGCGCGCGCCATCGACCATCTGCCGGAACGACCGACGCACATCCATGTCGCAGGTGGCGGACGGCATAACGCTGCGCTGATGGCGATGATCGCGGAGCGGACGGGTTTGGCGGTCGAGCCCGTCGACGGACTGGGCTGGAACGGCGACGCCATCGAGGCGCAGGGTTTCGCCTATATGGCCGTGCGGCACCTGAACGGATTGCCGATCAGCTTCCCCGGCACGACCGGCGTTCCGGCGCCGATGACGGGCGGGGTGTTGTTCCGGGCCTGACGGTCCGCCGCTGGCAGCCCGATTCTGACATTCAATATGGTTCGAGGCCAAGTCTCGCTCGAATGTCAAAATCAATCGACTAACGCTTGCGCGTCAGTTCGCGCATGGCGTCGTCCAGCCCCTCGATCGTCAGCGGATACATGCGGTCGTTGATCAACTGGCGGATGATGCCGGTCGACTGGCTGTATCCCCAATGCGCCTCCGGCGAAGGGTTTAGCCACACCGTCGCGGGATAGGTATGGGTCATGCGCTCAAGCCAGACGGCGCCCGCTTCCTCGTTCATATGTTCGACCGATCCGCCCGGGTGACTGATCTCATAGGGACTCATCGATGCGTCACCGACGAAGATCACCTTGTAATCGTGGCCATATTTATGGAGTATGTCCCAAGTGGGCATGCGTTCCGAAAATCGGCGGCGATTGTCCTTCCATACGCCTTCGTACAGGCAGTTGTGGAAATAGAAGAACTCCATATTCTTGAATTCGGTCGTGGCTGCGGAAAACAGTTCCTCGCATAGCTGGATGAACGGGTCCATGGATCCGCCTACGTCCAGGAACAGCAGCAGCTTGACCGCGTTGTGCCGTTCGGGTCGCATCCTGATGTCCAGCCAGCCCTGACGTGCCGTGCCGCGAATCGTCTCGTCCAGGTCCAGTTCGTCGGCCGCACCCTCCCGCGCGAAGCGGCGCAGGCGACGCAGCGCAACCTTGATATTGCGGGTGCCCAGTTCCCTGGCATTGTCCAGATTGGCGAATTCGCGCTTTTCCCATACCTTGATCGCGCGCTTGTGGCGGCTTTCCCCGCCGATCCGCACCCCTTCGGGATTGTAGCCGCCATGGCCGAAAGGCGAAGTGCCGCCCGTGCCGATCCATTTGTTGCCGCCCTGATGCCGGCCCTGCTGTTCCTCCAGCCGCTTCTTCAGCGTCTCCATGATTTCGTCCCAGTCGCCGAGTGACTTGATCTTCTCCATTTCCTCGGCGCTCAGGAATTTTTCGGCGACCAGGCGCAGCCATTCTTCCGGAATTTCCGCTTCCACGCCCTCGCTGTCGAGAACGCCCTTGAAGACCTTGGCAAAGACC
Organism: Sphingobium sp. OAS761; assembly: GCF_024168485.1. Taxonomy (GTDB): domain Bacteria; phylum Pseudomonadota; class Alphaproteobacteria; order Sphingomonadales; family Sphingomonadaceae; genus Sphingobium. The sequence goes on from NZ_JALJVY010000008.1 coordinate 28,738, forward strand.
TGATCGAACCGGTCCAGCAGCGCTTCGTCCTTCACGTAGGTTGCACGGGCGAGATAGTAGAAATCCTCCGGCCGTCGATCGATGGCGTCGCGGTCCAGCGCCTCCAACAGCAGCAGATGTTCCTTGATGCTGGCGGGAATGCCGGCGGCACGCAGGGCGTCGAGAAAGTTGAGCAGCATGATTTGCTCTTTCTCGGGCAGCGCGGGCGTCGACGCAAGGCCGACGGCACTACTGCTCGCAAAATCTTAATTGTTGCGTTGCATGGTTAATTCCGCACTATCCCGTCGGGGGAAAATCGGGGCGATGCGCTTGGAAAATCAAGATTTGATGGCTGATCTGGGTGAACGGTCCGGCGACATTGCCTTGCAATGCAGCGAAACGGCCGGATATCTTGCTCGCCTGAACAGGCGGATCCAGCAGGATTCTCACAGCCTTTCGCAACTGCAATCGAACATGGCAAGGCTGGTCGACAGGCAAGCGGAAAGCATGACGGCGGCGCGCGAACTCAGCGTCACCGCCGGTCGCGCCGGCGAAGTCATTGCCGACGGACACAAGACCATAGGGGTGTCGCTGGAACAGGTAGCCGGATTGGTCGAGCATGTGATTGGCCTTGAAGGCGAATTGCGCCATTTCCTTTCGATGATCGAAGCCGTGGGCGATGTGTCTGGCCAGCTGGCGGCGATCGCGCGCCAGACGCGCCTTCTGGGCATCAACGCCGCGATCGAAGCCGCGCGGGGCGGCGCCGCGACCCAGGGCTTTGCCGTGGTCGCGGATGAAATCCGCCGTCTGGCCGAACAGGCTGGCGAATCCGCCACCTCCGTGGGCGATGATCTGGGCCGTCTGGACCAGGATGCGCGCCGGCTGATCGGCGGGATGGAAGCCAATATCCTGCGCGGACGGGATGTCGGCACGCGGATCGATGCCCTGCGTCGTGCGCTGACCGACATGGCCGGCATGATGACTCAGTTCGGCGACCGTTCCGACACTATCGTCACCTGTATCCAGCAGGCCGAAGGCGATGTCGGCGCGTTGCGCGAAAATCTGACGCGTTTCAGCCAACGCGCGGCCGAGAGCGCGGTTCGCGTGGAGTCTGCCCGGGGTCAGCTGGACGGGCTTGAGGGCATGGCCAACGACATGCTGAACCGCGCGGCCCATGGCGGTGGCCACACGCGTAACAGTCGCTATATCGCGCTGGCGGAAGAGGGCGCGGACGAGGTTGCGCGGCTGGTCGAAGGCGCGCTGGCAGACGGGACGCTCGCCCTTGAGGCGCTGTTCGATACTGCATATCGGCCGATCGCGGGGTCCGATCCCATACAATATGAGAATGGCTTTACCGCTTTCGCCGATGCTCGCCTACGTCCGCTGCTCGACCGAAGAACCATGGAGGACGCTGCCATCGTCGGCTGCTGCCTCGTGGACATGAACGGCTATCTGCCCACGCATATCAGCGCGCGCAGCCGAACGCAGAGGTCGGGCGAGCGTGAATGGAACATGGAACATGCCCGCAACCGGCAGATATTCATGGACAGCCAGACCCGTCGCGCGCTGGACGAGGAGGGGGACTTCTTCCTGTTCACCTATCGGCAGGACCTGGGGGAGGGGCGCTATCGCGCCTTGCGCAGCGTATTCATGCCGCTTGTTTTCGGCGGGCGACGCTGGGGCGTCTATGAGGTCGGCTACCTGATCTGATCCGTCCGGCGGATGCCATGGATCAGGGAAACGAGCACGAAGCTGATGATCATCAGCAGATACCAGCTGCCCAGCTTGGAGACGGAGACCATGTGCCAGCCCTCACGCTGGTCGGGGTAGGTCCAGGCACGAGCGAAGGTGCCGATATTTTCCGCCATCCAGATGAACGATGCCACCAGGAAGAAGCCGACGAGCAATGGCATGCGACGCGAAGTGCGCCATGGCGTGAAGTGGACGGAGCATCGACCGAACAGCAGGATCGCTGCCAGGAACAGCACGTGGCGCATGTCGGGCAACCAGTGATGGGCAAAGAAGTTGATATAGATGGCCGCTGCCAGCAGCGCGGTCGCCGCGATCGGCGGATAATGGCTGAAACGGAAATCGAAGATCCGCCACACGCGCGCGATATAGCTGCCGACCGCCGCATACATGAAACCGGAAAATAGCGGGACGGCGCCGATATGGAGCATGCTCGGTCCCGGATAGATCCACGAACCGGCCTGTGTCTTGAACAATTCCATGATCGTGCCGACGATGTGGAAGGCGAGGATGACGACGGCTTCCCGCAGGGTTTCGAGACGCAAGGCGAGCATTGCGATCTGTATGCCCAGGGCGGCCAGCGTCAGGAAGTCGTAACGATGGATCGGCGCGTGGGTCGGGTAAAGGAAATGGGTGCCCAGCAGTAGGGCCAGCATCAGTCCGCCGAACAGGCAGGCCCAGCCCTGCTTGAAACCGAACAGCAGGAACTCGAAAACCCAGGCCCTGGGGCCTGGTGCGATGTCCAGTCGTTCCAGCCGAGCGCGGATACGCCCGAAACGGGTTGCACCGGTATCGACCTCAGCCATGCTAGTCGCCGGTCGCCGGCAGGCTCAGTGCGCTGTCGCCGCCAGTCGGCTGATCGTCATGGCCCCTTCGGCGGTGTAGGCTGCGCTGGCCTGCGCCCGTGCCGTCTGTGGGTCCTTTCCGTCCAGGATCGCAGCGATCTGGCGCGGGCTGGGCACCTGATCATATACGCCGTACAGATCGGTCCGGCCGACCATATGGATCGACAGCCGATAGCCCGACCGATTCGCCGACCGGTCGAATGCCAACAGGGTGCCGCTGTCGTCCACCGGCACGATGATCGGACCATCGGGCTGCCCGGCCCGCTGAAGCATGTCATAGCGCCCCTCGGCCGTTGTCACCGTGCCGCGGACGCACAGCGTGTCCTGGCCGTCGCGCGGGATGCGGATGTCGGCATCTACCGCACGATCGTCCTCGCCCGATCGGGTCAACCGCGCGTCGCCGGACGCGGCGGCCGGGCATGCCCCGAAACTGGTCGTCGTGACAGGTTGCAGCGAAGCCGGATCGTCGAAAGCGAGACCGTTCAGCATCCCGTCCAGCCCCGCGACCACATCCGTGCGGCGCTCCGTCGGGCCGGTCACGCGGATCTTCACGATCCAGCGGCCCGCATGAACAAAGCCCGCCGCAGTCGTCAGCGCACCATCCGCGGCATCGTCATAGACGGCACGGATCGCCGCGCCGGCCCGTCCGCCGGCCGCGACGCTGGCATAGGCCGTGCGCCGGGTCTTCGCGCCGAACCTCTCCATGACCGCCTTGTCGGTCATATAGGCCGCGAGCGATGCATCGGCATAGGTTGGCATATAGACGTACAGCGTCGCCTGAATGGCGCCGTCATCGGACAGATATTGTGCATAATTGTCGATTGCGCGACCGCCGTTCGATGCTTCGCCGCTGCGGCTGAGCGACAGGCCGGCAACCGTCTGTGGCAAAGCTACGCCAGCCGCCGGGGCACGGATCGCGGTTTCGGTCGGCATCCATGCACCGGCTTCGTCATCGGCGCTGGCCATCGACGGCAGCATGGCAAGACCAAGAACGGCCGACCACAGGAACAACAGGCGCTTTGGCTTGGGCATGCCTCTCTCCACATCCAGACCGTCTTGGCGCGGCCTTGAACTATCGGAGAAACGCTACATGGAATGCGGGGCCGCGCAAGCGCCTTTTCAGGCGACAGGCGGAATTTGCGCCGGATAGTGCGGCAGGTCGGGGTCATGACAGGCCCATGATGGCGCGGCCCGGGTCCAGATGACCGCCTGCGGGCCGATCAGCGACGGATCGTCCAGTGCACCCGCCCGGATGAAGGTCAGGTGCGGGCGCGATTCGGCGAGGCTGAACAGTGGAGTGCCGCAGGCGGGGCAAAAGCCGCGCTTCATTGCGTTGCCGCTGTCGGCGACGCTGTCGTGCCAGCGCACCTCGCCCGTCGTCGCGACCTTGTCGGTCGCGAAGCAGACATTGACCGTCCCCGATCCTCCGCCCAGATATTGGCAAAGGCGACACCAGCATTGCCGCGCGGCCATGGGCTCCGCGTCGATCGAGATGCGCACCGCGCCGCACAGGCATCCGGCTTCATGGGTCATCGGGGAAACTCCTTGCGCAATCCCTTGTCCGGGAACTTTACCGCCCTTGCCGCCGCGCCATGAAGGCCAGGCGTTCGAACATCATGATATCCTGCTCATTCTTGAGCAGTGCGCCGTGCAGCGGAGGGATCGCCTTGGTCGGATCGCTGTTCTGGAGAATGTCGAGCGGCATGTCTTCGTTCAGCAGCAGCTTCAGCCAGTCGAGCAATTCGCTGGTCGAAGGCTTTTTCTTCAGCCCCGGCACCTCGCGTATGTCGTAGAAAATCTCCATCGCGCGCGACACCAGTATCTTCTGGATGCCGGGGAAATGCACCTCGACGATCCGCTCCATCGTCTCGCGGTCGGGAAACTTGATATAGTGGAAGAAACAGCGGCGCAGGAAGGCGTCGGGCAGTTCCTTCTCGTTGTTGGAGGTGATGACCACGACCGGCCGGTCCGCCGCTGCGACCGTTTCTCCAGTCTCGTAGACATGGAAGGCCATGCGGTCGAGTTCCTGGAGCAGGTCGTTGGGAAATTCTATGTCAGCCTTGTCGATCTCGTCGATCAGCAGCACGGGCAGCTTCGGGCTGGTGAACGCCTCCCACAGCTTGCCCTTGCGGATATAGTTTGAAATATCGTGCACGCGCGGGTCGCCCAGTTGCCCGTCGCGCAGGCGGGCCACGGCGTCATATTCGTAAAGGCCCTGATGCGCCTTGGTCGTGGACTTGACGTTCCATTCGATCAGCGGCGCATCCAGCGCCTTGGCGATTTCCTGCGCCAGAACGGTCTTGCCGGTGCCTGGCTCTCCCTTCACCAGCAGGGGGCGGCGCAGCAGGACGGCGGCGTTGACAGCGACCTTCAGGTCATCGGTGGCGACGTAATCCCGGGTGCCTTCGAAGCGCATATGCATTCCATCCGTTGCTGCAATGCCGGACGGTTAGGCAATAAGCGGTTGCGGCGCAACCGGGGGAACCGCTCAGGCGATCACATTGGTGTCCACCGCATAGCCCTGATAGATACCGCCGTTCAGATATTGGACCACCGGATCGCTGGTGACGTCGGGATGCAGCGCCAGATAGCCGCTGGTATCGAAAGCCGCCGACACGTCGCGTCCTTCCTTCCAGCCATAATCGTGGAAATGCTGGAGCGGGTTGATCCCGGCGGCCGCCACGTCGCGATTATGGTCGAGATAGTAGCTCGTATCGAACAGGCTGTTGGGATCGCGTCCTTCCTTCCAGCCATAGGTCATATAATGGGTGAAGGCATTGACCCCGGCCGCGGCGACGTCCGCGTTTCGGAACAGATAATATTCCGCGTCGAAGCCGACGCTGTTCAGCGTCCCGATAGCGTCGTGCACGGCGCGGCCTTCCATTGCGCCATAGAGCAGATAATGGGTCAACGGGTTGATGCCCGCCGCAGCGACGTCGGGATTCTGGATCAGGTAAAGTTTCGTATCGAATCCCGCGCCCGGATCGCGCCCTTCCTTCCAGCCGAAACTGGCATAATGGGTCAACGGATTGATGCCGGCCGTCGCGATGTCCCTGTAATAGGCCAGATAGGCACTGGTATCGAACAGGGCGTTGGGATCGCGCCCTTCCTTCCAGCCGTAGATATTAAAATGATCGTCGGCGCTTATGCCGCTGGCCGCGACGCCGGGATAGCGCGCGTAATAATAGGCGTCGTCGATGAGCGGTGTCGGGTCGGAAAGGTGAAGCGTGACCAGCCGGTCGGAAAAGCGTATCTGTTCGATATTGGTCAGCCGGTCGGTCCCGTCCGGTCCCGTAACGATGGCCTGCCCGGCCGAAAAGGTGACGGTCGCGAGCGCGGAGGCGAAGTCATATTCGACCGTGTCCAGTCCGCTCAGGCCGTCGAACCGGTCATCCCCCGGCGTGCCCGAAAAGCTTTGGTTGCCCGCGCCCCCCGTCAGCGTCAGTCCGCTCGTGCCCAGGCCGACGATGTGGGCGACGCCCGTCACGGTCGCGGATTGCGATACGAACAGCATGTCGCCGTCGACGATGTCGATCTTGACATTCTGGCTGGTCGGCTGGAGCGTTACGGTCACGGCACCGGCCGAAGCGCCGTCGGGATTGAACCGGAAGGTCCAGTCTGACAGACCCGTGATGTCCAGCGCATAGCCGCCGCTGGCCGTCGTCAGTGCGCTGGCCGCGCCAGCAAGGACGGAGGTACCGGCGCTTCCTTCGCCCGGCGAATAGAAATCATTGCCGTCCAGATCGGCATACACGACGCCAAGCAGGAACTGATGGCCGCGCGTGGCGAAATCCTGTGTCGTGACCTGTGGGCCGACGCGCGTGCTGCCGTCCGTTTCTGGTGTCACGCCGACGCCGACCTCGGTCCAGCTCGCATTCATGATGTTGTTGCGATGCCCCGGCGGCGATTGCATGCCGTCCGGCGCGTCGCCCCCCCAGTCCACCATGAAACCGGCATGGCCGTAGAGCGGGTCGTAGCTGTAGGCGTAGACATTCTCGCCATAGCCGCGCCATCCGGTATAGCCGGCCGCTTCGATGCGGCCGCCCACGTCCAGTTCGCCGGGCGCCTGATGGGTCTGTATGTCGTTGGCGATCATGACCGCGTTGTGGCTGTGCGCCGCCTGACCCAGCGCATCGCTCCAGGCGACGGGCTGAACGGCGGTCAGCGCGTCGAACGCGGCCTTCAGCGCGCTGCCCGAAACGCCGAAATAGGACAGCGCCCGATCAATATTTATGTCCGATGACCGCAATGGGTCGTAGGAACTAATATAACGCTCCGCCGCCATTTGCGGATTGAGACGCGTCTCGTTGATCAGTTCTAGATAAAGCTGTTCCAGGTCCGAAGGGCCACTCATCGTCCGGTCACGCCTCGCATTGCTTCGACATGGGACAAGGCTATCGCCGACGGGCTATTCCGGCAATGCGAATTTACTTCGGTTTTAGAAATATATGGCTGTTCTTATTCCGATTTGGCGCGAACGTCGGCGCGGGCGGCGAGCAGGTCCCACAGGCCGCGATGCTGGTTCAGCAATTGCCGCGCGCCGAACTGGATTGCTCGGTCGACATGGTCGTCGCCGCCGATTGCCCGCGCGACGTCCAGTGTCGAGGCGCGATCGGGAAGGGTACATGCATGGGGTTCGATCCCGGTACGGATCGCGGCCATGTCGAGCACATGGCGTATCGCACGCCAGTCGAGCACCAGCGCCATAGCGGCGCCCATGGCGCAGCCGCGCCGGTCGGATTGGGCCAGCATGTCGAGCGCGTGCCGCTGCTGGTTCACGATGGTCTCGCAATCGGCCTGGCCCGCCGTGCTCGGTGCGGGGCCTGCGGCGACCGTGACCTGGGTCAGATAGGCCCGCTCGCTGGCAAAGGCGTCCGCCGCCTCGATCAGCCATTCGCGCGCGGCATTGTCAGCCGACCGGGTCGCGGCGTGATCGATGACACCGGGGTGGCGGCCATGCAGCAGGCAAAGATAATTGGCCGCGTCGGCCAGATCTGGCAGCGACAACAGTGAGTCGCGGGTCAACGCCGTGCGGGCGCGATTGGCGTAGGCGTGGGCCGCCGAACCGTCGGCCGCAACCAATGCCTCCAATATCCGCGCGATATCGCCGAATTGATAGCGGGGGGCCGCTTCGCTCATGCTCAAATCCCTGTGATGCCTGCGCGCGTCAGCAGGACCTGGAAGCGACGATAATCAGGTGCGGTAAAGGAGCGGTTTACGCCGTCGAAAAAAGATCGGCCTTTGACACAGGGGCCAGAGCCCAAGCGCGGGGCGACCGAAACCGTGCCGACTGGGCGGCCTGAGCCGGGGGCGGTTAGCCGCAAGGCAAAGTGGCACTAAAGGGCACCGAACCGACCCCGGCGACGTGACGCCGGGGCCGTTTCGGCGGACGATCCTACTGGTCGAGGAAACTGCGCATCTTGCGGCTGCGGCTGGGGTGCTTCAGCTTGCGCAACGCCTTCGCCTCGATCTGGCGGATGCGTTCGCGGGTCACGCTGAACTGCTGGCCCACTTCCTCCAGCGTATGGTCGGTGTTCATGCCGATGCCGAAGCGCATGCGCAGCACGCGCTCCTCGCGTGGGGTCAGGCTGGCAAGGACGCGGGTAACCGTTTCCTTGAGGTTTGCCTGAATCGCTGCGTCCACCGGTATGATGGCGTTCTTGTCCTCGATGAAGTCGCCCAGATGGCTGTCTTCCTCGTCGCCGATCGGCGTTTCGAGGGAGATCGGCTCCTTGGCGATCTTCATCACCTTGCGGACCTTCTCCAGCGGCATCGACAGGCGTTCGGCCATTTCCTCGGGAGTCGGTTCGCGGCCCTGCTCGTGCAGGAACTGGCGGCTCGTGCGCACCAGCTTGTTGATCGTCTCGATCATGTGGACGGGGATACGAATGGTCCGCGCCTGATCCGCGATCGACCGTGTGATCGCCTGCCTGATCCACCACGTCGCGTAGGTGCTGAACTTGTAGCCGCGGCGATATTCGAATTTATCGACCGCCTTCATCAGGCCGATATTACCTTCCTGAATAAGATCAAGGAATTGAAGGCCACGGTTCGTATATTTTTTAGCGATGGAGATGACGAGGCGCAGGTTGGCCTCGACCATTTCCTTCTTGGCGATACGCGCTTCGCGCTCGCCCTTCTGCACCATGTTGACGATGCGGCGGAACTCGCTCAGCGACATGCCGGTGGCCTGCGCTATCTCGCTCACCTCGTTGCGGATGCGATCGACGGACCGGGCCTCGGCGGCGGCGAAGGCGGCCCATTTCTTGTCCAGGCCCTGCACCTTGTCCAGCCAGCCGTCGTCCAGTTCCGCACCGACATACCGGTCCAGGAAATCCTTGCGGCTGACCTTGTGCCGCTCCGCCAGGCGCAGCATCTGTCCGCCCAGCGCGGTCAGGCGCCGGTTATAGGCATAGAGCTGATCGACCAGATATTCGATCTTCTGCTGGTGGAACTGGACGCTTTCGACCTCGGCGGTCAGGCTTTCGCGCAGCGCCTGATAGTCGTCCTCATCCTTTTGTCGCAGTGTCTCGCCGTTGGCCATGGCCAGCATTCGCGATTCCTGCGCCCTGGAAAATGTGCGGAAGATGTCGGTGATGGTCGCGAACTTCTCCAGCGCCATCGGCTTGAGCGTTTCTTCCATCTGGGCGAGCGACAGGGTGTTGTCTTCCTCGTCCTCTTCCTCCGTGCGCCGCGCGCGGCGTTCGGTCAGGCCGTCTTCGTCCTCGTCGGCGTCCGCGGATTCCTCCTCGGGTTCTTCCTCTTCCTTGAAGCTTGGCCCGGCAGTCTTTTCGCTGATCTCTCCGTCGTCGTCCTCGGCGCCTTCCTCCAGGCTTTCGGGCGCCGGGTCCTTCGACAGCATGGCGTCCAGATCGAGGATCTCGCGCAGCTGCATCTCGCCATTGTTGAGCGCGGTCGACCATTCGATGATCGCGTTGAACGTCGTGGGGCTCTCGCACAGGCCCAGGATCATCGTGTCGCGCCCGGCCTCGATCCGTTTGGCGATGGCGATCTCGCCCTCGCGGCTCAGCAGTTCGACAGCGCCCATCTCGCGCAGATACATGCGCACCGGATCGTCGGTGCGGTCGACGGTTTCTTTCTTCTTTTCGGTAACCAGCTTGGGCCCGCCGTCGTCTTCGGCGGAATCGTCCTCGGCGTCGTCGGCCTCTTCGCGTTCGCGCTGCTCGTCGGCATCTTCCGACGCCTCTTCATTCTCGACGATGTTGACGCCCATCTCGTTGAGCGCAGACATGATGTCCTCGATCTGCTCGGAAGACATCTGGTCCTGCGGCAGTGCGTCGTTCAGCTCGTCATAGGTGATGTAGCCGCGCTTCTTGGCGCGCGCGATCAGCTTCTTGACCGATGCCTCGTTGAGGTCGAGCAGGGGGGCGTCTCCACCATCCTCGCCTTCACCCGCACCATTATTCTTGCTGTTCGCCTTGGTCGCCATCTATTCGCCTTAACTTCGTCGCCGCACGCGGGGCGATTACAAATCAAATACCGTCCTGCGGCTGGGTGAGTTCCGCGAGCCGGTGGTCGTGGTCAGCCTTCAACGCGCGGATGCGCTGCTGTTCGGCGAAATTGGCCTCGCTGAACTCGATCTCGAACCGCCTCGTCGCCTCCGCCAGCGCAATTTCCAACTCCGGTCCCTGCACCATCACCCGAATGGCCTCCTCCAGATCGCGCGCAACGCGATCGGGGTCGGCGGTCATCCTTTTGGGGGTGAGTGTGAACGTGTCGGCCCGGAGCATCCCCTTGGCCATATTATACACTTCACCTTGCTCCAATATGGTAAGGAGGGTGTCCGTTTCAACAGTTTCTTTGCTGAATGACGCACGAACCATCGCGTTCGTGATTCGAGCGAGCGTCGGGTCGGCGATCCGCAGCGCCGCCAGCATCTCGCGATGGGGACGAATCTGTTCGGGATGGCGGATCAGGCTGGCCAGGATCGCGCGCAACAGGCGCTGTTCCAAACCGGTCACGCCGATCGCCCGGACCTCCGTTCCCGCCGGCGGCAGGGGCGGCTTCCAGTTGCCGCGCCGGTCGCGCTGCCAGCGGCCGCCGTCCGGCCCGCCCCGCCGCTGCCCGGGCGGGGAAGGCGATTCTCGCCGGGCGAAGAACAGCGCGTCATATCGCTCGCGAAACTCATGGGCATAATGCATCCGGACATCGGGATGCTGGATCGCGTCGGTGACGGCGCGCAGTCTTTGCTTGAGCGCGGCCTTCTGTTCGGGCGTGTCGAGCGGCGCGACGGTCAGTTCATGATGCCAAAGCCGTTCGATCAGAGGCTGTGCCGCGTCCAGCACCGCTTCCATTGCGGCGGCGCCGCTGGCGCGGATCAGGTCGTCGGGGTCCTGTCCTGCGGGAAGGACGGCGAAGTTCAGGCTCCGGCCGGGATGGAGCAGGGGCAGGGCCCGTGTGGCGGCGCGGATCGCCGCCTTCTGCCCGGCGGCGTCGCCATCGAAACAGAGGATAGGAACGTCCACCATCTTCCACAGGCGCTCGATCTGATGTTCGGTCAGCGCGGTGCCGAGCGGCGCGACCGCTTCGCCGAAGCCCGCCTGGGCCAGCGCGATCACGTCCATATAGCCTTCGACCACGATGACGCGGCCCGTCTGGCGGCTGGCGGGGGAGGCGCGGTCGATATTGTAGAGCGTGCGCCCCTTGTCGAACAGGGGGGTGTCCGGCGAATTGAGATATTTGGGCTCCCCCGCGCCCAATATGCGCCCGCCAAAGGCGATCGTGCGTCCGCGAATGTCGCGGATCGGCAGCATCAGCCGGCCACGAAAGCGGTCGTAGGTTTCGCGCTTCCTGGTTTTCCCGTCATCCGGCTCGGCCCCGTCCGGGTCGATCAGCAGCCCGGCCTCGACCAGCATCGGTTCGCCATAATCCTTCAGGGCGCTTTTCAGGCGTCCTCGTCCATCGGGTGAATAGCCGAAGCCGAACGCCAGCGCCGTCGCCGCGCCGATCCCCCGCTTTTGCAGATAGGCGCGCGCCTCGGCGCCTTCGATTCCGGCCATCTGCGCGACGAAGAAATCCTGCGCCGCCGCCATGACGTCATGCAGGCCCCGGGCCTGTTCCGCGCGCTTGGCGGCGCGCGGATCGGCGGCCGGCACCTCCATGCCCGCGCTTGCCGCCAGTTCCTTCACCGCCTCCATGAAGGGCAGGCCGCGTTGGTCGGTCATCCAGCGGATCGCATCGCCATGCGCGCCGCAGCCGAAGCAATGATAGAAACCCTTTTCGTCGTTGATCGTGAAGCTGGGCGTCTTTTCGTTGTGGAACGGGCAGCACGCCTTGTACTCGCGCCCGGCCTTCTGCACCTTCACGCTCTTTCCGATGAGGGTGGAAAGCGTGGTCCGCGCACGCAATTCGTCCAGCCATTGCGGGGTGAGGGTCATGACGTCTCGCGCCAGTGGCTTCCCTCCCGCATGCGGGAGGGGTTGGTGGAGGGCATATCAGCAATCACCCGTTCGATTTCTCCAACCACACCGTCGATATTGTTCAGGACGTCATTGTTCCAAAACCGGATCACGCGAAAGCCTTGTGTCTCGATATAGCGCGTTGGGTCCGCATCGACGCCCATATCATGTTGGAGCCCGTGGACTTCGATCACCGATCCGATGGATCGGGCCGCCAAATCGCAGATGAAGGGGTCGATCGGTAGCTGACGGTTGAAGCGACGACCGGAAATCTTGCGGGCGCCGATGGCTCGCCACAGGGAATGTTCCGCCCCCGCGGCGTTGCTACGCAACGCGCGTGCATTTGCGGTGGGGCGGGCGTAGCCTTGATCCATCGGCTCAGAACATGCCCTCCCCTGACCCCTCCCGCAAGCAGGAGGGGACTGGTGCAAGTAGGTCAGTTGAGCGCCGCTTTCACCAGCCCGCTGGCCTTGCTCATGTCGATGACGCTGCCATGCCGTTCCTTCAGCACCGCCATGACCTTGCCCATATCCTTGACGCTCGTCGCGCCGATCTCGGCCTTGATGCCCTCGATCGCGGCCTTCGTCTCGTCCTCGCTCATCTGCGCGGGCAGGAAGCCTTCTATCACGTCCATTTCGGCCTGTTCCTTCGCCGCCAGCTCGTCGCGGCCGCCGTTCCTGAACATGTCGATCGATTCGCGGCGCTGCTTCACCATCTTCTGGAGCACCTCGACCACCACGGCGTCGTCGTCGGGCACGGTGGACGCCGTGCGCAGCTCGATGTCGCGGTCCTTCAGCTTCGCCAGGATCAGGCGTACCGCGGCCAGCCTTTCCTTGTCTCCGGCCTTCATGGCGGCGACCTGGGCGCTCTTGATGGTATCGCGAATCATGGCGAATGAATCCTGTCTCTCGGGAAAGAAGCAGATATAACGCCAAAAGAGATTTTTAACAGCCGTTGACCTTGCGGCGCGCCGGGCATAGGTGACCGGCCGTTTAACCCGCTCCAGACGGGTTCCCGCAAAAGCATAAGAAGGACCGCTGCCCATGGCTGACGCCAAGACCCTTACCGTGCCCAAAGGCGCCACCGCGGTACTGGTTTTCGCCGACGGCAGCGCGGTGTTCGGCCGGGGCTTCGGCGCGGTGGGCGACGCGGTGGGCGAACTCTGCTTCAACACGTCGATCACCGGCTATCAGGAGATCATGACCGATCCCAGCTACGCCGGGCAGATCATCAATTTCACCTTTCCCCATATCGGCAATGTCGGCACCAACCTGGACGATGTGGAGGCCGCGCACCCCTATGCGCTGGGCTGCGTCGTCCGGCAGGACGTGACCGCGCCCAGTAATTTCCGCAATGTCGAACCTTTCGATCAATGGATGCGCGCGCGCGGGCGCATCGGCCTGGCGGGCGTGGACACGCGCGCGCTGACCCGGATGATCCGCGAAAAGGGCGCGCCCAATGTCGTGATCGCCCATGAACCCGACGGGCATTTCGATCTGGCCGCGCTGGCGGCCAAGGCCGCCGCCTGGCCGGGGCTGGAGGGCATGGACCTCGCCATCGAGGTGACGGGCAGGGAAACGCGGCTGTGGAAGGATGGCGGGTGGAGCCTGAAGGGCGGCTATGACATCGACGCCACCGACCGCATCGAAACGGTCGCGGCCGGCTATCCCGCGATCGGCGAGGATGGCGAGCCGCTGTTGTTCGACGAGGCTGACGTGCCGACCCCGGCGCCGCGCCCCCATGTCGTCGCCATCGACTATGGCGCAAAGAACAATATCTTCCGCAATCTGGTGAAGGCCGGCGCGCGCGTCACCGTGCTGCCCGCGACCGCGACGTTCGAACAGGTGATGGAGCTGAAGCCGGACGGCGTGTTCCTCTCCAACGGCCCCGGCGATCCGGCCGCGACGGGAGCCTATGCCGTGCCCGTCATCGCCGCGCTGCTGACCGAGAATGTGCCGATCTTCGGCATTTGCCTGGGCCATCAGTTGCTGGGCCTCGCGGTCGGCGCCAGGACGATCAAGATGCATCAGGGGCACAGAGGCGCGAACCATCCGGTCAAGCGCCTGTCGGACGGGCTGGTCGAAATCACCAGCATGAACCATGGCTTCGCGGTCGACGCCGACACGCTGCCCGACAATGTGCGCGCCACCCATGTGTCGCTGTTCGACGGCAGCAATTGCGGCATCGAACTGACGGACAGGAACGCCTTTTCGGTGCAGTACCACCCCGAAGCCTCGCCGGGGCCGCAGGACAGCTTCTACCTGTTCCAGCGGTTCGTGGAGAGTCTCAAAGGGCCTGTCGCGGCGTGAGTCAGAACCTCCCCTCTGTCGATGAAGCGCGCCTCGCCGCCGAGTGGGAGGCGGATCGTGAAGTCCTCGCCAATCTCGCCGCCAATGGCGATGTAGCGTGCATCGCGCGGCCGGTGGACGTCAGCTTCCGGGGCAGCGAACAGGATCTCGAACGCGTCCTGACCATCGCCAGCCAGTTCGGCATGGTCGAACTGGACCGGGAAGAAGATGAGGAGGGCGACCTGTTCCTGTTCCTCGAATGCGTGCAGCCCGTCGACGAAGCCTCGATCCGCGCGCTGACGAAGAAATGCCTCCAGATCGAAATCCTCTGCGGCGTCGAATATGACGGCTGGGGGTGTGAGGCTCGGACGGGGGGCGTGCATTGAGCAGAGCCATTGCCTTTCCGGAACGGGCACCGTGAACCCGTACCGAAAATATTACCTAGCACGGCTCGGGCTGCGCCGATTTGACGATTGGCGGCATTTGGCAGCCATTCGACGCTCTGCAACTCGTCCACAAAGGTTGCCTTCAAACCTGTCTCCGGACGCACTTAGAAGATTAAGATGGCTGGGTTTTCAGGTTGTGAAAACAGGAAAAGGGCGGCTTGCTCGAATCTCAGTGACGTTTCCGCTGGCGATGTCGAAGAATCGACAACGGCGATTCATCAACTTCATAGAGCGTAATAGCTTTTTAAAACGCGAACTTGGTGGTTTAGCCGGTCGGATCGCCGATCAGCACCAGCTCCCCTCAAGACAGCCGAGAACATAATGCCCAAACGCACCGACATCTCTTCCATCCTCATCATCGGCGCTGGTCCGATCATCATCGGCCAGGCGTGCGAGTTCGATTATTCGGGCACGCAGGCGGTGAAGGCGCTGAAGGAGGAGGGCTATCGCATCATCCTGGTCAATTCCAACCCGGCCACGATCATGACCGACCCGGAATTTGCCGACGCGACCTATGTCGAGCCGATCACGCCTGAAATCGTGGCGAAGATCATCGAGAAGGAGCGGCCCGACGCGGTGCTGCCGACGATGGGCGGTCAGACGGCGCTCAATACCGCGCTGGCGCTCTATAATGACGGCACGCTGGAAAAGTACGGCGTCCAGATGATCGGCGCGGACGCGGAAGCCATCGACAAGGCGGAGGACCGGATCAAGTTCCGTGACGCCATGGACAAGATTGGGCTGGAATCCGCCCGCTCGCGCATTGCCCACACGATGGAGGAGGCGCTCGAAGCGCTGGAATTCACCGGCCTGCCCGCGATCATCCGCCCCAGCTTCACCATGGGCGGGACCGGCGGCGGCATCGCCTATAATCGCGACGAGTTCGTGACCATCGTGCGCGGCGGGCTGGACGCCTCGCCGACGACAGAAGTCCTGATCGAGGAATCGCTGCTCGGCTGGAAAGAATATGAGATGGAGGTCGTGCGGGATCGCAACGACAATTGCATCATCATCTGCTCGATCGAGAATGTCGATCCGATGGGCGTCCATACCGGCGATTCCATCACCGTCGCGCCGGCGCTGACGCTGACCGACAAGGAATATCAGATCATGCGCAACGCATCCATCGCGGTGCTGCGCGAAATCGGCGTGGAAACAGGTGGTTCCAACGTCCAGTTCGCGGTCAATCCGAAGGATGGCCGGCTGATCGTGATCGAGATGAACCCGCGCGTGTCGCGCTCCTCGGCGCTGGCGTCGAAGGCGACGGGCTTCCCCATCGCCAAGGTCGCGGCGAAGCTGGCCGTGGGCTATACGCTCGACGAGATCGAGAATGACATTACCGGCGCGACCCCGGCGTCGTTCGAACCGACCATCGACTATGTCGTGACGAAGATCCCGCGTTTCGCCTTTGAAAAGTTCAAGGGCTCCGAGCCGCTGCTGGGCACCGCGATGAAGTCGGTCGGCGAAGTCATGGCGATCGGCCGCAACATCCATGAATCGATGCAGAAGGCGCTGCGCGGCCTCGAAACCGGCCTGTGCGGCTTCAATGATGTCGATCATCTGGTGGGCGCGTCGCGCGACGACATCGTCGCCGCGCTCGCCACGCCCACGCCCGACAGGCTGCTGATCGCCGCGCAAGCGCTGCGCGAGGGGCTTTCGGTCGAGGAGATCCACGCCGTCGCCAAATTCGATCCCTGGTTCCTGGAGCGGATCAAGGAAATCGTCGAGGCGGAGGCCGATGTGCTGGCAAACGGCCTGCCGCGTGATGCCGATGGGATGCGGCACCTGAAAGCGATGGGCTTTTCCGACAAGCGGCTTGCCTGGCTGGCGCTGAAGTCGGCCAATCTGGCCGGCAACGAACGGGGCATCGCGCGGGGCAGCGGCCTGATCCACGAAACGGTCAAGGCGATGACCGGCGGCGTGACCGAGGACGAGGTACGGAAGCTGCGCCACAAGCTGGGCGTCCGCCCCGTGTTCAAGCGCATCGACACCTGCGCCGCTGAGTTCGAGGCGAAGACGCCGTACATGTATTCGACCTATGAGGCGCCGATCTTCGGCGAGCCGGAAAATGAAGCGGCGCCGACCGACCGCAGGAAGGTGGTCATCCTGGGCGGCGGGCCGAACCGGATCGGGCAGGGGATCGAGTTCGATTATTGCTGCGTCCATGCCTGCTTCGCGCTGGCCGACGTCGGCTATGAGACGATCATGGTCAACTGCAACCCGGAAACGGTCTCGACCGACTACGACACGTCCGACCGCCTCTATTTCGAGCCGCTGACGGCTGAGGACGTGCTGGAGATATTGAGCGTCGAAATGTCGAACGGCACGCTGGCGGGCGTCATCGTCCAGTTCGGCGGGCAGACGCCGCTCAAGCTGGCGCAGGCGCTGGAGGATGCGGGCGTGCCGATCCTCGGCACGTCGCCCGACGCCATCGACCTGGCCGAGGATCGCGAGCGTTTCGCCGCGCTGATCGACAAGCTGAAGCTGCGCCAGCCGGCCAACGGCATCGCCCGCAGCCGGGAGGAGGCGATCGCGGTCGCCAACCGCATCGGCTATCCGGTGCTGATGCGCCCGTCCTATGTTCTGGGCGGCCGCGCCATGGAGATTGTCGACGGCCAGGCGCAACTGGAAGAATATATCGCCACGGCCGTGCAGGTGTCGGGCGATTCGCCGGTGCTGATCGACCAGTATCTGCGCGACGCGGTCGAGGTCGACGTGGATGCGCTCTGCGATGGCGACGATGTGGTCGTGGCCGGCGTGCTCCAGCATATCGAGGAAGCCGGCGTCCATTCGGGCGACAGCGCTTGTTCGCTGCCGCCCTACAGCCTGTCCGCCGACATTATCGCGGAAATCGAGCGTCAGGCGGATGTGCTGGCCCGGGCGCTGCATGTGCGGGGCCTCATGAACATTCAGTTCGCGGTCAAGGACGGCACCGTCTACCTGATCGAGGTCAACCCGCGCGCCAGCCGCACAGTGCCCTTCGTCGCCAAGGCCATCGGCACGCCCATTGCCAAGATCGCGTCGCGCGTGATGGCGGGCGAGAAGCTGAAGGACCTGCCGACCATCGACCGCAACGCGATTGACCATATCGCCGTCAAGGAAGCGGTATTCCCCTTCGCGCGCTTCCCCGGGGTCGACCCGGTCCTCTCGCCGGAAATGAAGAGCACCGGCGAAGTCATGGGAATCGACAGGGATTTTGCAACGGCGTTTGCCAAGGCGCAGATCGGCGCCGGCACGATGCTGCCGACCGCCGGCACCGTCTTCGTGTCGGTCAAGGACAGTGACAAGGCCGTGATCCTGCCGGCGGTCAGGAAGATGGCGACGATGGGTTTTGCGATCATCGCGACCGGTGGCACCGCCCGCTATCTGGAAGGGCAGGGCATCGCGGTCGCCCCCGTCAACAAGGTGGCGGAAGGGCGGCCCCACATCGTCGACAGGATCACTGACGGCGATGTGGACCTGATCTTCAACACCACCGAAGGCTGGCAGTCGCTCAAGGACAGCAAGGCCATCCGCACTTCGGCTCTGCGTGCGAAGATCGCGAGCTTCACGACGGCCGCCGCCAGCGTCGCCGCTGCTGACGCTATCGAGGCTTTGCGGGACCACGCCCTTGAAGTGCGCTCGCTCCAGTCCTATTATCCCTCGTCGCAAGCCTGATCCCCTGCACAAGGAATGACGCTGCGGGGCGGCTCCATGTCGGAGCCGCCGAAGGGAAGTTTTGACGAAGGATTTGGATAGATGGCGACCGTCGAAAAGATGCCGATGCTGCAAATGGGCTATGACAAGCTCAATGCGCAGCTTCGCGAGCTGAAGGCCGAGCGCCCCCTGATCGTTGACGCCATCGAGGAAGCGCGGGCGCATGGCGACCTGTCGGAAAATGCCGAATATCATGCGGCGAAGGAACGGCAGGGCCAGGTGGAAGCGACCATCGCCGACCTGGAGGACAAGCTGTCGCGTGCCCAGATCATCGATCCCAAAACGCTGTCGGGCGACAAGGTCGTGTTCGGTGCTACGGTGACCCTGCTCGACGAAGATGAAAAGCCGGTGAAATATCAGATCGTCGGTCAGGCCGAAGCCGATGCCAAGGTGGGCATGATTTCCTACAACAGCCCGCTCGGCCGCGCGCTGATCGGCCGTCAGGTCGGCGAGGAGGTCGAGGTTTCCGTGCCCTCCGGCGATAAATTCTACCTGGTCGACAAGATCGCGTTCATCTGACGTCGTGAAGCTGCCGGCCGGCCGACTTACCGACGGGGTGTCCGCGGTCACCCTCCTGGCTTTCCTGATCGTCTATCTGACGGGGCATGTCGACGACGCGGCGATCGTCGCCGGCTTCATTCCGGCGCGTGTGGGCAATGGAGGCCTGCTCGACGGTATGGCCGCCGTGCCGACGTGGCTGACCCCGCTCAGTTGCACGCTGGTTCACGCCAACTGGCTGCATGCCGGCTTCAATCTGCTCATGCTGGTCTTTTGTGGCCGGCAGGTGGAACATGTGCTGGGCAAGGCCGCTACGCTTGTGCTGTATCTGGCCGGCGCCTACGCCGCCTGTATGGCGCAATGGTTGGTGGATCCTGCGTCGACGAATCCGATGATCGGGGCCAGCGGTGCCATTTCCGCCGTCATCGCGACCTATGCCGTGCTGTACAGCCGGCAGAATGTCCGGCGAATTGGGCCGTTGTCGGCCAATCTGGTCCGCATATTGTGGCTCGCCGCCGCCTGGATCGCGATCCAGCTCATGATAGGGGTGGCGATGGCAGGCGGGTTCGGCGAACTTGGCCAGATCGCCATCGCCGCGCATATCGGCGGTTTTGTCGCCGGATTGTTGTGTACGCGACCGATGTTGCGCTGGCGCTTCAGGAAGCGGCCACGAACTGTGAATTGACGAGCCGCTGCCGCAGCAGTCACAAGCTGCAGCAAGGCGGCCCGCACATTACGACTTTGGCAGGTCGGGTTCCAGCAGCCGGTGCAGGTGGACGATGACATAGCGCATCTCGGCATCGTCGACCGTCCGCTGCGCCGCTCCACGCCATGCTTTCTCTGCCGAGGCATAGTCGGGAAACACCCCGACCACGTCGATGGCGTTGAGATCCTTGAATTCCAAAGTCTGGGGATTGCTGACGCGACCGCCCATCACCAGATGCAGCTTGCTCATGGCGTTTGATTATCTCCCTGGAGTGATCGTGAAGCCTTAGCATTGGCTCCACGATCCGCCAAGCAGACCCGGACGACATTCGCCGTGGTTCGCTACGATCCTGCTCAGCTTTTGGGCAGGCGCGCCTTGATCGCCTCGCCCACGGCGTCGACCTTTGTCGAAACCAGTGCGATCACGTCTTCGGCCAGCTTCGACGCCTTGTTGCTGAGGTCCGATGCAGCGGCGGTTTCCCGCGCTTGCGACGCGGCATCCCCTGCCGCGTGGATCATGTCGCTGGCGCTGTCCTTGATCGTCTGCGCGCGTTCCGCAGCGGCGGCCCGCGCCGCGATCGCCGTTTCGGCCAGGCGGGTTCCGGCCGCCGTCGCAATGCCCGGCAACGCCTTCATCGCCCGCCGGCTCTTGGGGAACATCCACGCTATGACTGCGCCCGCGGCCACCGCCCCGGCGACGGCCATTACCGGATGATCCTGCACGATCTGGTTGGCGCGTGTGGCGGCCCGCTGCGTCCTGTCACGCGCGTCGGCATAGGTTTCGGCTGCCTTTTCGCGGCCCGTCTGTACCAGTTCGCTGGCGCCGTCGCGGGCCTTTCCGGTTCCTTCCTTGATTTTTTCACCGGCGCTGAAGGCGATGTCGTTGGCCGCTTCGCGGGCGCGGGTGAGGGGGGCGCGGATGTCAGGCATCGTCAATCTCCGGGGTGTCGGTCTGGGTGTTCCTAAGGCGAACGTACAAGCCGCCAAAAAGTGCCGCCAGCGGGCGTCGCGCCAGATACAGCAAGAATGCGCCGGCCGCAGCACCGAACGCCACCGGCTTCTGCTGTACCTGCACGGCGGCGGTGGCGACGCCGTCCAGCGCCGCCGCCGTCATCTTGTCGATGGCGTCCTGTTTCAGTCGGCTGGGTGCGATCCGCGCCTTCGCAGCCTGTGCGCTTGCGATCATCCGGCCGCGTTGCGCCTGGGCGTGCATCGTAGCGGCCCTGTAGGTTTCACGGCGGTTCATGGCTCCAACGCCTTCTTCGTCGCGCCGACGCATGCCTTCGCAAGGAGCAGCAGCACGATGGCGACGGCGAGCCCGCCACCCGTCACTGCCAGGGTCGCACCCAGCGCGCCGAGAGCGGACTGCAACACAAGTACCAGCCCGACCAGCAATGCCACGATGCTGGCAAATATCAGCATCAGCCCGATGAAACCCAGTATTGCCGCGTTGCGCACGCCGGTGGCGACGATGCTGGCGCGCAGCTTCTGGCGTTCTGCCTCCGCTCCGGCATAAGCGCGAATGTCTGCATATAGGCGCGCAAAGCTTTCCCGCACGCTACCATCGTCCGACGGGTCGTCAGGCCCTTCGGTCTGCGGCGTGACCGCCGTGTCCGCTGGCTCTTCAATCAAAACCGCTCTCCGCCCGCCTCGCCACGGGTTCGTGCGTTAAGGCGCCGATATTCGGCGCCTGGATAGGCTAATACTGGCGTGCGTCGCGCATCAGCCCTTGTCGTCCGACCCCTTGGCAAGGCGCATCAGCACGTAGCCGAGCACCGCAGCGGCGCCGATGGCGACGGCCGGGCTCTTGCGCACGAAATCGCGAGCATCGTCCATCAGTTGATCGACATCCTTGCTTTCCAGCGTGGTCGCCGCGCCCGCAACCTGCTCGGCCGCCTGACGGGCATAGTCGCCATATTGCGGGCCGAGTTTGGAATCGACCGTGCCGGCGGTATCGGCAATCAGCTTGGCCAAGCCCTGCATCGCCGAACCGGTCTTGTCCTTAGCGGCGCCGGCAGCGGTCTTCGCCGTTTTCCCGGCCTGCTCCTTGATCGGATCGATATGTGCTTTCCAGTCGACGGCGTTCAGCTTGTCGGCCGCTGCCTTTGCGGCCTTTTCCGCCTGGGCCTTGATCGGCGCGATCTGCGCGTTCCAGTCATAGGAGGATTTGCCGTTGCCCGGCTTCGCGGCGGGCTTGCGCGAGGGCGTGCTGGCGGGCGCGGCCTTCACCGCAGCCGTCTTGATCGGGGCCGCCGCCGTAGCCTTGGCCGGCTTGGCTTTAACCGCCTTTACGGCGGCGGGCTTCCTGCCGCGCTTGACGGGCGGTGTTTCCGGCGTGTCGGCCATGTCCTGTTTCTCCCTCCAGTAAGAGCGTGGATCGCATCGATGCGGTCGGTCACCATTCCAATGCATCGCGACGGCATACAGTTCCGAAGCCGTTACATTTTGAGCATCGGCATTTTTCCGCTTGATGCAAGCCCTGCATTGCCATTGCCGGGGCTGCTGGCTAAGCGGAGCCGGAAAAAGGCGTCCGGCCGCCGTGCAGGCCATATTTCAGGGAGCGATCATGACCGCCATTCTCGACATCCACGCCCGCCAGATACTCGACAGTCGCGGAAACCCCACCGTCGAAGTCGACGTGATGCTGGAAGACGGCAGTTTCGGCCGCGCCGCCGTGCCCTCGGGCGCGTCGACCGGCGCCTATGAAGCGGTCGAGAAGCGCGATGGCGACAAGAGCAAATATCTCGGCAAGGGCGTCCTGGCCGCCGTCGCCGCCGTCAATGACGAGATTGCCGAGCAGATCATCGGCCTCGACGCCGAGGATCAGGCCGAAGTCGACGCCGCGATGATCGCGCTCGACGGCACGGAAAACAAGTCGCGCCTGGGCGCCAACGCCATTCTGGGCGTGTCGCTCGCCACCGCGAAGGCGGCGGCCGACGCGCGCGGCCTGCCGCTCTATCGCTATGTCGGCGGCGTTCAGGCGCATGTCCTGCCGGTGCCGATGATGAACATCATCAATGGCGGCGAACATGCCGACAACCCCATCGACTTCCAGGAATTCATGATCATGCCGGTCGGCGCCGAAAGCATCGCCGACGCGGTGCGTATCGGGTCCGAAATCTTCCATACCCTCAAGAAGGGCCTGCACGACAAGGGGCTGGCGACGTCGGTCGGCGACGAGGGCGGCTTCGCTCCCAACATCGCCTCGACCCGCGATGCGCTCGACTTCATCATGCTGTCGGTGGAGAAGGCGGGCTACAAGCCGGGCGACGACGTCGTGCTGGCGCTGGACTGCGCCGCGACCGAGTTTTTCAGGAACGGCAAGTATGAGATTTCGGGCGAAGGCCTGTCCCTGTCGCCGGTCGAAATGGCCGACTATCTTGCCGCGCTGTGCGCCGACTATCCGATCAAGTCGATCGAGGACGGCATGGGCGAGGACGATTTCGAGGGCTGGAAGGCGCTGACCGACAAGATCGGCGGCAAGGTGCAGCTGGTCGGCGACGACCTGTTCGTCACCAACCCCGCGCGTCTCGCCATGGGCATCGGCAAGGGGTTGGCCAATTCCCTGCTGGTCAAGGTCAACCAGATCGGCACGCTCACGGAAACGCTGGCGGCCGTCGATATGGCGCATCGTGCACGCTACACGGCGGTCATGTCGCATCGCTCGGGCGAGACCGAGGACGCGACCATCGCCGACCTCGCCGTCGCGACCAACTGCGGCCAGATCAAGACCGGTTCGCTCGCCCGTTCCGACCGGCTTGCCAAATATAACCAGCTCATCCGTATCGAGGAGGAGCTGGGCGACGTGGCCGTCTACGCCGGCCGCTCGATTTTCCGTTGACCCGCTGACGGTTCGGTTGGCCGCAAGTTAACCATTTTTCGCTTGCGGCCGACCTAATCCTGTGATTCGAATAGCTAATGGCGCATATCGCAAAGCTTCGTCTGTTATTGACATCGGCCCTTGGTCCGGCGATTGCGCTACTCCTTCTGCTGACCTTCGCGGGCTATGTCGTGCTGGGATCGAACGGAGTGCTCGCTTGGGGCGATTATTCGCGCCAGTTGCGGCAGGCGAAGGGCGAGTTGCACAAGGCTCAGGCTGCCCGCGCGGAACTGCGCAACCGGGTGGAGGGGCTGGACCCGCGCCGCGTCGATCCCGATCTGGCGGACGAATTAATCCGGCGGCAACTTGGCGTGATCCATCATGACGAAGTGATCGTCCCGCTCAATTGACCCGCGGGTGACGTAAGGATTTTGCGCGGCCGCGGCGCTTCCGGCAATTTTGCTGCGGGCCTTCCGACCGCGCTCATTTTCGCGTGCCGATTTTCCTCGTTTCGGCCGGATTCGGCAGGGGTCGCCGTTGCATTAAGCACATCTGTATCGCTATATCGGCCTTCCTTCCATCCTACCCACGCAAGAGGATAAGAGCCTTGGCGAAACCAACGACGCCGCGTCCCTCCCGCGCAAAGGCGAAAGCGGCCGCTCCCGCGGCTGGCGCGGATCATAACCGGCCTCGCCCAGAAACCCCGACTGATTACAAGGCCAGCAAGGAAGAGTTGCTCGAATTCTACCGGCAGATGGTGTTGATCCGCCGTTTCGAGGAAAAGGCAGGGCAGCTTTACGGCCTGGGTCTGATCGGCGGCTTCTGCCACCTCTATATCGGCCAGGAAGCGGTCGCGGTCGGCATCCAGTCGGCGCTTACGCCCGGCAAGGACAGCGTTATCACAGGCTATCGCGACCACGGCCATATGCTGGCCTATGGCATCGATCCCAAGGTCATCATGGCTGAATTGACCGGCCGGGAAGCCGGCATTTCGAAGGGCAAGGGCGGCTCGATGCATATGTTCAGCGTCGAGCATAAATTCTATGGCGGCCACGGTATCGTCGGGGCGCAGGTGTCGCTCGGCGCGGGCCTCGGCTTTGCCCATAAATATAATGACGATGGCGGGGTATGCGTCGCCTATTTCGGTGATGGCGCGGCCAATCAGGGCCAGGTGTATGAATCGTTCAACATGGCCGAACTGTGGAAGCTGCCGATCATCTTCGTGATCGAGAATAATCAATATGCGATGGGCACCAGCGTCAACCGCGCCTCGTCGGAAGACCAGCTTTACCGTCGCGGCGAAAGCTTCCGCATCCCCGGGATCCAGGTCGACGGCATGGACGTGCTCGCCGTGCGCGGCGCGACCGAGGAAGCGTTGAAATGGGTGCAGGGCGGCAACGGCCCGATCCTGCTTGAAATGAAGACCTATCGTTATCGCGGCCATTCGATGTCCGACCCGGCGAAATATCGCTCGCGTGAGGAAGTGCAGGCCATGCGCGACAAGTCCGATCCAATCGAAGGCGTGAAGAAATATCTGCTGGAGGCCGGCATCGGCGAGGATCAGATCAAGCAGATCGATCAGGATATCCGCAAGCAGGTGAGCGAAGCGGCAGATTTCGCCGAAACGTCGCCCGAACCTGAAATGTCCGAACTCTATACCGACGTGCTGGTGGAGCAATATTGATGGGTATCGCGATCAAGATGCCGGCGCTCTCGCCGACGATGGAAGAAGGTACGCTGGCCAAGTGGCTGGTGAAGGAAGGCGATGAGGTAAAGTCCGGCGACATTCTTGCCGAGATCGAAACCGACAAGGCGACGATGGAGTTTGAGGCCGTCGACGAGGGCCAGATCGGCAAGATCATGATCGCCGAGGGCACCGAAGGCGTGAAGGTCGGCACCGTCATAGCCGAAATGGCAGGCGAAGGCGGCGAAGCGGCCGAGGCACCGGCGCAACAGGAAGAAGCCCCGGCGCCCAAGGCAGACGCCACCGCGCCCAAGGTGGAAGCTCCGGCAAAGCCCGAAGGAGGCGCTGCCAAACTGGCCGCCGAATTCAGGCCGGCGGTGCAGGATCCCGCGATCCCCGAAGGCACCGAGTTCGTCAAGACCAGCGTGCGCGAAGCGTTGCGCGACGCTATGGCGGAAGAAATGCGCAAGGACGAGCGCGTCTTCGTGATGGGCGAGGAAGTGGCCGAATATCAGGGCGCCTACAAGGTGACCCAGGGCCTGCTGGAGGAATTCGGGGCGAAGCGGGTCATCGACACGCCCATCACCGAATATGGCTTTGCCGGGATCGGCACCGGCGCGGCGATGGGCGGCCTGCGTCCGATCGTCGAATTCATGACCTTCAATTTCGCCATGCAGGCGATCGATCACATCATCAATTCGGCGGCCAAGACCAATTATATGTCGGGCGGCCAGATGCGCTGCCCCGTCGTGTTCCGTGGTCCCAATGGCGCAGCGAGCCGCGTGGCGGCCCAGCACAGCCAGAATTACGGTCCCTGGTATGCGTCTGTTCCCGGGCTGATCGTGATCGCCCCCTATGATGCGGCCGACGCGAAGGGGCTGCTGAAGGCCGCGATCCGTTCGGAAGACCCGGTCGTGTTCCTGGAAAACGAACTGGTCTATGGCCGCAGCTTCGACATGCCCAAGCTCGACGATTATGTTCTGCCGATCGGCAAGGCGCGCATCGTCAAGGCGGGCAAGGACGTCACGCTGGTCAGCTATTCGATCGGCGTCGGCCTCGCGCTGGACGCTGCCCAGGCGCTTGCGGAAGAAGGCATCGACGCGGAAGTGATCGACCTTCGCACCCTGCGTCCGCTCGATACGGCGACAGTGCTGGAAAGCCTTAAGAAGACCAACCGGATCGTCGTTGTGGAGGAAGGCTGGCCGACCTGCTCAATCGCTTCCGAGATCGCGGCCGTGGTCATGGAAAAGGGCTTCGACGATCTGGACGCGCCGGTTCTGCGCGTTACCAACGAAGATGTGCCGCTGCCCTATGCGGCGAACCTTGAAAAGGCCGCGCTGATCGATGCCGGCCGCGTCGTCGCGGCCGCCAGAAAGGTCTGTTATAAATAAGCGGGAACGGGGCGGTCCATTGGGCCGCCCTTTTTCGTTCAGGTGCAGCTTGCCGTGGCGCTGGTGGCTAGGCCGCCCGCATTCTTGATCGTCTGGTCGGTCCGTTCGCGCACGTTGAAGGCGCTGGCGTAGCGGATAACCTTCGCGCCGAAGATCGAATTGGTGATCAGCGGCTGGTAATTATAGGCGACCTCGACGAACATGACCGCGGTGCCGCTCGACGCGCTCACCTTTTTACCTGTCGGTCCCATGCCGCTCGCCATGCTGGACGATGTGGCGCCGTCGCCGGCGACGCCATAGCTGGACGTGAAGCCGCCCGTGCCCCAGCAGCGCTGCCAGCGGATAAATTGGCCCGCATTCGCTCCCGTCTGACCGTTTGGCTCCAGGTCGGACAGGATGATCCGGCCGTTGGTCTTCAGATTGAGCGACGTCGATGAAAGGTCCGCGCCGGTCATGATTTCGTTGACATCGGCTTCGTCGATGGAAGTCCGGACGCGCGATGCATTGTCCGCCACCAGAAGCGCGATCTGGCTTACCCGCAGGTGGGCGAGCGAAAGATTGGCGCATTCCAGCCCGGCCATGCACAGCACTACCAGCACCGGGAGGGAGAAGGCGAACTCGATAAGCGCCAGGCCGCTATCGTCGCGGCGCAGTCGCCGAAAAAGGGTGGAAAGGGGCATATATGTCATGAGCAGCGTATCGTGGGTGTGCCCTGGTTGGCCCAGGGCTGGTTGCGGACCATGGTGGTGACGGTAATGGACTGGTTCGCGCTCCAACCCAGCATCTTGGCCATCGGGAACAGGCGCGGCTGGGTGATCGTGACTTCGTAATAGACGATATCGTCAGCGCTGCCGAGCCCGCTGGAACCGCCCGCTGCGTCGTAGCTGCCGTTGCCGTTGGCGTCTTCGTAGCAGTCGCCGCTATTATAGGTGCCCAGCGGCGCTGTGTCGGACGTGATCTTTTCCGGCTTCCCGACGCGCGAGAAATTATAATAGCTTTTTTTCACGATGGACGGCGGCGATCCGTTCTTGGCGGCGATAGCTGCCATCTGGCTCTGGATATATGCGTCGAACTGGGTTGCGTTGAGTGTGCCGACCGAGGCCGCACGCGCCGCCTTTTCCAGCGTTCCGCGCGCGACCGATCGCAGGTAGGATGTATAGGCCAGGTCGCCGATCCCCATGATGGTGAGGATCAGTGCCGGCGAGATAAGCCCGAACTCCAGCAGCGTCACGCCGCGCCGGTCGCGCCGGAGCCGATGCAGCCATGTTCGCGCGGCACGGATCATTGCGACAGCCTCAATCCGCCGATATTCTTGGCGATGTCCTTGAACTTCTGGCTGAGGGACGCGGAGGTATAGGCCATGGTCCAGTGGTTGGACGATGTCGCGCAGTTCTGAAGCGGCGTCTGGATGTCGCCTTCCGCCTGATTGCGGAACCCGATGACCCAGATGGTGATACCCTTCGACTTGATCGAGTTGCACAGCATCTGAAGCCGCGTGTTGTGGATCGCCGTCAGCCCTGCATTGTCGGTGCTGCCCGACGCCACGCGGGCGTCCAACTGCTGATAGCCATATGCGCCATAGACCTGGTCATACGCGCTCATGTCGCCGTCCGTCATGAAGACGATGTGGCGGGAGATGTTGAAGCCGTTGGGCGCGGTAGAGTTGTCGCTGGCGAAAATGCCGGTGGGGGACAGGAATCGCGCACCCCACAGCATGCCGATGTCGTGATAGGTGCCCCCTACTGCCGCCAGGCCGTTCACATAGCTGTCAAAGCTGCTCGACTGGCCGGTGGGGATCGCAGAACGGCTGCTATAGCTTGAGAGCGTGCGCGCCTGGCTCGGACAGGCCATCCACCCTCCGCTTATCCGGCTGCTGGTGTTGAGCCATGCGCCTGTGGAGGTGTTGCTGCGCGAAAATTCGACATCGGGCCAGTGGGGACGCCACTTGGTTTGCGTATTGGTCGGCAACGTGTCGATTTGCAAATCGAAAGCGTTGGTCGGAATGGCGCTGGTCGAACTGCTCGCGGTGATGCTGCTGTCGGTGTCGCGTTCCTCGATACAGCCGGCCCAGGTCGACGTCGACGATACGGTGTTGCCATAGGAATCCGTTGCCGCGCCGGCCACATAGGCCGGATTGGGTACGGCATTGCCGGTGATGTAGCCGGATACATCCAGCGGATATTTTCCGTACCTCCATGCCCATTGCGGTGTCTGGGTGACGGTATAGGTGCGGCGCTCGACATAATTACTGTATGTCGTCGACGTCCAGTCGCGCCGATAGCGACTA
This sequence comes from Sphingobium sp. OAS761, assembly GCF_024168485.1. Taxonomy (GTDB): domain Bacteria; phylum Pseudomonadota; class Alphaproteobacteria; order Sphingomonadales; family Sphingomonadaceae; genus Sphingobium. The sequence goes on from NZ_JALJVY010000008.1 coordinate 57,545, forward strand.
CTGGAATAATAGCAGGAGCCGTACGAATAGTCCGTGCCCGTCGTGGTGCGCGTTTCCGTGCCGGTCGTCGTGATGACGCCGTCGCTGTCGGTCGTCGACGATGTGTTGGACGTGGTCGACGACGATGAGGTCGTATCCGACTGGACGCTGGGACAGCTATATCGGTTCGTGTCCTGGCCACTGTCGCTGCTGGTCGACCCGGAGATTTTGGACCAGCTCCCATAGCTTGTGGATGAGGCATAGCTGGCAATATAGCGCTCGCGGGTCTGATAGTCCCACTGTTCACCGCTGGTGCCGCCGACAAGGAAGCTCGCCGGCAACTGATAGCCGACATTCACGGTCGAACTGTAGGGCATGAAGCCGTAGCGGATGCGGCCGGTGCTGTCCGACCCCGCGCCAAGCGTGTCGTAGAAATCCTTGACCGCTTGCTTCAGCGCGGCGAGGCGGGTGGTCGTGCCGCCGGCGCCGTCGTCGATGGCATAGGCCATCGACCCGGTAGTATCGAGCACCAGCATGATGTCGGTGTTGCCGATGTCGAACCGGCTTTCGCAGGTGACCTCCAGCGGCAGGGTCATATATTTGAAGATCTGCATCACGGTCGTCGGCATTGTCGTCTGTGCGGAAACCTGCACCGTGGTGGTCTCGCCAGGCTTGCTCCGGATCGTCGGCGTGAAGTTGGCCGTCCCAAACGTGCCCTGCGGGAAATTGAAATCGAAGAATTTTCTGGCTTCGGTGATATTGGCTGACGTCATCGACGATGTCGTCATCGCGCGACGACCCGCCAGTGCGGCCGCGTCGCAGGCCTGCTGCATACGGGCGCGGGCCATATAGGCACGGCTCATGTCCAGCCCGCCGCCGATGAGGGCGGCCAGCGGAATGATCGCCGCTGCGACCATCGCCATGGTGTTGCCAGCCTGGTTCCTGGCAAGACGCGTCAGAAATCCCATGCCATGCTCGTTTTGCTTGCCCATTTGTTCGCCATCACCCATGTCGCGCCCGTTTCCCCCCACATCGGGCAGGGCAGCCTTTCCGCCTATGCGGGCGCAGTCGTTAGAATGCATATGAGGAACCTGGTTAAGATCATGATAATGCCGTTACGCTTCGGGACCGCGCCGTGACCTCCTCCGACCTTTCGCCGCTGGCCGGATTGCTGGCCGCCCACGCGGGAACGGCGGCGCCCCGGCATCGTGCGCTCTGGGCGTTCGACGCGCGTCTTGCGCATGTCGCGCGGACGACCAGCGAACCTGCGATCGCGCAGATGCGTCTTGCCTGGTGGAATGACGTCATTACCGACGGCGTGAAGGGCCGTGGTGAGCCTGTGGTCGATGCCATGCGGGCTACCGGCGCGATGGCTGCGCCCGGGTTGGCGGGGATGATCGACGGATGGGAAGTGCTGGCGGTCGAGCCGGAAATCGGCCCCGAAGGCTTGCGCGACTATGCGGCCGGGCGGGGCGGGGGGCTATTCCGGGCACTGGCCGACGCGCCGGTGGCGCCGGACTGGCTGGACGCTTCGGGGCAGGTCTGGGCCTTGTGGGATCTGGCCGGGCATGTGCACGACGCCGCGCTTGCGCGCGCGGCGGGCGACCTGGCCCGCACCCTTTTGCCCCAAGCGGACGCTGCGCGCTGGACGTCTGCCCTTCGTCCGCTTCGTATCGCCTACACGCTGGCGCGACAGGATGTGCTGGAGGGCCGGGGAGCGCCAACCGGCATTTCGCGCCGCTTTGCATTGCGGCTGATGCGGATCGCGCTTGTCGGGCGCTAGCCCATCGGGATAGCCTGTCGTTGCAACCCGATGAGGGAGGATATGCGATGGGGCGATTGCTGGCCGGCGGGTTGATGGCGCTGCTGCTTGTGGCGGCGGGCCTGTTCTGGTGGCAGGGAAGGGCGCGCAACGAACCGGTGCCTGAACTTGCCGTCGCGCCTGCGCCGCCGCCATCGGTCGAGCCATTGCCGCAAGGGGACGAGGATGCCGTGGGCGACGCCCCGCCCATGCCGCCGGAGGCCAGCCCGCAGACCCGGGAGCAGAAACGCTTTGCCCGCTACGACCGCAACCGCGACGGCGTCATCACCCGGATCGAGATGATGGGCAGCCGCACCAGAGCGTTCAAGGCGCTGGACAAGGATGGCGACAACCTCCTGTCCTTCGAGGAATGGGCCGTCGCCACATCGGATCGTTTCGGCGCGGCGGATACGGACAGGGACGGCAAGCTCACGCCCGCCGAATTTGCCGCGACCGCGCCGAAGCGGTCCGCGAAACCGAAATGCAAATGCTGACGCGCCCTGCGGCGTGGCTCAGGCGATGGCCATGTCCCGCATCCACAGGCCCAACGACGCGCGGGCGCGGGCGGTATAGGCCTCCTTGCGGCTCTTCTTCTTGACGTCCTCCAAGGTCGGGAAGAGTCCGAAATTGACGTTCATCGGCTGATAGTCCGCGGTTTGCACATTGCCCGTCACATGGCCCAGCAGCGCGCCCAGCGCGGTGTCGGCCGGCGGCGGGCCGAAGGCGTGGCCCAGCAATTCCGCCGCCGCGAAACGTCCCGCGAGCAGGCCGATGGCCGCGCTCTCGACATAGCCTTCGCACCCGGTCATCTGGCCGGCGAAGCGGATATGCGGCATTGCGTTCATGCGCAGCGTCGCATCCAGCAGCTTGGGGCTCTGGATGAAAGTGTTGCGATGCAGCCCGCCCAGCCGCGCGAATTCCGCCTTCTCAAGGCCGGGGATGGTGCGGAACAGGTCCACCTGCGCGCCATGTTTCAGCTTGGTCTGAAACCCGACCATGTTCCACAGCGTGCCGCTGGCATTGTCCTGCCGCAACTGAACCACGGCATAGGGCCAGCGGCCGGTGCGCGGATTATCGAGCCCCATCGGCTTCATCGGTCCATGGCGCAGCGTTTCCGGGCCGCGAGAGGCCATGACCTCGATCGGCATGCAGCCTTCGAAATAGGGGGTGCTGGCCTCCCATTCCTTGAATTCCGTCTTTTCGCCATCCAGCAGCCCCTGGACGAAGGCCTGATACTGGTCCCTGTCCATCGGGCAGTTGATATAATCCTTGCCCTCGCCGCCGCCCGGACCGATCTTGTCCCAGCGATTGGCCATCCAGCACTGTTCCATGTCGATGCTGTCGCGATGGATGACCGGGGCGATTGCGTCGAAAAAGGCCAGATGCTCCATGCCCGCCGCCGCGCCGATGCTGCGCGCAAGGGTTTCGGCGGTCAACGGCCCGGTGGCGACGATGGTCATGCCCTGTGCCGGCAGCGTGTCGATGCGCTCCCGCACGATCTCGACATTGGGATGTCCGGCCAGCGTGCGGGTGACGCCATCCGAAAAGACATGACGGTCGACCGCCAGCGCCGATCCCGCCGGAACCTTCGCCGGTTCCGCCTGCGCCATGATCAGCGACCCAAGTTGACGCATTTCCTGATGCAGCAGGCCCACGGCATTCTTGTCCGCGTCATCGGACCGGAAGCTGTTGGAACAGACGAGTTCGGCAAGGCCGTCGGTCTGGTGCGCGGGGGTCATGTCACCTGATCCGCGCATTTCCGACAGGCGGACGCGGACGCCCGCCTGCGCGAGCTGCCATGCCGCCTCCGACCCGGCCAGCCCGCCGCCGATGATATGCACCTGATGATCCGTCACATTATGTCCCAAGTCTGTATGGAAAGCGGGCGCTCTACCACGGTGCGGGACGGCTGTCAGGTCATTGCCACCGCCCGCACAGCCATCCGCACAGGGTCGAAGTGACAATTAACGCGAAGCAGAGCGGCCCTCCCATTTCTCCGGCCGGAAAGGCGATAAGCGGCAGTGCGCCGATCATCCCGCCGGCCAATGCCCAGAAAATGGACGACCGGAAACCGGCGTGCCATGCGGACAGGCCCTGCATCAGCACCAGACCCGTCAGTATCGGCATGATGGAGAGGGGCACGCCGACCACGACGGACAGGCCGAGCAGCAGCAACGCGTTGCCGAAATGGCCGGGAAGGTCCGTCAGTCGAAACGCAAGGGCATCGGGTAGTCTGAGATACAGGTCGGCAAGGAAATAGCAGCTGATGAAGACCGGACCGGCGGCGACGATGGCAATGGGGATGCCACGACCCCTGCGATTGTCGGCATACATGAGATGTCTCCCTGGAAAGGGTGCGGGCGGCGTCGTGGCCGCCCGCGCTTCGATCGTCAGGCTGCTCGGGGATGTCCATCGGTCAGCCAGCCATTCACCTTTCGCCCGAAATGCGAGATGGCGCCCATGTTGAAGAAGTGCATGCCACCCAGCACGAGCACGGCAAGGCCGATCTTGGCACTGAGAAAGCGGATGGTTTCCGCATAGGTCGCCGGTTCCCGCCCCAGGCTCAATGTCAGGGTGATGAACCCGATGTTGACCAGATAGAAGCCGACCACCAGCAGATGATTGGTCGATGCCGCCAGTTGTTCGTTGTGACCGAAGCACTGGATCAGGAAGACTTCGCCGTTCTTCGACAGGGTCCGGGCGACCCAAATGGTGATGGCGAGGGTGACGAGCAGATAGAGCGCATAGGCAGTTTCAACCATTTTCGTCTCCTTTGGTAAATTCCGTTATTTCGGTAAAAACAGAAATTAATTAGCGAATCAAAACGGCGCATTGCGGTGCGAGAGGTCTCTAATCCTGCTTGGAGGCCTCCGCCTTTCCGCCCGGCAGGAAGCGGGCGATCCCGCCGCCCAGCTTCATCAGCGTTACCAGCGTGGGCTTGGGCAGGACACGGACCTGATCGTACCAGCGGCCGATCCGTGCCATGAAATTATGCATGTGCAATATGCGGTCGCGCACATGGGACGGTGCGCTGTTGTCATGCGCCAGCCGCTGGGCCAGTTCGTCCAGCAGTGCAATGGTAGGGTCGATTTCCCGTCGCTTGCGTTCCGCCACGATACGCGTCAGCATTTCCCACAAATCCAGTTCCGCGACGAAATGATCGCGCCGGTCGCCCTCCATGTGGACGCGGCGGACGATCTGATACCCCTGCAACTCCTTGAGCGCGGTCGACACGTTGGACCGGGCCAGCCCCAGCTGATCGACGATCTCGTCGGCGGGCAGGGGGCGGTCGGACAGATAGAGCATGGCGTGAACCTGGCTGACGGACCGGTTGACACCCCATTGCGTGCCCATCTCGCCCCAGTGCAGTACGAAGGCCTTGGCATCGGGATGGTCGAGCAGCGGCATGACGTTCCTTTCTGTAAAGACAGAAATAACAGTAAGGAATGAGTCGCGCAAGGTTCTAATGCCAGGATTGCGTCGGACGAACGGTCAGGCCGGGGCCGCTTCCGCATCGCCATGATAGGCCGCCTCGTCCAATATGCCCTCGCGCTTGGCGACGATGGTCGCGACCAGGACCTGCCCGGTAACGTTGATCGCGGTGCGGCCCATGTCGAGGATCGGGTCGATCGCCAGCAAGAGGCCCGCGCCTTCCAGCGGCAGGCCCAGCGTCGACAGGGTCAGGGTCAGCATCACGATCGCACCCGTCAGACCGGCCGTTGCGGCCGATCCCACCACCGACACGAAGACGATCAGGGCATAGTCGATGAGGTGCAGCGGCACGCCGTAGAAATTGGCGACGAAGATCGCGGCCAGCGCCGGGTAGATGGAGGCGCACCCGTCCATCTTCGTCGTCGAAGCCAGCGGGATGACGAAGGCGGCATAGCCTTTCTCGACGCCCATGCGCTCCGTCACCGCTTCGGTCACGGGCAGCGTGCCCACGGAGGAGCGCGACACGAAGCCCAGTTGCATTGCGGGCCAGACCTTGGCGTAGAAGGGCAGGGGACGCAGCCCGTTTGCGATCAGCAGCAAAGGGTAGACAACCAGCAGCACGACCGCGAGGCCCAGGTAGACGGCAGCGGTGAAGCCGCCGAGCCGGGCCAGCGCATCCCAGCCATAGGTGGCGATGGCCGATCCTATCAGCGCGGCCGATCCGATGGGGGTCAGCCGGATGATCCAGCCCAGGATCGCGCGCACGACCGCCAGCATGGAGCGGACGAACGCCAGGAATGGTTCCGCCTTCTCTCCTGCCTTGAGCGTGGCAAGGCCCACGGCGATGGAAACGACCAGCAATTGCAGGATGTTGAAGGACAAGTTGGTGGTGGCGCCATTTTCGGACAGCTTGGTGCTGGCGCTCAGGGCCAGGCTGTTACCGGGCACCAGACCCTTCAGAAAGTCGAGCCAGCCGCCATAGGAGTCCGGCTTGCCGATCGGCAGCGCCGCGCCGCGCAATCCGGCCCCCGGCTGGACGATCAGGCCGATGGCGATGCCGATGCCGACCGCGATCAGCGCGGTGATGGCGAACCACAGCAGCGTCTGCCCCGCCAGGCGCGCGGCATTGTCCAGCGCGCGCAGGTTGGCGATCGATGCGACGATGGCGGCGAATACCAGCGGAGGAACGATGGCCTTCAGCAGGGAAACGAAGATCGCGCCGGTCGTCTTGAGCGCAGATGCCAGCATGTTGATGTCGCCGTCCGGCCCTGCGCCCATCGACCGGGCGATCATGCCCAGCAGCATCCCGGCCGCCATTCCGACCAGAACCTGAAAGCCAAAGCTGCGATAATTGACCGACATTTTGACCATTCCCTGGATTGCGACCCGGCGCCCTATATTGGATGCCCGCGCGCGGATTGCGCGCAAGCAAATCTTGTCCGGGCAGCAGCGCCGTTAGCGCGGCCGGAGTGAAGAGGATTGGCGGCGGCGCGCGCCTATGCCAGTGATGACGCGAAGCCGGCAGGGAGTGTGACATGAGAAGAGGCATGGCGTGCGCGTTGACGGCGGCATTGCTGGCATGGCCGCACGGGGCAACCGCGTCCGCCGATGCGGGCGCTGCCAAGGCTATTCTGCTGCGATCGATTGCCTTCCGCACCGTGCAGGGCGAGGGGCAGGTGCCCGGCCTCGCGGCCTATTATGCCTCCATCCTGAAGGCGGCGGGTTTTGCCGAGGGCGATGTCGCGATTACCCCGATGGGGGAAACGGCGACGCTGGCCGCGACGATTCCCGGGCGCGACCCAGCGCTCAAGCCGCTGCTGCTGAGTGGCCATATGGACGTGGTTGCGGCCAATCCGGCGGACTGGACCCGTGACCCGTTCGTTCCGGTTGAGGAAAATGGCTATATTTTCGGCAGGGGCGCGGAAGATAATAAATATGACGTGGCGATGATGGTCGCGACATTGGCGCAACTGCGCCGGGAAGGGTGGCGTCCCCGGCGGACGATCACCCTGCTGCTGTCGGGCGACGAGGAAACGGACATGGTCACGACCCGCGCGCTGGCGGAAAAATATCGGGACGCGGACATGATGCTGAACAGCGACGGTGGCGGCGGCCTGCTGAACGATGACGGGCAACCGGTACTGTATCAGATCCAGGCCGGCGAAAAATCCTACGCGGATTTCGATATCGGTTTCACCGACCCCGGCGGCCATTCCAGTGCACCGACGCCCGGCAATCCGATCTATCGGCTGGCGAAGGCGATCGACCGGATCGCAGCCTACAAATTTCCCCCTATGCGCAATGAACTGACGACTGCGTCGCTCCGCCTGTCGGCCGACCGGGTCGGTGGCGATGTCGGGGCCGCGATGCGCCGCTATGCGGACACGGGCGATCCGGCTGCGGCCGACATCCTGTCCGGGCATCCCGAATTTGTCGGCCAGGTGCGCACGACTTGCGTCGCCACCATGGCGCGCGCCGGTCATGCGCTCAACGCGCTGCCGCAAAGCGCGACGGTCAGCGTCAACTGCCGCATCTTTCCGGGCACGACGATCGATGCCGTCAAGGTGCAATTGACGAGATTGGTCGACGATCCTTCCGCGACGATCACGATCCTGGGCGATCCCACCGCCAGCGACGCGTCGCCCCTGCGCGCCGATGTGATGAAGGTGGTGGGTGATGCTGTCACCGCGCGCGCGCGCGGTGTCACGGTCATGCCCGCCATGTCGGCCGGAGCGACCGATTCGCTCTATTTTCGCGCGGCAGGCGTGCCCAGTTACGGTGTCTCCAGCCTGTTCATGCGGGCACAGGACGGCTTTGCGCACGGTCTCAACGAACGCGTGCCGGTCGCGGGCATCCGCGAATCGCTGGAACAGTGGGACCGCGTGATACGGGCTCTGGCAGGAAGCTGAATGCTGCGCCGCGTCATTCTCCCGTAACCCGATTGTCGCAGAACCGTCGCACCGTCGCACTAGAGAAGTTTTCGTTCTGGAACTGGGGTGCGGGGCCCCGGTCGGCGTCATCCCAGTGTTGCGCCACCAGCAACGGGAAGAATGCATGTCCGATACGGTTTCTGCGCCGGCAGGGCAGGCCGACGCGCTGCTGCGCGACGGTGAACTGCCGCGCTTCATTGATCCGGCGCCGTTGATCCGCCGCGGCCGCGACTGGCCCAGGCTGGTCGGAACGGCGGTCTCCCTTATGATATTGGCCGCCGCCCTGTGGCAGCTGCGCGATCTCGACCGCTCGCTTCTGCGCCGCCTGTGGCCGACCAATCCCCTATTCTGGATGGTCTTCGCACTTTCCTACATCTCTACGCCTCTGTTCGAGTTCTCGATTTTTCGCCGGCTGTGGAAACTGCCGGCCGGTGGCTTCGGCGCGCTGCTGCGAAAGCAGGTCAGTAACGAGATATTGCTGGGCTATCTGGGTGAAGTCTATTTCTACACCTGGGCGCGGCGCCATGCGCGGCTGGTCGCGGCGCCTTTCGGTGCGATCAAGGACGTCGCCATCCTCTCGGCCATCATGGGCAATATCGTCGCCCTGTTCCTGTTCGTCGCGACCGTCCCCCTGCTGCGATCGCTCAGCCTGGGCATCAGCGATCGTACCTATATTCTTTCCGGCGGCGTGATTCTGGGCTCGTCCTTCCTGATGCTGCTGTTCCGACGCGCATTGTTCAGCCTGCCGCGACCGGACCTGCGCTTTGTCAGCCTGATACATGTCGCGCGCATCATGACCTCCATCGCCCTTCTGGCATTGTTGTGGCACCTGTTGCTTCCGGGACAGCCCTTTTCCTTCTGGTTGCTGCTGTCGTCTATGCGGCAATTGCTGGCGCGCCTGCCGCTCGTGCCGAACAAGGACCTGGTATTTGCAGGTATCGCGGGCTTCGTCGTCGGCCAGGGTAGCGCGATGAATATCGCAATCGCCTTGCTGGCGGCGCTGATGCTGGCAACGCACCTGCTGGTCGGGCTCGCTCTTGGTTTGAGCGGCTTGGTCGAAGGGGAGGGGCGGCGCTGATGCTGGCCGCGTGGTTCATCCTCGCCGCTGCCGCCATCGAATCGACCCCCGACCTCGGCACGTCGCAGGGTCAGTGCCGCCCGAACGAAACCGGCGCGGCCTTTCTGGTGGAGGTGATCGGCTTCAAAGACCGACGCGGCCGGATAAAGCTGGAGCTCTATCCCGCCAACGACCGGGATTTCCTGGCCGACGACAATGTCCTGCTGAACGCGGGCAAGGCGTTCGCGCGCGTCGACATGGCGGTCCCGCGCTCGGGACCGGTCGAACTGTGCATCCGCGCACCGGGACCGGGCCTCTATGCGCTCAGCCTGCTGCATGACCGCAACGGGGACAGGAAATTCAACCTTTCGGGTGACGGCGTGGGATTCCCCGGTGATCCGAAACTGGGTTGGTCAAAGCCCCGGGCAGCGGTGGCCGCCGCCCGTGTAGGCACCATGCCCCGGCGCCTGACCATCACGCTGCAATATCGCCGGGGCCTGTTTTCCTTCGGACCGGAAAAGCCATGACCATGCGTATCGTCGACGTCTGCGCCTTCTACGCACCTCAGGGCGGCGGGGTGAAGACCTATGTCGAACGCAAATTGCGCGCGGCGGTGCCGGGACGGCAGCATGTGACAGTCCTGGCGCCGGGGGAAGGGGATGCCGTGGTCACCCGCTTTCCCGGCGGCGAGATACGCACGATGAAGGCGCCGCTTTTTCCGCTCGACGCGCGATACCGCTATTTCAATGACGAAACCGCGCTGCACCGGATGCTCGACCGTCTGGCCCCCGACCTGGTCGAAGCCTCCTCGCCCTGGGGCAGTGCGGCCATGGTCGGGCGCTGGTCGGCGCCGGTGCCGCGTGCGCTCATCATGCATGCCGATCCGCTTGCGGCCTATGCCTATCGCTGGTTCGGCGGTATCGCCTCGCGGCAGGCGATCGACCGGGGCTTCGACTGGTTCTGGCGGCACCTGCGCCGGCTGGACGCGCGGTTCGATATGGTGGTCAGCGCCAATGCGCGGCTGACCGACCGGCTTCGCGCCGGCGGCCTGCGCCACTGCCATACGATAGCGATGGGCGTGGAACCCGGCCTGTTTTCGCCGCTCCGGCGTGACGAAGCCCTGCGGACGCGGCTGCTGCGGCGTTGCGGCCTGTCACCCGACGCTATGTTGCTGGTGGCGCTGGGCCGGCATTCGAGCGAGAAGCGCTGGCCGATGGTGTTCGATGCGGTGCGTGCTGCGGGCTACGACCGGCCGGTCGGGCTGGTGCTGTTCGGGGACGGTCGCGAACAGGGCAAGGTCGTTCGATCCGCCGCCGGAAATCCGCATATCCATCTGGCCGCGCCGGTGACCGATCGTCCCGCACTGGCCGCTATCCTCGCGAGCGCCGATGCGCTGGTCCATGGGTGCGAAGCGGAGACATTCTGCATGGTCGCGGCGGAAGCAAAGGCGAGCGGCCTGCCCGTGATCGTTCCCGACGAAGGCGGCGCGGGCGACCAGTTCCGCCCTGGACTGGATGAGCGTTATACCGCGACCAGCGGTGCCGCGCTCGCCGATGCGATCCGGCGCCTGATTGACCGTCAAGGGCCGGCTCTGCGGGACGCCACGGTCCGCGCGGCGGCGGACGTGCCGGGCATGGATGCGCATTTTGATCGTCTTTTCGCACTTTATGCGGCGCAGGCTGGGGAGGTTGCTCATGCGGCATGACATAATGACGGACGAAAGGGCAGTCGCGCCACCGTCCGAACCATCCCGTCCGGTGGTACAGCCGATGCCGTCCTGGCGGACCGGGGGGCTGATCGCCCGTGGCGGCTGCGACTGCTGGTCGATCGTGACCTGGCTGGTCTGCCGGATACTGCGCTCGCCGGATGCCTGACGATGGGGACGACCACATATGCCGATGCGCCGCGGCGCGATCTGCTGTGCGCGATCCATGACGTAGGGCCGCGCTCGCGCGATGCGGTCGATCGGCTCCGCTTCCTGATGGCCCGCCACGTCGATCCGGCGAAGATCGCGCTGCTCGTGGTACCGGATCATTGGGGTGAGGCACCGATCCGTCCCGGCACCGCCTTTGCCGCCTGGCTGCGGGATCGCGCGGGCGAAGGCGCGGAAATATTCCTGCACGGCTGGTATCATCGCGATGACAGCCGTCATGAGGCCGGTCTCGCGCGGTTCAAGGCGCGGCACATGACGGCGGGCGAGGGCGAGTTTCTCGGGTTGGATCGCGCGGAATGCGTACGACGGATGAAGGCCGGTCGGGCGCTGCTGGAGGATGTCACCGGCGTGCCCGTGGCCGGCTTCATCGCGCCTGCCTGGCTGTACGGGCCGGGCGCCATGGCCGCGCTCCACGATGAAGGCTTCGCGCTGGCAGAGGATCATATGAAGATATGGCGCCCGCAAACGGGCGAGTCGATCCGGGCCGGTCCCGTCCTTACCTGGGCAAGCCGCAGCCATTGGCGCGCAGCCTCATCGCTGCTCGCCGCCCGCCTGCTTCCGCGGGTTCTGGCGCGTGCACCGGTCGTGCGTCTGGCGACGCATCCGGGCGACATCACCCGCACCGTGCTGACCGCCAGCATCGACCGCGCGCTGGGGCGGCTGGCCCAGCATCGGCGGACGATCCGCTACGCCGACCTGTGATACTCCTTCCATGCGTGTCCTGACGTTCCTGCACAGCTTCGGTCCTGGCGGCGTGGAGCGCGTCGCTTTGCGGCTGATCGCGCGCTGGCGCGAACAGGGGATCGACGCGCCGCTGCTCATGGGACGCGCCGCCGGACCGCTGGCCGCCGATTTGCCCGAAGGCTTCGTCTATGACGTCCCGCATCAGCCGCCATGGGGCACGGCCTGGTGGGAAACATTGTGGATGGTCATGCGACTTCCGCGCGAGATCCGCCGGACGCGGCCCGACCTCCTCTTCTGCGCGGGCAACACCTATGTGGTGGTCGCGGTGGCGATGAAGCTGCTGCTGGGGCGCGCCTGTCCACCGGTGGTGGCGAAGATCAGCAACGACCTTCGCCGGGCCGATCTGCCCTGGCCGGCGCGGGTCGCCTATCATCTCTGGCTGCGGGTGCAGGCGCCTTTTCTGGATCATGTCGTCGTGATGACCCGCGCGGCGGCCGACGATGTCGCGGCATTCATGGGACGCGGTGGGATGGACATAAGGGTGGTAGCCAACCCGGTGCTGCCCGATGCGCTGATCGACATGATCGGAAAGACCGGTTCGACAGCGCGAAGGGATGGCGGCGGCCGGCATTTCCTCTTTGTCGGGCGGATGGAGCGGCAGAAGAATCTGCCCTTGCTGCTGCGCGCCTTCGCCGCCGGTTCGGCGCCTGCCGACCGGCTGACACTGGTCGGCGACGGTCGCCACCGGGCCGGTGCGGAACGGCTCGCCGCTCGCCTCGGCATTGCCGACCGGATCGCCTTTTCAGGCCATGTCACCGATCCGATCGCGCATATGGCGCGGCACGACGCGCTGTTGCTGTCGTCCGATTATGAAGGCCTGCCCGGCGTCGTGATCGAGGCGATCGCCAGCGGCCTTCCCGTCATCGCGACCGATTGCACCGGCTGCATGGCGGAATTGCTGGGCCACGGGCGCTTCGGGATGCTGGTGCCGCGCCGGAACGTCGCGGCGATGGCTGCCGCCATTGCCGGCCATCGGCGCCGCGCTGCCGATGCGGATGCGATCCGCGAACATGTCAGCGCCCATAGTTTCGCGCGCGCCGCGGCCGATTATGCGCGCCTGTTCCGGCGCGTTGCGGACGGACGGAGACCGGCCGCCGCCGCCGGACCCTCGGCCCGGTCGGCGACGCGGTGTTCCTGATCAGCGGACGGCGGTGATCGCATTGGCGGCCGACAGCACGGCCTTGACCGAAGCCGTCGCCACGTCGCTGTCCATGCCGATCCCGAAGACGATCCGGCCATCGGGCGTGCGGCATTCGACATAGGCGGCGGCATTGACGTCCGTGCCCGCGCCGATGGCATGCTCGCTATAGTCGGCGATTTCCAGATCGATGCCGAGCTCGCCACGAATCGCCGCCAGCACCGACGAGATGAGGCCGTTGCCGCGCCCGGAAATGGATCGCTCGCCGCCCTTGTGCGCGATCTTGCCGGTGAAGATCCGGTCGCCTGCGCTGCCGCCTTCATGATAATCGATCAGGCTGTAGGCCTGGTCGCCCGCCAGACAGTAATGATCCTCGAACGCCGTCCAGATGTCGGCGGCATTGAGTTCGCGGCTCGTGCTGTCGGCCAGCGCCTGCACCACCTTCGAGAAATCCGCCTGCATCCGCTTGGGCAGTTTCAGCCCCTTGTCCTGTTGCAGGACCCACGCGACGCCGCCCTTGCCGGACTGCGAATTGACCCGGATGACCGCCTCGTAATCGCGGCCGAGATCCTTGGGGTCGATGGGCAGATAAGGCACGTCCCAGATCAGGTCGTTGCGCGCATCCTGTGCGGCAAACCCCTTCTTGATTGCGTCCTGATGACTGCCGGAAAAGGCCGTGAACACCAGTTCGCCCGCATAGGGATGGCGCGGGTGCACGGGCAGCTGGTTGCAATATTCGACCGTCTGGATGACGTCGTCGATGTCCGAAAAATCGAGGGCGGGGTTGATACCCTGGGTGTACATGTTGAGCGCGACGGTCACGATGTCGCAATTGCCGGTCCGCTCGCCGTTGCCGAACAGGCAGCCCTCTACCCGGTCCGCGCCCGCCATCAGGCCCAATTCGGCCGCCGCCACCCCGGTGCCCCGGTCATTATGCGGGTGCAGCGAAATGACCACGCTGTCGCGCTTGCTGATGTGGCGGCACATCCATTCGATCTGGTCGGCATAGATGTTCGGCGTCGCCGCCTCGACCGTCGCGGGCAGGTTGAGGATCAGCGGCCTTTCGGGCGTCGGCTGCAATATGTCCATCACCGCCTCGCAGCATTCGAGGCTGAAATCCAGTTCCGCCGTGGAGAAGGTTTCCGGGCTATATTCGAAATGCCATTCGGTATCGGGCATGGCGGCGGCATGATCGCGCAACAGCTTGGCGGCGTTGATCGCGATTTCCTTGATCTCCGGGCGTGCCATGCCGAACACGATGCGACGCCATGCCGGCGACACCGCGTTATAGACATGGACGATCGCCTGCTTGGCGCCACGCAGGCTTTCGAAGGTGGTGGCGATCAGGTCGGCCCGCGCTTGCGTGAGGACCTGCGGCATCACATCGTCGGGGATGCGGCCGGACTGGACCAGGCCGCTGATGAAGTCGAACTCGGTCGCGCCTGCCGACGGGAACCCGACCTCGATCTCCTTGACGCCGACTTTCACCAGCAGGTCGAAGAAGCGGCTCTTTTTTTCGGCGTTCATAGGATCGACCAGCGCCTGGTTGCCGTCACGCAGGTCGGTGGACAGCCAGCGTGGCGGTGCTGTGATGACACGGCTGGGCCATTGGCGGTCCTTCAGGTCGACCTGAGGGAAAGGGCGGTATTTCTGAGAGGGATCGGTCAGCATCATGGGATCAAACTGCTTCCTGCGACGGGGCGCGTCCACGCTCCCGGTAGAATGACTTGACTGTGATGAATGCCCTTAGGCGAACAAGACGCTGCCCTTAGCCGGAAGGCAGCCCAAAAGCCACGCCTAAGGGCGTGTAAGTCGTAGCAGGAGAAGAAACGCGCGGCTCTGCATGATGCCGCTTCCATAGACGCAGGCCCAGGCGCGCGTAAAGCCATTTCTGGCTTTCATCTGCCCTGACGGAGCAGGTGGCTCAGGAAAGACCGCCGTCGTCATGGCGGATCGGGTGTCCCGGACGAACCCGCTCCCGGTCGCGTCAACGACCGGGACTGGACATGAGCGGGCGCCGCATCCGCCGGCACGAACGCCGCCATGCCCGCAAGCCGGGACGTGCGCGCCGGGGTAGCGGATCGCCTATTGCTTCTGGAACCCGGCGATGATCTTGAGTTCGATCACGTCGCCAACCATGGGCACGCCATAGCTCATGTTGAAGTCGCTCCGCTTGATAGATCCCGTCGCGACGAAACCGACATTCTCCTTGCCGCCCATCATGGCGGGCGTGGTGCCGGCACCATAAAGCTCGGCGTCGAGCGTCACCGGCTTTGTCACACCCTTGATGGTCAGATTTCCGCTGATTTCGGCGCCGGTCGGCCCGTCGGGCTTGACGCTGGTCGATTCGAAGGTCGCGGTCGGAAACTTCTCCGCGTCGAAGAAATCGGCCTTCATCAGATGCTCGTCCAGCTTGGCAACGCCGGTGCGCAGGTTGGCGATCTTGAATTCGACCGACACCTTCGACGCTGCCGGATTGGCCTTGTCGAGGACCAGCGTGCCGGTCGGTTCGGCGATGGTGCCCATATTGTTGGTGAAACCCATATGATCCCAGGCGAACACGACCTGGGTATGGCCGCCGTCAATGCCGTAGGTGCCGCCTGTCACCTTGGCCGCGTCCTTCGTGCCGGGGGGAGACGGCATCTGGGCGACAAGGGCGGAGCCGCCGGCCAAAGCGGCGAGGGCGGCGGCGGAAATCAGGAATGTGCGCATGACTCTAGACTCTCCCGGAAACGGTCAAGGGGCGCCGCTACAATAGCGACGCCCCCGCCAAGCGCCAGAGCCGTGGCAAGAAACGGATCGTTCCCGATCCGTCACTTCACGGCGAAATATCCCGTGCGATCAGTTCTTGGCCTTGTCGACCAGCTTGTTCGCGCCGATCCACGGCATCATCGCGCGCAGCTCCGCGCCGGTCTTTTCGATCGGGTGCAGTCCCTGCAACTTCCGCTTCGCCTTCATTTCGGGATAGCCCGCCTTGATGTCGGTCATGAACCGCTGGACGAACTTGCCTTCCTGAATGTCCTTCAGGACGCGTTTCATTTCGGCTTTGGTTTCGTCCGTGATGACGCGCGGGCCGGTGTGATAGTCGCCATATTCGGCGGTGTTGGAAATCGAATAGCGCATGTTGGCGATACCGCCTTCATACATCAGGTCGACGATCAGCTTGGTTTCGTGGAGGCACTCGAAATAGGCCATTTCGGGTGCATAGCCCGCTTCCACCAGCGTCTCGAAGCCTGCCATGATCAGGTGGGAAATGCCGCCGCACAGCACGGCCTGCTCGCCGAACAGGTCGGTTTCGCACTCTTCCTTGAAATTGGTTTCGATGATGCCGCTGCGTCCTCCGCCCACCGCGCTGGCGTAGGACAACGCCACGTCGTGCGCGTTGCCGGTCGCATCCTGGTAGACGGCGATCAGGCAGGGGACGCCGCCGCCGCGCTGATATTCGCTGCGCACGGTGTGGCCCGGACCCTTGGGCGCGATCATGATCACGTCGACGTCGGCGCGCGGCTCGATCAGGCCGAAATGGACGTTGAGGCCATGGGCGAAGGCCAGCGCGGCGCCGGGCTTCATGTTGGCGTGGATGTCGGCGGCATAGATGTCCGCCTGGTTCTCGTCGGGAGCCAGGATCATCAGCACGTCGGCCCATGCGGCGGCATCGGCGTTGGACATGACCGTGAAGCCGGCACCCTCGGCCTTTTTCGCGCTGCCCGAACCCGGGCGCAGGGCGATCGCGACTTCTGCGACACCGCTGTCGCGCAGATTCTGCGCATGGGCATGGCCCTGACTACCATAGCCCAGAATGGCGACCTTCCTGCCCTTGATCAGGCCGATGTCCGCGTCGTGATCGTAATAAACCTTCATGACTGTCTTTTCCCTTTTCCTATCCCGCCGGTAGTCCGTCCGGACGACCGGGCAATGCTGTCAAACGGCTTCTTTTCCGCGCATCAGCCCGACGACGCCGGTGCGGCCGACCTCGATCAGGCCGATCTGGCGCATCAGGCCGACGAAATTGTCGATCTTCTCGGTCGTGCCGGTGATTTCGAAAATGAAGCTTTCGATGGTGGTATCGACGACCTTGGCCCGGAACACATCGGCCAGACGCAATGCCTCGATCCGGTCCTCGCCCACGCCCGCGACCTTCACCAGCGCCAGCTCGCGTTCCACGAACGGTCCGGCCTCGGTCAGATCGGTCACCTTGTGCACCGGCACCAGCCGTTCGAGCTGGGCGATGATCTGGTCCACCACCTTGGGCGGGCCGCTGGTCACGATGGTGATGCGGCTGATCGCATGATCGGCGGTGATGTCGGCCACCGTCAGGCTGTCGATATTATAGCCGCGCGCGGTGAACAGCCCGGCGATGCGCGCCAATATGCCCGCCTCGTTCGAAACGGTCAGCGACAGGACGTGCCGCTGGCTCAATTCTTCCTGGATATGCATTATTTGCTCGTCCCGTTTTCGTCCGGTGCCTTGTCGTGGCGCTCCGAGATCATTGCGCCGAAGGCATAGTGCCAGCCGCCGTCCTGCCGATGGGCCACGCGGACCGGGAAACCGGCAACCGCGTCAAACATGCGGGTCATATGTTCGCCGACATAACGGGGGCTGACCAGCAAGGTGCCGATATGCCGCTCGTTATACTCGAAGCCGTGATCCAGATGCACTTCCCAGTCCTCATTGTCCGGATCGGCATGGTCGACCGTCCATCCCGTCAGTTCCGCGGACCCCGCGGATCGCTCGAAATCCCACGGCTCGCTCACATGGATGCGCAGTTTGAGATGCCCTGTCACTGGCCGCCAGTCCCTTACACCAGCGCCTTGGCTTCGTCCGACATGACGCCCGCGATCTGCTTGGGGTCCAGCAGCATGTCGGTATGCGACGCGCCGGACGGGATCATCGGGAAGCAATTGGACAGCTTGGCGACGCGGCAATCGACGATCACCGGGCCGGGCGTGTCGATCATCTCTCGCAGGCCCGCTTCCAGTTCATCCGGCCGTTCGATGCGGATGCCAGCCCAGCCATAGGCTTCGCCCAGCTTCACGAAGTCGGGAAGGCTGTCGGAATAGCTGTTGGAATAGCGGCTTTCATAGGTCAGTTCCTGCCATTGGCGGACCATGCCCATATATTCATTGTTCAGGATCAGGATCTTGACGGGCAGGCGATATTGCGTCGCCGTGCCCATTTCCTGGATGTTCATCTGGATCGACGCGTCACCCGCGATACAGACGGTCAGGCTGTCGGGATTGCCCATCTGCGCGCCGATGGCCGCGGGGAAGCCGTAACCCATGGTGCCAAGACCGCCGGAGGTCAGCCATTTGTTCGGCGCCTCGAATCCGAAATGCTGGGCCGCCCACATCTGGTGCTGGCCGACCTCGGTCGTGATGATCACGTCCTTGCCGGAGGCGGCGCACGCCTTGTAGAGGTCGGCGATCGCGCGCTGCGGCATAATGTCCTTGCCGTCCTCGGCATAGTCCAGGCTCCTCACGGCGCGCCAGCCCTCGATCCGCGCCCACCATTCGCCCAGCGCGCTCGCCCGGTGGCCGCGCTGCTTCCACAGCGCGATCATGTCATCCAGCGCGCTGGCGACATCGGCGACGATGGGCAGGTCGACGTCGACTGTCTTGTTGATGCTGCTGCGGTCGATGTCGATATGGATCTTGCGGGCATTGGGCGCAAAGGCGTCGAGCCGGCCGGTGACCCGGTCGTCGAAGCGCGCACCGATGCACAGGATCAGATCCGCCTGGTTCATCGCCCAGTTGGCTTCGTAGGTGCCGTGCATCCCCAGCATCCCCAGCCACTGGTCGGACGATGCGGGGAAGGCGCCCAGGCCCATCAGCGTCGACGTCACCGGCGCGCCGGTCAGCGCCGCCAGTTCACGCAGCAGCGCCGATCCCCGCGGCCCGGAATTGATCACGCCGCCGCCGGTATAGAGGATCGGCCGCTCCGCCGCCGCCAGCATCTCGACCGCGCTGTCGATCGCCGCCGCGTCCGCCTTGGTCTGCGGACGATAGCTCGGATGAACCTTCAGTTCCGGCTTGCGATAGGGCGCCGTTGCGATCTGGACGTTCTTGGGGATGTCGACGACGACCGGGCCGGGGCGGCCGGTCGTGGCGATATGGAACGCCTCGTGCACGACCTCGGCCAGCTTGCCGGGCGTCTTCACCAGATAATTATGCTTGGAGCAATGGCGCGTGATGCCGACCGTGTCGGCTTCCTGAAAGGCGTCCGTGCCGATCAATTGCGTGGGAACCTGCCCGGTGATGACGACCATCGGGATGGAATCCATCAGCGCGTCGGTGATGCCGGTGACCGCGTTGGTTGCGCCCGGGCCGGATGTGACGAGCACGACGCCGGGCCTGCCGGTCGATCGGGCATAGCCCTCCGCCATGTGGGTCGCACCCTGTTCGTGGCGGACGAGCACATGCTTGATCGTGGGGTGATTGTAGAGCGCGTCATAGATCGGCAGCACCGCGCCGCCCGGATAACCGAACACGACTTCGACGCCCAGATCGACCAGGCATTCGACCAATATGTCGGCGCCGCTCTTTTCGGCCACGATGTTCCTCCTTGTGTGCAAGCGACGCCCTTTGCGCCACCTCACCCGATATGGCAAGGTGGACGCCACTAATGGACATAAAATGGCTCGTCAACCGTCAATACAGTAATTTTATTACGAGTTCGTTGGCCAATTTATCATCTATTTGTCGAAATTCCCTCGGCCAATGGCCCGGCGGTTGACGGGAGAACCAGGTATATTGCCGCTTGGCATAGCGACGCGTGGCGATCCGGCCGCGTTCCCGGCTCTGTTCCAGCGTCATATCGCCGGCCAGAAACGCCGCGATCTCCGGCACGCCGATCGCCCGCATTGCCGGCAGCGCCGGGTCGAGCCCGCGGGCGAGCAGCGCCTCCACTTCCGCCAGCGCGCCGCCTTCCAGCATTCCGTCGAAACGCCGGTCGCACCGTGCGATCAGCCAGTCGCGCGGCGGCAACAAGAGGATCGGCGACAGGTCGATCCGGTCGCCGATCCCGCCCTGCCGGTGCCGTTGCCAATCGCTCAGCGTGCGGCCGGTAGACCGGATGACTTCCAGCGCGCGCGCCACACGCGTCGTGTCGGCCGGGGCGAGCCGGGTTGCCGCCTCGGGATCTTCGCGGCCCAGCGCGTCGTGCGCCTGCGTCACCGGCATGGCGCGCACCTCGGCACGGATGTCGGGATCGATGTCCGGCACGGGGGCGATGCCGTCCAGCAGGGTGCGCAGGTACAGGCCCGTTCCGCCGACCAGCACCGGCAGCCGCCCGGCCGCGTGGGCCGCGTCTATTTCCGCGCGCGCATCGGCGGCCCAGCGCACCGCCGTGCAGGCCTGTGCGCCGTCGATATGGCCGAACAGCCGGTGCGGCACGCCGGCCATCTCGTCTGCGGTGGGCCGGGCGGACAGGATGGA
This sequence comes from Sphingobium sp. OAS761, assembly GCF_024168485.1. GTDB lineage: Bacteria > Pseudomonadota > Alphaproteobacteria > Sphingomonadales > Sphingomonadaceae > Sphingobium. The sequence goes on from NZ_JALJVY010000008.1 coordinate 77,992, forward strand.
AATGTCCGCATAGACCTGGCTCGCATCGGCATTGATGACCGTACCGCCTGCCGCCTGGGCGACGCGGACGGCAAGGGCGCTCTTGCCGCTCGCGGTCGGCCCGGCAATAAGCGCGACGGGCGCGCGGGATTCGCCGCCGGCGGTTTGTGGTTCTGGAGTAAGCATGTTCGTCGCGACCTTAGTGGCTAGTGGCTCGATGGGGCAGGGGGATATTGCCGAAGCGGCCGATCGTCTGCGAGATGCCGGCTGCGGTCCCAGCGACGCATCCTGGCTCGACCTTAACAAGGCGTCGGATCTTTTCTTTTCCGCCGACCCGGTTGCTGCCCGCGCGGCGCTGAACGGTCTGGGGCAGGGGATCGACATCATCGTGCAGGCGACGCGAACCCGCCTGAAGAAGCTGCTGATCGCCGACATGGATTCGACCATGATCACCGTGGAGTGCATCGACGAACTGGCCGACTATGCCGGCATCAAGCCGCAGATCGCCGAGATTACGGAACGGGCCATGCGCGGCGAACTCGACTTTGCCGGCGCCCTGCACGAACGCGTCGCCTTGTTGCGGGGGCTGGAGGACAGCGCCATCGACCGCTGCCGGGTCGAACGCGTGACGATCATGCCGGGCGCGAAGGCGCTGGTCCGCACGATGAAGGCGCGCGGCGCGCGTGCATTGCTGGTGTCGGGCGGCTTCACCCGTTTCACGGGGCCGGTGGCGCAGGAGATCGGCTTCGACGATGCGGTGGCCAATGTGCTGGACATTGCCGACGGTGCGCTTCTCGGCACCGTGGCCACGCCGATCGTCGATGCCGCGCGCAAACGGGCAGAGCTGGAAGCGGCGATCGCTGGCGGGATCGACCGTGCCCTTACCCTGGCGGTGGGGGACGGCGCCAACGATATTCCGATGATCGAGGGGGCGGGGCTGGGCGTCGCCTATCATGCCAAGCCCAGGACCCGCGCGGCGGCAGCGGCCGACATCGTCCATGGCGACCTGTCCGTGCTTCTCTACGCCCAGGGTATAGCGGCTTCGGACTGGGCCGCCTAACGGTTCGGCGCCGCCAGGCCACGGCTGGCCGTCATTGCGATCAGGTAATGGATTGAATCGGCACCTTGGGCGTTTGGATCGAACCGCACGCGTCGCGGTGAGAGGTCTAACGGCGCATGGCGATTGTCCGCCCACCGCGTCCAGGGAGAAGGTATGAAATTCAGAAATCTGGCTATCGCCGCTGGCGGTCTGCTTGCGCTGAGCGCATGCGCGAAGAACGAAGCTCCGGTAACGAGCGCCCCCCCGGTCGGTCCCGGCGCCATCGCCGGCACGGTCGCTGCGGATCGCGACGGCGACGGCTATGTCGACGGCTATTACACGGCCGACGGGATCTATCATGCCGTCCAGGGTCCGCCCTGCCCGCCGCCGCCGCCGCCTCCGGCCCCACGCGCGGGAGAACGCGGCTGATCCTCCGTCCTGTCGAGGCGCGGCATCCCAGCCGCGCCTCCCTGTTTCGTCCGCTGCTGGCTCCCATGCTGCTGCTGGGTACTGCCGTTCCCCATCTGGCGTTCGCACAAGGCGGCGATATGTCGGCCGCGCAATCCAGTGTCGGTACGGAAATCCGCGCGCAGGTGGGCGGCAAATATCGCGACTTCTACGCGCGGCGCGGCTACTGGCCGATCTGGGTGGAGAAGGACCGCATCGGGCCGCAGGCGGATGCGCTTTTGGCGGTGATCGCCGACAGTGCCGCTGACGCTCTCGACCCTGACGATTATGATCCGCGCGACCTGACACGACTGGTGGAGGAGTCGGACGCGAGCGGATCGCCCAAAACGCTGGCGCGCGCCGAACTGGCGCTGTCACGGGCGCTGGCCGATCTGGTCGCCGACATGCGCCGGCCTTTCCGGGCGGTCCGGATGCGCTACCTCGACAAGGAGGTGGAGCCGTCGCAGCCCGATCCGACCGAGATATTGCGTGCAGCCGCATTGGCACCCTCGCTCGCCGACTATGTCCGCACGATGGGCTGGATGAGCCCGCTCTACCTGCAACTGCGACAGGCGAGCACGCGCTATGACGACATATGGGCGGACCTGCCGGCCATTCGTGTGGCCGAAGGCGTCCGGATGCGACCGGGCGGCCGGAGTGCCGAAATCGCGGCTCTTCGCCATCGCCTCGGCCTTCCGGACGGCGATGCCTATGACAGGGCGTTGGCGGGTAAGGTCAGGGATTTCCAGGCCGATCATGGCCTCAAGCCCGATGGCGTCGCGGGCACGATGACCATCGCCGCGCTCAATATGGGCCCCGGCCATTACCGGCGCGTCCTGTCGCTCAATCTGGAGCGCGCGCGCCTGCTTCCCGGTCCCTGGACCCGGCATGTGGTGGTCGACGCGGCGTCGGCGCGGCTATGGTACTACAGCAAGGGCGGGCTGGACGGCACGATGAAGGTCGTCGCCGGCACGCAGGCTACGCAGACCCCGTTCATGGCAGGCATGATCCGTTACGCCACGCTCAATCCCTATTGGAACATCCCGCCCGATCTGGTGCGGAACAAGGTCGCGCCGAAACTTCTGAACGGCGGCTCGCTCAAGGCCATGAATTACGAGGCTCTGGCGGACTGGAGCGCCAATCCCGCGCCGCTGGCGCAAAGCGCCGTCGACTGGAATGCCGTGGCGGCGGGCCGGCAGGAGGTGCGCGTGCGCCAGCTTCCGGGCGGCGGCAATGCCATGGGGAAGGTGAAGTTCATGTTTCCCAACGACCTTGGCATCTACCTGCACGACACGCCGCAACGCAATCTCTTCGCCCGGGACGACCGTCATTTCAGCAATGGCTGCGTTCGGCTGGAGGATGCGCAGCGGCTGGGGCGCTGGTTCTTCGGCGACGCGCCCAAGGCCGACGGGGACGCGCCCGAACAACATGTCCCGCTTCCCCGGCCGGTGCCGGTCTATCTCACCTATTTGACCGCCGTGCCGACGGCGCAGGGCGTGCAATTCCTGCCTGATGTCTATGATCGCGACGGCGATTAGAGCACCCGCGCCAGCATCCATAACGCCATGGCGATCATCATCACATTTTCGGTGAGCGACACGAAGCCCAGCGGCACGTTGCTGCCCCCGCCAACGCACGCGCATTTGAGTTCGCGGCGGTCGATATAGACCGCCTTGAACACCGATGCCGCGCCGATTCCGCCGATGAACAGCGCCACGGGAATCGACAACCAGTCGAACAGGTGCATCAGCATCAGCAGACCCGCGCCCAGTTCCAGCACCGGATAGGCATAGCCATAGGGCACGAACCGACGCGCCAGCAGGTCATAATTCAGGAACATCGTGCTGAACTGCTCGACATCCTGCAATTTCAGCATGGCCAGCAGCATCATGGCGATGGCGATGAACCGCTCGGGCAACAGCAGAGAGAGGACCGGCGCCCCTGTGAGCGAGTTGACCGCGCCCGCCAGCAGTGCGGCGACCGCGAACACGGCGATCACCGGCGTATAGCTGGTGCCATCGGGATCGCGCACGGCCAGACCGAAATGCCGCCGCAAATCGTCATAGCCGCCTATCCTTTTGCCATCGATGAAGGTCTGGGGCGTCGTCCTGACGTCATGCCCCGCCTTGAACATGTCCGTCGCCGCGCGCGTCGTCAGCCAGCGATCGTCCACGCGATAGCCGCGCCGGCGCAACAGCCAGCGGGACTTGATGCCATAGGGGCAGATGTGGCTCGGCATCACCATGCGGTACAGGGTGGCGCTTCTGGCGGCGGGGTCGGTCATCGGGCATCCTCGGACATGGTTCCTTAAGCGGATGCCACCCATATAGGGTCCGTACCATGGTACGGAGTCAAGGGATGCGCATGACGATTTCCGGTCTGGCCCGGTCGGCGGGCGTGCACGTCGAAACGGTGCGCTATTATCAGCGGCGCGGCCTGCTCGTCGCGCCGGACAAGGTCGGCGGAATCCGCCGCTACGGCGACGAAGCCGTGCGTCGGTTGCGGTTCATCCGGGCGGCGCAGGCGGCCGGTTTCACGCTGGATCAGATCGGCGAGCTGTTGCACCTTGACGCCGGGCAGGATCGTGCCCGCGCGCGTGAACTGGCGGCGCAGCGGATCATGGCGCTCGACGCGACGATCGCGGAACTGAGCGCCGCGCGCGGCGCGCTCGAACGGTTGGCCCGGCAGTGCGATGCCCGCGACGAGGGGCCGTGCCCGATCATCGCTGCGTTCGAGGGAGAGGAGGAGAGCACGGAAGATGACTTCCCGCACCGCACCGGCTAGACTGGCGGCGCGCCATACCGGAAAGGCTTGCGATGCCGCACTTTCTTGCCGTCTATACGATGAAGGCCGAGGATCTTTCCCGCTTCCGGGCCATGCCCAAGGCCGAGCAGGACGCGGTTGATGCCCTCGGCCTTCCGCAATGGAACGCCTGGGAAGAGGCCAATACCGCCTTGATCCCCGATCGGGGCGGCATGGTCGGCAAGACGATGCGCGTTACCCGCAACGGCATCGGTCCGTCCTCGAACGACTTTTGCGGCTATGCCGTGATAGAGGCCGACACTATCGAGGACGCAGCGCGCCTGTTCGAAGGGCACCCGCATTTCACGGTTTTTCCCGGCGACGGCGTGGACATCATGCCCTTTCTCGCCGGTCCCGCTTCGTGCGAAGTCAATCGCTGACGCCTATTCCATCCCGGCGACCAGTCCGTCGATGGCACCTTGCAGGATATAACTCGCCGCCAGCTTGTCGACCAGTTCGTCGCGGCGCGCGCGGCTGGCATCCGCCTCCAGCAGGGTCCGGGTGACCGCCTGTGTCGACCAGCGTTCGTCCCACAGCAGGATGGGAAAGCCAAGGTCCGTCAAATTCTGCGCGAAGGCGCGGCTCGCCTGCGCGCGCGGCGACATGCTGCCGTCCAGGTTAAGCGGCAGGCCGATAACGATGCCCCTGACCTGCTGCTGTTCGATGAACGCGGCGAGTGCGATCTTGTCCTTGCCGAATTTTCCCCGGCGCACCGTATGGGCGGGGCTGGCGATCGACCATCCCGCGTCGCACAGGGCCAGGCCTATGGTCTTGCTGCCGACATCCATGCCAATCAGGCGCCCGCCTTGCGGCAGGGCCGCGCGGAAAGCCGGGCGTTCCATCGTCAGCAGGTTCATTGTTTCAGAAAGGCCGACAGGCGCTGCCGCGCATCTTCGCGGACATTTTCCCAGAAAAGGCTATAGTCGTAGACGTGGTAATTGTTGCCGGGCAGGGTGAAGGGCCCCATGTCGACAGGCTCCCCGATCATCAGGATGCCGCTCGTGTCGCAGCGGGCCGGGACGATGCCGGTCAGCAGGTGCGGCGGCCTGCCTTCCTCCCTGCTGTCGAGCGTGCCCTTGTTGGCGCTCGCGGGCGCCTTGCCGTTGAAGGCGCCGGTAATGGGGTTGGTGCACAGCATGTGCGTGCCCTTGCGCGGCTCGCCGGTGAAGCCGTTCTTGCTTTCGAACGACTGGAGTACTGCCGAAGGATCGGCCGGCTCGGCGTAGCTCTGCCAGCTGACGATGCAATGCGCCTGGTCGCGCCGGGCGCAGGCGGGCAGGCCCAGCGCTGGCAGGTCGGCTTCCACCGATACCGGCGAACCGACGGCATAGACCGCGGCGATCCGGTCGGCAACCGGCTTGCCCGCGACATGATCGCGCACCAGTTGCAGCAGGTGGCGCGACCCCTGGCTGTGCCCGGCCAGGATCAGCGGTCCGTCCGGATTGGCCTTCAGGAACGCCGCGAAGGCCTGTTCCACATCGCCATAGGCGGCATTCAACGCCTGTTCCCCGGCGGGCTTGGATGTCAGGAACGCACCATAATTGGCCTGCCGGTAGCGCGGCGCCCATACATTGCCGGTCGCGTTGAAGGCGCTGGCCTGCCCCATTACGAAACGGCGGGCGGTGCCATCGACGTCCCTGTCGCCCAGCCGGGCATTCCAGTGGGCGTCGCCCAGGGTCGTGATGTAGCTGGTGGGGTGAATGAAGAATATCGCGGCGGGCGTCGCCGGCGCCGGCAGGGGCGTCGCGCCCTGCGGAACCCACAGCGCCGGGTTGTCCTTCACCTTGTCCGGCCGGGCGATCCACATGGCCGGGTCGTCATAAGCATTGGCGGGCAGGGGCGCGATCTGCGTGAAATCCTCGCGCGGCACCATCACCATTCGGATCAGTTGCATGCCCCATATCGCGTAGATGGCGAGCGCGGCTATCACCAGCACCACCAGCGCAGCGATGATATACAGAAATTTGCGCGCCACCCTTGCTCTCCGATCGTCGGGCGCACTGCGCCCCCGTCACGCCACTGTCTGGCGCATGGGCACGATGCGCGCAAGGGGCGCGAAAGCTGCTTGAAGCAGGCGTGAGCGGATGGTAGCGGCGGCCCATGTCGATAGACCTTCAAACCGTGAAAAAGATCGCCAGCCTTTCGCGCATTTCGGTGACCGACGCCGAAGCCGAAGCGATGGTGCCCGAACTCAACAACATCCTTGGCTGGGTGGAGCAACTGGGCGAGGTGGACGTGACCGGCGTGCAGCCGATGACGGCCGTCATCCCCAACCATCAACGCCTGCGCGATGACGTCGTTACGGACGGCAATGTCCGCGACAAGGTGCTGGCCAATGCGCCGCAGGCCGAACATGGCTTCTTCGCGGTGCCCAAGGTGATCGAATAATGACCGAACTGACTGATCTTACCGTGGCTGAAATCCGCGACGGTTTCCGCGCGGGCGATTTTTCGGCGCGCGAAGTGGCGGAAGGCTTCAACGCCAATGTCGCCGCTGCAAAGGCGCTCAATGCCTTCATCGTCGAAACTCCGGAAAAGGCGCTGGAAGCGGCCGATGCCGCCGACCGGGCGAAGGCCGCCGGTGAGGCGCTGGGCGCTCTGGCCGGTGTGCCGATCGGCATGAAGGACCTGTTCTGTACCCAGGGCGTGCAGACCACGGCAGCTTCGCACATGCTGGAAGGCTTCGTGCCGACCTATGAATCGACCGTGTCGGGCAAGCTCTGGGCCGCAGGCGCGGGCATGCTGGGCAAGCTCAACCTCGACCAGTTCGCCATGGGCTCGTCCAACGAGACCAGCTATTATGGCAATGTGATTTCGCCCTGGCGGCGCAATGACGGCGGTAACGCGGCGCTGGCTCCGGGTGGCTCTTCGGGCGGTTCCTCCTCGGCCATTTCCGCACGGCTCTGCCCGGCGGCGACCGGCACCGACACCGGCGGCTCGATCCGACAGCCCGCCGCCTTCACCGGCATTTCGGGGATCAAGCCGACCTATGGTCGCTGCTCGCGCTGGGGCATTGTGGCGTTCGCGTCCTCACTGGATCAGGCCGGGCCGATGGCACGCACGGTGCGCGACAATGCGATCCTGCTGGAGGTGATGTCGGGCTTCGATCCCAAGGATTCGACCAGCCTCGACCTGCCCGTTCCGCAGTGGGAAGCCAATTTGTCGAGCGACCTCAAGGGCAAGACCGTCGGCATCCCGAAGGAATATCGCCCCGATGGGCTGAACGCCGAAATCTCCGCCATGTGGGATCGCGGCATCGAATGGCTGAAGGACGCAGGCGCGAATGTGGTGGAGGTGTCGCTGCCGCATACCAAATATGCGCTGCCGACCTACTATATCATCGCACCTGCCGAAGCGTCGTCCAATCTCGCCCGCTATGACGGCGTGCGCTATGGTCAGCGTGACCTGCCCGACGGGGCAGGCTTGCAGGACATGTATGCCGCGACCCGCGCCGCCGGTTTCGGACCGGAGGTGAAGCGCCGCATCATGATCGGCACCTATGTGCTGTCGGCGGGCTTCTACGACGCCTACTACACGCAGGCGCAGAAGGTCCGGGCGCTGATCGCCCGCGATTTCGAACTGGCTTTCGAGAAATGTGACCTGCTGCTGACGCCGACCGCGCCCAGCGCCTCCTTCGCGTTGGGCGAAAAACAGGCCGATCCGCTGGCCATGTATCTGAACGACGTCTTCACCGTGCCGGCGTCGCTGGCCGGACTGCCTGCGATGGCGGTGCCGGGCGGGCTGGATGCGGCGGGGCTGCCGATCGGCCTCCAGATCATCGGCAAGGCGCTGGACGAGCAGACGGTGCTGAATGCCTCGCTCGCAATCGAAGAACGCGCTGGCTTCAGCGCACGCCCGGACAAGTGGTGGTAAAATGACTGAATCAACCTATCGCATCCAGGGCGCAACCGGCGAGTGGGAGGTCGTGATCGGCCTGGAGGTCCACGCGCAGGTGACGTCGAACGCAAAGCTGTTTTCCGGCGCCGCGACCGCTTTCGGCGCGGAACCCAATACGCAGGTGTCACTGGTCGACGCGGCCATGCCCGGCATGCTGCCCGTGCCGAACCGCGAATGCATCCGTCAGGCGGTGCGCACCGGCATGGCGATCGATGCGCAGATCAACAAATGGTCGCGCTTCGACCGGAAAAACTACTTCTACGCGGACCTTCCGCAGGGCTATCAGATCAGCCAGCTCTATCATCCCATCGTGGGCGAGGGGCAGATCGCGATCACGCTCGACGAGAAGAATCCCGAAACCAGCACCAAGGTCATCGGCGTCGAACGCATCCATGTCGAGCAGGATGCGGGCAAGCTGATGCACGATCAGCATCCGACCAGCTCCTATGTCGACCTCAACCGGTCGGGCGTGGCGCTGATGGAAATCGTGTCGAAGCCGGACATGCGTTCTCCTGCCGAAGCAGGGGCTTATCTCTCGAAGCTGCGGACCATTCTGCGCTATGTCGGCTCGTGCGACGGCAATATGGACCAGGGGTCGATGCGCGCCGACGTCAACGTGTCGGTCCGCAAGCCCGGTGAGCCGTTCGGCACTCGAACCGAAACGAAGAATGTCAACTCGGTCCGCTTCGTCATGGCGGTGGTCGAGCATGAGGCGAGCCGTCAGGTGGATGTGCTGGAAGCCGGTGGCAAGGTGGTGCAGGAAACGCGCCTGTACGATCCGGATCGTAACGAAACGCGGTCCATGCGGTCGAAGGAAGATGCGCACGACTATCGTTACTTCCCCGATCCCGACCTGTTGCCGCTGGAACTGGACGACGCTTTCCTGGAGGACTGCCGCCAGTCATTGCCCGAACTGCCCGATGCCAAGCGGGCACGCTATGAGGGCGACCTCGGCCTGTCCGCCTATAATGCCGCAACCCTGACCGCCGACGCCGACACCGCGCGCTGGTTCGAAGCGCTGCTGGCGGAGGCTGCGCGCATTCAGAAGAAGGGTGAAAGCGATGTTGCAAAGGCATCCGCCAACTGGCTGCTGTCGGAACTCTACGGCGCGCTGAACCGTCTTGGAAAATCGCTTGAAGAGAGCCCAGTAAGCGCTGGAGAAGGCGCCGAATTGCTCGCGCTTGTCGCCGACGGCACGATCAGCGGGACGATTGCCAAGCAGGTGTTCGAGATCATGCTGGAAACGGGCGACAAGCCTGGCAGGATCGTCGAGGAAAAGGGCTTGAAGCAGACGTCGGACACCGGCGCCATCGAAGCGGCGGTGGCCAAGGTGCTGGCCGACAATGCCGACAAGGTCGAACAGTATCGCGGCGGCAAGGAAGCCTTGTTCGGCTTCTTTGTCGGTCAGACGATGAAGGCGATGCAGGGCAAGGCCAATCCGCAGGTCGTCAACGAACTGGTGAAGAAGGCGCTCGGCTGACAGATTTTTCGCACGCCGCCTGTCCCGGTACCGGGGTGCGAAAATCCCGCTTGTTTTCCCCTCCGGAATTGAACACACACGCAACAGGCCGCGGCCGGGTCACGGGGGTGGACTCGCCGGTCTGGGGGGGATGCGCGGTTGCGGTTCGTTGCTATTCTGGGCGCGCTGGCCGCGTCCATGCCCTTCGCGGCGCATGCTGGCCCGCTTCAGGACACTCCGGACCCCGTTGTCGTGGCGTTCGCCGGCACGACCATCCCGGCCGGAACGGCCGTGGATTTTCAGTTCGTCGACCATGTGAATTCGAAGACATCGCATAACGGCGATCATTTTCGTATCCGCACGACGAAGCCGATCCTGGTCGATGGTGTGGAAGCCGTGCCGGTTGGTGCCGAGGGCGAAGGGGAAGTCATCCACGCCGCGCGTGCGCGGGCCGCGGGAAAGGCCGGTGAACTGATCCTGGCCGCACGCTTCATAGAATATCGCGGGCAGCGCATTGCGTTGCGCAGCTTCCGGTTCGGGGTATCGGGCGACAGCAAGACCGATGAAGCGATTGCGCTCGGGCTCATCGTCGCCGGGCCGCTCGCCTTCCTCGTCGTCGGCGGCGAAGTCGATGTGCAACCCATGACCGATGGCCACGCCAAGGTTGCGGCCGACACGATTGTCACGCCGGCCGATCGCCAAGGTCATTAATCAGCCACTGCATAGGAAAGGGAAATGAGTATATGAAGAGATTGTGGGTCGCCGTGCTGGCATGTGCCGCATTTCCGGCGACGCTTCTGGCGCAGGACACGGTGCCCGCGCCGAGCGCGGATACGGTCGTGGAGCAGGCGCCGCCAGCCGACAGCGCGTTGACCGAGGTTCCTGCGACCGTCCAGCCCGTGGTCGACGACATCATGCCGCCACCCGAAGGCAAGGGGCAGATCATCTTCTTCCGCAAGGGGGGCTTTGTCGGGTCCGCCATTTCCTGTGCAGTCCATGAAAATGGCGCGAAGGTCAGCAGCCTGCCGCCGGGCCGTTATTTCGTGCATGTCGCCGAGCCGGGTATCCACGAATATTCGGTGAAGAGCGAGGCGACCGATACGTTGCGCATGGAGATTGAGCCGGGCGAAACCTATTATGCGAAATGCGCGATTGCGATGGGGATCATGGCGGGACGCCCGAACCTTTCGCCGGCCGACAAGCAGACCTATTTCGGCATGAGCAAGAAGCTCAAGCTGGTCGAGAACAAGCCGGAATAGGCGATCTGGTTCGTGTATGGGGAAGGGGCGCCGCCGGGGGGACCGGCGACGCCCCTCTTTCATGTCCGGCGCCCTTGGGGAGGGTTTTGTGCCGGATCGGAAGGGACGGACCGGAGGGTCTTTGGGGGGTGGCCCGTCCTTTCATCGTCAAGACGTCACAGCACGAAATTAACCGTCGCCCGGAACGAGATGGCGACATGATTTTGCTGTTCCTCCGCGCCGAACTCGCCGCCGATCCGGAAGGTGTCGGTACCGCCGTACAGCCGTGCCCGGCCGGTCCAGCCATTCGTGCGGTCCTCGGCCCCCAGCGTGAACGGGTCGCCATCCTTGAAATAGGCGACCGTGTCGCCCAGCGATCCGCCGACGATCTGGCGCCGGCCGCCTTCCAGTTCCAGCCGAACCCAGCCATCTTCCCGATTGAGGCTGCCAAAGTCGTAGCCAGCCGTCACCGTGCCGTTGGCGGTCAGTTCGTCACTGGTCCGGCCGAGCACCGTCAGGTTGAAGGCATCGCCGCCACCCGCCTCGCTATAGCCGTCCTCCTTCAACCGGTAATAGTCGATGCCGACCGCCGGGCGCAGGCTCATCCGGCCCCATTGAAGCTGGTAGGCCGCACCCGCCGTCGCGGAATAGAGCTTGCCGTTCCATTCCCCGCCGGCGGTGCGGGCCACGTCGCCATAGTCGAAATGGCGCGTTCCGGCGAAGTCGATGCTGGCCGCCGACAGCCGGGCGAACGCCAGCAGCGGTCCCCATTGCCCACGCCAGTGTGCGGCCAGTTCATACTGGTCGGAATCCACCGCATTGTTCGACCCGCCACCTGAATCGCTGCCGTGGATATAGGCGAACGACCCGCCGAACGCGCCCAGCCCGGTCAGATATTCGACACCCCCGCCCGCGCCCCAGCCGTTGATGTCGTACGATGCCGTGCTGCCGACATTCTTGGCGCTGCCAAAGGCGACCTGTTGCAGCCAGAAGCCAAGCCGTCCGTCCTTGGCCCTGTATATGCCGTTCGGGTCGGACAGGATGCGCGCGGTCGCGCGGGATCCGGACGTCACCGCCTCGAACGTGCCGCCGGCATGATCGGGCAGCATCTGCCGCAGGGTGGCGTTCAGGGTCGTGCCGTCGACGATGCCCAGATAGGCGTTGGCCACCGAAGGGTCTTTGTCGAGCGCGTTGAAGACGGCATCATAGGCGCGCGCGACCGATCCGCTGAGGCCCAGTTCGGACACGGTCTTGGCCGCGATCGACAGGGTGACGGTTCCCGCCGACGTGTCGCTGACGATGCTGCTCTTGAACATATAGGGCAGCAGCGTATCGCTATCGGGCGCGGGTGTTCCGCTCAGGGCACCTGCCTGCACGATGACATAGTCGCCTGCCGAACCGGATATCTGCGCCAGATGCACGCGCACCTGCGATCCGCTGGCGAAACTGGCGGCACCCGCGACATCGTAGAGCGTGTGCGTGCCGTCGCCCGCGTCGATCGTCACGCCGATGGTCGAATTCGCGCTCGCCGCCAGCGATGCCAGTCCGATGGTGCCGGTGTTGGTGGCGTCCAGCGTGCCGCCGTTCAGCACCACCGCGATGCCGCCGCTGTTGCGGATCGCCCCGTTGAGGACCGATGCGCCGCTCAGGCTCAGCGAGCCGGTCCCGCCGCCGAAATCGACGTCCCCGGTCACGCTGGCGCTGTCGCTCAGGCTGAGCGTCGCACTGCCGCTGCCATAGGTCAGGTCGCCGATCAGTCCCGATTCACCCGAGAACGCAACGCTGCCATTGCCCGCGCCCAGGTCAATGTCGCCTGTGATGCTGCCGGCCGACACGGCGACGGCGTCGTTCCCGGATCCCAGCCTGATGTCGCCGATGATCGACGGCGCATCGGCATCCTCGTCGGCCAGCGCCTGCGTCAGGGTGATGCCGCTGCTGTTGGCGCTCAGGTCGATAGCGGTGTTGGTGGCCCCCCCCGACGCATTGATGGCGCCGCTGTTGGTCAGCGTCGACACCGTGCCCGATGAATCGAGGATGGCGATCGCCGTCCCGCTTTCGTCATCCAGCGCGACAGCGCTGACCGCGCCGCCGATGTCGATCCGGTCGACGGCTGCACCGGCATCGATGACGATGGCCCGCGCCGCCGTTCCCGCTTCCGACGATCCCGTCGCGCCGACCGTGCCGCCGACGGAAATGATGCCGACCGTCGCACCCGACCCGAGCCGCAGCGCGGTTGCGTTGCTGTCATAGGATACCGCCCCGACCGTGCCGTCGATTGACAGGCCCTTGGCTATGTCGACATTGCCGCCCAGGCCGCCGATGACCAGGGCGTTGGCGTCGACTCCGTCATATATGCCATAGGCACGGATGCCGCCGTTGACGATCAGGCCATAGCCCGAATCGTCGGCGGCCACTGCGCCGATGGTGGTATCGGCGTCCGCCGCGCCGATCCGGACCGCTGCCGCCGATCCGTAGGTCACGACCGATGCCGTGCCTTCGGTGCTGTCGGTCAGACCGTCGCCATCGACGTCGTCATCGTCGTCGTCCAGCGTGGGAGGAACGTCGAAGATCACGCCGCCCGTCACGTTGCCGGCGATCACCACCGCGGACCCGCCCTGCAACAGGTCGTCGGCATCCAGGTCGTCCGTGTCGGTCGGCCGGGTCGTGGTCCGGTAGCCCGTGCTGACGATCGCCCCCTGAATCTTCAACGCGCCGTCGATATCGCCCAGCAGCGCCGCGCCGACGCTGTTCTTCCCCACCACGGTCGTCGAACCCCGCAACGTCACGTCGCCGGTTACGTCGTTGGCCAGCACGCCATGGCTGTTATCGCCGATGACGGAGATGGTCCCGCTGGTGGACAGGTCGCCCGTCAGAGTGCCGTCCAGGCGGATGCCCGCCGATTCATTGCCTTCGATGGTGATCGTGCCGCTATGGAAGATGTCGCCGACATGACCCGTGCCGGACTGGACCCAGATGCCCTTCCGGTTGCTGCCCTGCGCAAAGGGGCCGTCGACATCATTGTCGTCATCCTCGTCCTTCGCGGTGTAATTCTCGGTCAGGCTGATGGTGCCGCTGTTGCTGATGTCGCCGTTGGTGCCCGGCGCGACCAGGATTCCGGTCGCATCGTCGGCATCGTTGATGGTGATCGTGCCGGCGTTGGCCACGTCATTGTCGCTGTCCGCGGTGACGGCGGTGCCGCTCGTCAGTGTGATCGATCCGCCCGATGCGATCTTGATGTCGTCCGCCGCGCCGCTGGCGGCGGTGGACGTGCGGATCGGGCTGGTGGTCGCGGTGCTGATGGTCGTTTCCGCCGCGGCGTCGGCCAGCGAAAGTGCCGCCAGAACCGGCGCGATGGCCGTGCAGGCGAGTAGGTGTCGCATGATGTCTCCTCTGCGTATCGCGCTGGTTATTCTGTGCGCGCGTGGGCATGGGACGGTGCCGATGGCCGCGACCCGTCGCCTTTTGCGACGGGCGGAGGATCAGAAGGCGAAGTCGATGCCGACACGCAGCGTGCGCGGGCGCAGCGGCGTGTAATAGTCGGTCCGCAGGTCGAACGGCGTGCCCAGTGAAAAGCGGTTGCCGTTGCTGTCCAGCAGGTTCGTGACGGACAGCGAATATTGAATCTGACCCCGGATCAGGCTGGCCGACAGGCTGGTATCGACATAGTTGCCCTGTGTCTGGCCCAGGATAGGCCCGACGCCGAGCCGCGACTTGCCGACATAGCGGGCCGCGCCGTTCAGATGGACATCCATGTCCGCATCGACGGGTGCGCGATAATCGAATGCCAGACGTCCACCCAGGTCGGCGACATTGGGCAGGGACAGGGTTTCGTCCCGATCGAGCAGGGCGCGGACCAGCATGGTAGGGCGCGTCAGCCGGCTGTCATTGTAGATAATGCTGCCGTCCAGCGTGAACCGGGGCGTGGCGCGCGCGACGATGCGGCCTTCGATCGTATATATGCGCCCGTCGCCGATATTGGCAGTCGCGGGCAGGCCCGCGCGGTCGGTAACGTCGGCCTGGATGTCACGCCAGTCGGTATAGGCGACATTGGCGCTCAGCGCGATCGTGTCGCGTCCCGGCACGCCTTTGCGGAAGCCCGCTTCGACCGTGGAGATGCGGTCGTTCCGGAACCGGCGGATACGCTGGTCGTCCACCGCCAGCCCGCCGGGGCGGAACCCCTGCTGGAAGCGGGCATAAATCGTAACCCCCGGAATTGCGTCGGTCAGCAGCGATGCGGAGGGCAGGAACATGGTTTCGCTGCGGTCCGCCTGCGCTTCGGCGCGGGCGAGATCGGTCGAGGACAGGGCGGCCGTCGGATCTATCGCCTCGCCCGACAGGCGGCTGTTGGTCAACCGTCCGCCGACAGTGGCGATCACTCCGCGCAGCGGCTCGAACGACGCTTCGCCGAACAGCGTCGCTTCCTTGATGCCGTTGCGCACGCCGGTCGCGCTCGCCGGACGCCCCAAGCCATAGACGGGCACGCCGGGGATCACCTCCGGCAGGTCCGGGCCCGGCCCGAAGGACGTCAGCGATCGCTCGATGTCGGACGTGCTCTGAAGGTAGGACATGCCCAAAATCCAGCCCAGGCCATTGTCCAGGTCGCGCACCAGACGGTTCTCGGTCGAAAAAATGTCGACGCGGTTGCGCTGATGAAAGGTTGCGGGCGCGTCGCCCGGTTGGGTCGCGTCGTAGGTTTCCGACAGGATATGCCGGACCAGGCCGGTGGACGACACGAAACGCAGATTGTCCCATTGCCGTTCGATGCGGACATTACCCATCAGATAATCGGCATAATAGGGCTGCGCGACCGACGAAGCGCGCTCGAGCGTGCCGGCGGACCTTATTGCATATTGGGCGTCGTCGCCGTCGATATGCTGGTAGACGCCGGTCAGGTCGATGGTCCATTCGTCGTTCGGCGAAATACGCAGCGCCGCGCGACCGCCCCAGGTGCGGACCCGGTTCACATCGTGCTCGTCCCTGCGAATATCGTCGATATAGCCGCCTTCCTGCACGCCATAGCCTACGATCCGCAGCGCAACCTTTTCCGAAAGGATCGGCAGGTTCAGCGTGGCGGACACGTCGCCGCCCGGATCGCCATGCTGGGTGGCGGACAGGCCCGCCGAAACCTGTCCGCCAAATTCCGCCAGGTTGGGGACATTGGGCATGATGCGGACGATGCCGCCCAACGATCCCGCGCCGTAGAGCGTGCCCTGCGGACCTTCCAGCACCTCCACCCGTCCGACATCATAGAGCTTCAGGTCGGGGTCGGGCGCTGCATAGTTGAGCCGCATGTCGCCGAAATACTGGCCCGTGGTCGACTGGGTCGGGCCGGCGACGCCCGAATCCGCGATGGCCCGGATGAACAGCTTGTTGCGGCCGTTGCCCGCATGCGTCGAACTCAGGCTGGCGACGCGGGCGAGCAGGCTGGCGGTCCCGTTGGCGGCCTCGCCGGTGGTGAAGATCCGGCTGTCCAGCGCATCCACCATGCCCGCGTAGCGCAGCAGCGGGGTATCGCGCTTGGATGCGGTCACGATGATCTGCGGTTCGGGCTGCGCGGCGACGGGGACGGCCGGAGCGGGGCGGGAAGGGGGCGCCGTACCGGGCCGCGCGCTCGGGGGTGCCCGCTCGATGCGCCAGTTTCCGGCGGCGATGCGCCGGGCGCGCGTGCCGGTGCCGTTCAGCAGGCGGCGCAACGCTGCCTCGGTCGCCAAATGTCCCTGAACGCCGCCGGTCGGGATCGCGGCGAGCGACTGGTCCGACATGCCGATGCTCGTGCCCGTCTGACGGCCGAGCGCGATCGCCGCCTCGCCCAGCCTTCCGGGGGCGATGCTGATACTGTGTCTGTCCGCCCCATATGCAGGCGTTGCGCTCGCCGAAACGAGGGCGGTGACGATCAGAAGATCAGCTCTTTGGCCCATCCCCTTCCTTCAGCAGCCATCCGTCACCCTGCCGGACGGCGGTCAGGCCCATCAGCGGCGCCGCGCCGTTGAAAAATCGCGCCGGATCCCTGTCGATCAGGATCGTGCCTGTGAACCGCATCGCGCGTGCGCCGGCCGAGGTGTTCACCTGGATGCCCAATGTGCGGGCGATGTCTTCGGCAATGTCGCCGACCGGCATGTTGCTGTAGGTCAGCCGACCCTCGCGCCAGCTGGCGACCGCACTTGGGGCGATGTCCGTCATCCGCAATCCCTGCGCATCGTCGGCAAGTCCGCGGCCCGCCGGCAGGCTGATCGCCTCGGCGCTCGGGTTGTAGATCACCCTGCCTTCCGACACGCCGATCCGTGTGGCCCGGCTGGTGTGGACGATGTTGAACATGGTGCCCGCGTCCTCGAATATCGCGTCGCCCACGGTGACGCGGAACGGGTCGGCGGCATCATGTCGCACGGTGAAAGCCGCTTCGCCGCTGTCCAGCGCGGCAAAACGCGCGTTCCTGTGATCCAGCCGCAGGGTGGTCGCGCCGTTCAGGTCGATCCGTGTGCCGTCATCCAGCGCGATGGTCCGGCTTTCGCCCGGGCGAGTCTGGACCGTGTAGATGTCGCTGCGGTTCATCATGCCGACGGACAGGGTCGCGACGAGCGCCGCCGCGATCGCACCACCGCCGATCCAGCGCCAGGCAGCGCGCCGCCCGACCCCCGCGTCGTTGGCGGCGACCGGCATCGCCACCGGCTCGGGCGGGATCAGGCTGTCCAGCCCATCATCCGCCGCCATCAGTGCGTCATAGGCCTCGGCCCGCGCGGGATCGCCCTCCAGCCAGCGGGTGAAGGTCTCCCAATCGGTAAAGGCAGGGTCGCGCGTGCGGATCACCCACGCCAGCGCCTCCTCGTTCATCGTCGCTCCAACCCCGTTCATCTTATGCCCCTTGCAGAGCCTGACGCCGCCGACCCGTTCATTCCGTATCCAGTTTCTGCTTGAGTGCCAGCATCGCGCGATATGCTCTTTGCAGATCCTTCTCGACCGTGGTCAGGCTGACGCCCAGTTCCTCGGCGATCATCTTCTGCCCGACGCCCTCGATCCTGAAACGGCGGAACACCAATTCGACCCGCGGGCCAAGATCGCGCAACACCGCACGCGCCTGGTCCAGCCTTTGGTTGAGGATCATTCGCTCGTCGACCGCCACCTGTTCGGCCGGGTCCGCCATCACGCCGCCGGCGCCGCCCGCCCAGTCCTGCTCGCGGCGTTCTCGCCGGATGGAGGAACGGTAACGGTCCAGTACCAGGTTGTTGGCCATGCGATACAGATAGGGCAAAGGATCGGCGACCGGGCCCAGATCCTTGGCCTCCAGCTTCATCCACATGTCCTGCAACATGTCCTCGGCGTCCTCTCCCGCGCCACGAGCGCGCAGGAACCGCAGCAGTGCGGCGCGGTTGGACATGAATATCGCGGAAAGGCCGGTGGCCATGCCTGTCTCGGGTCCAGTTCTGGCAAGTCAGGGACGTTGCCATAGAAGGGCGAACGGGGTTTTGGCAATCGGCAAGCTGTTTACCTGTCCCCGCGCCTGTTCTAGTGGTTCGATTCTGACATTCGATACCGTTCGAGGCCAAGTATCGCTCGAATGCCACAATCTTTTCGGGCCACTGGAAATATTTGATTCTGGTGGATTTCAATCCACTGGCGCGGGGATGGACACGGGTGGAAGACGGGCGGGGCGCATGACGGAAGGTCTGGACAGGGCGGCGGCACAGGCGGCGGGCATGGACCCGGACCGCCTGGCGGCGCTGATCGACGGACTGGACGCGCGCTACATCCTGTCGGGCAAGCTGCCCCACATGCATTTTACCCTGTCCCGCGACGAACGGCCGCTGGTGGCGGTCACGCGTGGGGCTGGCCGCGCCACCGGCGCCGCCCTAGCCGACGACGCGCTCTATCGCATCGCCTCCATGACCAAGCCGGTGACGTCCGTCGCGTTCATGATGCTGGTGGAGGACGGACGGGTGGCGCTGGACACGCCGGTTGCCGACGTCATTCCCGAATTTGCCGATCTCCCGGTGGGGCCGACGGCGCGGCGTCGCCCTCGTCGGCCGATGCGCATGGTCGACCTGCTGCGTCATACCTCAGGGCTGACCTACGGGCTTCAACGCCAGACGGCGATAGACGCGCGTTATCGCGACCTGGGCCTGGACGATTTTCAGCAGAAGCGGACGTCGGACGATTTCGTGTCGGACCTGGCCTCGATACCGCTGGAATTCTCGCCGGGCGAACGCTGGAACTATTCGGTGTCGACCGATGTCCTTGGCGTCGTGGTGGAACGGCTGTCGGGATGCGATCTGGGCAGCGTGTTCCGCAGCCGGATATTCGATCCGCTCGGCATGGCCGACACCGGCTTCGTGCTGCCCGATGACAAGGCCGATCGAATGACCGATGCCTGGCGGCTCGATGAAGAGGGGCAGATGTCGGTGGCCGACCTCGGCGCCCGCAGCGGATGGCGGCGGCAGGGCCGGTTCCTGTCGGGCGGCGGGGGCCTCATATCCTCGGTCGCCGACTATCAACGCTTCGCCCGGATGCTGTTGCGCGGCGGGGAACTCGACGGCGCGCGCCTGCTTCGGCCCGAAACCATGGCACAGATGCGGGCCAACGCCCTGCCGCGCGGGCGCGACCTCGCCGCCATGTCGAACGCCATGTTCAGCGAATCCGATTATCAGGGCGTGGGTTTCGGTCTGGGCTTCGCGGTCGAACTGGGCAGCGGCGAATATTATTGGGGCGGGGTATTCTCGACCTATTTCTGGATCGACCCGGTGGAAAGGCTGATCGGCATCTTCATGACGCAATTGCTGCCGTCCAGCGCCTATCCGGTCCGGGACGAGCTGCGGCAGGGCGTATCGCAGGCGATCGCGACGTCGCGCCGCCCCTGACGCTGCCCTCTGCCGTCCAGACATAATTTCCTTGCTGCACTGCAAAATGGCGTGGCGCGGTCGGGGGCGCTGTGTCATCATCGCCCATGACTCACGATAGGGATGGTGCCGCATGAATCTCAAGGGCGAAACCAGGCTTCCCCGGCCCGCGCCGCGGCAGGTCGATCCGGAAGTTCTTGCCCATGAGATCGTGGAACGGCTGACCTATCGCATCGGCAAGAACGCCGCCGCCGCCAAGCCGCACGACTGGCTTCATGCCGTCATCCTCTCGATCCGCGACCGGGTTATCGACGCATGGATCAAGTCGACCCAGAAAACCTATGAGGAGGAAGGGCGCCGGGTCTATTATCTCAGCCTGGAATTTCTGATCGGGCGGCTGATGCGCGATGCCGCGTCGAACATGGAAATGCTGGACGACATGCAGGCCGCGCTGGCGTCGCTGGGCGTCGACATCGACATCATCGCCGCGCTGGAACCCGACGCTGCGCTGGGCAATGGCGGCCTGGGACGGCTGGCGGCCTGTTTCATGGAAAGCATGGCGACGGTGGACGTGCCTGCTTACGGCTACGGCATCCGCTACGTGAACGGCATGTTTCGCCAGGAAATCAGCGACGGGTGGCAGGTCGAACTGCCCGAAAACTGGCTGGCGCACGGCAATCCCTGGGAATTCGAGCGGCGCGAGGCAAGCTATGAGGTCGGGTTCGGCGGGCGCGTCGATCCGGCGGAGGAAGAGGCGGCCGGTCCCCACCAGATGCACTGGAAGCCGGCGGAGCGCGTCATCGCCACCCCATATGACACGCCGATCGCGGGCTGGCGGGGCAAGCGGGTCAACACGTTGCGCCTGTGGGAAGCGCAGCCGATCGATCCGATCCTGCTCGACAAGTTCAACGCCGGCGACCATCTGGGGGCGCTGTCCGAAAGCAACCGTGCAGAAGCGTTGACGCGCGTCCTCTATCCTGCCGACTCCTCGCCGGCCGGGCAGGAACTCAGGCTGCGGCAGGAATATTTCTTCTCCTCCGCCTCGCTTCAGGACATCGCGCGGCGGCACATGCAATATTTCGGCGTGATCCAGACACTGCCGGACAAGGCCGCGATCCAGCTCAACGATACCCACCCCGCCGTCGCCGTCGCCGAATTGATGCGCATCCTGCTCGACGATCACGGGCTGGATTTCGACGAGGCCTGGGACATCACCCGCCGGACCTTCAGCTACACCAACCATACATTGTTGCCCGAAGCGCTGGAAAGCTGGCCGGTGCCGTTGTTCGAACGGCTGCTGCCCCGGCACATGCAGATCGTCTACGCCGTCAACAGCCGCCTGCTGGCCGAGGCGCGCCGCTCTCAGAAGTTCGATGACGGCGCGATCGGCGCGATTTCCCTGATCGACGAAGGCGGCGACCGGCGGGTGCGCATGGGCAATCTGGCCTTCGCCGGTTCACACAAGGTCAACGGCGTGTCCGCGCTGCACACCGAACTGATGAAGGAAACGGTGTTCGCCGACCTGCACCGGCTCTACCCCGCACGCATCAACAACAAAACCAACGGTGTCACCTTCCGCCGCTGGCTGATGCAGTGCAATCATGGCTTGTTCGAACTGATCCGCGAAGCTATCGGCGACGCGTTCATGGACGATGCCGAAAAACTGCGCGAGCTTGATCGGTTCGCCGACG
Organism: Sphingobium sp. OAS761; assembly: GCF_024168485.1. GTDB lineage: Bacteria > Pseudomonadota > Alphaproteobacteria > Sphingomonadales > Sphingomonadaceae > Sphingobium. The sequence continues at coordinate 99,371 of NZ_JALJVY010000008.1, forward strand.
ATGCGGCCTTTCGCGAGAAGTTCGTCGCGGTGAAACGCGCGAACAAGGCGGCGCTGTCGGACCTGCTGCGCAAGCGGGTGAACGCGCGGATCGACCCGTCCGCCCTGTTCGATATCCACATCAAGCGGATCCACGAATATAAGCGGCAACTGCTCAACATTATCGAGGCGGTGTCGCTCTACGACCAGATCCGGTCCCATCCGGAAAAGAACTGGGTGCCGCGCGTCAAGCTGTTCGGCGGCAAGGCTGCTCCCAGCTACCATAATGCCAAGCTGATCATAAAGCTGGCGAACGACGTGGCCCGTGCGGTCAATCACGATCCTGCGGTACAGGGCTTGCTGAAGGTCCAGTTCGTGCCCAATTACAACGTGACCATGGCGGAAATGATGATCCCGGCCGCCGATCTTTCCGAACAGATTTCGACCGCGGGTATGGAAGCGTCGGGCACCGGCAACATGAAGTTCGCGGTCAACGGCGCGCTGACCATCGGCACGCTGGACGGTGCCAATGTCGAAATGCGCGATCATGTGGGCGAAGACAATATCGTGATCTTCGGCCTTACCGCGCAGGAAGTGAACGAACGGCGCGCCAGCGGCTATGATCCGCGCGCGGTCATCGCACAAAGCCGCGAACTCGGGCAGGCGCTCGACGCAATCGCGGGCGGCGTCTTTTCGCCCGACGATCCGGATCGCTACAAGGCGTTGATAGAGGGCATATATGACCATGACTGGTTCATGCTCGCCGCAGATTTCGACAGCTATTCGGCGGCGCAGCGATCGGTGGACCGGCTGTGGAGCGACGAGACGCTGTGGGCGAAGAAGGTGATCCACAATGTCGCGCGCATGGGGTGGTTCTCGTCCGACCGGACGATCCGCGAATATGCGCGTGACATCTGGAAGATGACGGCATGACGGTGAAGCGAGGTTAGGCGATATGCTGACGCCGGAGCAGATCGACCGGCTGGTGCAGGGGCGCGAGGACGATCCCTTCTCCACGCTAGGCGTGCATCCGGCGGGTACCGGCTTCACGGCCTGCGTCCTCATGCCCGACGCGTCCAGCGTTACCGCGCAGACCCTGGCGGGCAAGGCGGTAGGCGACCTGGAACGGGTCCATTCCGATGGCCTGTTCCATGGCAAGGTATCGGTGCGCAAACGCCAGCCGCTGCGCTACATCGCCCGCTATGCCGACGGCAGCGATTATGCGCTGGTCGACCCCTACGGCTTCGGCCCGGTTCTGGGGCCCATGGACGATCATTATTTCGCGCAGGGGTCGCATGCCCGGCTGTTCGACAAGATGGGCGCGCATGTCATCACCCATGACGGTGTAACCGGTACGCATTTCGCGCTCTGGGCGCCCAATGCGCGGCGCGTGGCGGTGGTCGGGGACTTCAACCGCTGGGACGGGCGCCGCGGGCTGATGCGCCATCGCGCCGATGCCGGCGTCTGGGAGATTTTCGTGCCGGAGGTCGGCGCCGGCGCCACCTACAAGTTCGAGATTGTCGGCGCGGACGGCGCCCTGCTGCCGCTCAAGTCCGATCCCTTCGCCTTCCGGTCCGAACTGCGACCGTCGACGGCCTCGATCGTCGCAGCGCCGCTCGATCACGCCTGGGGGGACGAACGGCATCGCGCTTTCTGGCAGGGCGCCGATGCCCGGCGCCAGCCCGTGTCGATCTACGAAGTCCATGCCGGATCGTGGCAGCGCGACGATCATGGGCAGTTTCTGGACTGGGATGCCCTTGCAAACCGGCTGATCCCCTATGTGGTGGGGATGGGGTTCACCCATATCGAATTCCTGCCGGTCAGCGAATATCCCTATGACCCGAGCTGGGGCTATCAGACGCTCGGACTTTATGCGCCGACCGCGCGCTTCGGCGATCCTGCCGGGTTCGCCCGCTTCGTCGACGGCGCGCACAAGGCGGGCGTGGGCGTCCTGCTGGACTGGGTGCCCGCGCATTTCCCAACCGACGAACATGGTCTTGCCCGGTTCGACGGCACCGCGCTCTACGAACATGCCGACCCGCGCAAAGGCTTTCATCCCGACTGGAACACCGCCATCTACAATTTCGGGCGGCGGGAAGTGGCGCAGTTCCTGCTCAACAACGCGTTGTTCTGGGCGGAGCGCTATCATGTCGACGGTCTGCGCGTCGATGCGGTCGCATCCATGCTCTATCTCGATTATTCGCGCCAGCCCGGCGAATGGGTGCCAAACGCCCGGGGTGGACGGGAAAATGAGGAGGCGGTCGATTTTCTGCGGCAGATGAACCGGGCGCTCTACGGCACCCATCCCGGCGTCATGACGATCGCGGAGGAATCGACGAGCTGGCCCGGCGTGTCGCGCCCGGTCGACGGTGGCGGGCTCGGGTTCGGGTTCAAATGGAATATGGGGTTCATGCACGACACGCTGCGCTATCTGGCGCGCGATCCGGTGCACCGGTGCCATCATCATGACGACATCACCTTCGGCCTGCTCTACGCCTTTGACGAAAATTTCGTCCTTGCGCTCAGTCATGACGAGGTGGTGCACGGCAAATCGTCGCTGCTGCACAAGATGGCGGGCGACGACTGGCAGAAATTCGCCAGCCTGCGCGCCTATTACGGGTTCATGTGGGGCTATCCCGGCAAAAAGCTGCTGTTCATGGGACAGGAATTCGCGCAGCGGGCGGAATGGGATGAGGGCAAGGCGCTCGACTGGCCGCTGCTCGATCATGCGCCGCATCAGGGCGTGCAACGGCTCGTTGCCGATCTCAACCGACTCTACCGCTCGCGCACCGCGCTCCACGCGCGCGATTGCGAGCCGGAAGGGTTCGAATGGGTGCTGGTCGATGCGAAGGCGGATTCGGTGTTCGTCTGGGTCAGGCGCGCTCCCGGCACGCGGCCAATCGTGGTGATCAGCCATTTCACGCCGTTGCTGCGCCACGGATATCGCCTGCGCCTGCCTTCGGGCGGGCGGTGGCGCGAGATATTGAACAGCGACGCGGCCGTTTATGGCGGCTCCGGCGCGGGAAATATGGGCATCGTCGAAGCGGATGAGGAAGGATGGGCCAGTGTCACCATCCCGCCGCTGGCAACCATGATGCTCGAACTGGATTATTGATACAAACGGGCGCGCCAGGGAGACGATGTCGCAATGCAGAGCAAATACCAGCCTATCGCGCGCGACGCGATGGCTTATGTCCTGGCCGGCGGGCGCGGTAGCCGTCTGGCCGAACTGACCGACCGGCGGGCCAAGCCCGCCGTGCATTTCGGCGGCAAGGCGCGCATCATCGATTTTGCCCTGTCCAATGCGCTGAACAGCGGCATCCGCAGGATCGGCGTCGCCACCCAGTACAAGGCGCACTCGCTGATCCGGCATCTCCAGCGCGGCTGGAACTTCTTTCGCACCGAACGCAACGAAAGTTTTGACATCCTCCCCGCCAGCCAGCGCATTTCCGAAAGCCAGTGGTACGAGGGGACGGCCGACGCCGTATTCCAGAATATCGACATCATCGAAAGCTATGCGCCCGAATATATGGTCCTGCTGGCGGGCGATCATGTTTACAAGATGGATTATGAACGCATGCTCCAGCAGCATGTGGACAGCGGCGCGGACGTGACCGTCGGCTGCCTGGAAGTGCCGCGCGCCGACGCGAGCGGCTTCGGCGTGATGCATGTTGACGAAAAGGACGTGATCACCGCCTTCGTCGAAAAACCCAAGGACCCGCCGGCCATCCCCGGCCAGCCGGGCGTGGCGCTCGCCTCCATGGGCATCTATGTCTTTCAGACCCGGTTCCTGATCGAACAGTTGCGCCGCGATGCGGACGATCGCGACAGTCGCCGGGATTTTGGAGGCGACATCATCCCCTATATCGTGCGGCACGGAAAGGCGGTGGCCCACAGATTTTCCGACAGTTGCATCCGCGCCGAAAGCGAGCGCGTGCCCTATTGGCGCGATGTCGGAACCATAGACGCCTATTGGCAGGCCAATATCGACCTGACCGATGTGGTCCCTTCGCTCGACCTCTACGACCGCAGCTGGCCGCTCTGGACCTATTCGGAAGTCACGCCGCCTGCCAAGTTCGTCCATAATGAGGACGGACGGCGCGGGTCGGCGACCTCCTCGCTGGTTGCTGGCGGATGCATCGTCTCAGGCTCATCGCTCCATCGCAGCCTGCTCTTTTCGGGCGTGCGCACGCACAGCTTCTCGTCGGTGACGGAAAGCGTGATCATGCCCAATTGCGAGATCGGGCGCGGCGCACGCCTGCACAAATGCGTCGTGGATTCGGGCATCATCATCCCGCCGGGCCTGATCATCGGGGAAAATCCGGATCAGGATGCACAACATTTCCGTCGCACCGACAGCGGCATTTGCCTGGTGACGCAGCCCATGATCGACCGGCTTTCCGCCTGATGCTTCCATGACCATGAAGCTGCTGTCGGTCGCCTCCGAAATCTATCCGCTGGTCAAGACCGGCGGGCTGGCCGACGTGGTCGGCGCGCTGCCGGGTGCGCTGGCGGGAGAGGGCATCGAAAGTCGCACCCTCGTGCCAGGCTATCCCGCTGTCCTTGCGCGCCTGGGCAAGGCAAAGCCGGTGCGGCGCTATTCCGACCTGTTCGGTGCCGCCGCGTCCCTGCTGGCTGCCCATGTCGGCGGGCTCGACCTTTTGGTTCTCGACGCGCCCGACTTCTTCGCGCGAGACGGCGGCCCCTATGGCGATCAGGGCGGTAACGACTGGCCGGACAATTGGCGCCGCTTTGCGGCCCTGTCGCGCGTCGGCGCGGATGTGGCCGAAGGGTCGCTCAAGGGCTGGCGCCCCGACATCGTGCATGGCCACGACTGGCAGGCGTCCCTGACCGCCGCCTATATGCGCTTCGGCCCGGCCCGGGCGGTGCCGAAAGTCGTGACGATCCACAATCTCGCCTTCCAGGGGCGTTACGCCGCCGAGATATTCCCCGCGCTGGGGTTGCCGGCGGAGGCGTGGGGCGTCGACGGGGTCGAATATTATGGCGGTGTCGGCTATCTCAAGGCAGGGCTGGTTTCCGCCGATGCGATCACCACCGTCAGCCCGACCTACGCGCAGGAAATCCGGTCGCCGCTGCATGGCATGGGCCTGGACGGCCTGATCAACGGGCGAGTCGACCGGCTTCACGGCATATTGAACGGGATCGATACCGCGATATGGGATCCGTCGGCCGATCCGCTCGTGCCGCGCGCCTATGGCGGCCGGTCGCTCGGCGCGCGCGCGGACAATCGCCGCGTCCTGGAACGGCATTTCGGACTGGACCGGGGCGACGGCCCCATCTTCATCATCGTCAGCCGCCTGACCTGGCAAAAGGGCATGGACCTGATGGCCGACGCCATCGATCATCTGGTCGGGCTCGGCGGCCGACTGGCCGTGCTGGGGTCGGGCGATCATGCGCTGGAAGGCGCCTTTCTGGCGGCGGCGGACAGGCATCGCGGACGAGTCGGGGTGCGTATCGGCTATGACGAGATACTCTCGCACCTGATGCAGGCGGGCGGGGACGCCATCCTCATCCCCTCGCGCTTCGAACCGTGCGGCCTGACCCAGCTTTATGCACTGCGTTATGGCTGTGTGCCGGTGGTGGCGCGGGTAGGCGGCCTGGCCGACACGGTGATCGACGCCAATGAAGCCGCGCTCGCCGCCGGAGGCGCGACCGGCCTCATGTTCGCGCCCGACGATCCGCTCGCCTTGCACGGGGCGATCGGCCGCGCCATCGCGCTGCACGCCGACCGGGGGCTTTGGCAGGGGATGCAGCGCGCGGCGATGCGCGCGGATTTCTCCTGGACGCGCAGCGCCGGGCGCTATGCGGCGCTTTACCGCGCGTTGCTGGCCGACCCGGCGTGACCGACAGGCCGGGCTCGCCCCGTATTACGGCATCCGGCGTGACATTCAGCGTCCATGCTCCCGATGCCGCCGGGCTGTGGCTCTGCCTGTTCGATGGTGATGACCGCGAAACCCGGCTCCCCATGCGCGCGCGGGACGGTGTCTGGCATAGCGACGTGCCGGGCCTGCGCGCCGGCGCGCGCTACGGCCTTCGGGCGGACGGTCCCTATGATCCGGCCGCCGCGCTCTGGTTCGATCCCGAAAAGCTGCTGCTGGACCCCTATGCCACCGCGATCGACCGTGCCTTCGCCTATGATGCCGTGCTGGCCGCGCCGCGCGGGAAGGGGGGCGACACCGCGACCCTCATGCCAAAGGGCGTTGTGGAAAGGCCGTTGCCGCCTGTTCCGCCGCAGCCCGCCCGTCTGACGGAAGGCGGACTGATCTACGAACTCCATACGCGCGGTTTCACCATGCGCCATCCCGACGTGCCGGCCGAACAGCGCGGGACAATCGCCGCGCTGGCGCATCCGGCCGTCATCGATCATCTGCGCAGGCTTCACGTCTCGGCCATAGAACTGATGCCGGTCAATGCCTGGATCGACGAACGGCATCTCGGGCCGCTCGGCCTGAGCAACTATTGGGGGTACAATCCCGTCAACTGGTTCGCGCTCGACCCGCGGCTGGCCCCCGGCGGCATGGCGGAACTGCGCGACAGCGTCGCCGCGCTGCATGATGCGGGGATCGGCGTGATATTGGACATGGTCTATAATCACGACGGCGAAAGCGACGCGCTGGGGCCTATCCTTTCCTTGCGCGGGCTGGATGCCCGCGGCTATTTCCGGCACGAACCTGACGGGCGGCTGATCAACGACACGGGAACCGGCAACAGCATCGCCTGCAACCGGCCGCCGGTGCGTGACATGATCCTCGCCTCCCTCCGCCATTTCGTGGCTCAGGCCGGAATTGACGGCTTCCGCTTCGATCTCGGCCCGGCGCTCGGCCGCCTCGATGGTGGCTTCGATCCCGGGGCTCCCCTGCTGGACGCGATGCGAAGCGACCCGGTGCTTGGCGACCGCATCCTGATCGCGGAACCGTGGGACATCGGCCCGGGCGGCTATCAACTTGGCCGTTTCGGGCCGGGCTGGCTCGAATGGAACGACCGCTACCGCGATGACATGCGCCGTTTCTGGCGTGGCGACGCGGGGATGCTGGGCGCCTTCGCCACGCGCCTTGCCGGATCGTCGGATATTTTCGGCGCCGACAGGACGCGCAGCGTCAATTTCCTCGCCGCCCATGACGGGTTCACCCTGGGCGACCTGACCTGTTATGCCCGGCGCCACAACGAAGCCAATGGCGAGGATAATCGCGACGGCCATGGCGAAAATTTCAGCTGGAACCATGGCGTCGAGGGGGCCTGCGACGATCCGGCGGTGCAGGCCGCGCGCCGTCGCGACGTCATGGCTTTGCTGTCCACCCTTTTCTGTTCGCGCGGGGCGATCATGCTGACCGCCGGCGACGAATTCGGCCGGACCCAGCATGGCAACAACAATGCCTATGCGCAGGACAATGCCATCAGCTGGGTCGACTGGGACGGGCGCGACCTTGAGGTGGAAGCCCATGCCTTCGCGCTGGCGGCCCTGCGCGCCCACCAGGCCGACCTGCGCGGCACGGCGATGCTGACCGATGCCGATGTCGAATGGCTGGACGAGGCGGGGCAGGGCATGACGGCCGCCCGGTGGGAAGAGCCGGGCCGTCGCCGCCTTGTCCTGCGCTATCGCGGCAGCGGGCTCGCCCTGTGCATCAACGGCGAGGACGACGCCTGCGCCTTCCATCTGCCGGACGAAACCGTCACGGTGGCGGCGCGCAGCCTGTCGGTCATTCCACCGGCACGCCGAACAGGTCCGGCCGCCGCAGCCGCAGCGCCATCAGCAGGATAGCCAGCTTCCCGTCGGCGATCTCCTTGCGCGCCATCATCGTCCACAGCATGTCCAGCGACAGTTCGTGGACGGTGATATTCTCCTGCTCGTCGGGATGACCGCCGCCATCCTCGATCCTGTCGTCGGCGCGATATTCGGCCAGGAAATAGTCGATCTTTTCGGTAACGACGCTGGGGATGCTCCAGATCTGGCCGATATGGGCCAGCGCGTCGAGCCGCACGCCCGCTTCCTCCAATGCCTCGCGCCGGGCACAGCTTTCGGCCGTCTCGTCGATCAGGCCCGCGATCGCTTCCATCATGTCCGGCAATCCCGCCAGCGTCACCGGCGCGCGGGGCATCGACACGGTCAGCGCTACCCTGCGCTCCGCGTCATAGGGCAGGACCGCGATCGCCGGGCGCATCTCCACGACATGCCGTTCGAACATATCGCCGCCCGGCGCACGGACATGCGCCATGACGACATTGAGCCAGCCCCGATAGACAGGGCGGGTAGACAGTATCTCGGTCATGCGGCCCAGCCTAGGGCAGGGCGGCGATGGGGGAAAGGGGGGCGTGCGCCCCGCGAACGATCCGCTTCAGGCGACGACCTGGAAATTATCCGCCGACAGCACGACCGGATAATCGAACGTCGCGAACAGGATCGGGGCTATCGTACCGTTGCCGTCGGCGTCGTAATAGAGCCTGCTCTCGACCTGATTGAAGAGGATGCGGTCCTGCGCATCGAGCGCCACCGATCCCGCGTGGAAGGCCGCTGGGTCGAGTGCGCCGATCGCGCCTACCTGCGTGAAGATCGACGCTGACAAGGCGATGCTGTCATCCGCCTGCGAAAAGTCGGCGATGGCATCAATGTTACCGGACCCGATCGCCGAGCTGAAACGGAAAATATCCGCACCCGCCCCGCCGGTCATCTTGTCCTTGCCGAGGCCACCGTCCAGCAGATCCGCGCCGTCCCCGCCTTTCAATTCGTCGTCCCCAAGCCCGCCGTAAAGCATGTCGGCATCGGCATTGCCCTCCAATCGATCGTTGCCGCTGTCTCCAAATAGCTGGTCCGCTCCCGGGCCGCCGGTCAGAAAGTCATTACCCTCTTCGCCACGCAGAATGTCCGCGCCAAAATTTGCGGCTATCCGGTTGTGCAGGCTGTTGCCGGTCAGCGTCTGGCCGGTGGCTGACGTGCCCGTAAGATTTTCGATATAGTCGCCGAGCGTGAAGGAGGAGAATGCCGTCATGATCGCATCGTCATTGCCACCACTCGCGATCTCGATCACGCGATCGCCAACATTGTCGATAATATAGGTGTCATTGTTGCGTCCGCCGGACATGATGTCCGCGCCCGCGCCGCCATCAAGCCAGTCGTTGCCGGCGTCATCGGTCAATATATCGTCACCGGCGCCGCCGATCAGCCGATTATTATAAGGATTGCCGATCAGTTCCTGCCCATCATTGGAAAGGGCGATCAGATTTTCCATGCTGTTGGGCAGCATATAGCCATTGATACTGGTATATACGGTGTCGGAACCTTCGACGTCGTCGATTACGTCGCCGACATTGTCGACATAATAGGTGTCGTCGCCATAATAACCGACCATCAGGTCCGCGCCGGCGCCGCCGTCGATAACGGCGCCCCAGCCTTTCGCTATGATGATGTTATCCATCGCATTGCCGGTGGCATGGATCATCGCGCCGACCTGTTCGGTATCGGGTGCTTCGATGGTCAGATTTTCGATATTGTCCGGCAGCGCGTAGTTCAGCAACCGGGTATAGATCGTGTCGTTGCCGGCGTCGGGATTCTCGATCACGATGTCACCCGTTGCATCAACCACATAGATGTCATCGCCGCCGCCGCCGGCCATCCGGTCATCGCCCGTCAGGCCAAGCAATATTTCCGCCTCTGAAGTGCCATTCAGTGTGTCGGCATCGCCGGTGCCGGTTATTACGGGCCGGTTAGACGTTATGTCGAGCGCTTCGCCGAAAGCGGCATGGTTACGGATATTTCCGACCGTCAGGACGGTGCCGTCCTCCATGGCAAAGAGCTGAATGCTGTCCTGGCCACCGCTGAACGACCAGTTACCGATCATGCTTTGGTCGAAATTGGTGAGCGAGGTATCGCCCACGTCGAAGCGCGCCTGGGGCAAGTGTCCGCTCAGCAGCAAATGCGGCTGCCATGCGCTGCCCGCGGCGTCCGGGTCGATGTAGAGGCCATCGCGCAGCGACAGATAGCCGGCCGTGAACGGGTTGGTAACGCCATCCCAGCCGATCAGGACGTCGCGTAGATAGTCCCGGATATAGATGTAATCACTCGATTTGCTGAAATCAGGCAATTCGATCAGCGTGCCGGGTTCGAATGGGGCATAAGTGCGCTGGAGCACAACCTTGTCACCGCCACCGCCCAGGGTGATGGTCTGATAGCGGCTGCGTGGATCGACGATCACAACTTCGTTTCCGGCGCCCAGTTGGATGTCGGCACGCAACACGGAACCGACATAGACCCAGTCTTCGCTCCCGCGCACGGTCACACTGTCCAGATAGCGGTTCTGCGCATCGAATATGATGACATCGCGTCCTGATTTGCCATCGAGCAGGATCGTGCTGGGCGCCATGTCGCCCGACCGCGCGACATAAAGTTCGTCATTGCCCCCGCCGCCGAGAAGTTGGTCATCGCCGCCGAAACGGTCGACCAGCAGGTCGCTGCCAGGGCCCCAATAATAAAAACCCTGTCCGACGTTGCCGCTGCCGTTCAATATATCATCGCCGACATTGCCCATCAGCGTGTCGGAACCGCCTGCGCGCCCGCCCGACAAAATATTTCCGCCAGGACCGGCCTGAATGAAGTCGTTGCCGCCCCCGCCGTCGATGAAGTTGGCACCGGTGCCGCCCGGCAGCCATTCCGATACCCCCTCGCCCGAGTAAATATTTGTGTAGCCGTAATAGCTGTAATTGCCCTCTATTCCTGCCGGATCGAGGCCGATATTGTCGGTGGTGAGGGACGATGCGGCCACATTCCGGAAAGTGATCAGTGTTGCAAACCCGTTGGAATTGCCGCTCCCGTCACGATCCATCTCCAACAATGTGTCGGCTCCGGACTGGACCACACGCAGATAGCCGGCGCTGAACGGGTTGTCGCCGAAATCCCACCCGGACAAACTGTTCACCAGAAACTGGATCAGTTCGATCCGATCCGTACCGACATCGAAATCCTGGATCGCCAGCGTGCCGGCGGTGGGCTGTCCGGCTTCTCCCGGCGCCAGCCTCACTGTGTCCGCCCCGCTACCCAGTGTGACTCTATGGCGGCCGCCTGACATGTCGATCGTGACACTGTCGTTACCGCTGCCACCGTCGACGTTGCTCGACGCCACGCCCCCTATCAATATCGTATCGCCACCCGTGCCGCCGCGAACGGTGAGCGTATCGACGTGGCGACCGATCGCTTCGAATATCAGGCTGTCGTTGCCGCTGCCGCCATCCATGACGATATTGCTGGGCGGCGGCGCGGTTCCCCGGTACACTTCGATCAAGTCGTCGCCCGCCTCACCGTACAGCTTGTCGTTACCGCCTGCATTGTCGCGAAGGATGTCCAACCCATCCGTGCCGTTATTTGCCGCGGTGTTGCCGAACAACACGTCGTCGCCCGGCCCGCCATTCATGATGTCGACGCCAGCGCCGCCCTCTAATATGTCGTTGCCCGGGCCGCCAAACATCCGGTCATCCCCGGCAAGGCCGCGCAGGAGGTCGTCGCCGCTCGTGCCTTCAAGCCGTTCGCTCGCGTCGGTGCCCGGGACGATATTGAGGCTGGTAGCCTGTAACGAAAAGGAAGCGGGTGTGTCGCCCGTGATGCCCAGATAATAGGTGCCGCTCGTGGCGACGGTGAAAGGCATGGTGCCGTCGCCCGACACGAAGCTGGTCAGGCGGTGCCCGGCCTGGTCATAGATGTCCAGGCGGGCGCGGCTGGCTCCGGCAAGCAGGATGTCGAAACGGATGTCCTGCCCCGCATTCAGTGCGACCGCATACCAGTCGCGATCGCCAGTCCGGTCGATGGCGCCGAAAACTTCTTTGCCAACGGCCAGGGTATGATCGGTCTGTTCGCGGCCGAAGAGGTTGTCGCCTGCCCTTCCTTCGGAAAATCCCTGCGCGACCCAGTGGGCGAGCGCGCCCTCCGCGCCCAGCCCCCGTGCACCCAGATCCCCGTTGCTGAGCAGATAGGCGACAGCATCGAAACTGGTCTTCCGTCCCTCGCCCGAACCGTAGGTGATGAAGTGGCGCGTCGCTGCGGCGGCGTCGGTGCCGAATGCGACGATCAGGTCGCCATAGGTCGCGGTATAGCGCAGCGCGTCGAAGCTTATGGAGCGCCCTTCGCTCGCGCCATATTGGATGAAATGGCGTGCGGCCGCCGCCTCGTCGGTGCGGAACGTGGTGATCAGGTCGCCATAGGATGCGGTATAGGCCAACGCGTCGAAGCGGATGGTGCGGCCTTCAGCCTCGCCATAGCGCGCATAATGGTCCCGGCCCTTCTGCGGGTCGGCACCCAACCCGATCCGCAGGTCAGCATAGGACGCGATGTAGCGAAGCGCCTCGGCATCCGTCCAAGTCGAACTGTCCACGGCAATTGTCCTTTCCGGCATTGCGATCAGAATAAAGTGCAGGGTGAGCAACCTTAATTCTTCGATCTATGCGAATTCATCCCTGTCGGAACTGTAGGGTCGGCTATTTCGTGTAGCCACTGTTATATTTACCCGTCGGGGTGCAGCGATGATCCGTGCCATTGTCGCGCCGGGCTGAGCCGCATTGATGCCGCAGCCCTGAAGGGGGCTTTGTCAGGCGGCTGTGCGGGGCGGCAAAGATGGTGAGTCCAGCTGGGCTCGAACCAGCGACCTACTGATTAAAAGTCAGTTGCTCTACCGACTGAGCTATGGACCCATCCAGACGGTGCCGGACCCCCTAAAGAGGGCGGGCCGCATGGTCAACCTCTTGTCGTGACCTTGGCGCGCGCTTTTGCGGCACGCGCGCGCAAATGCGTGATCCGCAGGCCCGTTTCGGGGTCGCGCCCGTGCGGATGGATCGCGTGGGCCGGCGCCAGCACGAACGGCCGCGTGCGAAAGGCGGGATGGGGGACGGTCAGCCCGGCACCGCGCCAGCGCCCGCCCGACCACAGGATGATGTCGATATCCATGCTGCGCGCGCCCCAGCGCCTGTAGCGCCGCCGTCCCAGCCCCGTCTCGATCGCCTGGCAAAGCGCCAGCATCGCGGGCGGGGGCAGGGGGCTTTCGACCAGCAGCGCGCTGTTGGCGAAGCGCCGCGAAGACGGACCGACCGGCGCCGTGTCGAAAACCGGCGCCTGCGCGACAATCCTTGCCCGCGCGCCGATCAGTGCCGCCGCTTCGGCGATCAGGCGGGCGGGCGTGCGCGCCGCCGACAGCGGCCGGTTCGATCCCAGCGCCAGAAGATAGAGGTGCGCGCTTGCCTGCATCATGACTTGGCGCCTATCTGCCCGGGATGACCGTGACCAGCCCCTTGCCCGCCACCGAACCTCCGCGCGATTGCCCGCGCTGCCCGCGCCTGGTGGACTATCGCCATGCCTGCCGCGCGGAATTCCCTGACTGGTGGAACGCGCCGGTGCCCGCCTTCGGCGACCCGGCGGCGCGCATCGCGATCGTCGGCCTCGCGCCCGGAAAGCATGGCGCCAACCGCACCGGGCGGCCGTTCACGGGCGATTATGCCGGCGACTTGCTGTTCGCGACGCTGGCAAAATTCGGCCTGTCCGAAGGTCAATATGACGCGCGCGCCGACGACGGCCTGACCTTGCGCGACATCATCATCCTCAATTCGGTCAAATGCCTGCCGCCGCAGAACAAGCCGCAGCCCGACGAAATCCGTGCCTGCCGCCCGTTTCTGGCGGATGGCGTGGCGGCACTGCCCAACGCCCGCACCTTCATCGCGCTGGGCCAGATCGCGCACCAGTCGGCGGTGAAGATATTGGGCGGCAAACTGCCCAAGGCGCGCTTCGCGCATCTCGCCGAACACCGGATGCCCGACGGGCGGATGCTGATCGACAGCTATCATTGCTCGCGGTACAACACCAACACCGGGCGCCTGACTGCCGCCATGTTCGAAGCGGTCTTCGCCCGTGCGCTGGAGCTCAGCCGAGCGTGAGGCTGTCGAGGTAGCATCCGTCGGGCGGCCCGTCGATCGCCGCCATCATCGGGGCGATGACCGCCTTGTCCAGTTGCGGCCCGGCGGCCTTGTGGGCCTCCACGCTTGTCCACCGTTCGATGAAGACGAAGCGCCGTTCGTTGCCGATGTCGCGCAGCAGTTCGACGCCGTCGCAGCCGGGCAGCGCGCGGACCGCATCGGCCAGCGTGCGCAGCGCCGTTTCCAGCGTGGCGTCCATCCCTTCGCGGGCGGTCATCATGTAATGGCGTGCGACGCTCATCGTCCTGCTCCCTCTGCTCTTCTATATGTCCTGCACGATCCGACCATAGAGGTCGGGCCGGCGGTCGCGGAAAAAGCCCATGCCCGCGCGATGGATGCGTGCCCGTTCCAGGTCCAGCGTGGCGACCAGCGCGCCGCTGTCCCTCGCGTTCGCCTCGGCGGCGAAGTCGCCCCATTCGTCGCTGATGAAGCTGTGGCCGTAGAATGTCTGGCCTTCCTCTTCCTCGCCGATGCGGTTGGCGGCGATCACCGGCATGCAGTTGCTGACCGCATGGCCGATCATCGCGCGCCGCCACATGCGGCTGGTGTCGAGTTCCGCATCATAGGGTTCGGAACCGATCGCGGTCGGGTAGAACAGCATCTCCGCGCCCATCAGCGCCATGCAGCGCGCGGTTTCGGGATACCATTGGTCCCAGCATATGCCGACGCCGATGGTGCCGTATTTCGTCTTCCAGACCTTGAAGCCGCTGTTGCCGGGACGGAAATAATATTTTTCCTCATAGCCTGGCCCGTCGGGAATATGGCTCTTGCGATAGACGCCCATGATCTCGCCTGTATCGTCGATCATCGCGAGCGAGTTGTAATAATGCTGCCCGTCACGCTCGAAATAGCTGGTGGGGATATAGACGCCCAGTTCCTTTGCCAGCTTGCGCATCTCCTGCACCGCGGCATGTTCGTCGGTCGGCCGGGCGCCGGCGAACAGCGCCTCGTCCTCGACGCGGCAGAAATAGGGGCCTTCGAACAGTTCGGGCGGCAGGATGATCTTGGCGCCGCGCATGGCGGCCTTGCGCACATGGGCGGCGACCATGGCGATATTGTCCGCCATGTCGTCCGAAAAGGCGAGTTGCAGGGCGGCGACCGTCACTTTCGTCATCACTGTTTCCGTCATTTCAGGCCAAGGGCATCTGCTGGCTGCAACAATGAAAGCTGCCGCCACCCGACAATATGGCATCGCTGCGCAGTCCGACAATCTCCCGGCCCGGAAAGAATGGGCGCAACGCATCCAGCGCGGACTGGTCGTTCGGGCGGCCATAGACGGGCACGATGACGGCGGCGTTGCCGACATAGAAATTCATGTAGCTTGCCGGGATCGGTTCGCCCTCCACGACGACCAGGCCGGGGGAGGGGATGTCCACCACCTCCACCCCGTGTGCCCGCGCCCGCGCGCGCGCGTCCGCGTAGACGGCGGCATTGGGGTCGTCGTCCGTGGTGGCGAGCGGCAGCGCCAGCAGGCCCGGCGCCACGAAGCGGGCGAGATTGTCGACATGCCCGTCGGTATGGTCGTTCAGCAACCCGTCGCCCAGCCACAGCATGTCCGACAGGCCCAGCGCGCCCGCCAGCAGCGTCTCTATCTTGCCACGATCCAGGTCCGGATTGCGATTGGGGTTCAGCAGGCATTGCCGGGTGGTGACGAACAGGCCGGTGCCGTCGGTATCCACGGCGCCGCCCTCGAACACCCAGTTCTGCGATGCGGTAGGCAGGCCGGTCGTCGCGGCCAGCCGCGCGCCGATATCCTCGTCGCCCGGCATCCTGTACTTGCCGCCCCAGCCGTTGAAGCCGAAATCCACCAGCGCACGCTCGCCCATGCCGTTCAGCACCGCGATCGGCGCCGTGTCGCGCAGCCAGACGTCGCCCAGCGTCTGGATCACGATCTCCACGCCCGGCGCGGCCAGCACGCGCGCGGCGTCGGCATCCTCCCGCGTCGCGACGACCAGCCGGACCGCCTCGCCCTTGCCATCGGCATGCAAGGCGCTGGCGAAGTCGGCAATCTGCCGCCGGGCGCCGTCGAAAGCGCCGGGCCATTCTTCCGGGTTGGTCGGAAAGCCGATCCAGGTCCATTCATGCGGTGCCCATTCGGCGGGCATGCGGAAAGTCATGGCATTTGTCCTTGCCCGGCGCGCCGGCCGGTCCATGATAGGGGGATGATGCGCGCTCCATAGCGGGCGGGACCGGACAAGGACAGAGGGCTCGACCGATGCACAGGACAGTTTCCATTATCGCCGCGGGGCTGATCCTGCTCGGCCCGGCGCGGGCCTGCGCTGCCGACCTGCCGGACTGGCTGACCGGCGAATGGATACACGAACGGGGTGATCGCTGGGACGAAGAGGTGTGGACCCTGCCGCGCGGCGGGACGATGATCGGCATCGGGCGGTCGGGGCGCGGTGAAATTCAGCGATCCTGGGAAATATTGCGCATCGTCCGCGCGGCCGACGGATCGCTGAGCCTGCACGCCGTCCCGGAAGGCGGCCAGGAAACGGTCTTTCCGCTGCTGGAACAGGGGGTGCGGGACATAAGCTTCGCCAATCCCGACCATGATTATCCCCAGCGTATCCGCTACTGGCGCGAGGGACGGCTGCTGATGGCCGAAACCGCGAAGATGGACGGCAGCGGCGCGCAGGGCTGGACCTATTCCCCCGCCGGGGAATAGGTCCGTCCCGGTTACTGGCCCGCCCGGTCCTTGTCGCGGATGGCGCGGAATTCGTCGCCGTC
The DNA here is from genome assembly GCF_024168485.1 of Sphingobium sp. OAS761. Taxonomy (GTDB): domain Bacteria; phylum Pseudomonadota; class Alphaproteobacteria; order Sphingomonadales; family Sphingomonadaceae; genus Sphingobium. The sequence goes on from NZ_JALJVY010000008.1 coordinate 116,041, forward strand.
CACCCAGTTGGGCCAGTCGGTCGTGTCGGCCAGAGCACGCCCCACATCATAATAAAGCTTCAGGTCCGCCGCGACGCCGCTCCAGTCCCAGTTGGGATCATATTCGTCCTTCGGGCCGTGATAGCGGTTCCGGGTATAATCCTCTGACGCCGCCCGGCCGGCCGCCGTGCCGCCGTTCACCAGATCCTCGCCGCCTTCGAAATAGAGCATCGGCAGGCCGTGCTTGGCGAAGCTGAAATGGTCCGACCGGTAGTAAAAGCCCTTTTCCGGCGTCGGCTCCAGCGTCGCCACGCGCCCCTGCGCTGCCAGCGCACGGTCCAGATAGGCGTCCAGTTGCGACTTGCCCTTGCCGATGACCACCACATTCCTGGCCAGGCCCGCGACGCTCAGCGCGTCCATGTTGACGCCGCCGACTGTCTTGGCCAGCGGAAAGACCGGATGGTCGCCATAATAGGCGGAACCCAGCAGGCCCGATTCCTCGGCCGTCACCGCCAGGAACACCTGGCTGCGGTCGGTCGGCCCGGCCGCGACATTGGCCTGCGCCAGCGCGACCAGCGCCGCGGTGCCGGTGGCGTTGTCGACCGCGCCGTTGCAGATGTCGTCGCCGTCCGGCGCCGCCTCGCAATGGCCCAGATGGTCCCAGTGCGCGCTGTAGAGCACATATTCGTCGGGCCGCGTCTTGCCGGGCAGCAGGGCGACGACATTCTTCGAACTATGCTTGCGCAATTCGTTGTCGAACGAGACATTGGCCTTGACGCCGGTCAGCGGCACCGCCTTGAAACCCGGCTTCTTCGCAGCCGCCATCTGCGCGGCCAGGTCCAGCCCGGCGCTGGCGAACAGGGCCTGCGCCTTGTCTTTCTGGATCCATCCGATCGCGGCGGACTGGTCGGCATTGCCGTTCGCGCTGTCGGCGACATGCTGCGCCCCGGTCCAGCTCGACTGCACGACGTTCCAGCCATAGGCGGCCGGCACCGTGTCGTGGACGATGATCGCCGCGGCCGCACCCTGCCGCGCCGCTTCCTCATATTTATACGTCCAGCGGCCGTAATAGGTCATCGCCCGGCCGTTGAACGTGCCGGTCAGCCCCTCGGTCTCATAGTCCGGGTCGTTGACCAATATGATCACGGTCTTGCCCTTGACGTCCAGCCCGGCATAGTCGTTCCAGCCCTTTTCGGGCGCGTTGATGCCATAGCCGACGAACACGACCGGGCTGTCCTTCACGGCGATGTGCGGCTGCGTGGTGCGATAGGTGCCGACGACCATTTCGGGACCATAGGCGGCGCTGACGCTCGCCTTGCCCCCGGTGAAGGTCAGCGGCGACACGTTCTTGGCGGTGATCTCCACCAGCGGCACGTCCTGGAACCAGCTTCCCTTGTTGCCGGGTTTCAGCCCCAGCTTGCCGAATTCCGATGCCAGCAGGGCCAGCGTCTTTTCCTCGCCGGGGGTGCCGGGGGCGCGGCCTTCATAGGCGTCGGACGACAATTCCCTGACCAGCCGCTGCATCGTGTCGATCGACGGCGCCGCTTCTGCGGGCGCCGGCGTGGCCGACGCGCTGGCCGGCGGCGTGTCGGATGGGGTGGTGCAGGCCGAAAGGGCCAGGACAGCGGCAATCGCCGCGATGGAAGTGCGCATGGGAGACCTCGCCCTTTGTTTATCGAATGTCCAACTGATGCCACCGCGCGGCGAACGGGACAAGGGCAAGCAAGGTCGTTGTCAGGCCGCACAAGCTGAAGTAGCCAGAAAAAAGATGTGCCTGATCAAGGCTATGGGGGAAATGAATAATGATTCGCACCATGACGGCGGCCACCGCGCTCGCGGTTGCCTTGGCTTCGAACACATATGCGCAGACGCAGCCGGATGCGCTGGCCAAGGCATTCGGCGCGCGCGAAACGGTGCAGTCGGTCAGCATCTCGCCCAGCGGCGAGAAGATCGCCCTGATTGCTTCGAGCGCCGGTCGATCGACCCGCGTCTATGTCCTTGAAGCGAAAGAGGGCGCCTCGCTGAAGGTTGTGGCGACCACCAGCGGCGATCCGGAGCATCTGAATAATTGCGGCTGGGTGTCGAACGACCGTCTTGCATGCCAGATTGTCGGAACGCAGCGCTATGGCGATGAAGTATACAGTTTCAGTAGCATCTTCGCGGTTGACGCTGCGGGCGGCAATACGAAGCTGCTCAGCCAGAGGCATGGCCAGAATGCGCTTAGCTATGACTTTCGCGGCGGCACTGTCGTCGATCTCCTGCCAGACGAGGATGGCGTCATCCTGATGACCCGATCCTACGTACCCGAAGCGAAGATCGGAAGCCTGGTCGAAAAGAAGCTTCAGGGGTTAGGCGTCGATCGCATCGATACTGCCAGCGGATCGACCAAGCGGATAGAGACGCCCGCGCCACTTGCGATCAGCTATATCTCCGATGGTCGCGGCACCGTCAGGGTGATGGGTTTGCAGGAAAATAAAGGCACCGGCTACGCCCGCGGCACAATCAAGTTCCTTTACCGGCCGCAGGGAAAGAATGGCTGGGACGATCTCTCCATCTATGACATGCGCGACGATACGGGATTCTATCCGCTGGCGGTAGATCCGCAGAAGAACGTGGCTTACGGACTGGAGAAGATCGACGGACGACAGGCGTTGGTCACGGTGACACTCGACCCGTCGCTTCAGAAGACGACGGTTTTTGCCCATCCGCAGGTCGATGTCTCCAACCTGATCCGTGTGGGCCGGGAACGGCGTGTGGTGGGCGCGGGCTACACGGTCGAACATGGCGAAGCCGTCTATTTCGACGATCAGATATCGGCGCTCGTCAAATCGCTCGGCAAGGCACTCGGCGGCAAGGCCGTGCACATCGGCGATGTGAGTCGCGATGGCCAGCGTATCCTTGTCTGGGCGGGCAGCGATGTCGATCCCGGCCAATATTATCTGTTCGACCGCACCTCGCGCAAATTGTCGCCGATCATGCCCGACCGCCCCGAATTGTCGGACAGGGTGCTCGCGCCCATGCGCTCCGTCAGCTACCGGGCGGGCGACGGCACCATGATCCCGGCTTATCTGACACTCCCCCCTGGCAAGGAAAATGCCAAGGGGCTACCGGCCATCGTAATGCCCCATGGCGGGCCGGAATCCCGCGATGAATGGGGCTTCGACTGGATGGTGCAATATTACGCCGCGCGCGGCTTCGCCGTAATCCAGCCGCAATTCCGCGGATCGGCTGGCTTTGGCGATCAATGGTTGATGAAGAACGGCTATCGTTCATGGCGCACGGCCATCGGCGATGTTGCCGACGCCGGTCGCTGGCTGGTGGCGGAGGGTATTGCTGACCCCGCCCGTTTGACCATCGCGGGCTGGTCCTATGGCGGCTATGCCGCGCTTCAGGTCCAGGTGATCGACCCGTCTCTGTTCAAGGCCGTTGTCGCCATCGCGCCCGTCACGGATTTCGCCGACCGGATCCGGCGCCGTCAATATTATGCCGATTACTTCGTGCAACAGCAGCGCATGGGCACAGGGCCGGAAGCGGACGAGGCTTCACCATCCAGTCACGCGGCGGCATTTCTGGCGCCCGTCCTCATGTTCCACGGGACGGACGACAATAATGTCGACATCACGCAATCTAGAATCATGCAGGGTAAGTTGACGGGAGCGGGGAAACGCAGCGAGCTCGTCGTTTATGACGGTCTGGAGCATAGTCTGGTCGACAGCGACGCCAGGGCCGACATGCTGCAAAAAAGTGCCGATTTCCTGCTCAAGGCGGGCAAACAGGATTGATCGTCATCCTTCAGCACGCGCATGTTGCGGCGTGATGCGGGATGGCCTGAGGGGGGGACCATATATGACACGATCTGGCTGGCTTGCGGCAACGGCCTTGATTGCGATGGCGGCGCCCGCATGGGCAGGCGAAACGCCGCTTTACCAGCCGGCGCCGGCCTGGGTGGAGCTTGCCGCCGTGCCGCCGCTCTCTTCCTTCCAGGGCGAACCGCCCGCGATGCTGCTGTTCGACGGGCAGCAGCGGATCGAGGATGGCCGGTCGTGGGAGTATGTCGATGTCGCGACCCGCGCCGGATCGGCCGAGGCGCTGGCGCAGCTTTCCTCGCTGACCCTGCCGTGGGCACCCGACAAGGGCGACCTCATCATCCACCAGCTTGTGCTGATACGCGGCGATCAGGTCATCGATCTGCTGGCGGGCGGCAAGACCTTTTCCGTGCTGCGCCGCGAGGAGAATCTGGAAGCCCGCGAAATCACCGGCATCCTGACCGCGACGATGGCGGTGGAAGGCGTGCAGGTCGGCGACATTCTCCGTATCCGCTATAGCACCACGATGAAGGACGACGCGCTTGCGGGCCATGTGCAGACGGTGACTCCGCTGTTCGCCGCGCCGCTGCGGATCGGTTCGGGTCGCCTGCGGGTCCAGTGGCCCAAGGCGGCGGCGGTTTCGTGGAAGATGCAGGCGACCGGGGACGCGCCGAAGGTCGTGACCCGCGGCGGGCTGAGCGAACTCAACCTCATCCTTCCGCTCGCCAAGCAACCCGAAATGCCTGACGACGCGCCGCTGCGCTATCGCCATCCGCCGCTGTTCGAATTGTCGACCTTCGCGTCGTGGAACGATGTGTCGCGGACCATGGCGCCCTTATATGCGACCGACGGGCTGATCGCCCCGGACGCCCCGTTGGCCGCCGAACTGGCGAAGCTGAAGGCCATGCCCGGCGGCGACCGTGGCCGGATCGCCGCCGCGCTCCGCCTGGTGCAGGACCATGTGCGCTACCTCGCCGTGGGAATGAACGGCGGCAATTATGTGCCCCAGACCCCGGCGCAGACATGGACGCTGCGCTATGGCGACTGCAAGGCGAAGACGCTGCTGCTGCTCGCTCTTCTGCGCGGCTTGGGGATAGAGGCCGAACCCGTGCTCGCCAGCGCCCGGATGGGCGATTTCGTCGCCCAGCGGCTGCCCAGCGTCGCGGCCTTCGACCATGTTTTCGTGCGCGTGGTGACGGCCGGCCGTCCGCTCTGGCTCGACGGCACGGGAAGCGGCGACCGGGTCGAGGATCTGGACGACGCCCCCCCGTTCGGAACCGTGCTGCCGCTGCGCATGGCCGGGGCAGACCCGATGCGCATTGAACCCCATGCCAACGCCCGGGCTCTGGTCGACCTTTCGGTCGACGCGGATGAAAGCGGCAGCGTGAAGCTGCCGAGCGTGTTCGATGCCGTGGCGGTCATGCGCGGGCAGGCGGCGGTGATGATCAATCTGGCGCTCGACCGGATGGATGCCAAGCAGCGCGACGACATGATCCGCCAGGTATTCGCCAGCCAGATCGGCACGTCGCAGTTCAGCAATCTTGGCGTCACGCAGGACAGCGCGTCCGCCACCGTCACGTTGCGGGCGCGGGGCGTTACCACGACGCCCTGGTACCGGAATGACAATCGTTACCGGCGCGCCGTGGGCAAGGCGCTCGACGGCATCAGCTTCGCGCCGGATCGCGCTCGCCCGGCATGGCTCGACATTCCGGTCGCGACGCCGCCGCCGTCGGGAATGCGCTACCATCTCCGGCTGAAACTGCCCGATGGCGGCAAGGGCTATGCGCTGGAAGGGGAGCAGGACGTCGCGCGCAAGGTGGCCGGCTTCGACCTGCGCCGTCATGTGACGTTGCAGGACGGCATGCTGGAGGTGGAGGAAAGGGCCGATGCGACCGGTGTGGAAATTCCCGCTGCGCAGGTCCCCGACGAGCGCGACCGGCTGGCGACGGCCGAAGCGCTTGCGCCCCGGCTGGTTGCGCCGGTGACGCCGCTCTACCATTGGGACGTGTCGCCCAAGGACCTGGCCGCCTGGCCGCAGGTCCGGCGGATCGAGGAAGCCTTTGCCGGAGCCATCGCCCTTACGCCCGACGAAGTCCACGGTTACAGCAGCCGGGCGATTTTCCGCTGGGCCGTGGGCGACCGGCGGAACGCGCTGGCCGATATCGACAAGGCGATGACGATCGAACCGGACACCGGGCTGTACCTCCTGCGTGCCGACTGGCGCTTCAAGCTGGGCGACCTGCCCGGCGCGCTGGCCGACGCCCGGACCGCGCGCCAGCTCGATCCGTCGTCCTTGGCCGCGATCGGCGCCGTGGCGACCTATCTCGCCGAAGGCGGCAAGCTGGAAGAAGCCATGGCGATGGTGGATCAGCGGATCGCGATCGGCGGCGAAACCCGGGACGGTTATCGCTCGCTCAAGTCCAGCCTGCTCGGCACCTATGGCGACGCGTCGCAGGCGGTCGCGCTGCTCGATGCGCATATCGCGGAAAAGCCGGGGATGGCGATGTTGCTCAACGAACGCTGCTGGATAAAGGCGACGCGCAAGATCGCGCTGGACAGTGCGCCGCAGGACTGCACCCGCGCGATCGAACTCAGTCAATCCTCGGTCGCCGCGCTGGACAGCCGGGCAATGGTCTGGTTTCGCATGGGCCGTCCGGAGGATGCGCTGCGCGACCTGGATGCGGTGATCACCCAGGCACCGGGCCAGGAGCGCAGCCGGTTCATGCGCGGCATCGTCTTGCGCCGGCTCGGCCGCGTGGCGGACGGTGATGTCGATCTGGCGGTTGCGCGGCGGATCGACCCGCATGTCGACGCCGATTTCGCACGGTTCGGCATCAAGCCCTGAAGAAAGTCGTTACGTGTGCGGTGCCATGGCAACGCTCGCGTGGCTCATGGGTTGTACAGGTCGAATGCAACATGCAGGAGACTGACCATGGGTGAAATGATCGACAAGGTGAAGGCTGCCGCCAACAAGGCGATCGGTTCGGCCAAGGAATCGGCCGGTGAGGCCAACAACGACCCGAAGCTGAAGGCCGAGGGCGCGAGCCAGAAGGCCAAGGGTACGGCGCAGGATATCGCCGGTTCGGTGAAGGGCGCGCTCGGCGACAAGATCTGACGCCGCGACTGTGCGATGATGGAAACCCCGCCCTTATCCGGCGGGGTTTTCCTTTTGGGCCAGATAGGCGCCGACATCCCTGCGCAATTCTCCCGCGCACAGATACAGCGCGATGACGTTGGGAACCGCCATCAGGAAAAAGCTGGAATCCACGATGCCGACGACCCGCCCCAGGTCGATCGCGGCGGCGGGCGGCAGCGCGACGACATAGAGTATCTTGTAGGTCCATTGCGCCCGGGGGCCGTTGCCGAACAGATATCCCCAGGCCTGAAGCCCGTAAAATCCCCACGCCACCAGCGTCGAATAGGCGAACAGGAACACCACCACCGCCAGGAGCCACGGGAACCAGGGCGACACCTGGGCGAAGGCGGCGGATGTGATGGCGATGCCTTCCAGCCCGCCGGTCCATGTGCCCGCGACCACCAGCGCCAGTCCGCCCAGCGCGCACACGATCATCGTGCCCAGCAGCGGTTCCAGCAGCGCCACCAACCCCTCCGACACGGGATGCCGCGCCCGTGCCAGGCTATGCGCCATCACCGCCGATCCCACGCCCGCCTCGCTGGCAAAGACGGCGCGCCGCATGCCCGCGACGAACGCACCGACGGCGCCGCTGGTCGCCGCGTCGCCCGACCATGCTCCCTGCCAGATCAGCGCCAGCGCCGCCGGTATCCGGTCGAAATGCAGGATCAATATGGCCGCGACGCCGATCAGGTAGACCGCGACCTTCAGCGGCGTCAGCCGCTTGGCCACCTCGCCCAGCCAGGCCGCGCCGCCCAGCGTCACCAGCGCCACCGCGCCTGCCAGGAATATGCCGTAGGCCCAGCCGTTGGTCATGCCGGTCACGACCTGCACCTGCGCGAAACTCTGGTTGACCTGCACCATGGGGATGGCGCCGAACAGCGCGAAAAAGGCGTAGAACCCGCCCAGTATCGCACCCGCGACCGGCCATCCGCGCGCCGCGCCCACGGCTTTGAGCACATACATCGGGCCGCCATGCACATGCCCCTGGGAATCGAACACGCGATATTTCAGGCCCAGCGTCACCTCGGCCATCTTCACCGTCATCGCGAACCAGCCGATGACGAACATCCATAATATCGCGCCCGGTCCGCCCATCGTCAGCGCCACCGCGACCCCGGCGATATTGCCCAGGCCGATCGTGCCCGACAGCGCGGTGGACAGCGCCCCCCATTGGCTGACGTCGCCCTTCGCCTCGTCCGCGCGCGGCTGGGTGCGCAATATGCGCATCGCGCGCCCGACCTGGGTGACGTTGGGAAAGCCCAGCCACAGGGTGAAGAACAGCATCGGCACTGCCAGATACAGCACGATCAGTTCGATCTGCGCGCCGAACAGCGGAATTTTGAAAAAGACGGCGGCGGAAAGCGCGTCGACTGCGCTGTTGAAATTTTCCATCATGTCCGATTGCCGCCGTGCGGCTGGAATGTCGATCAAAGATTGCTATGGGCGGGGGAACCCATATTCTTGCGGCCGACACAGGCGAGGACCAGCGTGAGCAGACAATATTTCGGCACCGACGGCATTCGCGGCCGCACCAACCAATGGCCGATGACGGCCGACCTGGCGATGAAGGTCGGCATGGCGGCCGGCACGCACTTCCTCCGCGGCAGCCACCGCCACCGCGTCGTCATCGGCAAGGATACGCGCCTGTCGGGCTATATGGTCGAAAATGCGCTGGTCGCGGGCTTCACGGCGGTCGGCATGGACGTGGTGCAGTTCGGCCCCATCCCGACGCCCGCGGTCGCGTTGCTCGCCCATTCGATGCGCGCGGACCTCGGCGTCATGATCTCGGCCAGCCACAATCCCTATTTCGACAACGGCATCAAGCTGTTCGGGCCGGACGGATACAAGCTGTCCGACGCGGATGAGATGAAGATTGAGGCGCTGCTGTCGCAGGACATCGCGCTCGCCCCGTCGAAGGATATCGGCCGCGCCCGCCGGGTGGAGGATGCGCGCGGCCGCTACATCCACGCGGTCAAGTCCAGCTTCCCTGCCGATCTGCGGCTCGACGGGCTCAAGATCGTGGTCGATTGCGCCAATGGCGCCGCCTATCAGGTCGCGCCGTCCGCCCTCTGGGAACTGGGCGCCACCGTCGTCGCCATCGGCGTCACCCCCAACGGCACCAACATCAACGACGGTTGCGGTTCGACCGCGCCGCTGCTGCTCCAGGAAACGGTGGTTTCGTCCGGCGCGGACATCGGGATCGCGCTTGACGGCGATGCCGACCGGCTGATCGTGGTGGACGAACAGGGGCAAATCGTCGACGGCGACCAGATCATGGCGCTGATCGCCGCCAGTTTCGCGCGCGACGGGTTGCTGCGCGGCGGCGGACTGGTCGCGACGGTCATGTCCAATCTCGGCCTCGAACGCTTCCTGGGGGAAAAGGGCATCGCGCTGGAACGCACCAAGGTCGGCGACCGCTATGTGCTGGAACGGATGCGCGAAGGCGGATTCAATGTCGGCGGCGAACAGTCCGGCCACATGATCCTGTCCGATTACGCCACCACCGGCGACGGCACCGTGGCGGCACTTCAGGTGCTGGCCGCGCTGGTCCGCTCGGGCAAGCCGGCCAGCGAGACGCTGCATCAGTTCGATCCCGTCCCGCAACTTCTGAAGAATGTCCGATTTTCCGGCGGCAAGCCGCTCGACCATGACGATGTGAAGCGCGTCATTGCGCAGGCGGAGGCGGAACTGAACGGCTCGGGTCGCCTCGTCATCCGCCCGTCCGGCACGGAACCCGTCATCCGCGTGATGGCCGAGGGCGACCGTGAGGATCAGGTCAGGGATGTCGTGGAGCGCATCTGCGCCGCTGTCGAAAAGGCGGCCGCCTGATGCTCGACATGCGCCCGGATTGCGAACGCTGCGGCGTCGACCTGCACGCCGATGCGCCGGGTGCGTTCATCTGCTCCTTCGAATGCACCTTCTGCGCGTCCTGCGCCGAGGCGCTGGACGACCGCTGCCCCAATTGCGGCGGCGAATTGATGGACCGCCCGACCCGCACGGGGAAGGCGCTGGCCGGCAATCCCGCCTCGACGGTGCGGCATTTCAGGGCATGAAGCCTGCCCGCATCCTCATCATTGCCGGGTCCGACAGCGGCGGCGGCGCCGGCATCCAGGCCGACCTCAAGACCGTGACGCTGCTGGGCGGCTTTGGCATGACGGCCATCACCGCGATAACCGCGCAGAATACGCTGGGCGTGCAGGCCGTGCATCCGGTGCCGACCGATATGGTGCTCGCGCAGATGGAAAGCTGCATCGCCGACATCGGTGTCGATGCGGTCAAGATCGGCATGATCGGCAGCGCGCAAACCGCCGCCGCGGTCGCCGACCGGCTGGCGACGCTGGACAATATCCCTATCGTCTTCGATCCCGTCATGGTCGCCACCAGCGGTTCGTCGCTGGCCGACGACGCCACTATCGCCGCGTTCGAACGGTTGATGGCCATCGCCACGCTGGTTACGCCCAACATCCCCGAACTCGCCGCATTGGGCGGGGATGAGATCGCGATCCGCTTTGGCACCCATGTGCTGGCAAAGGGCGGCCATGGCGACGGGCCGATGCTGACCGACCGGCTGATCGCGCCGGGCGGCCTGGCAAAGGCGTGGAGCAACGCACGCATCGACACACCGCATACCCACGGCACGGGGTGCACATTGGCCAGCGCGATCGCTACCGGCCTTGGGCAGGGGCGCGACCTTGTCGAAGCGATCGAATGCGGGCGCAAATATGTGCGGGAGGCGCTGACCCTCGCGCCCGGCTTCGGCGACGGTCATGGGCCGATGGGCGCGCCCTTCGGATTTCACGCCCATGCCTGACTTCTCGCATGAAAAGCGCCATCATCCCGGCCTTGTCGCCGGCGTGGACGAAGCGGGCAGGGGGCCGCTGGCCGGTCCCGTGGTCGCGGCCGCCGTCATCCTGCGCGCCGAAGATTGCCCGGACGGCCTCAACGACTCCAAGCAACTCAGTGCGAAGAAGCGCGCCGCGCTGGAAACGGAGATCAAGGCCCGCGCCCTGTGCTGGGGCATCGGCATGGCGACCGTCGCGGAAATCGACGAGATCAACATCCTCTGGGCGACGATGCTGGCGATGACGCGCGCGGTCGAGGCGCTGGCCCATGACTGTGCGCATGTGCTGGTGGACGGGAACCGGTGCCCGCAATGGCGCTGGGCCTCGACCGCGATCGTGGAGGGCGATGCCAAGTGCCTGTCCATCGCCGCGGCCTCGATCCTGGCCAAGGAGGAGCGCGACCGCATGATGGTGGCGGCGGCCGTCGAACACCCGCATTATGGCTGGGAAAGCAACAAGGGCTATGGCAGCGCGCAGCATTTGGCGGCCCTTCGCGCGCATGGCCCGACGCCGCTCCACCGGCGCAGCTTCGCGCCAGTGGCGCAACTGACCCTGCTCTGACCTGTCCCAGGTCGGGACCTTGCGATGCGACGAACCACGACAGGCCGGGGTGGCGCTCGGGCGGGAGATGGTTAAGAAAGGCTTATGATCCGGCCCTTTCTGACGCTTCTGGCCCTCCTGTCCCTGCCATCCGCCGCCGTCCGGGCGCAGGCTGATGCGGCCCCGCTGGCGCCGGGCGCCTATCGCTGGCTGGCGGGTGCGCCGCCGGGCGGTGCCGTCTACATGGTGATCAGCATCGAAAAGCAGATGATCCACGTCTACAGCGGCGACCGGCTGATCGGCATGGCGTCCGTGTCGACCGGCATGAAGGGGCACCGGACGCCGACCGGGGAATATCCCATCCTGCAAAAGAACAAGTGGCACCGCTCCAACCTCTACAGCAATGCGCCCATGCCCTTCATGCAGCGGCTGACCTGGGACGGCATCGCCCTGCATGCCGGGCATAATCCGGGCTATCCCGCCAGCCATGGCTGCATCCGGCTGCCTTATGCCTTCGCCCGGCAACTGTTCGCCATGACGAAGCTCGGCACGCTGGTTCAGGTCGCCCCCGCGCGGCTCAGCGTGGCGCTGGCGCTCGACCCGCTGGTCGTCGCCGACCCGGGCAGCACGGTCGTCACCTTCGGCACGGACCCGGCCGGAACGAACCCGGCGCCGGCGCGCTTCACGCCCATGCGCGGGGCGCCGCGGCTGGAAATCGACGAGTCCGTCTTCGCCATGCGCGCGGGGCACTGACGCATTTCCCGGTTTACCCCTTGCGGCAGGGAGCATTGATGACCGACCAGCCGGGTCCCGCCATGTCGCGTCGATCCATCGGCATCGCGGCGTTGTCGACCATCGTCGAATGGTATGACTTCACCCTCTACCTCTATTTCGCGACCGTGCTGTCCCGCGTCTTTTTCGGCGGCGGGGCGGCGGCGCTGGGCGAAACGCTGGCCGGTTTCGCCATCGCTTATCTGATGCGGCCGCTCGGCGCGGTCTTTTTCGGCCATATCGGCGACCGCCATGGCCGGCGGCTGACGATGCTCCTGTCGATGGCGCTCATGACGCTGGCGATGCTGGCCACCGCGCTGCTGCCCACCCATGCGCAGGCGGGACCGGCGGCGGGCTGGGCGCTGCTGGCCCTGCGCTGCGTCATGGCCTTCTCGGTCGGGGGCGAATATACCGGCGTCGTGGCCTATCTGCTGGAAGGGGCGGTGCCCGGACGGCGCGGCTTCGTCACCTCGCTCGCCTCCGCCGCCAGCGAGGTAGGCGGCCTGCTCGCGGTCGCCCTGTCGGCCGCGACGGTCGCGTTACTGGACACGTCCGCGCTGGAAAGCTGGGGATGGCGCGTGCCTTTCTTCGTGGGCGCCGGAATGGCGGCGCTCATTCTGCTGGCGCGCTCCCGCATCGAGGAATCTCCCGATTTTCTGCGTCAGCGGTCGGACGGCAGCGTGCCCGAACGGCCGCTGCGCCACAGTCTCGTCCATCATCGCGCCGCCATCGGGCGGGGCTTTGCCATTTCGGCGCTCGGGTCGATCACTTATTATGTCGGCATCACCTATGTTCCCAGCTTCCTGACCAGCGTCGGCGCCATGGGGGAAGCGCAGGCGCTCTGGCTCTCGACCGCCGCCGCCATCGTGGTGATCGCTGTGACGCCGCTGGTGGGCATATTGTCCGACCGGGTGGGACGGCGCCCCGTGCTGACGGTGCTCGCGCTTGCCGGGCTCCTCTTTCCCGCGCTCCTCTTTTTGCTGATGGCGCGGGGCGGTCTGTGGGTGGCGCTGGCGGGGGCCGCGCTCCTTGCCGGGCTGGGTGGGGCGGTCAGTGCGGTCGGCGCGGTCGCCACGGCAGAGCAATTTCCGGGCGAAGGGCGCCTGAGCGGCCTGGCATTTGGCGCCACCAGCGCCACTGCGATCTTCGGCGGATTGACGCCGCTTGCCGCGCATCTGCTGCTTGAACGCACCGGCTGGGCGCCGGTCCCCGGTGCGATGATCGCTCTGGTCGCACTCTGCGTCCTGCCGCTGTTCCTGACGCTGCCGGAAACCGCGCCACTGAAAAAAGGCCGGCCCACCGCCGGGCCGGCCCCTCTGCATTAGCGTCCCGATGGCGATCAGGCGGCCTGCGCCGTTTCCTCGCTGGCGGGCAGGCGGATCAGATAGTCGAAGGCGGACAGGGCCGCCGTCGATCCCGCGCCCATGGCGATGACGATCTGCTTGTAGGGCACCGTCGTGCAATCGCCCGCGGCGAACACGCCCGGCACGCTGGTTTCGCCGCGCGCGTCGATCTCTATCTCGCCGCGGGGCGACAGCGCCACCGCATCCTTCAGCCATTCGGTGTTGGGCACCAGGCCGATCTGGACGAATATGCCTTCCAGTTCGACATCATGCTCCTCGCCGCTGTTGCGGTCCTTGTAGCTCAGGGCCGTGACCTTCTCGCCATTGCCGTCCACCCTGGTGGTCAGCGCGGACGTGATGATCTTGACGTTGGGCAGGCTGGCCAGCTTGCGCTGGAGCACGGCGTCGGCGCGCAACTGGCTGTCATATTCGATCAGCGTCACATGCGCCACGATGCCGGCCAGGTCGATCGCCGCCTCGACGCCGCTGTTGCCGCCGCCGATCACCGCCACGCGCTTGCCCTTGAACAGCGGCCCGTCGCAGTGCGGGCAATAGGCAACGCCCTTGTTGCGATACTCGTCCTCGCCCGGAACCCCCATCTGCCGCCAGCGTGCGCCGGTGGACAGGATCAGCGTGCGCCCCTTCAACGACGCGCCATTTTCCAGCACGACCTCATGATAGCCGCCCTCGGTCCGCGCCGGGATCAGCTTCGCCGCCTTTTGCAGGTTCATGATCTCGACGTCGTAATCCTTGACGTGCGCCTCCAGCGCCGACGCCAGCTTGGGGCCTTCGGTCCGGCTCACCGAGATGAAATTCTCGATGTCCATCGTGTCCAGCACCTGACCGCCGAACCTTTCTGCCGCGACGCCGGTGCGGATGCCCTTGCGCGCGGCATAGATGGCCGCCGCCGCGCCGGCCGGGCCGCCGCCGACCACCAGTACCTCGAACGGGTCCTGGGCCCTGATCTTTTCGGCCGCCCGGGCCTCCGCGCCGCTGTCGATCTTCGCGACGATCTGTTCCAGTTCCATGCGCCCGCTGGCGAACGGCTCGCCGTTCAGGAACACGGTCGGCACCGCCATCACCTTGCGGGCGTCCACTTCCTCCTTGAACAGCGCGCCGTCGATGGCGACGTGGCGGATGCGGGGGTTGAGCACGCTCATCAGGTTCAGCGCCTGCACCACGTCGGGGCAGTTCTGGCACGACAGCGAAAAATAGGTTTCGAATGCGAAATCGCCGTCCAGGTCCTTGATCTGCTGGATCAGGTCCTGCGCCGCCTTCGACGGGTGTCCGCCGACCTGAAGCAGCGCCAGCACCAGCGACGTGAATTCATGGCCCATGGGCAGCCCGGCGAACGTCACGCCAATGTCGGTGCCCACGCGGCGGATCATGAAGCTCGGTACGCGCTTGTCGCTGCCGGCGGTCACGCTGACCTTGTCCGACAGGGCGGCGATTTCGTCGAGCAGTTCGCCCAGTTCGCGGGACTTCGCGCCTTCATCCAGCGACGCCACCAACTCGATCGGCTGGGTGATGTTCGCCAGATAGCTTTTCAGCTGTCCCTGAAGATTTGCGTCCAACATATCCGTCTGGCTCCGTTGCATGAAGGCGGACCGCCGCCGGTCTTCTCGGCTGACGACGGCCCGTCCCAGGGGATGGTGCGACCCAAAGACCCCTGTGAGTATATATGGTTATCGGTAATAGAGTGCCCGAAGGTCCGCCGGGTTCCCCGAAAGAGGCGACCCGGCGAAGCTTGAGCGGCGCCGAAGCGCTTAGATCTTGCCGACGAGGTCGAGCGAGGGGGCCAGGGTCTTTTCACCCTCTTCCCACTTGGCCGGGCACACTTCGCCCGGATGGCTGGCCCAATATTGCGCGGCCTTGATCTTGCGCAGCAGCTCGGCCGCGTTGCGGCCCACGCCCTCGGGGGTGATCTCGACCAGCTGGATCACGCCCTCGGGATCGAGCACGAAGGTTGCGCGATCGGCCAGGCCGACGCCCGGACGCAGCACGCCGAACTGGTTGGAAATGTCGTGGTTCTGGTCGCCCAGCATATAATAGTTGATCTTGCCGATCGCGGGCGATGTGTCGTGCCAGGCCTTGTGGCAGAAATGCGTGTCGGTCGAAACCGAATAGACTTCCACGCCCATGCCCTGCAAGGTCGGGTAGATGTCGGCCAGGTCTTCCAGTTCGGTCGGGCAGACGAAAGTAAAGTCGGCCGGATAGAAGAAGAAGACGGCCCATTTGCCCTTGACGTCGGCGTCGGTCACGTCGACGAACTTGCCTTCCTTGAAGGCGGTGGCCTTGAAGGGCTGAAGCGAGGAGTTGATAAGAGCCATGGGCTATCCAGTTCCTTTGATAGGTGTTGCTGTTGCTCAGCCTATGTAGGGATTGGAGCGCCCGGGGGGAAATTGGTTTTCTCGGACGGCGTGATTGAGAAAAACGATCAGTATTTCATTCAATGATCGATCGTCTCAATTTTCGATAAGGGCCTGATTCATCGCCTCTTCCACCATGTCCTGCGCTTCCAAGGGCGTGAAGGTCGACCGGTCCAGGCACAGTTCCAGCCACAATCCGTCGACCAGGGCGGTCAGGCTGATCGCGGCGACTCGGACCTGGGCCTCCGTCATGGCCGGCGCGGCGCGGCGCAGCAGGTCCTCCAATTGCGTCCGCGTTTCGCCATAGACGTCGGTGTGGATCGCCGCCATCCGGGGATCGGTCTTGATCAGGCTCCAGAAGGCGATCCACGTCGCCAGCAGGTCGGGATCCAGGATCGGCGGTCGGAAATTGGCGAGCAGGCACGCGCGCAGCCGTGCTTTCGGATCGTTGCCGGCCGCGTCGATGGCGGCGCTGATCGCGGTCGACACCTTGGCCCCGACGTCCGCATAGGTCGCGGCGATCAGCGCATCCACGCCGTCGAAATAATGGGTCAGCAGCCCGGACGATACGCCCGCCCGCGCGCAGATCGCGCGCACCGACGTGCCGCCCGCGCCCTTTTCCGCCAGGCAGCGGGCGGTCGCGTTGATCAGGGTCTGGCGACGAACGTCCGGCGTTTCCCGGACGAACCTGGCGCGGGGACGGGCGGGGGGCGCTGGTTTCGCCATTCTGCGCTTCCTTGTCACTTTTGTTTCAAAGTGCCTTTGGCCCCGAAAGGTGGCGCTGGCAAGGCGCGGTCCTCTCCCGATCAGGGATCGAAGGCGGCCCTGGATGGTTTTTCCACCAACGACATGCCACCGGCGACAAAGGAGAAGACGGATGCCGTTCGGTTTCGGAAAGATATTGGGCGCAGGTGCGCTTGCCTGTTCGGCGTTGCTGGCAGGATGCGGGGCACCCGCCGAAAACGGCAACGCTGCCGGCACTGCGGGCAATGTCGCGACGGTGGAGAATGTCGATGACGCCGATGCGATGACGCCCGTCGCGAACGTGGCGGACTCGCGCCTGCCGACCGACGACTGGGTCGGCCGCTGGACCGGGCCGGAAGGGCTTTTCCTCGACATCCAGCCGTCGCCGGACGGGCAGTCGGGCCATTATGCGATCACCAACCGGGACAATCTCGACCGGCAGGCGGATTATGAGGGCATGGCGGTGGACGGAGCGATCCGCTTCACCCGCGACGGGAAGGATCTGACGATCCGGCCCGGCAGCGGCGATCGGACCGGGTTCAAATATCTGGCGGGCAAGCAGGATTGCCTGATCGTCATTTCCGGGAAGGAAGGCTATTGCCGATAAGGCTGGCGGGGCGCGTCAGCGCGCCGTCGGCCAGGACGGTGCGGCGTGCCGCCAGCGCCAGCAGGGCGATCGCGGCGATCAGGTTCATCGGGAAATGGACCGTCTCCGACACGGCGCGGCCGAACAGCGGGGCAGCCCAGGCGTAGGCGAGCCAGGTCGGTTCCCAGCGCAGCAGGCCCCGGCGCAGGCAGTCGGCCGTCATGCAGGCGACCGCCATTCCCAACAGCACATAGTCATAATCCAGCACATAGGGCGTGCACAGCAGCGCTGCGCTTAGCGCCGCGGCGCTGCGCACTTCGGTGGACCCGCGCCGCGCTACCAGTGCGGCGGTCAGGATCGCCGCCGCCGTCACCACGCCCTGCACCGCATAGGCGAAAGGGATGGAGCCCCCCCATTGGCGGATGGTGGCGAAGGGGCTCTGGATCTTCTCCCACCCGGTCGCGCCGGCCTCGATGATGATGTGGCGGGTCAGGGGCAGGGACTCGAAAAAGGCCTGCCAGACCGCCCAGCCCCAGATCAGCCATGTCAGGACGCACAGTCCCGCGCTCGTCAGGGCTGCCGCGACGAAAGCCCGCCTGTTTCCCCGCGCCAGGATCAGCACCGGGATGAGGACGGCAAATTGCGGCTTGTAGACCAGTGCACCCAGCAGCATTCCCGCCACCCAGGGCCGGCGGTCGAGCAGCATCATGCCGGCGCCCAGCAGGCTCGCCGTCAGGAACGCATTTTGTCCATGGCCCAGGCACACCAGCACCACCGGTGCGCCCAGCGCGACCAGCATGGCGTCGGGATGATCGGGCAGGATGTGGCGGACCAGCGCCAGTGCCAGGGCCAGCGTCAGTCCCTGCCAGATCAGCAGGCCCGCGACATAGGGGAATTGCGCCAGCAACCCGGCGATGATCAGGAAAGGCGGGGGATAATGCCACCCGTAAAAGGGAATGTCGGGATCGTGGTGGACCTGCTTCTGTACCTCGTGGTGCGTCGGCCAGTCCCAGGCGTCCGCCGCGCGCCCCTGATCCGCCATCAGCCCGGCGGTCCATACATTGGAAAAATCCGTGCCCAGCGGCCGTCCCAGCGAATCCACCGTGCCATGGGCGGTCACGAACAGGGCCATCAGGCCGATCAGGGTCGATGCCAGCACGCACCAGGCCGCCACGCGCACGCGGGCGCGGGTGATGAAGCGGTCGGTTGCGGCCAGGCTCGTCATGCGACACCCCTCGCAGAAGCGGCTGAAATTTTGGTAAACAGCGCGTTATTGCGTCGGTGTGTGCCCTATGTGACCACGCTTGGCGCGGCCAGCCGGCGCCTGAGCGCACAGATTTGGGCTTGGCTCCCTTGCCTCTTGCCTCTATCGGGGCTTGGCTCTAGGGCATTGCCTTAACAGTTGTTCAGAACCATCAACGATACCTGTCAAGAAGGACCACTCATGAGTGAGACCGCGGATCGCGTAAAGAAAATCGTCGTCGAGCATCTGGGCGTCGAAGCCGAGAAGGTGACCGAGGACGCCAGCTTCATCGACGATCTGGGCGCCGACAGCCTGGACATCGTTGAGCTGGTGATGGCGTTCGAAGAAGAATTCGGCGTCGAAATTCCGGACGATGCGGCGGAAAAGATCGCCACCGTCAAGGATGCCATCGACTATATCGACAGCAAGCAATAAGGCGCTTTCCGGCCCCGCCTGTTGGGCAGGGCCGCGCTTTTTGTCAGGAAACGGCTCCTCCTGTCCGGCACCGGCCGCGCGCGAGGAGCCTTTTCTTATCTGGCGTGCCGTTCACAAGCATGCTTTTGGTGGCTACATGGGCGGCATAAAGTCCATAAGAAATTTCGGAGCTAGGATATGCGTCGTGTCGTCGTAACCGGCCTTGGCATGGTGAGCCCGCTGGGCGGGGATGTGGAAACCAGCTGGAAGAACATCATCGCTTCCAGATCGGGCGCGGCAACGATCACGCGGTTCGATGCGACCGACTATAAGTGCCGCATCGCCTGCGAGGTGAAGCCCAAGGATCATGAATATGGTTATGACGCCGGGATCGATGTCGATCACAAGATCCAGCGGCAGGTAGATCCCTTCATCGTCTTCGGCATTTCCGCCGCCAGCCAGGCGCTGCGCGACGCGGGCCTCGACAATATGACGGAGGAGGAAAGGTTGCGTGCCGGCTGCTCGATCGGTTCGGGCATCGGCGGCTTGCCGGGCATCGAAAGCGAATCGCTGGTTCTCGCCAACAAGGGGCCGGGCCGCGTGTCGCCGCACTTCGTCCATGGCCGCCTGATCAACCTGATCTCGGGCCAGGTCTCCATCAAATACGGCCTCATGGGGCCGAACCATGCGGTCGTCACCGCCTGCTCCACCGGCGCCCACTCGATCGGCGACGCCGCGCGCATGATCGCGATGGACGATGCCGACGTGATGCTCGCGGGGGGCGCGGAAAGCGCGATCTGCCCCATCGGCATCGCCGGCTTCGCCCAGGCGCGCGCGCTGTCCACCGCTTTCAACGACACGCCGGAAAAGGCATCGCGTCCCTACGACATCAACCGCGACGGCTTCGTCATGGGCGAAGGCGCCGGTGTGGTCGTGCTGGAGGAATATGAGCGCGCGAAGAAGCGCGGCGCGAAAATCTATGCCGAAGTCATCGGCTACGGCCTGTCGGGCGATGCCTACCACGTCACCGCCCCGCATCCGGAGGGCAATGGCGGCTATCGCTCGATGGAAATGGCGCTCAGGAAGTCGGGCCTCAACCTTGAGGACATCGACTATGTGAACGCGCACGGCACCTCGACCCCGCTCGGCGACGAACTGGAACTGGGCGCGGTAAAGCGGCTGTTCGGCGACAATCTTTCGACCATGTCGATGTCGTCCACCAAATCGGCCATCGGCCATCTGCTGGGCGGCGCGGGCGCGGTGGAAAGCATTTTCTGCATCCTCGCCATGCGCGACCAGATCGTGCCGCCGACGCTTAACCTCGACGAACCGAGCGAAAGCTGCAAGGGCGTGGACCTGGTCCCCCATGTCGCCAAGGAACGCAAGGTGCGCGCGGTGCTGAACAATTCGTTCGGCTTCGGCGGCACCAACGCCTCGCTCATCATGAAGGCGATCTGAAGGTGCATCGTCATCGTGGGCGCGGCGCGGCGATCCCCGGATCGGCCTGCCGCGCCCGCCATGACGGCGTGCGTTGATCCTTATGGCCCGGCGATCCCGCTCCAGTCCGTTGCGCAGCCTGGGCTGCGTCATCCTTCTGGTTGGCCTGGCGGTCGCCGCCTTCATCGCGTTCCGCTTTGTCCATGGCTGGACCGAAGACGGTCCGGCGCCCCGGGACATCAGCGTGGTCGTGCCGGAAGGCGCCACACTCTCGGATGCCGCCGTGCTGCTCAAGCAATCGGGGGCGGTGCGCTCGGCCGATGCGTTCCTCACCCGGGCGAAGGTCTTTGGCGGCGGGACGCCCATCAAGGCGGGCGAGTTCCGGATCCCGGCCGGCGCCAGCAACAAGGACATTCTGCGCATCCTCCAGGGCGGCAAGACGCTGACCCGGCTGGTCACGATCCCGGAGGGGATGCCCTCCATCCTCGTCTACGAACGCCTCATGGCGAATGACGAACTGACCGGCGACATCAAGGTGCCGGAGGAAGGCAGCGTCCTGCCCGACAGCTATGCCTTCGACAAGGGCGAGCCGCGCGCCGCAGTTCTCGGGCGGATGCAGGCGGCGATGGACGGGCTGGTCAAGAAGCTGTGGGCCGAACGCGCGCCCGATCTGGTGGTCAAGACCCCGCGCGAAGCGATCATCCTCGCCAGCATCGTCGAAAAGGAGACCGCCGTCCCCAGGGAACGGCCGACGGTCGCCGGCGTATATGCCAACCGTCTGCGCAAGAACATGATGCTTCAGGCTGACCCGACCATCATCTACCCCATCACCCGGGGCAAGCCGCTGGGCCGGCGCATCCGCAAGTCGGAAATCGCGGCGGTCAACGACTATAATACCTACGCGATGGTCGGCCTGCCCAAGGGGCCGATCGCCAACCCCGGGCAACTGTCCATCCTGGCGGTGCTGCACCCGGCAAAAACCAACGCGCTCTATTTCGTCGCCGACGGGAAGGGCGGCCATATATTCGCCGACACGTACCAGCAGCATAATGAGAATGTGCGCAAATGGTTCGAAATCCGCCGCGCGCGCGGCGAACTCTGATCGTCAGCGCAGCACTCCCTTGCCGACCAGGGTGCGGGCGTAGAGCAGCTGGAACAAAGCGATCAGGATGATCACCGCAGGAAATGCCGCCGCTGCCGCCACCCCTTTCTGCGCGATCAGGTCCGTGCCCAGCAGCGTGTAGCCGAACTGAACCAGCACGGCGATCAGCGAAACGAGGAACAGGCTGGCCGCCGCCGCTTTCTTCATCAGCAGCATGATTGCACCGGCCGTGCCGGCCCCCACCGCGACGGCATAGACGCCCCAAAGCCAGGCGGGCATGGTGGCGAACGCATGCGCGGTGACCGGGTCAGTCCTGGCAAGCTCGTCCAGATCGGCCCCATATTGCATGACGAAGGCGGCGACTCCCGTCAGATTCCACAACAACAGGACGATGCCGATGATCAAAAGGGTGCGTGGCGCAGTCATAACTGTCCTCCTCTCCCAAGGGGGGTGGCAGCACGGTCGGGCCCGCGCCGCCCGATCTTCATTCTATACCTCTCGCAATCGTTACGATAGCGTCTCCCTGCCATGACCGGTGCAAAATCGGACAATCCGCATCCCCGGTCCGACGGGGCACCGGTCATCGTGACGGCGCTGATGGGGGCGGCAGACTTCGCCTGGGCGAACGGCCTGCGGCAGGCCCATTTCCCGCCCGAACGCAATGTCCTGCCGGCCCACATCACCCTGTTCCACCATCTGCCGCCATCGGCGCTGGAAGAGGTGGCGGCGCGTCTGCGGCGCCTGTGTGCGGGGCCGCGCCCCGCCGCGCGCCTCGCCGACGTGATGCTGCTCGGCCGGGGCGTCGCCTATCGTATCGACAGCCCCGACCTCCTGCACATGCGCGACGATCTCGCGGATGCCTTCGCCGGTCTGCTGACCCCGCAGGATCGGGCCCGCCCGCGCCTGCATGTCACCGTGCAGAACAAGGTGGCGCCCGCGACGGCGAAGGCGCTGGCGGCTCGTCTGCGCGCCGACTTTTGCCCGCGTCCGTTCGCCATCGCGGGCCTTGCCGCCTGGCATTATCGCGATGGTCCCTGGGACCTGGCGATGAAAGCGATGTTCCGGGGCTAGGACGCCATGCGCCGCGGTCAGGCCAGCCCGACTTCCTTCAGCGGCACCGACGCGTCGGCCAGTTGCGCCTGGTCCAGCAGCGCGCCGGACAGCACATGGGCGCGCCCCTGCACATAATCCTTGACCGCGTTGACGCAATCGAGCGCGATCACCTTGCCGCCCTTCATGTAGAGGACGGAGAAGCTGCGGGTCGCCGGATCGCCCCGCAGGATCGTCTTGTCATGGCCGATCGACAGGCCGACGGTCTGCAGCTTCAGGTCATATTGGTTGGACCAGAACCAGGGCACCGCGTCATAGGCGTCTTCCTTGCCCATGATATGCGCGACGGCAGTCTTGGCCTGGTCGTTTGCGTTCTGCACCGATTCCAGCCGCATCGTCGCGCCGCCGGCAAAGCGGTTGCTGTGCGCCGCGCAATCGCCCACGGCATAGATGTCGGGCAGCGAAGTGCGGCAATATTCGTCGACGTCGACGCCGTTGCCGCCGGCCGCGCCCGCCGCGATCAGCGGGCCGGTTTCGGGCACGATGCCGATGCCCACGATCACCATGTCGGTCTCGATCCGCTCGCCGTCGGCCATCAGCACGGCACTTGCCTTGCCGTCCGTCACCTCGATGCAATCCATCTTGGCGCCGGTCCGCAGGTCGACGCCGTGGGCGCGATGCTCGGCCTCGTAGAACCGCGACAATTCTTCGCCCGCGACCCGTGCCAGCACGCGGTCCAGCGCCTCGATCAGCACCACCTTCTTGCCGAACTTGCTGAGGACGGCCGCCGCTTCCAGCCCGATATAGCCGCCGCCGATCACCGTTACATGGCTGATGCTGTCCAGCTTGGCCATCATCGCGTCGACATCGTCGCGGCGGCGCACCGCATGGACGTTCTGCGCGTCCGCGCCGTTGCATGTCAGCATGCGCGGGCTGCCGCCGGTGCACCAGATCATCCTGCCATAGCTGATTTCCTGGTCGCCCACCGTCACGAACTTGCCCTGAGGGTCCACGCTCTTGACGCGCTTGCCCAGAAGCATGTCGACCTTGCGCTCTCCCCAGAAGGCGGCGGGACGGATCAGGATGCGGTCGAAGCTCTTGTCGCCCGCGAAATATTCCTTGGACAGGGGCGGGCGCTCGTAGGGCGGGTCCTTCTCGTCGCCGATCATGCCGATGCTGCCCTCGAACCCCAGTTGTCGCAGCGAAATCGCCGCCTGCGCTCCGGCATGCCCCGCGCCAACGATCAGCACATCATAGTTCATTGGACCGCATTCCCCTTGTCCTCGTCCCCTTTGCGCGCTCATTGGCGGTCTTTGCCCGGTGAGGCAAGGGCGATATTGATCTTCGGGCTTTGTGCAATGGTAGCGGAGGAGGCGCTAAAACTTTCGTATCAGGCAGGTTCAGGGCGTCCCCAAGTCCACTGTAAAATCAGCGATTTATATTGCAGTATGTTCGCGGTCGGTCGCCCTCATTTGCCTGAATCCACATCGAAATGTGGGAACGAAAGTGGGACGATTTTTGGCCTCATAATGTGGGAACCGAGGCGAAAAATTCCCTAACAGGGAACCAAACCCGATGGCGCTGACAACCTTGAAAGTGAAGAACGCGAAGCCTGGCCGGCATACCGATAGCAGAGGTCTTTGCCTGCTCGTGAAGGAGAGCGGGGCGCGGACATGGGTTCTGCGAATGCAGAGAAACGGGCAACGCCGTGACTACGGGCTGGGATCAGCGTTGGACGTATCGCTAGCCGAGGCACGCGAAGCAGCAACAGCGTTACGCCGCCGTGTTCGAGAGGGCTTCGATCCAGTCGCCGAGCGTCGGAAGGCGCGAAAGATCGTGCCCAACTTCGAAGCCGCGACTCGAATTTGTCATGAGACGCTGCGTGAAGGCTGGAAAGGTGGGCATCATGCGAAGTGGCTGTCCAGCTTCGAAAAGCACGTCTTCCCTAAAATCGGCAACAAGCCGGTAGACCAAGTGGACAGCGCCTGCGTGGTCGAGGCGCTTGCGCCAATCTGGCTCGAAATACCGGAAACCGCCCGCCGCATCCTCCAGCGCATCAGCGTCGTTCTGGATTTTGCGCACGTCAAGGGATGGGTGCCGGAGGAAGTATCACTCCGCTCCGTTCGGAAAGGCCTTCCCCGCCAGAACGACAAGCGCGGTCATATGGAAGCCATGCCCTATGCCGAAGTCCCGGCGCTCATGCAGAAGCTTGCGGGAGCTTCGCCCACAACTGGGCGCGATGCCTTGCGTTTTACCATCTACAACGCTGTGCGGTCGAATGAGACGCGCTTTGCGGTGTGGTCCGAGTTCGACCTTGATAATGGCATCTGGAGCATTCCCGGCGAGCGCATGAAGGCGCGGGAAGCCCATATCGTACCGCTCTCCGCGCCTGTCGTTGCGCTGCTGCGCAAGCGTTGGAACGAGCGCACCAGCGACACCGGGCTCGTGTTCTCACATAATGGCGAGAAGCCGATCAGCGATGTAACCATGACCAAGCTGTTGCGAGATGATGGAATCGCAGGAATTACGGTCCATGGCTTTCGTTCATCCTTTACCGATTGGGTAGCCGAACGGACGCGCTTACCGAAGGAAGTTGCCGACAAGGCACTGGCGCACAAGCTGCCCAACAAGGTTGAAGCCGCCTATCGCCGCACCGACTTTTTCGACAAGCGGCGCAGCCTCATGGCGCGTTGGGCCGAATATCTCGACCGCACAGAGACACAGAATGGCAAGGGGACGGACGCCACTGCAACGGCGTCCGTCCCTAAAGCGCTCCGCGTTGCCGCCTGACCAAATCGTGCAGGCTGGCGGTGGTGATACGGGTTGCCTTGCCGAGCTTCACCGTTTCAACCTCGCCAGCTGCGATCAGTTCATAGAGCTTCGTGCGACCGACGCCGATCATGCGCGCCGCTTCATTGACGCGGACGCAGATCGGATCGGGGGGCGGGAGCGCGGTCATTGGGCATGGCTCCCGGCCCGTTCCTCGCGATAGCTGACAGGATCGGCCATCCAGCGTTCGACGGACGACTCCCGCCAGCCAGCGCCATGAACGCTGATTCTGATTTGAGCGGGAAACGTCCCGTCCGCGATCTTGCGGTAAAGGGTGGAACGGGAAAGCCCGGTGCGGGCCAGAACGGTCTTCAATCGAATGATACGATCGGTGTTGGACATCGACTTATTCCATACATGCGCCAGTTATGCCTTTCCCCCATGAGAGTTGAACAATGCGGGCCGTCCCTCAGCCCGCAAGGGGCAATCGGCGCGCATAGGGCTATGGCGGGCCTACGGCGGCAAATATCGGGGATCGGCGGAGATTTCGCGCAGGCGGCGGCGATAGCGGATCATCGGTGGCCCCAGGCGGCAAGCTGCGGTCGCCTTTTGCCGGGAGCGAGCGGGGTGGTGCCTTGCAAGGGCAAGCAGCGGGCGCTTCGCCCGTGCAATGATAGCAATCGACCTGTTCGAGTCGCACGCCATGGCGGACCTCTTGTTGACGACCCGCCAAGCCGTCTTGTGCTATGCCTCCGGTGCATAAGCTGTCTCGGTTTTTCCGAGAGTGCAAGTGGATAGGAAATGAAGTTCCTAAAGTAGGCACTATACTGCCGCTTTCGGCACTTCAGTGCCGATTTGCACATTCTGGTGGCACTCGCACCAAAGGCTTTGCGGTTTCCCGATGGCAATTGTCATGCGATTGAATTACATATTAGCTGGAGGAGTGATCCCATGGCCAACAATGCCCTTATTCAGACCCGCATCGATTCGGACGTAAAGGACCGCGCCTCCGCCGTGTTCGAGCGGATGGGGCTTACGGTATCAGACGCGGTGCGCATCCTTCTGACTCGCACCGCGCGCGAGGGCGTTGCCCCCATGGAACTGCTGGTAGAGCGGCAAGCCTATGACCAGTGGTTCCGGGCGCGAGTGCAGGAGGCGCTGGACGATGATCGGCCCGACATTGAAGACGCCGAGGTTTCCGCGCGGTTTGCTGAGCTCCGTGCGAACGCGCGAAAGGGCATCAAGCCGGTGCAATGAAACTCGCTTGGTCCAATCGCGCAACGACCGACCGTCTGGCGATATTCATCTGGATTGCAGAGGATAACCCTCAAGCCGCCGCCGATGTTGATGATCGCATCGAGGTAGCGGCCCAGCGCCTCAAAGATTTCCCGAACAGTGGGCGTCTGGACCGGATCGAAGGCACGCGCGAATTGGTGATCTTGCGCACGCCCTATATCGCACCTTACCAGATCATCGGGGATACCGTGCGCGTCCTTCGCGTAATCCATGGTGCGCGCATGTGGCCCCACGACCTTACCTAGGAGTTCGAGCCGGAGTAAGTTGCCAGATACCCACAGTTGGTGAACGATGGCTGGTGGCGGACTGGGAGCTTAGTGACGTCAAATCCGATAAGCGGACGGTCCCCTTTATAGCCTGGAGTACATCGAGTCGAAGCATACGGTGCGGAGGGTAATGCGTGACGGCGACACAAAGGCAGCTTGCGCTTGAGTTAACAGCGGTCGGAGAAGAAGGTCCGGACGCTTCAGCGTCTAGAGCGCGTCCGGAGGCCATGGCGAAGTTTTCATACAAATAGAGACTTTGAGTCGAGTCAGCGACAGGCTGCGGGGCATTGAGCTAGTGCGCCCGCCCGTGCTCAGCGGGGGTGATTTTGGCAGCGAGCGTTAACATTGACACAACACATAAGATGTGTTCTTTTATGATCATGGCAAACGGGAATCTGGTCTCTAACGACCGGCAGGCACGCGACTACGAGCAGACTTTGGAAGACATCGATAAGGCGCTGTCTTCCGAGCAGGTTCTGCGGTCGCTGGTTCAGGGGCTCCCGCAGGAAGTGATTGAGGGCGTGCGACGAACCCTCGCAACGGAGCGTCGGGAGCTAGCGGCCTTGCTGCTTGCCTATCAGAACACGAAGAATGGCGACTTTGCCCTACTGAAGGAGCAGGCGGGCAACGACCCCGGCGCGTTTCTGATTGCCGCCCGCATTGCCCGCAATCTGACGCAGAAGGAACTTGCGCGGAAACTTGGTCTGAAAGAGCAGGCTATTCAGCGCTGGGAGGCTGAAAAGTATCGTACCATCACCCTGCAAAATTATCAGAAGGTCGCGCAGGCGCTTGGCGTAACATGGCGAATGCAGGAGGGAACTCCCCTCACAGAGAAATGGGGTCTGTCTTATGATGTCACGCCAGCAGACCTGAACAAGGTGATCCGGCACGCGCGGGCCAAAGGCTGGTTCGAAGGGAAAATCACATCTGATGACAACGGATCGGCGACGCTGTTCCGCTATATCAATGATCATGTAACGCGCTACGGCACGCCATCGCTGTTGAGGACTGGGCTCGGTGTCATCAGCCACAAGGATGACTGGTCCGTTCTGTCATGGAAGGCGGAAGTGACACGCCGTGCCGAGAAGGTCATCGAGAAGATGAAGCTCCGGTATCGCCCCATAGATGTATCATGGCTGGTGGACCTCGTTCAGCTGAGCCAGCGTGAGGACGGCCCGAAACTGGCGCAGGCATTACTGCTTGAACATGGGATCATCCTGATGGCGGAGCCGCAGATCGCTGGCATGAAATTAGATGGTGCGGCGTTTCTCGCTGACGATATTCCGGTGATCGGCCTGACCCTGCGCACAAACACGCTGGACAATTTCTGGTTTACGCTCCTGCATGAGGTTGCACATGTAATTCTCCACTACAGAACGGGCCTCTCCGCCGGTTTTTTTGATGAGGATGCATCGATGTACTCCGATGGGATCGATGGTTTTGAAGCGGAGGCGAACGAGTTTGCCGGAAATTTGCTTATTCCTGAGCATATCTGGACTCGCTCACCGGCACGTATTGCAAAATCCAGCGAACCGATTGAGAAGCTGGCGCATAAACTTAAAATTCACCCTGCCATTATTTTTGGCCGGATCAGGATGGAGCGAAAAGACTACTCGATCTTCTCAAATAAACTGGGGCGCGGGCTGGCGCAGAATCAGCTGCTGAATAACGCAGAGAAGGAAGACGCATGACTGGTAAAAATGTCTGGTATGATCCCGCTCTGCGCATGAAGGCGGGCGAACTTGTGGGTCTTAGCGCTCTGGCTCCCGATATCGCCGACCGGACGCTTCCCCGAATGATTGTTCCGCCTCCTGAAGAGCGGGATGATGAACTTCAGGCTGCGCTTTTTGAAACAGAGTCACAGCCGGACATCGCGAAGGCCTTGGCCGCCACATGGCCACAGCGGGATGTCCTGATCGAATCCACTTATCTTATGGATGAGTTTGAAAGGTCGCGATCCGGTCTTTGGCTTCCGAAGATGTTTGAGAGCGCATGGAATCGCAATGTGCGAGCCATTCCCCTTGTGCTGACGAGCGATCTTCTTGACGACAATGTTGGAGCTTTCAGGGCAGCGGCAAACCATCCCAGCGCCATCAAGCTCGGCATCGTGATACCGTATGATGACCTTGTTGACGTTGAAGTGCTGAACCGCGTCATTGATAAGCTGGCAACGATTGGTCTCAGTCCGACCCAGTGCCTGGTCACAGCTGATTTTAGTAAGGCTGACTTCACGCAACCGGAATTCGTCGCTGATGTTATCGCTGGTGTGCTCGATCTACTAACCGCTTCCGCAATGTGGAAGCAGATCGTCTTTCAAGGAACGAACTATCCTAAGAGAAATCCTGCGGAACCGGGTGGCTATTATCAGGTGCCGCGTAATGAGTGGATCGCATGGCGGCGCGCGGTAAAGCTTGATCCGCAGACGGCTGAACATATGCTCTTCGGCGACTATGCCGCCGACTGCGCGGAGATTAAATTCGGTGGAAAGGGCGGACGGGCAATCCGTCATTATCGCTATACAACCACCGACGCATGGTATGTGCAGCGTGGTCTGGACATCGGCACACACGAGGAAAACATGCGGGCCGTTTGCATGAGCATCGTTGCAAGCGGCAAGTTCGCGGGCCGGGAGTTTTCCTCGGCCGACGATCATATTTTCCTGAACTCCAGAGGCTTGACCGGACCCGGCAACGCCAAAAATTGGAGAGCCATTAACACGACCCACCACATCACGCGGGTTATCACCGACATTGGTGCCGTCAGGGGAATAATCTTCAAGAAAAGAGCAATTTCTGAACTTGGCGAACAGCAAACCCTGTTTGCCTAAGTCAGTTTGGGGTCAATCCCGCCCCTCGCTTTGAAAGGCTATAGACTATTAGCCTGCGACGCTGGAACGAGCCCCTCCGGTGTGAGATGCTTCAACCTGGCGATTCGGCGAATGGCGAATACGCGGCCTGACGCATCACCTTGCGTTCGCGCGCTGGCGAAGTCGAACACGCTCGCTAGACTGACGGCGAGTTTGGATTGGTCCGAAACCATGATATTGTGGGTAGCTTGGCAATGCCTGTGATCAACTTTCACGTCATTTCGCGGAGCAGCTCGCCACCGTCGAGCGCCCAGAACGCCGTTTTCCTCCGCGTAGATCATTGGAATGACTATTCGTTTGTCACGATGTTTGAGGTGTTCGCTTTTGACGAGCAGGGCGTTCGCCATGACCTGACCAACGTGAAAATCGGATTCAAAGGACAGGAAGAATCTGTTTCAACATACACGACGATATCCGAGCCGTTCGGAAAGCTCCCTGAGGGATATTTCTCTGCGGGTGTGGACGCCGATTACTATGTCAAAGTGCGAGACGAGTTCACCGAAGACTATCGTCAGGCATTTCTGATCGGCCTGCGTGATGTTGTATTTGATGATGCCGCACTTCAGCTTGCCGCAGACGAAAGAGTCTTCAAGACCTCTCATTTGCGATCCCTGAGCATTAATTCGTTGGAAGGCCAGTTTCGGCGCATTCTGGCGGGCCATGCTCCGGTTACTGATTACGATTTCCGTTTCACACTTGACCCCCGATCTAATCGCGCCGGCTACCAGCTCCCTTTTAAGGTTTCTGCCCATTCAAGGCCGAGTACCAACATCCACGCGCTGATCGGCCGCAATGGTGTAGGTAAGACAACCCTGTTGAACGAAATGATTCGGTCGGTCGCCACCGGCGCAACCGATGGCGCGCGGTTTGAAGCCGAAGACCATTGGGGGATCGAGTTTCAGCCGATAGGCCCGAGCTATTTTAGCAGCGTCGTATCAATCTCATTCAGCGCCTTTGATCCATTCAATCCGCCAGACGAGCAGCCCGACCCCACCGTAGGAACATGCTACTTTTATATCGGCTTGAAAGACTACGCCGATCAGGACGGCGCGCTGCTTAAATCGCTCAATGACCTCTATGGAGAGTTCGTCGAGAGCTTAGACATTTGCTTGAGTGAGGTAGGCAAGCGACGGCGTTGGCTTTCCGCGATCCAGACGCTGGAAAGCGATGATAATTTCGCAGACATGAACCTCGCACGATTGAGCGACCTAGACGGCGACGCGCGGAAGCAGACTGCGCTTTCCCTACAGAAACGCATGAGTTCGGGGCATGCGATCGTACTGCTGACGATTACCAAACTAGTTGCGCGTCTCGAGGAGAAAACGCTAGTTCTCTTCGATGAGCCGGAGAGCCATCTGCATCCGCCGCTATTGTCAGCTTTGGTCCGAAGCCTCAGCGAGTTGCTATACGATCGCAATGCAGTGGCAATCATTGCAACGCACTCGCCGGTGGTTCTACAGGAGATACCCAAATCCTGTGTTTGGAAGATTAATCGCGTGGGGCTGGCATCTTCGTCATCTCGTCCGGAGAGCGAGACTTTCGGTGAAAATGTCGGCCTCCTGACGCGCGACGTATTTGGTCTGGAGGTAGCCAAGTCGGGGTTCAACGCCTTGCTCGCCAAGGAGGCGGAGCAAGCTCCGACCTACGAGCAAGCGCTTGACGCTTTCAAGCAGCAGGTCGGATTTGAGGGGCGCGCCATTCTCAAGGCGCTCATGCACGGACGAGGCAAGCAATAGACTATGCGCCGCTTGCCCGCTCCGACCATCGATTTCTGCACCGCCCTGACCGAAGCCACAAATGGGATCGGGAGTGCGACCACTCAGGCTCACTATCGGGCACAGATCACAAATCCGAACGCGGTTGCAATAGAGGCGGCGTTTCAAGTGAATGCGCAGGCTGCGATGCTTTATAGCTTCCCCCGCATTGCAAGTGGCGCTGGCGATCCTGTCATTCATGGGAACTTGCGGAAGTCAGACCTAACCCAGCTCTATACCCAGTACTTCGTCCCAAAGGAGAAGCCAGCACGTCGGCTTTATGACCAGCTCAAAATCACGGCCAACGGCAAGTGCCCCCTGTGCGGCGATATCGGGCATGTGCGCACGCTCGATCATTATGTTCCGAAAGCGAATTTCCCGCTTTATTCCGTAATGCCCGGAAACTTGATTCCGTGCTGTCGCGATTGCAACACTGAGAAGCTTGACGCCTTTTCAGCAACGCTCGATGGACAGACGCTCCATCCCTATTTCGACGATGCGAAGTTTTTCAATGAGCAATGGGTTGCCGCTCGGGTTATCGCAGGCGCCCCGCCCGTCATCGAATATTACGTCTCGCCACCGGGTCACTGGTCCCCGGCTGAAAGGAACCGCGTAGCTGCTCATTTTACACAATATGGCCTAGCGGAACGGTTTGCTGTAGAAGCTGGAGCAGACCTGCCGGAAACGATCGACACCCGGAGAACGACGCTACATGGCTTTAATCCGCAAGAATACTCGGACTATCTGCGGGAAAAGAGCGAGAATATGAGCCTACCCGTGAACAACTGGCGCAGAGTGATGTTCTCATCGCTTGCCAAAGATAATTGGTTCTGTGCGCATCCGCATTGATATTCGGAAAAACGGATAGATTGCTAGCGGCCTTTTTAGACGTTGCCATGCTGGTCGAGCAAATGCTGAACGTCGCCTGATGAAAAGCCTGACGTTCTGTATGCCAATCAGGAACCGCAGAAATGTTTCAATGTCAGTCGTTCCCACCATCGCCCATAGCTGCCTGACGAAACGGCAGGTTTCGGGAACATGCAGCTTCCGGTTGAACGGCTGATTCTGGCGCATTGCCGCCTGTCAGAGATTTTTGGCGATAAACCTCAGACGTTCGCGGTTGTCCATAAATCTCTGCAACGGAACTGACCATTACCGGGTGTCCGGCAATCACCGTTTCGGGTTTTGGTGAGGGCGGAATGACACCTAGCCAGCCTTACCCTGCTCGTTCTCGCGGCGTTCGACTTCTCGTTCCAACACTTCCCGAATGAAGGCTGCGCGGCGCTGCCGCCCCACCAACTTGTCGATCCGCTCACCGAGACCCTCGGGCAATCGGATGTTCGTCGATTTCACGTTCAGCGGTGGTCTTCCCATACTTGCGTCGTAACCGCGTGTGACACCCGTTCAATCAGAACCAGAATAACCGGTGCCGGTTATTGAGCATTGCTTTCCTTTTGTGCTATAAGCGGTGCCGCTTAATGCTCCGAACGCATCTTGATGCGGCCGGGACAGCGAACTGAGGAAGGCAGGTCCATGATTTCATCCGTTTCTCGCTTGAGTGATTCGCAGATCAGCACATCGCGCCGTGCCTTACTGCGCGGATTAACCATCGCGCCGGTTGCCGCATCGGCGATTGCCTCGCCCTGGGAGGGCGCACTGGGGGCGCTTCACCAACGCTACGAAGACGAACCCGCGACGCTTACTCGGACGACGGAGGGGCGAAGCATGAGCCGCTTCCGCTATCACAACGCAGAACGCTGGATGACCACGCTGGAAGCGGATTTCCTCGCAGAGCCGCGATTTGCGCGAGAAGCCCTGCATCAGGCCGGTTTCGTCACCCAGCAGGCCCTGTGCGCCTATCTACTGGACATGGGCTTTGCCGATGCGTGGAACGCCCGCCACATCAAGCAGGACGTCGCCAAGGCGCTGGCCTACGCCAATGCCTGCGGCTTTGGCCATGACTGCCCCGACATGGCGCGGCTGGCGGCGGTTCTCTCGCCCTATTGGAAATGGGGCTATCATTATCATGATTGGGAGGAAGACCGGCCCCGCACGGGCGGCTTCATTCCCGCCATGATTACGCCCCTTGTGCGTGCCTTGGTGGACCGGGTTCATGATGTGACCGGTCACCCACGCCCGAGGGGTTGCCAGCGCCGCACACAGAAGGCGCGGTCATGATGCTGCGCACCGATGCCGATCATCTTCCCGCGCTGATCCGCGACGAGCTTCTCCATGTCACGAAGGTCTTGTTCGAGGCATTCAAGGAAACGACCAAAGGCCGATGTTCGGAACATTTCCGAGCGGGCCGTATCCTTACCGTGATCCTGTGCGGCCCCCATGCCGAAAAAGAATGGGAAGACATCGCGCCGGGGGAAGCGTTCCGCCTGTTGGCGATCGTCAACTATCCCCGCCTTGCCCGCAGCGAACGCGACTGGCGGCTGGTGCGTGACCGGCTGCGCCGCGCGTGGGAGCATGGCGAAATTGCCCGTCCGGTGCGGTTATCTGTGGAAAGCCTTGAGCGGGTCAACGGCGCTCTTGTCGAAGGAGTCCCGCATTTCGTCACGATCGCCGAGCAGGGTATTGCGCTCTACCAAATGGAGGGCTTGCAGCTCAAAGAGCCGCGCCGCCTTCCGGTGCGGGAACGGGCTATCCGGGGTGTAGGGGAGTTCATCCATCGGCATAAGCGCGGAACCGAATTTCTAGTAGGCGCGGTGTTCTATCGTAACCGGGGCGATGCGCCGATGGCTGCGCTGATGTTGCATCAGGCGTGCGAGCATTTCTATTTGAGCGTGTTGTGGTCGATCAACCTCCACGCCCCTCGCACCCATGCTTTGGATGAACTGCGCGAGGCGGCGGAAGCGCTGGACCTGCGTCTGTGTTCGGCATGGCCGGGAGACAGCCAGTTCGAGCGCCGCGCGTTCGGCTGCATCCGCCGGGCCTATGTCGAAGCGCGCTATGGGCGATCCTACCGCATTTCGAGCGAGGAACTGTCATGGGCGTTCGCGCGGGTGGAGATATTGCAGGAACGGGCAGCGTCCGCCTGCGCAGATCATCAGGCTTCGCTTGCCGCAAACCAGCCTGCGCCGATGCTTTCGCCGCCCGAAGAGCCGACGACAGCGATAGCGCTTTCCCGGCCCGTGCGTCGCGCCAATATGCTGCAACGGACATGGCGGATCGTGCGACGAGTTGTCCCGCGACAGGGCCGATGGAATTCACCCATTCCGCTTCGCCGATTCTGGCACTCCGATAGGTTCATGGATTGGGTTGACCATCTGACCTTGGTGATTGTCTGCCTGTGCTTCTTCATGGCTGGCGCGGAGGCAACGCTATGGCGTTTAAGGTCCGCGCAGGTCGTCCGTTCCGAACCCGCCGACCTGTCCGCCATACTGGACTTCGACGTGCGCGCGGACACAGCGCTTGGCGCGGTCATGGACGTTGCGCAAAGGGCGGGATACCGGGTCAAGGCTAATGAAGACATTTGGACCGTGCGGTGGACCGGGGCCTATCGCGCCAAGGCGACGACCTTCGACGCGCTGGCGGACATTCTCTATGGCTCCGGCCTGTGTCCTGCGATCCGGGAGAGCGTCATCACCGTGCGCTATTGCGACAAGAGCAGCCCACCCATGGCGGCGATGGTCGAGTATCAGGCAGAACCGGACAGCAATGTGCGCTTGTCAGTTTCGCGCTAACCGCTGCCTTGTTCCGACTCGAAGGCCCGCTTGCCCTTCCGCTTCCAGAGGGCAAGCGCATTGCCGCGTTCCTCTCCGCGCAATCGGTCAGCAACGGTGAGAAACGCGCCGTAGAGGGTTGCGCGGTCGTCGTCGGTCAGATCGACCAGCCCCGCCTTGATGACGAGGCCGCCCAGTTCGATCAGATGCCGCGTGCGTTCACGGCGTGCGACGGCCCAGTCCCGCATGTCGGTTCGTGCCTTTCGTGCTTCAAGCCGATGCCGCGCCGCCATCGAGCGGGAGAGTGCCGCTTTGCTGGCCAGAAGGTCCGCCCGCAGGCTTGCCGCCCTTGCCGAGAAAGAAGCCTGCGCCCGCCTTGCGCCATCCCTCCTTTGTTGCGGCGTCCTTCACCGTGGCGGCATGGAGTAGTGCCCCAGCCAGCACATCGGCGTCGAGTGCGTCGGCCCCGGTTGCCGTCACCAGTTCGCCAAGCTGGCGCACGCGCCGTTCCTTGAGCGCCCTGGCCTTGTCGGCGAGGGCTTTGAGTTCCGAATCAAAATCGCGGGGCTTACGCATCGTAAAGTCTCCATTGAGTGATGATGGCGCTATGATAAGATGATCCCTCCACAAGCGCAGTAGAGTCGCCGGGACAGCCTGACACCGCCTAGTCCCGTCCGAGAAATTTTCGAGAAGGGCGCGCTTATACGTCGTTCCGACGTGCGCTCAGTAGTGTAAATGGTATGTCGCTATGGCGATCTTCCATTTCTCCGTTCAGGTCATCTCTCGCGCGACCGGCCGCTCCGCCGTCTCCGCTGCCGCCTATCGTGCGGGCGAGCGGCTGCACGACGAGCGCCTTGATCGGCCCCAAGATTTCCGCGCCCGCTCCGGCGTCGAGCATAGCGAAATCATGCTGCCGGAAGGCGCGCCGGAACAATGGCGCGACCGCGAGCGGCTGTGGAACGATGTCGAGGGATTCGAGAAGCGCAAGGACGCCCAGCTTGCCCGTGAGGTCGAGTTCGCCATCCCGCGCGAAATGACCAAGGCGCAGGGCATCGAACTGGCTCGCGATTTCGTGTCCGCGCAGTTTGTCGATCGCGGCATGATCGCCGACCTCAACGTGCATTGGGATATCGGCGCGGATGGCCAGCCCAAACCGCACGCCCATGTCATGCTTACCATGCGGGAGGTTGTGCAGCGCGAGGACGGCACCGCTTGCTTCGGGGCGAAGGTCCGCGAATGGAATGAGCATGGCAATGTCGAGCGCTGGCGCGAACGCTGGGAGAGCCACGTCAACACACGCCTTGCCGAACTCGACATCGACGCGCGCATCGATCGCCGCAGCCTTGCCGATCAGGGCATCGACCTTGAGCCGCAAAGCAAGATCGGCGGCCCTGCGCACCGGATGGACGCGCAAGGGCTCGAAGCCGATCGCGCCGAGATGCACCGCGAGATCGCGCGGGAGAATGGCGAACGCATTATCGCCGATCCTAGCATTGCGCTCAACGCCATCACTCACCAACAGGCGACATTCACCAACCGCGACATGGCGATGTTCATCCACCGGCATAGCGACGGGCAGGAGCAGTTCAACGTCGCCATGCGCGCGGTGCGCAATTCGCCCGACCTGATCGCACTGGGCAAGGACGGGCGCGGCGACGAGCGGTTTACCTCTCGCGAGATGATCGAGACCGAGCAGCGGATGAGCCGTGCGGCGGACAGGCTGGCGATGGACCGGAGCGATGGTCTCTCGGCGGCGGCGACCTACGCGAGTCGCGCCGCCGAGAGTGGTGGCCTTGCCCTGGGAGCAGAGCAGGAAGCCGCGCTGCGCCATGTAACGGGTGGGCGCGGATTGTCACTGGTGCTGGGTTATGCCGGGACCGGCAAAAGCGCCATGCTGGGCGTCGCGCGCGACGTGTGGGAAAGCGCGGGGCTGAATGTTCGCGGCGCAGCGCTTGCGGGCATCGCCGCCGAGGGACTGGAGAATGGCTCCGGCATCGCCTCGCGCACCATCGCCAGCATGGAACATGGCTGGGCGCAGGGCCGCGATCTTCTAACCTCCCGCGATGTGCTGGTGATCGACGAGGCGGGCATGGTCGGCACGCGCCAGATGGAGCGCGTGCTGTCCCATGCCGCCGACGTTGGCGCGAAGGTCGTTCTTGTCGGTGATCCGCAGCAATTGCAGTCGATCGAGGCAGGCGCGGCGTTCCGCGCGATCCATGAGCGCCATGGCGGCGTCGAGATCACGCAAGTTCGCCGCCAGCATGAAGGCTGGCAGCAGGATGCTACGCGGCATCTGGCGACCGGCAGAACCGGCGAGGCGATTGCCGCCTATACCGACAAAGGCATGGTGCATCAGGCCGAGACGCGCGAGGATGCGCGGCGCGATCTTGTCGAGCGCTGGGATCGCGAAAGGCAGGCAAACCCTAACGCCAGCCGCATCATCCTGACCCACACCAATGCAGAGGTGCGCGACCTCAACGAGGCCGCGCGCGTCATGATGCGCGATGCGGGCGAATTAGGCGACGAGCGCCAGGTGAAGACCGAGCGTGGCGACCGCCTTTTCGCGTCGGGCGACCGCATCATGTTCCTGCGCAACGAACGCAGCCTTGAGGTCAAGAACGGCACGCTGGGCACAATCGAGAAGGTGGACGAAGGCCATATGTCCGTCCGCACCGATGACGGGTGTGTCGTATCGTTCGACACCAAAGATTATCATGACCTCGACCATGGCTATGCCGCCACCATCCACAAGGCGCAGGGCATGACCGTGGACAAGGCGCATGTGCTGGCGACGCCGGGCATGGATCGCCATGGGGCTTATGTCGCCATGTCCCGCCATCGCGACGGCATGGCGCTTCATTATGGCCGAGACGATTTTCGCGATCAGTCCCGGCTTGTCCGCACGCTTTCACGCGAGCGCGGCAAGGACATGGCGACCGATTACAGACAAGCCGACACCGCAAGGGAATATGCCGAGCGGCGTGGCATTAGCTTTGGCGAACGGGTCGCGGAAATCGTCAGGCCCATCGTCGAGAAGGCGCGCGGGATCTTCGACAATTTCCGGCCCAATATCCCGCAGCATGGACGCGACATATTTGCGGGCTTCCAGCCGATGGCCGAACCGCCCGCGCAGGAGCGGGCCGTTCAGCGCCAGCCCGAACATGACGCGCCGCCGATGCGCGCGGGCGGCGTGCGCGGCGCGGTGGAGCGCTATGCCAAGGCATGGCAAGCGATCCAGCAGACGCGCGCACAGGGCGTGGACGCCATGCCCCACCAGCGCGAGGCACTGGACAGGGCGCGAGATGCCTTGGACGCCATCCGCCCCGAAGGGTCTTCGGACTTGAACAGCGCCTTCCGCAGCAGCCCGGAGCTTGTCCGCGAGGCCGCCGAGGGGCGCGGCCAGGCCGCCGTGCGGGCGATGCAGTTGGAAACCGAAATCCGCATGGACCCGTTCCAGCGGGCTGACCGATTTGTGGAAGGCTGGCAGCGGTTGCAGCGCCATCATGCCGAGCTTGTGCGCGACGGCAATTTCCGGGGCGCGAAAAGTGCCGCGCAGCAGATGGCGGGCATGGCGAAGAGCCTCGAACTCGACGCCCAGCTTGAATCGGTTCTGGGCCTGCGCAGCCGCGAGCTTGGGCTTGAGATCGGCCAGCAGGCGGGCCGCAGCCTCTCCCACGACCTCGCATCCGCCATTCCCTTCGATCACGGACGCGACATCAGTCGCGGCATGAGCCGCTAATCCCAAGGAGAACATGACATGGACGACGAGCAGAGCCTTTTGAATGAACCGGAGCCGGAACCCCGGCCCAATGCCGCCGCCGAGGCGTTCGCGGACCTCTCGGAGCGCGTCGCCCGTATGGAAGAGCGGTTAGACGGGCGCATGGCTGTGATGGCCCGCGCGCTTGAGCATATCGCCATCGAGAAGCAGAGCCTGGAGTTCCCCGACTACGGCCCGACGCTTGCCAAGATGAACGGCTATCTTGCGACGTTGGCGGGGCAGATGAAGACAATCATGGAAGCACCCGCCATGCAGTTGACGCCTGAAAGCATGGCCGAGCGGATTGATGTGGCGGCGGATGCCGCACGAGCGACGGACAAGGCGACCATCAAGAAATC
Source organism: Sphingobium sp. OAS761 (assembly GCF_024168485.1). GTDB lineage: Bacteria > Pseudomonadota > Alphaproteobacteria > Sphingomonadales > Sphingomonadaceae > Sphingobium. The sequence goes on from NZ_JALJVY010000008.1 coordinate 155,138, forward strand.
GTTGGAATTGCATCATCAAGCCCATGCGGATCAGATGCGCGCGGTCGGGGTCATTCGGACCAAACAGAAACAGCGCTGGCAGATTTTCTATTGCAGCGGAGGCGCGGCACTGGCCGTGTCGCTTCTGTGGATGATCTATCCCGGCTGGGCGGCTAGCATCGGCCCGCAAAGCTGGTTCTGGCCGGAACGGGCGGCCCGTCGCACGCTCGGCGAGCCTACGCTGTGGGATGCCGGTATCCGCCTTATGCGAGCCGAGAACCCGGAAGGTTGGCAAGCGATTGTGGACGCCGCCGACTTGGCTCGCGAGAACCGCGACACCATTGCGGCGTGCGAGAAGACGGCCACTAAAGCAGACAAATCAGTGCGTTGCACCATCAGTATAAGGAAGCATTGAACGTGTTGGGGCGCGCAGCCTCGAAAGCCGAGTAACGAACAACTGCAATTTATCGGACAGATGGCTACCTTCGATCCTTAAACAATGCGGTCATGCTTCTTCCTCAACGCCCAATTTCCCGAAGCAAAATTTCCGCCTGCGCCAGCACGGTCTGAACTGCCTCATCGGCAAGGTCCGGGGGGTATCCGTATTTTTTGAGGATGCGTTTCACCATTACGCGCATCCGCGCCCGCGCGCTTTCGCGTTGGTGCCAATCGACGGTTACGTTGCTGCGTAGCTGCTCCAGCAGTTCGTGGGCGATCACCCGCAAGCGTTCATTGCCCATCGCTTCAACGGCGCTCTCATTCTCGGCAAGGGCATCATAGAAGGCGATTTCCTCAAGGCTCAGCCCTTGTTCCTCACCCCGCGCGCGGGCGGTCTGCATATCCTTGGCAAGTCCGATCAGCGCCTCGATCATCTCCACGGCGGAAATGGCTCCCGCATGATAGCGGGCCACCGCTTCCTCCAGCCGGTTGGAGAAGGTGCGGCTTTCAACGAGGTTGGTTTTGGAGCGGCTTACAATCTCACCGTTGAGGAGCTTCTTCAACGCCTCCAGCGCAAGGTTCTTCTTCTCCATCTTGCCGACTTCCATCAGGAACTCGTCGGACAGGATCGAAATGTCCGGCGACTGAATGCCTGCCACCTTGAGAATGTCGATGATTTCGGAGGAGGCCACCGCCCGATCGACAAGCTGCTGGACAGCAAAAGCCCGATCTTTCTCGCTGATCTTGCCCGTCGCTGTGGTCTTGGCCAGCGCCGCCCGGATCGCCTGAAAGAAGCCGACCTCATCGCGGATCGTCCGGGCTTCGTCGCTGGCGGAAGCGAGCGCATAGGCTTTGGAGAGTCCCAGCACCATGTCGAGAAACTGCCGATGCGCGCGCTTCTTGTCCTCAACGTCCTTCTGCTTGGCCGCCTGAGATTCCTGCCAACGCAGCACCCAGTCAATGGCACCGCCCAGACAGATCAGCCGTTCGCGCGGCTGGCCATCAATGCCGGGGCGGTAATCGAAGCCGTGGAACAGATCACGGATCGCCTCATAGCGTTCCATCAAAGCCGCCACCGCTGCGGATTCATTGATGCCGGTCTTATCGCGGTCGCTATCGGTATATTGGCCAAGCGCGCTGCGAAGGCTCTGCGCCACGCCGATATAGTCGACCACCAGCCCACCGGGCTTGTCTTTGAATACGCGGTTCACGCGCGCAATCGCCTGCATCAGCCCGTGGCCACGCATCGGCTTGTCAATATACATGGTGTTCATGCACGGCGCGTCGAAGCCGGTCAGCCACATATCGCACACAATGACGAGGCGCAGCGGATCGTCCGGGTTGCGCGCACGCTTGGCGAGGTCGTCCCGCCGCTTCTTCGCGCCGATATGCTGTTGCCATGACAGCGGATCGGACGCCGCGCCGGTCATCACGATTTTGACCATGCCCTCGCGATCATCGGTAGAATGCCAGTCCGGCCGCAACAAGACGATCCGGTCATACAGAGCCACGCAAATGCGGCGGCTCATGCACACGGCCATCGCCTTCCCGTTCATAGCCTCGATGCGCGCCTCAAGATGCGTCACCAAGTCTGCCGCGATTTGTTCCAGCCGCTTGTCGGAACCGACAAGGGCTTCGACGGCGGACCATTTCGCCTTCATCTTCTCTGCTTCGGTCAGCGATTCATCTTCGATCAGCGCCTCAATCTCAGCGTCGATCAGCGGCTTTTCGTCCTCGTTGAGTTCGATCCGCGCCAGTCGGCTTTCATAGAAGATCGGCACCGTCGCGCCGTCCTCGACCGCGCGGCTGATGTCGTAAATGTCGATATATTCGCCGAAGATCGCCGGGGTGTTGATGTCCGTCGCCTCAATCGGCGTGCCGGTAAAGCCCATGAAGGATGCGTTGGGCATAGCTTGTCGGATGTAATGGGCATAGCCATAGCGGCGCAGGCCGGTTTCGCGGTTGAGCTTGGATTCAAAGCCATATTGGCTGCGGTGCGCCTCGTCCGCGATCACGATGATGTTGCGCCGGTCAGACAGCATCGGGAAGCTCTCGTCGCCGCGCTCCGGCGAGAATTTCTGCACGGTCGTGAACACGACGCCGCCCGCCGCCTTGTCGAGAAGTTGCTTCAAATCATAACGACTGTCCGCCTGTTCCGGTTTCTGGCGGATGAGGTCGCGGCACAGACCGAACGTGCCGAAAAGCTGATCGTCCAGATCATTGCGATCCGTCAGGATAACCAGCGTCGGGTTTTCCAGCGCCGCCGATTTCACCGCCAGTCCGGCAAAGAACGCCATTAACAGGCTCTTGCCCGATCCCTGGGTGTGCCAGATGACACCGATCTTGCGGTCACCATCCGGGCGCGTCGCCTCAATCGCCTGCCGCACGGCCTTCTGCGCGCCGTGGAACTGGTGATAGCCTGCGATGATCTTGAACGGCCCTTCGCCCTTGTCGCCAAACACGATGAAGTCACGGATCAGCGCGAGCAGGTTTTCGGGGGTGAACACCCCGCGCAGCAGCGTTTCGAGTTCCGGCGTGCCGCGATGGGCAAAGTCCTGCCCATCCACCGTCCGCCACGGCATGAAGCGTTCCTGATCGGCAGTGATCGACCCGATCCGCGCCTCCATCCCGTCGGACGTGACCAGAACCGCATTGGTGCTGAACAGGCTGGGGATTTGGTGCAGATAGGTCTGCAACTGATTATAGGCGTCGCCCAATGTCGCGTTCTGCGAAGCGGCGTTCTTCAATTCCAACACCGCCAGCGGCAGGCCGTTGACGAACAGCACCACGTCCGGGCGGCGATTGGCGCGGTTCTCAACCACGGCAAACTGATTGACCGCCAGCCAGTCGTTCGCGTCCGCGCGGTCAAGATCGATCAACCAGATTTTGGTCGCGGCGGTCTGTCCCCTGTCGTTACGAAATTCGACATCGACGCCTTCGGTCAGCAGCTTGTGGATGCGCCGGTTTTCCTCGACCAGCGAGGGCAGTTCTCCAGTCAGCACCCGCCGCAGGGCTTCGTTTCGGGCGGGTTCGGGCGCATCGGGGTTGAGCCGCGCAATCGCCGCCTCCAACCGTCCGACAAGGATCACATCGCTATTGGATCGCCGCTCCGGCGCGACGCCATCGGGCGCAAGGATGGAGCCGTGGAGATAGGTCCAGCCCAGCTCTTGCAGCGTTTCCAGCGCCGCCAGCTCAACGATATTTTCCGTGATACTCATACCGGGGCCGCCTGTCTGTTTTGTGCCCCCATCCGGTGAGCGGTTCCGATAATCGGAAGAAATCTTGATTTTCGTCGGGTAGTTATGTATATAGCTCTTATGGGTCAGTCACTGCGTAGCGGGGGCTGGCTCTATTTTTTTGGCAGGACGACCAAGCCGAAACCGTCCGTTTTGCCGGTCGCGCTCCGTCGCAGCTTGCTTTCGACAATCGCCCAATCGGCCTTGTCGGGCTTGCCCAGAACGTGGCGTCCAATGGGCGACACGACCAGATCGGCCAGTTGCAGCCCGGCGATATTCTCTTTCTTATCACGCAGATGCAGCCCCCTCACGCGCCGCTCTATGTCGGCGGCCTGCATGAACCGCGTGCCTTGAATCTTGAGGTTCAACCAAGCGAGTTCAATGCCGCGATCCAGCGTGCTACCGCGCTTCTCGGCCACGATCACGCCGCCGCCCGCAACCGCCCCGACATCAAGGCAGAAGCGTTCCACCAATATGTCGAGGCTCAGCATATAGGGATCAACGGCGGCCAGCCCATACCGCTGGAGATGCACGTCCTTATGCACGACGCAGGACACCACCTGATATTCGAGCCGCGCCATGAGCGCGTTCATCTCCGCATAGAACGCTTCCCGAAAGCCAGTGTCTTTCAACCGCTCAAATCCGGCGCGGTTGCGGGCGATGTCAGCCGTGTGCAGCACGATGTCCGTGGTGCCGAACATCGTCATTTTGAACTGATCGAGCGCAGCCGCAACTTCGGTGCGGGCGTAGTCCCGGTCCATGATGACGCCGCCCAACACAAACACCGGATAGAGCGGATCAATCACCGACAGATTGTGATCGCCGGACTCATCAAGAAACAGAACCTTCATGCCGCCGTGCCGCCCGTCGCTTGGGCCAGCACCGCCGCCCGTATTTCGTCGTTATCGAAGTAGGCATCTTCCAGCCCTTTCGCGCCGGTGAAATCCGCTTCCAATATATTGTCGGCATTACGGAAATCAGCGTTCTTAAACCAGCAGTCTTTGAATGAGGTTTGTTGAAGATCGGCATTATGGAAGGGGCCATAGTGCGTTTGATCCCAGCACCACTGGCCATCCCCCAAATCTTCAGCATACCCATTTTCTTCCGGCGGGGGTTCAGTCCAAGCCAATTCCGCACCATTGAACGTGGATTGGCTCACGTCCGTTTCGTTGAATGAGCAATCCACGAAGCGCGCATAATTTGAACCAGAAATGCCAAATCCGCCAAACGGATTGAACGGCGAGAAGGTTACGTTCCGGCAACTGATCCGGTCGAAATCGACTTCAACCATATGAACGGTGCTATCGCCAAACCGCTCGCCCCACTGGCCATTGAAGAAGGTTGACCCATCTATTTTCTCGATGCCTTGTTCGGCAAAATCGAACTTGCTCAGCCGCGCACCGGCCATGTCCAGTGCGAACTCGCCCAACCGATTGAGGCGGCGGATGGCACCTGCAATCCGCAAATGCGCCTCCGGGTGATCCCACCGCTTATAATCGTCGATCACCTCCCGTTGCCGGGCGATGTCCTGGCGCTTGTTGCGGCGATGCTCGAACAGCGCGAACACGATCAGGATGAAGAATACGTCCAGCGTCATCCCGCCCATTTCGGGCCAGAGATTGCTTAGGTCTTGGGGGTCAAGCCGCCACCAAAGATAGGTGATCGTGGCACAGGCGACGAACAGGCCAATGGCCATCGGGAAATTGGTTTCGCGCCAAAAGCTCCGCCAGTTCGCGGCGGCGCGGGACGTAGCCAGCCGGTTGCGCCAAATCTGAAGGTGTGACGGCTTACGGCGCATTCGTGGCCCGCCAACTGGCCTTGAAGAAATCGACCAAGCGCCGTGCGCCGGTTTCCGCAACGGCACGGTTGATGCTGTTGCTCATCAGGAATTTGCGGAATTCGATCTTGAGGCGAGTTTCTGATGCAGCGCGCTCTGGCCAATCGGTTCCAGCCATCCGTTCATACAGAGAGATGAGCTTGGATGCCCATCCGGCCAGCATTTCGGGCGGGTATTCGCTGTCGTTACGCACCGTGTTTCGCAACAGCTTGGCAATGGCATCTGCCGAAATTGGCTCACCTGCTATCAGTGTCGGATCAGGCTCGGCCAAAGCTCTATCCGCCATTTCCTCGATGGCCTGCGCCTCTGCCGCGTCGCGCCGTTCCTCTTCGATCAGGCGGCTGAGCCAGTCGTTGCTATATTTCGATGCCCCGCCCGGATCGGGAAACAGGTTGGCGTGGTGGATGTTCATTTTGCGGAGCGTGTTCAGGCACTCGACGCGGTTCTCATTCGGAACATGGATTTTGGCGATGTAGCGGGCGACATCCATCGGATCGTCCGGGTTGATGACTTCATTCTCGGCCAGTTCGTTGAGGATCGCGGAAACCAGATTTTCCCTGCCGCTGGGCGTGATCGTGAACAGCCCCGCCTGATTGACTAGCCGCGCATTCTCGTGGTGCGTCGGTTGAAAGATGATCTTCGACAGGCTTTCATCGGCGCGAATGGCAGTCATGTTCAGGCAGAAAACCGCGCGGGAGTCGTTAGGATTGATGTCGAGCACATCCGGTTCATCGAAGGCGAAGAACAGCGCGACATAGGGCGATTTGGTCCAGTCGATCAGCGGTGTTCGCAGGCCGTGATGCTGGCCGAAGGCCCAAAGTTCCTCATCGTCCAGCTTGCTGCAATCCAGCCCGCGCCCGCGCATGGCGAGGCGGAATTGGGCCAGCAGACTGGCTTCATGTTCGGCGGGAACGGAACCGCCATCGAACAGGCGGGCGAGCGTGGAGGAGAGGTGCCAGTCATGCCCGCGCTGCCCGCGATAAACGATTTCGCCCTTGGCCATGTTATGCTCCGGCGAGCGCATGGCAACGATGAACGCCTCCCAGCTTTCCACCCGGCAAGCCGGAACCAGCCCATCAATCCCCACATCGCCGATGGCATAGGTGGGAAACAGCGGCAGCGAGCGGAAATAGGGATTAGTCATCATGCAGCCTCAGCCTGCGGAGCAGCGCGCACCGCGCCGGACATCAGCCGGGGCAGGAGATAGTCGCGGGTTTCGGCGAGGGTGCGGTTTTCCAGTTCGTTGTGGATCATCCGATCCCAGAGTGGCTGCATGACCGCTGACATCGCCTCAATCGTCGGTTCAGGCGGGCAGACCGTTGCAGCGTTCGTCAGGTGCATCCGTTGGATATGCCCCATCGTGGTGGCCTTGGAGGCGGCGATAAGCTGGAACTCCGGCATATGGTGATGGACCCACAGGCCATAGAACCACTGCGGATAGACATCCGACGATACCTTGAAGAGGTGCTGATTGAGCGCCCCTTCGCCTTCGGTCCAAACCTTCGCCATCAAGCTGCCCGACCATGAGAAGATGAAGTCGCCATCCTTGATGATGTATTTGGCTGGCAACGTGCGAGCCGCCCTGTTGCTGCGTTCGGACAAGCCGTTGCGAAGTTCGGCAATCTTGATCACCGGCAGATCAGGTTCGCCCGGTTTGGCCGGGTGCTTTTGCAAAGCCAGTCCGTTGAGGAACTCTGCGATCGAGTCCAGTGGGCGCTCGCTCCAACCCACCGGCAAGCCATCATTGCCGAAGGCAACGGGAAAGAGGGCGGCGAGGTGGGCGGCGCGGGCGGGGTCTGGGGTCAGGCCGCCCATGATCGCCGCCGGATCAGTCGCGCCCGCCAAGGCACGGCGCACCGGGCCGAAATCAACAAACCAATCCCGAAAAATCGCCTGCGCCATCCCCTCCAGCGTCTCATTCATCCGCCGGTTGAGTTCGATCTTGTCGTCCAGCGGCTGCAAAACATCGACAATGTCTTGCTGTTCCTTGGGCGAAGGGAGCTTGAAGCGATGTGCCAGAATGCGACCGGGCGAAGTATGCTTGACCGTTGAGCCGGTCGCTCCTCCGACAATCTCATGCCGGTAGGGCCGCGTCCGCATTAGCCAAGCGATGAAACCCAAATTTGCCGACGCATCCTTTGCTATTACGCGCCCAATCCGCTGGTTGTGCAGTAGACGCGGCTTTATGACGGGCACGATAGCGGAGAAGCCAAGCGTATCGGCCTGTTTGCTGAGATCAGTCATCGTGACGATTACATCGCCCGGATTGAGCACATATTCCTTCGGCACCGGGCCGTTGTAGAACTTGGGCTTGTTGAGTTGAAAGCCGCCCCCAATCGCAAAGTTGCCGGGCGTCACGAGGATATCGCCGGTTGGCTCATCCGTGAAGAATTCACCCTTGAAGGCAAAGCCATGCTTGATGTCGATAAGTTCGCTCAATTGAGCGTCGCGCCATTCAGCCACCAACGACAACTCCGGCAAGGCGCTCACGAATTAGATTTGCGAGGCGCTCACTTTCGCCGAAATGTTCATCCAGCTTGCCCTGAAATGCCCCAAGCCGTTCTTCAAACGGGGTATCGTCTCCCTCCACATCTTCCGCCCCGACATAGCGGCCCGGTGTCAGGACGAAGCCATGCTTGCGGACTTCCTCCAGCGTCGCAGAGCGACAGAAGCCGGGGATGTCCTGATACTCGCCAAGCCCAGCCTCCGGCTTCGCCCGCCAGCGGTGATAGGCTCCGGTGATCGTCGCAATGTCGGCTTCCGAAAACTCGCGCCGCGTGCGGTCCACCATATGGCCCAGATTGCGAGCGTCGATGAAGAGGAAATGGCCCTTGCGATCGCGGTGGCCGTTTGCGCTCTTATCGCGGGCGAGGAACCACAGGCAGGCAGGAATCTGCGTCGAATAGAAAAGCTGACCGGGCAGCGCGACCATGCAATCCACCACGTCGCCTTCGATCATGGCCTTGCGAATGTCGCCCTCGCCCGATTGCTGCGACGACATGGAGCCATTTGCCAGCACCACGCCCGCCGTGCCGCGCGGGGCAAGGTGGTGGATGATATGCTGAAGCCACGCGAAGTTGGCGTTGCCCGCTGGCGGCTGGCCAAATTTCCAGCGCACGTCGCCTTCCAACTGCGGTTGCCACCAATCGGATATGTTGAACGGCGGATTGGCCATCGCATAATCGAATTTGAGCGTGGGGAAGGCATCGCTCAGGAACGATCCTTCATTGTTCCATTTGATGTCCGCGTCGATACCGCGCACGGCAAGGTTCATCTTGCAGAGCTTCCACGTCGTATGGTTGCGCTCCTGCCCATAGATGGCGATGTCGCTGCGACGGCCCTGATGGTTTTCGATGAAGCGTTCGGACTGCACGAACATCCCGCCGGACCCGCAGCACGGATCGTAAACCCGGCCATTGTGCGGCTCCAGCATCTCCACGATGGTCTGAACAACGGATCGGGGGGTAAAGAACTCGCCGCCGCGCCGCCCTTCCGCGCCAGCAAACTGGCTGATGAAATACTCATAGGCGCGGCCCAGCAGGTCTTTCGATTTGCCGTCCGCGCTGTGCATCCCGACTTTTGAAAACAGGTCGATCAGCTCGCCCAGCATCGTCTTGTCGAGCTGCGGGCGTCCATATTCCTTGGGCAGAACATCCTTGAGCACAGCAACATTGGCGCGTTCGATGGCGTCCATCGCATTGTCGATCAGATTGCCGATGTCGCCCACGCGCTCCTTGCCGGTGGTAACGTCGGTGAAGTTGATCTGCGGGCGCTTGGCATTGGCCTGCAAATGCTCCCACCGCGCTTCCTGCGGCACCCAGAACACGTTGGAGGCAAGATATTCCTCCGGGTCTTCAGGATCGGCATATTCTTCCAGCAGCAATTTGGCGCGGTGATACTCGAATGCTTCGGAAATATATTTGAGAAAAATCAGCCCCAGTGCGACGTGCTTGTATTCCGAAGGTTCAAGATTGCCACGGAGCTTATCCGCCATCTTGAACAGGTCCGCCTCAAAGCCGAGGTCGCTACCGCTATTTGCCTGAGATGCCATTGATTCTTGTTCCCCCTTGAAGAGGACTCTAGCGGGAAACGGCGTTGAACGGCAACGCAGATTGCTCCCTATCTCACTTCTAGAAAGCGGCTTATCCAAGCTGGCAGTTTGATGGCATTGGGCAGAAAACGCACAGGGGTGAACGCTCCTGACTGGAAATGGCTGCATCCCGTTCTGTTCCGAATGATGCCAGCGCGGCCCAATCAAAACGTGGGAACGAATGTGGCTTTGCCTTGGAAAGGTCTGGGGTTTATCGTGTAATAACAACACGATAAACCCCTTGACTGGTAGCGGAGGAGGGACTTGAACCCCCGACACGCGGATTATGATTCCGCTGCTCTAACCAGCTGAGCTACTCCGCCCCAAGGGCATCGCGCGGTGCCTGGGCGCCGCGGTGAGGGCGCGCTATACGCAGCGTTGCGGAAACGGTCAACGGGGTTTGCGCAATTGGCCGGCGATCATTTTCGCTCCATCGCCCATCCTGCGGGAATGGCCGGGGAATAGGTGGCGAAACGCCCCGCGTCGATCGCCGCCACCCATTGCGTGATGACCGGCCCGATCCGCGCCATGTCCGGGTGATGGCCGGCGCCCGTCATGCTGATCCTGACCGTGGGCGATCGGGCCGCCGCGAACAGGCGATCCGCTTGCGCGGCATCGACGCGGCGGTCCGCCGTTCCCTGCATCATGATCACCGGCGCCTCGATGCGGGGCAGGGCTTCCAGATTATTCCACCGGTCGGGCAGCAGGGAGCCTGTTCCGGCCGGCGCAGATTCGGCCAGCCGGTCGAACGCGGACAGCGTCGCCACGCCGCTGACCGGAACGCGCGCACCGACGTGCAGCGCGACGGCACCGCCCAGCGAATGGCCGACGAGGAAAAGATGGGCGTTCGGCCCCGCCAGGTCGCGCGCGCGCGCCGTGAAGGCCAGCCCGTCGGCGATCAGGCCGGCCTGCGTCGGCGTGCCCGGATTGCCGCCGAAACCACGATAGGACACCACCACGACATGATCGCCCCGGCCGGTCAGTTGCTCGGCATAGCGGGCGGCGATCCCCTGGTTCGACCCGCGCCCGTGGAAGAACAGGATGACGTCATGATCGTCGGGCGCGCCGCGCCAGTAATAGCCAGTCAGGGCCATTCCGTCCGTTGTGCGTACGGTCAGCGTCTCGGGCTTGCGCCCCGTATAGTCGCCGATATGTACCGGTCTTGGGTCGGCCTGGTAGATATGGTCGCGCAGGACGGAGGCGCAGCCGGTCAGGGCCAGCGCCGCGGCAAGGCCCGCCGCTTTCCACCATCTGCCTGCCGTTCCCGTCATTTTCGACCTGTCCTCTGCCAGACTGTCCTGCGCAGCCGCAATTTTTATGTTGCAATCCCTTCCGTCGCGCGCACTAATGCTGCAACGCACAAGCGGCCGTTCGGCCCAGGGAGGATTGACGACTTGCCCTTCCATGAAATGTTTGAGCCCGACGGTTCGGTTCGCCCCTGTTACGATGAAGTGCAGCAGTGGGTCGAGCGAACGGGTATTGCCGGACTCAACCGTCGACTGGACGAGGCGGAAGCCATCTTCCGGCGCATCGGCATCACGTTCGCCGTCTATGGGGAGGGCGGCGACCCGGAACGTCTCATTCCCTTCGATCTTCTCCCGCGCATCTTCACCGCGCAGGAATGGCGCCTCCTCGACAAGGGCATTCGCCAGCGCGCCCGTGCGCTCAACGCCTTTCTCCACGATGTCTATCATCGCGGGGAAATCGTGAAGGCGGGCATCATGCCGGCCGACATCATCTACAACAACAGCGCATATCTCGCCGAAATGGCGGATTTCACGCCGCCGGGCAAGGTGTACAGCCATATCGTGGGCATCGACATCGTGCGTACCGGGCCGGAAGGGTTCGAAGTGCTGGAGGATAATTGCCGCACACCTTCGGGTGTGTCCTACATGCTGGAAAACCGGGAAATCATGACGCGCATGTTCCCCGAACTGTTCAGCCAGGGGCTGGTCGCGCCGGTCGACGACTATCCCGCCGAACTGCTCAAGAGCCTCAAGGAAGTGGCGCCGCCGGCGTGCAAGGGCGATCCGGTCGTGGTGGTTCTCACCCCCGGTTCGCTCAACAGCGCCTATTATGAGCACAGCTTCCTGGCCGACCTGATGGGCGTCGAACTGGTGGAGCCCGCCGACCTCTTCGTCGACGAGGATCGGGTGTGGATGAAGACGACCCTGGGGCCAAAGGCGGTCGACGTCATCTATCGCCGCATCGACGACGAATATCTCGATCCGCTGGTGTTCCGGCCCGACAGCCTGCTGGGCGTGCCGGGCATCTTCAGCGTCTATCGCAACGGCGGGGTGACGCTGGCGTCAGCGCCGGGATCGGGCATCGCCGACGACAAGGCGGTCTATATCTACGTGCCCGAAATGATCCGCTTCTATCTCGGCGAAAAGCCGATCCTCGACAATATCCGCACCTGGCAGTGCGGCAAGCCCGACGAACTCGCCTATGTGCTGGAGCATCTGCACGAACTGGTGGCGAAGGAAGTCCACGGCTCGGGCGGCTACGGCATGCTGATCGGCCCCAAGGCCAGCAAGGCGGAAGTCGAAGCCTATGCCGAACGGATCAGGGCGAACCCGGCAGAATTCATTGCCCAACCGACGCTGGACCTGTCCACCGTCCCGACGCTCGGGCCGGCCTCCGTCGTCGGGCGTCATGCCGATTTCCGGCCCTATTGCCTGGTCGGAAAGCAAATCCGCCTCGTCCCCGGCGGCCTCACGCGCGTCGCCCTCACCGAAGGGTCGCTGGTCGTGAACTCCAGCCAGGGCGGCGGGGTCAAGGATACGTGGGTGATGCAGGAATGACGGTCGATTTTCCCCTCCTTGCCCCTCAGATCGAAGGCCTGACGCGATGCTGAGCCGGACCGCCGAAAATCTCTTCTGGATGGCGCGTTACATGGAACGGGCGGAATCGACCGCCCGCCTGCTGACCATGGGGCAGCGCATGGCGATCCTGCCGGGCGCGCACCACCGCGAGGAATGGCGCTCGGTCGTCCGCGCCACCGGGGCGGAACATCAGTTTCCCGAGGGCAAGCCCGTCACCGAAAGCGACGTCGTGTCCTTCCTGATGCTGGATCTCGACAATCCCAGCTCGATCCGCTCCTGCCTGCTCAAGGCGCGCGCCAATGCCAAGTCCGCGCGCACCATGCTGACGCAGGACATGTGGGAATCGCTGAACGAGGGCTGGCGCAAGCTCGACAGCTACGACATCGCCGAGGCGCGGGCGCAGATGCCCACCCTCATCGACTGGGTGAAGACCCGCGTCATGACCTTCCGGGGTGCCGCCGATTCGGGCCAGCTTCGCAATGAAGGGCACGACTTCCTGCGCACCGGCTCCGCGCTGGAACGGGCGCAGATGACGCTGCGCCTGCTGGACGTAAAATATTATGTCCTGCTGCCCGAAACCGAAGTGATCGGCGGCAACCGCGATCATTATCAATGGACGTCGGTGCTCTATGCCCTGTCGGGCGCGCGCGCCTATCACCATGTCTATGGCGGCACCTACACGCCCTGGCAGATCACCGATTTCCTGATGCTCAACACGCTGTTCCCGCGCAGCGTCGCCTTTTGCTACCACGAACTTGCGCACCGGCTGCAAAGACTGGCGGGCTGGCACGACCATAGCGGCCCGTGCCACGAGACGATCGACCGGATGGTCGCTGAACTCGACGCCCTCGACAGCGGCGAGATTTTCCGGCGCGGCCTGCACGAAACGGTGCAGCACGGACTGATGATGACCAACCGCCTGGGCTTCGAGATCGCCCAGACCTATCATTTCGGCTGAGGGCCGGGGAGGGGACGTGAACGCATGAGGCTGCTCGTCCGCCACCAGACCGCCTACAGCTACGCCGCGACCGCCGGGCGTGCGGCGATGCGGTTGAAACTCATGCCGGTCGACAATCCGGCCCAGACCGTGCTCGACTGGCAGGTCAGCGTCAATGACCAGCCGCTGCCCGCCTTTCACCTCAACAGCTACGGCGAAAAGGAAGCGGTCTGGGTCCGCCACGACAGCTTCGACCGTGCCGTGATCGTGGCCGAAGGGCTGGTGGAAACGCGCGAATGCCATGGCGTCATTGGCCATCTGCGCTCCAGCGTGCCGTCGCAATATTTCCTGCGTCCGACCCCGCTGACCCGGGCGTCGGACGGCATCGTCGCCATGGCCCGCGCCCTGCCGGACGATGGCGGCCCGCTTGCCCGGCTCCATGCCCTGTCCGCCGCCGTGATCGGCGCGGTCCAGTATCGCCCCGGCGTCACCACCGCCGATACCACCGCCGCGCAGGCCTTCGCGCTGGGCGCGGGCGTGTGCCAGGACCATGCCCAGATATTCATCGCCGGCGCCCGCTCGATCGGCATCCCCGCGCGCTACGTGTCGGGCTATCTGCTCGCGGACGACGACGATGTGCTGCACGAAACCCATGGCTGGGCCGAAGCCTGGCTGCCCGACCTCGGCTGGATCGGCTTCGATCCGTCGAACAGCGTGTGCGTGACCGAACGCTATCTGCGCGTGGCGAGCGGCCTGGACGCGGACGAGGCGGCGCCGATCCGCGGTTCGGTGACGGTCGCGGGCGACATCCGCATTGACGCGGACGTCCGGATCGCGCAGGCGGAGGACGGCGTCGAGGAACGGCAACTGCAACGACAGCAGCAACAAAGCACCCCGCCGCCCGACTCGAAGGGTTGAAACACGCGATCGCTCGGCGGAAGGATAGGCGTCGATTCGTCGGTCGCGACGGAACATTTCAATGCAGGAGGCCGGGGGGCCAATGACCTATTGTGTGGCGGTGCGCGTGGATCAGGGGCTGGTCATGCTGTCCGACACCCGCACCAATGCGGGCATGGACAATATCGCGCGCTTCCGGAAAAGCTTTACCTATCATGTGCCGGACGAACGGGCGATCACCCTGCTCTGTTCGGGGAATCTTTCCATCACCCAGGGGGTGAAGGCGACGCTCAGCAAGGCGATCAAGGACGCCCGGCTCGATCCCGACGTTGAAACCATCCTCAATTGCGCCACCATGTATCGCGTCGCCCAGATCGTGGGCGAAGCCATGCAGAAGATGCAGCAGCGCTACCGCGAGAATATTGAGATGGGCGGGTCCGGCGCCAGCGCCTCCATCCTGATCGCGGGCCAGCGCCGGGGCGGCAAGCCGCGCCTCTACCTCGTCTATTCCGCCGGCAATTTCATCGAAGCGACGGAGGACACGCCTTTCTTCCAGATCGGCGAGCATAAATATGGCAAGCCCATCCTGGATCGCATCATCGGCCGCGAAACCAGCCTGGAGGATGCGACCAAGGCGGTGCTGGTGTCGATGGATTCGACCCTGCGTTCCAACCTGTCGGTCGGCATGCCGCTCGACCTCACCGTCATCCCCACCGGCGCCTACGACTTCACCGTGCGCACCCGCATAGAGCCCGACGACGAACAATTCGCCCTGATCTCCCAAAGCTGGAGCGCGGCGCTGCGCAAGGGGTTCGAGGATCTGCCGAATGTGTTGAAGTGAGCGGGGGTAGGGGAATTTCCGGTTCCGGGCGGACCTGCGCGACTGGCTCTCAGGCGCGCGTGTGGGCCTAGCGCCGGACAGGACCGGTTATGTGATCTCGTCCGTCCAGATTACGGACAAGGGCAAAACAGAAACGCACCGATGTTCGCATGATCGGTGACGCCAGGAAAAGAGAGGAGGGCCGGGGCATGAGGACAGTTGCCTGGGGAGTTTGCGGTGCCGTGCTGGGCGCCGCGCTGGCGATCGGTGCCGGGGCAGCCGAACCGCCGGCCGCGAAAGGCACGGCGCAACCGTTCGTGCTGAAGCAACCGCGCCCGCGCGCGTTTCAGGACCATGAAGGGTTCGTTTCACTCTTCGATGGCCGGACCCTGGCCGGCTGGGACGGCGATCCCGACGTCTGGCGCGTGGAAAACGGGGCGATCGTCGCCGTTCGTCCGCCGGATCGGGCGATGAACAACAGTTACCTCGTCTATCGCCGCCTGAAGGCCCGCGACTTCGATCTGCGCCTGGAAATCAAGGCGCCGGTCGGTGGGTCCGGCATCCAGTATCGCAGCCGCACCGGCCTTCCCTGGATCAACCCGGTGCCGGGCGCACCGCCGCCCAAGCTGCGCTGGATGATGACCGGGCCGCAGGCCGATTTCTGGCCGGCCAAGACGTTCGGCCGCGACCTGTTCAGCGGACAGGTCTACATGGAAAATGATCTCGCGCGGGTGACGAGCTGGCGTGGACAGGTGACGCGCCGCTCCGCTGCCGCCGGCCCCGAACTTGTGGGCACGATCGCCGAAAGCAGCAAGCTCGCGCTCGAAATTCGGCCGGACGACTGGAACGAATATGAGATCATCGCGCGCGGTCCGGTCGTGCTCCATTTCCTCAACGGCCGCCTTATGTCGGCGAGCGTGTTCGACGATCCCGAATCCCCCGACAATCGCGCCGGGTGGATCGGCATCGAAGCCGAGCTAAACCCGGCGCGGGTCGAGGTGCGGAACATCTGGCTGCGCAAGCTGGATTGAACCGGGGCGCGGCGCGCGTTCGTTCGACCGCCGCCCCTCCACTTGCCGTCGGCCCTGGCCCCCTTGTCGGCAACGATGTCGGCTCGTGGCGGGCGCGCCGACGCGGCTGGCCCAGCGGGACTTGACGCGATCGATCGAAAGCCGCCGCCTGCCCATATCGACATCGGTGCGCAGCGGCCGCCGATGGAACCGGGCGCGCAGAATGACCGAGATTGGGTCGCTGATCCACCGGCAGAACATGCGCCGGAATCCGCCATGCAGCGGAGCCGCAAGGAACGACCGCTCCACCCGCGGGTGCGGACGTCGCCTGCCGACCAACTCTCGCCGTTCCAGATGCCAGCGCGAACGGCAGATTATAGGAAAACTTGCTGTTCGGTTCGAGAAAGCTGGGAAGAATGCGACCGTGCAGCGTGAATGGGTTGGCCTAGAGGGACGCGGGCGTTAGGCACAAAGGGTTGGATGGAGGATAACTTGTGAACAGGCTTTGGACGCTAATCTGGCCCGAGAATCTCGATGCGGCTGCTGCGCTTCTCGTCGCCCTAGCAGTTACAGTGTACGCCGTGTTAGGCGGCACCAAAGTTGAATATATATCTGCTGCCATGCTCCTGAATCTCTCGTTGATAGCGTTCGGACTTATGAAGGACAGAGTCGCTAGGTCGAAACAGCAACAAAGTCTTGATATCATTATCGGATCACAGAAGATTCTACCCGCGGATCGTTTCTTTAAGAGCAAATCCCCGGAAGACGATGTCATCCGATCCGCTCATTCGTCAATAAACATGATTCAAGAGACTGGGAGTCTCGTCACCGAGCATTCGCAGGCTGGCATCATTGATTTCATGAATCGAGCTGGGAGCCTGAAACTCGTCGTTTCTTCGCCCTCCCCGCTTCCAGCGTTGAACCTCGCATTCCGTAACGAGAATCTCCAAAATGACAGTTCAATACTGAAACGAGCCGATCTTTTTCTAAGTCAAATGTCTTACATATCGCAGAAGGTTGGCCCGAGGTCAGAAAATATCACGGTTCGATACAGTGAATATGATATCGGCTATACGTCGACCGTATCGGACGGGAGACATCCTTCGTTCGTTTCCAAAGGAATCGTTCGAATTGCTGGATTCAGAATACCATTCGCGAAGAAGCTTGATTTCGAAATCGACTCTGAATTTTCGCCTAAAGTCGTGTCCCACTTTTGCGACGAATTCGATACGCTATTCGAAAGCTGCTCTAAGTTCATACTTTTGATTGGCTCACCCCGCTCCGGTAAGACTACGATCGTCAATAGATTGATCGACCAGTTTCGATCGAGCAATCAGCACGTGTACTCGGTTGTATCCCGGGAAACCATGCGTGAAGGAGAGCGTATTGGCTTCGAGATTGTCATAAATGGAGACGAAGGCAGTAGCAGGCCGTTCGCCCGAAGAAAAGAGGGCGCCCTGAAGGACATAAGTGACATTCTTAACTATGATTTCGAGACAGCCGTTTGGGACGAGATTGCCGACGAGGTCCGGAGAGAATCCAAATCCGGCAAGATCATCATCCTTGACGAAATCGGGGAGATGCAGATTTCATCGGCTCGATTCAAGGACACCATAAACGATCTTTTAAATGATAGCGCATCTACGGTGATAGCGACAATATCCGCTGCATCCAATCCGTTCCTGCAATCAGTCAAAGAGCATCATCGTACGAATATCGTCAAACTAAGTGAAGCGAACAGAGATGCCGTCATGGACTCCCTCTCGAGAGAGATGGCCGCCAGCATGCGGCGCGCATCTTTTCTGAACGGCCAGGCGCAGTGAGAGACTATTTGAAAAACTTCGTAGGCGAGCAAGCCACCTTCCGCAGCCGGAAGTGGGGCAAACTTACGGTGATATCGGAGAGCTTCACTGATGCGGTCGATGGCGACCTAGTGGTCATGGTGGGCAATCCGACACAATCGCAAAGTCCGCTGGTACGTATCCATTCAGAGTGCGTATTTGCCGAGGCTTTCGACAGCGAGCTTTGCGACTGCAAGGACCAACTAGAACTCGCTCTGGGCCGAATGCAGAGCGCCGGCGCCGGAATCCTGTTTTACCTCAGACTGGACGGCAGGGGGATAGGACTTGCGGCGAAGGTCAAGGCGACCGCGCTTGAAGTCGAGGGGATCGATACGTTCGAATCCCGTCGATTGATCGGCGAGCCTCCAGAATGCCGCAATTTCAGATCTGTGGGTGATTACCTCAAAGGAAGAGGGTTCGAACGCGTTCATCTCATGACCAATAATCCTGAGAAGATTGCAGACGTTGAGGCCGCCGGGATTTTGGTAACGCCGGAGCCTCTATATTCCAACAATGCAAGTATCCATATCACCAGACTCTACGATACAAAACGGCGGAAGTTTGGTCATAGTATTCCTCACAATGCGTCTGATAGGCAGCTTAATCTGGATTTGAGCGATGAGTAAAATGATAATAACATTTAGCGGGTTATGCGGAGTTGGGAAGACCGACGTCATTCGATCGGTATCCAAGCTAATGCCCGCAAGGTCCCTATCGCTTGGAGATGCAATCAGAAGTGAAATTCAGAGCCGCGGGTGGGAGGCCTCACCGGCGGTGGAACGGCAAGTCCAGATCGAACTGCGGGAAAAATACGGGCAGGCAGCGGCGGCGATCGCCTTGAAACCCTCCATAATTGACGCACTCGGATCTTGCGACCTCCTCTTGATTGATTCTGTATGCAGTCCATTGGAACTGGACCAAATCTCTGGTCTGGGGGGGAGAAGTTACGCATTCTCCATCCATACGCACCGTCATCTTCGTCTCGAGCGTCTGGCGAACCGAAATGGTCGATCGATGAGTGCCGAAGACGTGATGCTTCGCGACAATCTGGAGCTCTCTGAGCTGGGGAAGGGAATTACCCTGGGTAGAGCTGACTATCAATTCACGAACAATTCGGATCTGCCCTCTATCGTACGCGCCGTCTCGGAACAAATCGCCGCTCTCAAGCTCGTGTGAGACGATGTTCGACGGTAACGGCCAGCCTCGGTCAATTGACGACAGTATCCGCGCAAGCCCGGAACGTCCGCTCTCGCCAGCACCCGTCATGATTGAGCGCGTCGGCAAAGACGGCTTCGTCCCAAACCCGGCCGCAATTTGAACGGGCGCTCCAGGTGCGGATCGGTGCCGTTGAATGACGAGGGCTGGCGCACGGCACACCGCGTCACATCCCTTCCAATGTAGGATTTCTCCTGATCTACTGCGCGGCATGCGCCCGCATCCTTCCGCCGCCTCCCGCCGCGCCGCATCCCGCCGCGTCACCCTCGCCGCGCCGTCTCCCGTCATGTCGCCCGCCTTGGAAGGCCGTGACCCGGCCGTGACCCTCCTGTGACCCTCCCGTGACCAGACCATGCCCCGACACGGACCTGCCCGTGACCCGGCCGGCGCGCGGGTGTCGCGTCATGCTGCCCTTGCGGGCGCGTCGTGCCGGCAAAACCGCGGTTTCGCGTCGCCCGGCGGGCCTGCGACAATGTGAACTTCGGGGTGGTGACCGCGCGATGACTTGCCGCGCGGCTCCCGGCGCAGCCCGGCTTCGCGGCTGCCAAGATAATCCATCGCTTGCCTCGCCCGCCTGCTCGCCTATCTCTCTGGCCCGACCGAATCATAATCGACCCACCATCCCCAATGAAGGCCCGCCATGACCGCCACCCATTCCACCCGCATGCTGATCCTCGGTTCCGGCCCGGCGGGCCTGTCCGCCGCCATCTACGGCGCCCGCGCGGGCCTCGCGCCGATCGTGGTGCAGGGGATGCAGCCGGGCGGGCAGCTCACCATCACGACCGATGTCGAAAATTATCCCGGCTTCCGCGACGTCATCCAGGGGCCCTGGCTCATGGAGCAGATGCAGGCGCAGGCCGAACATGTCGGCGCGCAGATGATGTATGACCAGATCGTCGACGTCGACCTTTCCGAACGCCCGTTCCGCCTTACCGGCGACAGCGGCACGCTCTATGTCGCCGACACGCTGGTCATCTGCACCGGCGCGCAGGCGAAATGGCTGGGCGTGGAGGGCGAGGAGCATCTTCAGGGCAAGGGCGTGTCGGCCTGCGCCACCTGCGACGGCTTCTTCTATCGCGGCAAGAAGGTGGTGGTGATCGGCGGCGGCAACACCGCCGTGGAGGAAGCGCTCTACCTCACCAACCACAGCCATGACGTCACCCTGATCCACCGCCGCGACTCGCTGCGCGCCGAAAAGATCCTTCAGGAACGGCTCAGGGCGCATCCCAATATCAAGATCCTCTGGAACAAGGCGGTCGACCGGTTCGTCGGCGGCGGCGCGCCGGAGGGACTGGTGGGCGTCGACCTGACCGACACGGTGACGGGCGAGAAAAGCCATGAGGCCACCGACGGCGGCTTCGTCGCCATCGGTCACCATCCCGCGACCGAGCTGTTCACCGGCAAGCTGCCGCTCGACGAAGGCTATATCGTCGTGGAAAAGGGCACGACCCGTACCGCCATCCCCGGCGTGTTCGCGGCGGGCGACGTCACCGACAAGATCTACCGGCAGGCGGTGACCGCGGCGGGCATGGGCTGCATGGCCGCGCTCGACGTGGAGAAATTCCTGGCGGAGGCGGATTTCGAGGAAATGGCCGAGGCGTAAGCCCCCGGATGGCGGGCGGGGATCAGCCGATCTTCGCCCGCGCGAACGCAACGAGCGATCCGAACGTCTCGAACGTGTCGCCGTCGAAATCCTCGTCGTCGATCAGGATGTCGAACCGGTCCTCCATCTCGGTCAGCAGGCCCGCGACCGCCATGGAATCCAGTTCGGGCAGCGCGCCGAACAGGGGGCTATTGCCGTCGAACGCATCGACCTGCCCCTGGGGCAGGCCCAGCACGTCGCGCAGCAACGCCCGCATCCGGTTGTCCACATCCTGATGCCGGTCCGCCGGCTGAGAGTTTTGCACCCGCATAGTGGCGGTGTCACTAGAGCTTTACGGCCTAGCCGACAAGCGCGGAAATGGCCGTCCGCGCGGCTGGCAGCCAGTTGGACGCGTAGCGGGGATGGAACGCGTCGATGCGCAGCAGCGGAATGCGCCGCTCCATCCAGTCGGTCTTGTAGTCATTGTCGCCGGTGCCATAGTCAATCCGCCCGACCCGATCCCCGTCGATGGCGCACGCGAACATATGGTGGCTCAGCAGCGTGCCGGGCGACAGATGGTCCAGCGCCCGGTCATGCGACAATTTGTGGATCAGGGCGACGCCCCGGTCGACGGTCCATAGCTGGGTTGCCACGGGCAACCCGTCGATCCGCGCAAAGCCCAGCCGCAACGCGCCCGCACGGCTTTCCCGTTCCGCCAGCGCGCGCAGCAGTTCCAGCCCCGGCTCCGGCGCCTTCCAGCTGCGCGCATGGACCGCGACATAATCGTCCCACAGCGCATCGGTCAGCCGATCCTCGACCGACAGGGCGAAGGGGCTTGCGCGTCCCTTGCGCCGCACGAGGCTGCGCAGCCGCCCCGGCCGCGCCGCCCAATATTCGGCGAAGCTGCGTCCTTGCACGTCAAGCAGGTATCGCCCACCCATCGCACGCGACACCCCGATCCATCCCGCGCGCCGCAGGCTTGCCAGCAACGGCGCGGATGCCTCCAGCGGATACAGGTCGATCCGCGCCTGCGTCTCCAGTAGCCGCCGCGCCAGCGCGTCCAGCAGCGCTTGCCGCGTGGCGCCGTCTCCGTCCCCCAGAAACACCGGCCCCCATTCGAAACTGTACCAGTTGGCCATCGCCTTCATCTGCCCTGTTGCCGGGGCCGCCAGGAACAGCCATGCCTCGTCCTCCCCGTCGCGCGCGCGCAGCACATGGGGGGGGTGGTCGGACAGGCAATGGCGATGCAGCATCTCGAACCAGTCGATCCGGGAAAAAAGGCCGGGCGCGACGGCGCGATCGAGCCGCCCGTGCAGCACGTCCCGCACATCGGCAAGGCTCTGATATTCCATTGTCGCCGGCAACCGACTATCTCCGCTTCATCCATCAGGCCGCTTAAGGGAAAAATCTGGATATGGCGTTAAGCGTGCCGTCTTCATTCGCGACCGGGCAGGGCGATGCACTGCCTTTCGCACCGGTCGATCATCTGCTGCTGCGTGGCGAGCCTGATGCGCCCGCGCTGGACGGCCGGTCGGGCAGCTACAGTTTCGCCGAACTGGAACAGACGCTGGCGCGCCTTGCGGCGTGGCTGGCGGGTTTCGGGCTGGAACCGGGTGCCCGCGTCGCAAGCTGGATGGCCAAGGGACCGGTCGCGGCGCTGATACCGCTCGCGGCGCCGCGCGCGGGCTTCGTCCATGTGCCGGTCAATCCGCTGCTCAAGCACGCACAGGTCGCCCATATCCTTTCGGACAGCGGCGCGGCCGCGCTGGTCGGCGCGGCAACCCGGCTGGACAGCCTGCAAACGGGCGACGTGCCCGCCGGGTGCCAGATTCACCGCGAGGATGACGCGGCGTGCGCCATGAGCGGCGGGCCGGGCATCGGCCCATCGGATGCGAAGCCGGGGGATCTCGCCGCCATTCTGTACACCAGCGGATCGACCGGCCGGCCCAAGGGCGTGGTCCTTACGCACGCCAACCTGTGGCTCGGCGCGGTGGCGGTGGCGGACTATCTGGGGATGTCGCCCGACGACCGGACTGCGTGCGTCCTGCCTTTCAGCTTCGATTATGGACAGAATCAGCTGCTTTCGACCTGGTATGCAGGCGGATGCGCCTATCCGCTCGACTATCTGACTCCGCGTGACGTCATAAAGCTGATCGACCGACACGACATAACGACGCTTGCGGGCGTGCCGCCGCTCTGGGTGCAACTGGCGGAACTGGACTGGCCGGCCGATGTCGCGTCAAAGCTGCGGCGGCTGACGAACAGCGGCGGCGCGTTGACGCGTCCCCTGGTGGCGAAGCTGCGCACGCTGTTCCCGCAGGCTGACCTCTACCCCATGTATGGCCTGACCGAAGCCTTCCGGTCGACCTATCTTTCACCCGCGCTGGTGGACAGCCATCCCGATTCGATGGGGCGGGCGATACCCTTCGCGGAAATATTGGTCGTGCGCCCCGACGGCGGCCTGACGGACGATGATGAGCCTGGCGAGCTGGTTCATTGCGGGCCGCTGGTGGCGCAGGGCTATTGGCGCGATGACGTGCGCACGGCCGAGCGGTTCCGTCCGGCTCCGCCTGCGTCGCGTTACGGCGGAATGGCGGTGTGGTCGGGCGACACGGTGCGACGGGACGAGGAAGGGCTGCTCTATTTCGTGGGCCGCGACGACGCGATGATCAAATCTGCGGGTAACCGCATCAGCCCCACCGAGATCGAGGAGGCGGCCGTTGCTGCGCCGGGTATCGCCGAAGCGGTGGCACTGGGCGTCAAGGACGAACGGCTGGGACAGGCGGTACGCCTGCTGGCCCGGGGCGATCCGGCCAGTCGTGACAGGCTCGCCGCACATCTGAAGGCCGAGCTTCCCAATTTCATGCAGCCCAAGGACATCATCATGCTGGCCGAATTTCCCCGCAACCCCAACGGCAAGATCGATCGGGTGGCGCTGGCACGGGAGTGGGCGGCATGAAGCCGATGGGACCGATCCCGCCCTGGTTCACGAGCGAGGAGGGGATGCTGCTGATCGGCGGGTGCGGCGCGGCCAGCCTGGTGGACGAAGTGGGGGATACGCCGCTATTCGTCTATGACATGGGGATCGTGGAGGCGCAGGTGCGCCGTTTCCGTGACGCCATGCCCGATGGACTGCACCTCCATTATGCGATCAAGGCCAACCCCTTTGCGCCGCTGCTGACACGGATGGCCCATCTGGTCGACGGGTTCGACGTGGCATCGGGCGGCGAACTGGCGATGGCGCTGGAGGCGGAGATGGCGCCCGCGCAGATCAGCTTCGCCGGTCCGGGCAAGCGGAACGACGAGCTGTCGGAAGCGATTTTCGCGGGCATCACGATCAACCTGGAATCCGAAGGCGAAGCGCGCCGCGCGCTGGCGGTCGGCGAAGCCATCGGCAAGACGCCGCGCTTGGCCGTGCGGGTCAATCCGGATTTTGACCTGAAGGGATCGGGGATGCGCATGGGCGGCGGGGCCAGGCCCTTCGGCGTCGATGCCGACCGTGCGGCCGCACTGGCGCGCAGCGTGATCGATGCCGGCGCGGACTGGCAGGGCTGGCACATTTTCGCGGGCAGCCAGAATCTCGATCCGATGGCGATCGTGGAGGCGCAGGCCGCGACCCTGGCGCTGGCGACGCGGCTGTCGGATGCCGTTGGAAAGGCGCCGCCGCTCGTCAATCTGGGTGGCGGCTTTGGCCTGCCCTATTTCCCCGGCGATGAGCGACTCGACATTCGGCCGATCGGGGTCGCGCTCGATACCGCGCTCGATGGGCGTGGCGACATATTGGCGGACAGTCATTTCGCAATTGAACTTGGACGGTGGCTGGTCGGGGAAGCCGGCGTCTATCTGACGCGTATAATCGACATAAAGACAAGCCAGGGCGAAACCTTCGTGGTGGTCGACGGGGGTTTGCATCATCAACTCGCGGCCAGCGGCAATTTCGGAACGGTCGTCAGGCGCAACTATCCCATGGCGGTGGCCAATCGTTTCGACCACGATCCGGCGCCAGGACCGGTCACTGTGGTGGGATGCCTTTGCACGCCGATCGACCGGCTGGGAGACAAGGTAGCGTTGCCGCCCGTCGTGGAGGGCGACCTCATCGCTCTGTTTCTGGCGGGAGCATATGGCGCGTCCGCTAGTCCTGTCGCATTTCTTGGACATCCCGCACCGCACGAACTTTTACTTGGCTGATTTGTTCGGGACTTAACTCCTAACGGTATCTTTACCCTTTGCAGGCAAGACGGGGCCTGAAAGCCATGCGTCTGTCTGTCGTCCACACCTCTTGGGCGGCGTCCTACGCAAGGCCGTGCAAAGAGGTGAGATTATGCGTTTCCTGTCGGTTTCCAGGCTCCTGATCGGCGTATCGCTGCCTGCCGTGGCCCTGTCGGGTTGCGCGTCTGCGCCCAGCGGCCCGCAGCTGCCTCCTGCATCCTTCGTCTCGACGCAGGAAGGCCCGGGCGAGGAATATGTCATCGGTCCGCTCGACGACCTCACCATTTTCGTTTGGCGCAACCCGGAACTGGGCGCCAAGGTGCAGGTGCGCCCTGATGGTCGCATCACCACGCCGTTGATCACGGACATGCCGGCGGTGGGCAAGACGCCCAAGATGCTGGCCGACGACATCAAGCTGGCGCTGACCCAATATATCGAAAACCCGCTGGTTTCGGTCATCGTCAACAATTTCAGCGGCACCTTCAGCCAGCAAGTGCGGATCGTCGGGGCGACCGACAAGCCCGCGTCCATCCCCTATCGCGCCAACATGACGCTGCTCGACGCGATGATCGCGGTTGGCGGTCTCAGTGAATTCGCCGCCGGCAATCGCGCCCGACTGGTCCGTTTCGACAAGAATACGGGCAAGCAGAAGGAATATCAGGTTCGCCTGGGCGACCTTCTGAAGAAGGGCGACACGAAGGCCAATGTGATGCTCGCTCCGGGCGACGTCATCATCATTCCCGAAAGCATGTTCTGACATGGCCGCACTACTCGATGAATTGCTCGTTCTGCTGCACGGCATCTGGAGCCGTCGCTGGACTGCGCTGGCGGTGGCCTGGGGCATCGCTATGGCCGGATGGCTGGGAGTGGCCTTCATTCCCAACAGCTATCAGTCCAAGGCGCGTGTCTATGTGAACACCCAGTCGTTGCTGGAGGACAAGGTCGGCATCACGCCGATGCAGTCTCAGCAGGATCTGGACCGGGTGCGCAGCACCCTGGCCAGCGCGGAGAATCTGGAACGGGTGGTGCGCGAAACCGACCTGTCGCAGACCGTGTCCGGCCCGCGCGACGTCGCCGCGAAGATCACCAAGCTGCGGGAAAATATCACCGTATTGGCCCAGGCTGATCCCAGCATGATCGACATCAGCGCGATTTCGGCGGATTCCAGCCTGTCCGACGGCGCCAATGCGCGGATTTCGCAGCAGATCGTGCAAAAGCTGATCGACATTTTCCAGGAAGCGAACCTGTCGGGAGACCGGAACGAAACGAAGCAGAGCCTCGCCTTTCTAGACCAGCAGATCGCCCAGCGCGGGAAACAGCTGGAAGCGGCCGACCAGCGCCGCGTGGAATTCGCGCAACGCTATGTCGGGCTGCTGCCCGGCGCCGGCTCGATCAGCCAGCGCATGGACGCCGCGCGCATGGAGATCAACAATATCGATTCGCAGTTGGTGCAGGCCCAAAGTGCGCTGAGCGCCATGAACGGCCAGCTGGCCGGGACGCCGCAGACGCTGCCGGGTGTCAGCGCGTCGGGCGGCGCGTCGCCCCTTTCCCAGGCGCAGGCGAACCTGGCGTCGATGAAGGCGCGCGGCTGGACCAGCAGCCATCCCGATGTCATCGCCGCCCAGCGTGAGGTCGACGCCCTTCGCAATGCGGGCGGGGGCAGCGCCGGCGGAGGTGGCACGCCCAATCCCGCCTATCTGTCGATCAAGTCGATGCAGGCGGAACGCGCCGCCACGGTGCAGGCGCTCCAGACCCGCAAGGCGCAGCTTCAGGCCGACCTGAACACGATGATGAGCAAGCAGGTCGACGAACCGGGCATCGCGTCGGAGCAGGAAAAGCTGGACCGCGACTATGAGGTCCTGAAGACCCAATATGACAAGCTGCTGGCGGACCGTGAGGAAATCCGGCTGCGTGGCGAAGTGAAGACGGAAACCGGGTCGGTCCAGTTCCGTGTCATCCAGCCGCCCAGCGCCCCGACAGCGCCCGCCGCCCCCAACCGGCCGCTTTTGCTGCTGGGCGTGCTGATCCTCGCCATTGGTGCGGGCGTAGGCGTTGCCTTCGCCATGGGGCAGATGAGGGGAACATTCCCGACCGCTGCGCGGCTGGAGCGGGCGATCGGCCTGCCGGTCGTCGGGTCCATCAGCCAGCTTCGTACCGCCGCGCAGGCTGCGGTTGAGCGTCAGCGGCTCAAATGGTTCGCGGGTGCGAGCGGTGCTCTGGTCGCTGCGTGCCTGTTGCTGATCGTCGTCGAATTCGTCCAGCGCGGCATGGCGTGAAGGAGCCCCGAAGCATGAACCAGCACAGCTCCATCAAGGGCGGATCGTTGATCGAGCGCGCCACGGAAATCTATGATTTCAGCGCTGCATTGCGTGGCCGCGCGGCTCCGGCGGTCGAAGCGCCCGCCGATCTTCCCGCCGCTGCCGATCCGTTCGTGGCGCCGCAGGCTGCCCAGGTGACGCGTGCGCCGGCCTGGACGGGACCGGTCCAGCCAATCGACCGCGCGCTGCTCGTCGAAGGCGGTTTCCTGGCGCCGCATGGCCCGGTTACCGCGATGAGCGAGGAGTTTCGCCTGCTCAAGCGCGATCTGCTGGCTCTGCTGAACAAGAGCGGGCGCGGCAATCACATCCTGGTTTGTTCGGCACATAGCGGCGATGGGAAGACATTCTGCGCCATCAACCTGGCGCTCAGCCTGGCCGCGGAGAAGGATCGGGAGATCCTGCTGGTCGATGCCGATTTCGGCAAACCGGGCGTCCCCGGGGCGCTTGGGCTGAACGCCGGGCCGGGCCTGATGGATGCGCTGGCCGATCCCGCCATCGCCATCGAGGATTGCGTCATCCGCACCGACATTGCCTCGCTGTCCGTGCTGCCCGCCGGACAACGCAGCAATGACGACACCGAATATCTGGCGTCGGCACGGACGGAAATGCTGCTGGCGCGGCTGACCGAAGGACGGCCCGAACGCATCATAATTTTCGATTCGCCGCCGCTGCTGGCTGCGTCGCCCGCCACTGTGCTGGCCAGCCACGCGGCGGTCGCGCTGCTGGTGGCGCGTGCGGACCAGACGAGCGAGAGCGCCCTGCGCGAGGCGGCGGGAATGCTGAAGGGCGCTGAGCAGGTGCAGCTTCTGCTCAATGCCGTGCGCTTCACCGGCGGACGCCGGTTCGGCAGCTATTATGCCAAGGGGGATTCCCAGTGAAGACGCTACACATCTGTGCGCAGGCCGCCACCGTGGCCGCACTGGCGGCTGCAATGCCCGCCACAGCGCAGGATTCCCGCGCCGACCGGCGGGTCGACATCCTGCCCTATGTCGGGATTGAT
Source organism: Sphingobium sp. OAS761 (assembly GCF_024168485.1). GTDB lineage: Bacteria > Pseudomonadota > Alphaproteobacteria > Sphingomonadales > Sphingomonadaceae > Sphingobium. The sequence goes on from NZ_JALJVY010000008.1 coordinate 183,372, forward strand.
CAGGCGGTCATGGCGCCGCTGAAGGGTGGCGGGGATATCCTGACCTATACCAACGTCACCGCCGGTATTTCCGCTGAAGTGCAAAACCGTCGCATCGAAGCGGCGGTGGACGTGGAATATAATCACAGCTTCGGCTGGGGCAGCCAGGCGCCCGATCAGGATGTGTTGAGCGGCGTGGCCCATGCCAACATCAACGTGGCGCGGGGCCTGTCCTTCCAGACCGGCGGCCTGGCGACGCGCGTGCGCACCGATGGCCTGTCCGGCGCCCTGCCGCAGCGCGACACCTATACCAGCCAGGTCTGGGCTGCCTATGCCGGCCCCAGCTACACGACGCAGATCGGGGATATTTCCGTCAACGGTTCCTATCGCCTGGGCTATGCCCGCGTCGACGACGACGTGAACCAGAATTTCAGCGGCGCGCAGCCAGCCGGGTCCTACGCCGATAGCTGGACCCACAGCCTGATGGGATCAGTCGGCTTTGCGCCTGGCACGGTGCTGCCGGCTGTCGGCCTGACCGCCAGCGCCGGCTACGACCGCGAGGATGCGAGTCAGCTCGACCAACGGTTCGAGGATGGCTGGGGCCGGGTCGACGCGACGCTGCCGGTGTCGCCGACCGTCGCACTCGTCGGCGGGGTCGGCTATGAGGAGATCAAGATCAGCCAGCGCTCGCCGCTGCTCGACGGCGACGGTCTGCCGGTCATTCGCAATGGCCGCTACGTCACCGACAAAAGCTCGCCGCGCGCGCTCGTCTATGATTTCGACGACATCATCTGGGACGTCGGCGTGCTCTGGCGCCCCAGCCGCAGGACATCGCTTCAGGCGCGGGTTGGCGAGCGCTATGGCGGCATGACCTATCAGGGCAGCTTCCTGTGGCAGGGCCGCGACAGCCACTTCGCGCTGATCGTGTTTGACGGCATCGACAGCTTCGGCCGCCTGATCACCGCCGATGTAGCGGCGCTTGACGGCAGCAGCTTCGATGTGGCACGCAATCCTTTCACCGGCGACATAACCGGCTGCGCCTTCTCCACCACCGGCGGGGGGCAGTGCTTCAATGACGCATTGTCGGGCATCACCGGCGCGAATTTCCGCTATCGCGGCGTGTCGGCCCAATATGCCTTGCGGCGCGGGCCGTGGGGATGGGGCGTTGGCGCGGGCTATTCGCAGCGCAAGTTCATCACGCCGACCGGGCAGACTGTTCTGATCCGCGGATCGCGCGACCAGAACTGGTTCGGCAACGGGTCGCTGACATATCAGTTCAACGATCGCGACAGCCTGGATACCGTGGTCTACATCAATTATTTCGATGCCAGCGGCGGCCGTCCGGACGTTCTGAATTACGGTGCGTTCACCAGCTATTACAAGGGACTCACGCGAAAATTGTCCGCCTCCGCCTCACTGGGGCTGGATGGCGTGCAGGCTGATGATCTCGACGCGATCATCAGCGCGATGGGCCAGGTCGGGTTGCGTTACAGCTTTTAAGGGAAAACCGGCGACGAAGGGCGCGAGCGGCGCCGGGAGCCGGGTGGAGACGAACAGATGTATGATCAGTTCTACGGATTGCAGGGCCGCCCGTTCCAGCTGACGCCGGACCCGCATTATTATTTCGAGAGCGCCACGCATCGCAAGGCACTGTCCTATCTGGGCTATGGCCTGGCGCAGGGCGAAGGGTTCATCGTCATCACCGGCGATATCGGCGCGGGCAAGACGACGCTGGTCGGCCATCTGATGCAGACCATCGATCCGTCGCGGCTGACGGCCGTCAAGATCGTGACGACACAGGTCGGCGGGGACGACATGCTGCGCATGGCCGCCCAGAGCTTCGGTCTTGCGAGCGAGGGGATGACCAAGGCGGCGACGCTGCACGCGATCGAAAGTTTCCTCCATGCCCAGGCGCGCGCCGGGCGTCGCACCCTGCTGATCGTTGACGAAGCGCAGAACCTGCCGGTGCAGGCAATAGAGGAACTGCGGATGCTGTCGAACTTCCAGCTCGGGGGACAGTCGCTGCTGCAGATATTCCTGCTGGGTCAGCCGGAGTTTCGCGATCTGGTCAAATCGCCGGAACTGGAGCAGTTGCGCCAGCGGGTGATCGCGACGCATCATCTGGAACCGATGATGGCGCATGAGATCGAGCCCTATGTCCTGCATCGACTTGGCGTTGCCGGCTGGCAGGGCGATCCGCGCTTTACCGCGGCGGCCTTCGCGGCGCTCTATGCCGCGACCGACGGCGTGCCGCGCCGGCTGAACGCGGTAGTCAGCCGGGTCTTGCTGATGGGTGCGATCGAACAGCTGCATGAAATCGATGCCGATGTCGTCATCGCTGTCGTCGCGGACATGGGACTGGATGCCGACCTGACGCCGGAGCCGGTTGCGCCGTCCGCGCTCGATGCGATCGATGCGGTCGACGCCGCCGAACCCAATACGGCAGCGGAATCCGAACCCGAGGCCGAACAGCCCCTGGTCGCGCAGGCCGAACCGACGTGGGACGAGGCAGAGTGCGATGACGCCGACGATCTGCCGGGCGATGATGACGACATTGTGGAGGAAGGTCTGGCTGTCGAAGAGTGGGAGAGGGCCGCGGAGCCCGAAATCACGGCGACTGACGAACCCGCCGTGCCTGCTGCATTTTCGGACGACGTCTTGGCCGGGGACACGCAAGAGGATCAAGATGGGCAGTCTGCCGACGAAGATCGCTGGCTGCGCGTCACGCCGCCAGCGATTGACCCGGCGCCCTTCGCAGCGCCTTTTGCCGGACCGACCGGACGCGACGAGGCGGGAGCGGAAGAGGAGATCGAAAGCTTCGCGGACTGGGACATCGATCCTGTCGTGGACGAAGAGTCGCCCATTTCGGTGGTGGCGCAGACCACTCACGACGTGGGGGACGACCGCGTTCCCGATCAATCCGTCGACGCGCTGCGCGCCGACATGATGGACGAGATCGCGGCCTTGCGCGCCGAAATCTCATCCCTGCGTGCCATGCAGGCACATCCGCATTTCGCGCCCGCCGACACCGTCGATCCGGAGGTCCTGAAAAGCTGTTTCACCTTGATCGAGGAGCGGCTGGTGGCGCTGGAATTCCGCGCCGAGGAACAGGATACGGCGCTTCGCCGCGTGCTGACGCTGCTGGTCGAATGGGTTGAGCGCGAAGACCGCATGAGCGAGGGTGCAAGGGGCGCGGCCGCCGCTTGAGCGGGCGGACCAGCCAGGGACCGGAATGATGATGCAAAACGCGCTGTCCGTCGATGTGGAGGACTGGTTTCAGGTCGGCGCGTTCGAGCGGACGATCGACAGAGCCGACTGGGACGGCCTGGCGCATCGCGTCGAGGCGAATAGCGACGCGGTGCTGTCGCTGTTTGCCGAAACAGGGGTCAAGGCGACGTTCTTCACTCTGGGCTGGGTGGCGCAGCGTTATCCGGCGCTCATCCGGCGTATCGTGGACGCGGGCCATGAGGTCGCAAGTCACGGCTACGACCACGCGCGGGTATTTACCTTTACTCCGGATCAGTTTCGCGCCGATCTGCGCAAGGCCCGCGCTCTGCTGGAGGATGCCGGCGGGCAGGCCGTGAAGGGCTATCGCGCGCCGAGTTTTTCGATCGATCCGCGCGCTCCCTGGGCGCACGGGATACTCGCCGAGGAAGGCTATGCCTATTCCTCCAGCGTCGCGCCGATCCGGCACGATCACTATGGCTGGCCGGAATCGCCGCGTTTCGCCTGGAAGCCGGTGACGGGGTCCGGACTGCTCGAATTGCCCGTAACGACGGCGAAATGGGGCAAGCGCACCCTTGCGGCAGGCGGCGGCGGCTTTTTCCGGCTGTTGCCTTATGGTTTTTCGCGCTGGGCGATACGACAGGTGAACGAGGAGGAAGGACGGCCGGCGATCATCTATTTCCATCCGTGGGAAATCGACCCCGGCCAGCCGCGTGTTGCGGGGGCGCCGTTGCGGTCGCGCCTGCGTCATTACACCAATTTGTCGGTCATGGCCGCGAAGCTGCGCCGTCTGACGCGGGACTTCGCCTGGACACGGGTCGATGCGCTGGTCGATGCAGAAGCGGCGCGCGTAGCATGAGGGCCGGTGCGATCAACGACCTGGGCGTCACGATCCTGGACAGCGGTGATGAAACGCACATGCACGCGCTCGATACCTATGTCGGGCGGCACAAACATGGCACGCCTTTCCACAGCGCGGCTTGGCTGATGGCGGTGGAGGCGGCCACAGGAAATCGTGCCGTCACATTGGCGGCGGTCGCCCCGTCCGGCAACATCGCCGGGCTGCTGCCACTGCATCATGTCCGCAGCGCGTTGTTCGGGCAGGCGCTGGTTTCCACCGCATTTGCGGTGGACGGGGGAATATTGGCCGACAATGACCGGGTTGCGGCGATGCTTGCACAGGTCGCGCGGGACATTGCGACGGACAGGGGAGGGCTTCCCCTGGAGCTGCGCGGCGGCGCGGACCCCGGCATGGGCTGGGAACGGCGCGAAGGGATGCATGTCGGCTTCGTCCGGCCCATCGCGGCCGACGATGATGCCGAGTTGCAGGCAGTACCGCGCAAGCACCGCGCCGAGCTGAGAAAGGCGCTGGCGAACGCAAACCTATCGGTAGGGATCGGCCGGACAGCACAGCATCTGCGCGACCATTATCGCATCTATGCAGAGAGCGTCCGCAATCTGGGAACGCCCGTTTTTCCGGCGCGCCTGTTCCGCGAAGTGCTGGCGCGGTTCGGGGAAGATGCGGACATCATGATCGTGCGTGACGGGCAACGGCCGGTTTCGGCGGTGCTGACGCTCTATCACAAGGGGCGCGTGATGCCCTATTGGGGCGGTGGCGTCGCCGATGCCAGGCGATTGCGGTCCAACGAACTCATGTATTACCGGTTGATGGGCCATGGCAGGGCACGGGGCATGACCCAGTTCGACTTTGGCCGGTCCAAGGTAGGCAGCGGGCAAGCCGCCTGGAAGAAGAGCTTCGGCTTCGCACCCACTCCGCTCGTCTACCATGGCTGGTCGCCCGATGGCGCGGCGCGGAACGTCGACCCGAACAACGGAAAATATCAGCGCCACATTGCGATCTGGAAAAAATTGCCGCTGCCGATCGCCAATTTCCTGGGTCCGCTGATTTCACGCGGCCTGGGTTGATACGAAAACGAAATGTTCAGCCCCGCGTGCTATTCCGGCCCGGGAGTGTGGGAAATGTCGTCCATGAATGCCATGTCGGATTTCACTGTCGTCGTTGACGAGCTTCCCCTGTCGGATGCGATCGCGGTGGCCGAACTGGACGGCTGGGTCCGCGGGCATCCGGATTCGACACCGTTCCACCGACCGGGCTGGATCATGGGCGTGGAGGCCGGCACCGGCCAGCGGGCCAGGATGCTCGTGGCCCGGTCGACCGGCGGCGCTTTGCTGGGCCTGCTGCCATTGACCTATATTCGATCGACCCTGTTCGGCCGCGCACTCGTGAGCAGCGGCTTTGCGGTTGACGGCGGGATATTGGCGGTCGACCGGAAGGCGGCATCCGCGCTGGCGGATGCGGCCTGGGCACTGGCGGTGAGACTGGGATGCAAGACCGTCGAACTGCGCGGCGGAGGGGCGCCGGCGGCACCGGCCTGGGCCCAGAAGACCGACGCCTATCTGGGGTTTTCGCGTCCGCTGGCCGCAGATGACGAGGCCGAACTGAAGGCCATTCCCAAGCGGCACCGCGCCGAGGTCCGCAAGGGCATGGGCAATGGTCTGTCTTTCGAAATCGGGCGGGATCCTCAATTGCGTGAGGCACATTATCGCCTCTATGCGCACAGCGTCCATAATCTGGGGACGCCGGTTTTCCCCCGCGCGCTGTTCCAGGCTGTGCTCGATCATTTCGGCGAGGATGCCGACATCGCCATGGTGTCCAAGGACGGCAAGCCTGTTTCGGCGGTCATCAGCCTGTATCACGGCAATGCCTGCATGCCCTATTGGCACGGGGCCGGTCCGGAAGCGCGGGCACTGCGCTCGAACGAGGCGCTCTATTTCCATTTGATGCGCAGCGCGCGGGAACGCGGCTGCACCACATTCGACTTCGGCCGCTCCAAGGTTGGCACAGGCCCCGCCGCGTGGAAGAAGAACTGGGGCTTTGCGGGGGAACCGCTGGGATATCATCTGCGCACGGTGCCCGGGCAGGCGACGCGCGACGTCAATCCGCTCTCGCCGCAATATCGGCGGAAGGTCGAATTGTGGAAGAAAATGCCGCTCTCGCTGGCTAACCTGATCGGCCCGTACATCGCACGAGGGCTAGGATGACAGGTGAGATCATCTTCCTGTGCCATCGTATTCCCTTCCCGCCGGACCGGGGGGACAAGATCCGGTCCTATCATTTGCTGCATCGGCTGGCCGAGGCTGCCCCCGTGCATGTCGGCTGCTTCGCCGATGACGATCGCGATCTCGGCTTTGCCGATGACCTGGCGCGGGTGGCGGCTAGCCAGTGCGTGCTCCGGCGCGACCGGTCGAAGGTCATGGCTGGGTTGCGCGGCGTTGCAGCCCGCCAGTCGCTGCTGATCGCCCTGTTCGATCATCCTGGGCTGCACCAGTGGGTGCGGCGCACGCTGGCAGAAAAGCCGATCGCGGCCGTGTTTGCCTATTCGGCGCAAATGGCGCATTTCGTGCCGGTGCTGCCGCGCGATGTGCGCTTCATGATGGATTTCGTCGATTTCGATTCGGCCAAATACAGGGCCTATGGCGAGCAGGGCCGTGGCCCGATGGCGTGGGTCAACCGGCGCGAAGGGCGGATGCTGTTCGATTTCGAACGCGCCGTGGCCCGCCGCGCGGCCGTGAGCAGCTTTGTGAGCGAAGCGGAGGCAAGCCTGTTCCGCCAGGCAACAGGGCTCGACAGCCGCCGCGTCGTCGCTATCGAAAACGGCGTGGCGCTCGACTATTTCGATCCCGCAGCACCCTTCGATGCGGTGTCCTGCGGGGACGGTCCGCTGCTCGTCTTTACCGGCCAGATGGACTATCGCCCCAATGTGGAGGCGGTCGAAAGTTTCGTGCGCGACGTTTTGCCCCGTATCCGGGCCGCGCGACCGGAGGTGCGTTTCGCCATTGTCGGCCGCAACCCGTCGAAGAGCGTCCAGGCCCTGGGGGAACAGCCTGGCGTCATCGTGACCGGCGGCGTGCCCGATGTGCGCGGATGGCTGGCGGCCGCCGATGTCGTGGTGGCGCCGCTACGCATCGCGCGGGGCATCCAGAACAAGGTGCTGGAGGCAATGGCTATGGCCCGGCCGGTGGTCGCGTCGCCGCAGGCCGCCGAGGGCATCGACGCCACAGATGGCACGCACTTCATCGTCGCCGCCGATGCCCGTTCGGAAGCCGATGGCATCATCGCCCTGCTGAACGAACCGGACCGCGCGCACATGCTCGGTAAGGCGGCACGGGCGCGCATGGAAAGGCGCTATCGCTGGTCGGCGACCCTGTCCGACCTGCCGGACATGCTGCTGGGCAGGGCTCCTGTCGGCGCGTGCGGCGCATGACGGGGCGAGCCCTGCCGGCATCGCGGGTGGCGGCGTTCGACCTTTCGGGCTGGCGCGGCCACCTCACGGTGCTGGGCATTGTCGCATTCGCCATCCTTGCCCTGTTTTTCGCCGACGTATCGAGCATGGTATCGATCTGGTGGAACGCCTCCACCTTCGGGCACTGCCTCTTCATCCCGCTGCTGATCGGCTGGATGGTGCAGCAGCGCCTTCCGGGCGTGCGCCGGCTGGAGCCGATCGCCTGGGCGCCGGGGCTTGCCTGGCTGGCTCTGGGAGGCCTGTGCTGGCTGCTGGGCGCGGCTGCGGGCGTGGCGATGATCCGTCACGGCGCGCTGATCGTCATGTTGCAGGGCGCGACCATCGCGCTGCTGGGGCCGGCGGTGGCGCGGGCCTTGCTGTTTCCGCTTTTCTATGCGTTCTTCATGGTGCCCTTCGGCGAGGAGATCGTGCCGCCCTTGCAACTGCTGACGGCGCGGCTTGCCATGATCTTCCTCGACATGGCCGGTGTCCCCGCCCATATCGAAGGCATCTTCATCACCACGCCGACCGGCTATTTCGAAGTGGCGGAAGCCTGTTCGGGCGCGAAGTTCGTCATCGCCATGACCGCTTACGGCGTACTCGTGTGCAATGTCTGTTTCCGCACCTGGTCGCGACGCGTTGCCTTCATGGGCGGAGCACTCGGCCTGTCGGTGCTGGCGAACGGCGTGCGCGCCTTCGCCACGATTCTGGTCGCGCACCTGACCACGGTCGACGCGGCGGTCGGGTTCGACCATGTCGTCTATGGCTGGGTCTTCTTCGCCATCATCATGATCGTCGTCATGGCGGTCGCCTGGCCATTTTTCGATCGCAGGCCGGGCGATCCCTGGTTCGACCCCGGTCGGGTACAGCGCACACCGGCGGCGAAAAACGATCCGGGCAGGGTGGCGGGCGGCGCACTGGCCCTGGTCGTTGCGGCGCCGCTGTGGCTGGCAGCGACAAACGCCACGGCCGATCCCCTGCCGCGCGCGATCGCTTTGCCCGTCGTGCCGGGGTGGGAGCAGGTCGATACGCCGCCCGCCTATCCTTGGAAACCGCGCTTCGACGGAGCCGATCATGTGCTGGCGGGACGCTATAGCAATGCGTCCGGACAGGTGGTGGACCTGACCATCGTCACCTATGACCGGCAAGAAGATCGCCGCGAACTGGTCGGCTTTGCACAAGGCGCAGCCGATCCCGACAGCGAATGGGTCTGGTCATCGCCCGCGCCGGCCCCGGACGATGCGCGCGGGGAGCAGATCACGGCACCCGGCCCGGTCGTCCGCCACGTCGTGAGCTTCTACATGGTCGGCGACGGCGCGCCGACCGGCAGCAAGCCGCGCGTAAAGATCGAAACCATGCTGGCCCGGCTGCTGGGTCGAGACCAGCGCGCGGGTGCCATCCTCGTGTCGGCCGAGCAGCGCGAGGGGGCACCGGCCGATCCCGCCATTACCGCCTTTCTTAACGATCTGGGGGATGTGAAGCTTTTGGCTGACCGCAGCCTCGGCATCCGCTAGGGGAAAGCGCATGTGCGGCATAGCGGGCATCTTCCACCTGGAAACGGCAAAGCCGGTCGATCCCGCGCGGGTGCGCGGGATGCTGGACGCCATGCCGCATCGGGGCCCCGACGGCAGCGGCATCTGGACCGCGCCGGGGGTCGGCCTAGGCCACCTGCGCCTTTCGATCATCGACCTGGAATCGGGCGCGCAGCCCATGCTGACGGACGACGAGGCGCTGGCGGTCGTCTTCAACGGGGAAATATACAATTTCGCCGAGGTTCGCGCCGAACTGGAGGCGAAGGGCCATGTGTTCCGCACCCATAGCGACACGGAAGTCATTCTGCACGGTTATCGGCAATGGGGCGAGGATTGCGTTCATCGCTTCAACGGCATGTTCGCCTTCGCCCTGTTCGACGCGCGGGCGCAGGCGCTCTGGCTGGTCCGCGACCGGCTGGGGGTCAAGCCGTTACATTATGCGCAATTGTCCGACGGCAGCCTGATTTTCGGGTCCGAACTCAAGAGCCTGCTCGCCCATCCGTTGCTGCGCCGCGCGCCCGACCTGTCGGCGGTCGAGGATTATATGGCCTATGGCTATGTGCCCGACGACGCATGTCTGGTCGCGGGCGTGCGCAAGCTGGGCGCGGGAGAGACGCTGCGTCTGGTGCGCGGGCGGCCCATGCCCCAACCGCAGCGCTATTGGGATGTGAGCTTCGCGGAGCGAACGCGCGCGCGGCCCGAAGCGCTGGAGGAGGAACTGGTCGCGCTGATGCGGCAGGCCGTGCGATCGCGCATGGTTGCCGACGTGCCGCTGGGCGCATTTCTTTCAGGAGGCGTCGACAGCAGCAGCGTCGTTGCGTTGATGGCCGAAGCATCGGGGCAGGCGGTCAAGACCTGCACCATCGGTTTCGACGTCGCGAGCCTGGATGAAACAGCCTATGCCGACCGTATCGCCCGACGTTTCGCCACGGACCATCGCACCCGCATCGTATCACCCGACGATTACGGGTTGATCGACACGCTGGCCCATCATTTCGACGAACCGTTCGCCGATGCGTCCGCCCTGCCCACATTCAGGGTGTGCGAACTGGCACGGGAACAGGTGACGGTGGCCCTGTCGGGGGACGGCGCGGACGAGGCCTTCGCCGGCTATCGCCGCCATCGTTTCCAGATGCAGGGGGAACGGGTGCGCGGACTGCTGCCGGCGTCCCTTCGCCAGCCGCTGTTCGGCACGCTGGGGCGTTATTATCCCAAGGCCGACTGGGCGCCGCGCGTCCTGCGTGCGAAATCCACCTTCCTGGAACTGGCGGGCGACGGCGGGGAGGCCTACGCCGCGTCGGTCGGCGTGACTCCGCGCGGGCTGCGCCAACGTCTCTATTCGCAGGACGTGAAAGGCCGACTGGCCGGCTATCGCGCCGAGGACCGCTATGTGAAGGCGATGGCGGATGCGCCCGCGCGCGATCCGCTGGACCGCGCGCAATATGCGGACATCCGAATCTGGCTGCCCGGCGACATTTTGACCAAGACCGACCGGATGAGTATGGCGGTCAGCCTGGAAGCGCGCGAGCCCTTGCTGGACCATCGGCTGGTCGAATTCGCCGCACGCCTGCCCGTGAGGCAACGCATCCACGGCAACAGCGGCAAGTATCTGATGAAGAAGGCGATGGAGCCGTTCCTTCCGCACGACATACTTTATCGCCAGAAAATGGGCTTCGTGACACCAATCAGTGCCTGGTTCCGGGGTCCGCTGGCGGGCGAGGCGAGCGCCATTGCGGGCGGCTCCGCGCTTGTGCGCACAGGCTGGTTTGACACGAAAATGCTGGCAAAGGTCGCCACCGACCATAAATCCGGAATGGCCGACCATGGCCGCCTGCTCTGGCAGTTGCTGATGCTGGACAAGGCACTGGAGCGGTTGTTCGGGGCCTGACGGTCGAGAGCCCTTGCAAGCCGCGCCCGGCGGTGCCAACGGGACGCATGACGATAATCGGGGCGCATCCGTGACGGTGTCCAAGGAAATGCTGCGACTGCGGCTTTACGCGCTGTGCCTCGCGGGGGACATGGCGGGGCTGTTCGTCGCCTTCCTGCTGGCCAACATCCTGATATTGGGCGAGCCTTGGGGCGAGCCGGGCAAGCCGCACGGCATCGTGATGTTCGCCATGGTCGCGCCGCTCTACGCCATTCTCGCCATTCAGGGCGGCGCCTACGGCATCAACGCCCTGGACCGGGTGCGACGGGGCATTGTCCGTGCGTTGATGGCGCTGGCGCAGGCCGCGCTGCTGATGCTGCTGATCGTCTATCTGGGCAAGATCGCCGAGCAATTGTCGCGTCTAACCTTTCTGACGGGGCTGGTTCTGAGTGCGGGCGCGGTGACACTGGTGCGGCTGGGCATCGCGCGGATCGCGGAGCGCCTGCTGGGGGCCGTGCCGCACCTCACCGCCGTCATCATGGACGGCGTTGCCATAGAGACCGGCCCGCATATGGAGATCATCCAGGCGGATGCTGCGGACCTTCACCCCGAACGGCATGATGCCGACATGGCGGCGCGGCTCGCGGCGGCGGTCGGCATGGCGGAACGAGTGATTGTCGCCTGCCCGATCGACCGGATGGGCGACTGGTCCGCCGCGCTCAAGTCGTTGTCCGCCCGCGGGGAAATCGTCGTGCCCGAACTGCTGCGCTTCGCGCCGGCGCGGGTGGGTGAATTTGACGGGCAGCCCACGCTGATCGTCGCGGGCGGCCCGCTGCAATTTCGCGATCGCCTGATCAAGCGGCTGTTCGACCTGCTGTTCGGCGGGCTGGCGACACTGGTGCTTTCGCCGATCCTGATTGGCGCGGCTTTGGCGGTAAAGCTGACCAGCCCCGGCCCCGTGCTGTTCCGCCAGCCCAGGATCGGCAAGGACGCGCGGCCGTTTCAGATCTACAAGTTTCGATCCATGCGCAGTGAGGCGAGCGACCATCGCGCCGCGACCCTGACCCGGCGTGACGATGACAGGCTGACACGCGTGGGCGCCTTCCTGCGCCGCACGAGCATCGACGAATTACCACAGCTTTTCAACGTTTTGCGGGGCAATATGAGCATTGTCGGTCCGCGGCCCCATGCCGCCGCCGCCAAGGCGGGAGATAGCCTGTATTGGGAAGTCGACCCACGCTATTGGGCGCGCCATTGCATCAAGCCGGGCATGACCGGCCTGGCGCAGGTGCGCGGTCATCGCGGATCGACGGATCATCATCAGGACCTGATCGACCGGCTGCATTCGGACCTGGAATATGTGAGCGACTGGTCGATCTGGCGCGACCTGCGGATCATATTCGCGACGCTGGGCGTGCTCGTCCACTACAAGGCTTATTGAGCCATGACGGTCGACCTGATCCTCGCCGCGCTGTTGATCCTGAGCCTGGTCGCGACGCTCTGGCCGTTTCTTGTCTATCCGCTGGTCCTGCGGACCTTGCCGACCCGTCCCGAGCGGCCGGAGCCGGGCGCCGCGCCGAGCGCATCCCTGCTTTTCTGCGCCTATAACGAGGTGGCGGCGATGCCCGAGAAGCTCGACAATCTGGCGATGCTGAAGGCACGCTATCCCTCGCTGGAAATATTGGCGTTCGATGATGGATCCTCCGACGAGACGGCCGCGCTGATCGAGGCTCGCGGGGATATCGTCGCGTTGTTGCGCGGGCCGGGGCGGAGCGGCAAGGCACATGGCATGAAGCGGCTGGCGGCGCAGGCCGGCGGCGACGTGCTGATTTTCACCGATGCCAACGTGCTGCTGGACGCCGACGCGATCGACAATCTGCTCGCGCGCTATGCCGATCCGCAGGTCGGCGGCGTGCTGGGGTCGCTCCACTATATGGGGCAGGGGGACAGCGCGACGGCGGCGGTCGGATCGCTCTATTGGCGAATCGAGGAACGATTGAAGGACGAGGAGTCGCGCACCGGCAATGTCCTGGGGGCGGACGGTTCCATCTTCTCGATCCGGCGCGATCTCTATCCCGCCTTTCCCGACAGCGTGCTCGACGATCTGACCGTGTCGATGGCGGTGATATTCGCCGGCTACAGGCTGGTGAAGGCGAAGGATGTCATCGCGCGCGAGCGGCTGGTTACGGCGCGAACCGAGGAATATCGGCGCAAGGTACGCATCGCCGCACGCGCGTGGCACACTCATGTCCATCTTCGCCCGCAATTGCGGCGCATGGGGGCGCTCGACCGCTTCAAATACGCCTCGCGCAAGATCGTGCGGTGGTTCGGCGGTATATTCATCCTTGTCGGCGCGCTGGCTGCGTCGGCACTGATGCTGCGCTGGTCGCCGTCCTTCTTCCTGATCGGCGCGGCGGCGGCGGCGATCCTGATCTGGACCGGCTGGCGGGCGCGGGGCGGCCCGCTCGCAGCGCTGGTCGACATCGTCATCGCCTATGCCGCGACCATCCAGGGCGTGGTCCGGGCCATGCGCGGCGGGATCATGACCGTCTGGAACCCCGCCCAGTCGCGCTGATCCTCTCGCCAAATGGTGCCGATATTGTATAGGCCAGTGCCTGTCCTCTTGCGGAGAAGCATGTGATTACCCTTCAGCGGGTGGCGAAGGCCGCCGGCAAGCATCTGACCCGGATGGTCCTTCGGGCGCGAAAGGCGATGGGCGCACGCGCGAACCGGGGATGCCCGGCCTGCGGACGCACCGTCGTCGGCTTTTTCCGCTATGGCGACAATGCTGAATGGGGATGCCCCGAATGCGGCGCGTCTCCGCGCGAAAGGTTGATGAACTGGCTGATCGACGAAGGGCGGCTGCGGATGCCCGTCGACGGCGCGGTCCTGCACATGGCGCCCAATGAAGGGAGCCTGGTCCGGCGTTTTTCCGCCGCGCGCGATTATGTACCGGCTGACCTCGACCCGTCCCGTTACCCGGTACCCGGGGTGCGCCGGGTCGACCTGATGGAACTGGCCGAAGAGGGGCGCTACGACCTGTTCTACGCCAGTCATGTCTTGGAACATGTGCCCGACGACAGGGCGGTGCTGCGCAATATCCTGCGTGCGCTAAGGCCAGGGGGCGAGGCATGGCTTATCGTGCCGCTGTGGGACCGGCCGACGGAGGACGGCAGTTTCGCCATGCCTCCGCGCGAACGCGAACGGCGCTTTGGCCAGTGGGACCATGTGCGCCAATATGGCCCGGACCTTGCCGATCGCATTCGCGCGGCGGGCTTTGATCTGGAGGAAATCGACGCGTCGTCGATCGACCCGGACGTCGCCCATTTTTACGCGCTGGGCGACCGGCTGTTCCGCGCGCGAAAACCGTCATGACCCGTATGGCGCGGATGGAGGGTTCGGCCCGCATCCTTGCCCTCGCCAAACTCGCGAATGTGGGGTTGATCCTGGTCTGGGGATTTGCCGTCACCTTCGTATTCGTGCGGGTGCTGCCGATAGCCGAATTCCAGTCGTTCCTGCTGCTCGTCGCGTTCGGCAATTTTACCATCTCGGCCGATTTCGGGCTGACCAGCATCATCTATGCGCGGCTACGGCGGCACTGGCTGGGCGGTCCGCAGGCGCAGGAGGATGGCGGTTTCCGGCTGGAGGAGATGGGGGTGCTGTTCCTTTTCCTCGCGCTACTGATCGCGGGCGCGGTGCTGATCCTGCTCGGCGCGCTGGCGATGGGCGGCCTGTCGAGCGGCATGCCGCTCCTGTTCCTGCTTTTCTTCCTTTCGGCCTGCCTCAACCTGCCCGCCCTGCTGGCAAAGCGCGCGCTGGCGGCGATGGATGGCAATTTTCTTTGGGAAGCGCTGGATTGCGCGCGCCGCGTCTGCACCATCGCCCTGCTTCTGGCCATGCTGGGCGGGCTCGATCCGCGCCTGTCGGTGGCGCTGCAACTGGCCGTCAGCATTGCCGTCATCGGCTATGCCATCCTCCATGTGCACCAGCGACTGGGCATGACGGGCAGGCACTGGCTGGCATTTCGTGTGGGCGGCGGGCATGTTCGGCGCCACTATCTGCGCGATATCGGCGCATCGGCTGCCTTCACCGTTTCGGATATCGTCGCCTATAATGCGCCCTATTTCACCATCGCCATGGTGACCGGCGAGATCCGGCCGATGCTGTTGTTCGACTTTTTCTTCAAGATGTCCCGCGCGTTGTCGATGCTTGTTCGCGCGATGGTGGAAGCGGCGCTTCCCAGGATAACCCGGGCCTATCACGGCGGCGACAGGACGCGGCTGCGTCAATTGTTGCTGCGGGCCGGCGGCGTAGCGATGCTGTTCGCCGCGGGAGGAGCGGGGCTGCTGTTGCTGGTCGGCGAAGCGTTGTTTCAGGCGCTGTTCGATGGCCGCGCGGCGATCGGGACGGACGATCTGGTGCTGATCGGCGTGGCGCTTCTGGCTCTCGCACTGGTGTGCGTGTCGGTTTATGTGCATGGCGCGCTGGGTCACTTCACTTTGTTGCTGCATCGCTCGCTTCCGCTGTTGGCCGGCTCCCTGCTGTCGGTCCCGCTGGCTTGGTGGCTGTGGCCCGCTCGTTTCGATCTCGCTTTCCTGAGTCTCTATGCGGCGACGCTGCTGCTGGTGGCGGGCCTGCATCTGTCGTTGCTGCGTGGGCTGGCGCGGACATGAAGGTCGCGATGGTCGATCCGTCGCTCTTTACCGGGCGCTATGACGATAATCTTTGCGCGGCCATGGCGCACGAGGGCGCCAACGTCACCCTGCTGGGTCGCCCGATGCGCGATACCGATGCGATCGCGCCGTGCGGCTATCGCTACCGGCCACGCTTCTTCGCGCGCAGCGAGGCAGTGCGCGCAAGACTGGGAGAGGGGCGGGGTTTCCGACTGCTCAAGGCAGCGGAATATGCCGCGACCTGCGCGCTCGGGCGGCTGGACGGGATGATCGATGCCGATGTGGTTCATATGCAGTGGCTGCCGCTTGCCCCCGCCGACCGGCTGCTGCTCGGCCGCCTCAGGGGTAAGCCGGTGCTGGTCCATACCGTGCACAATGCCGACGCCTACCATGCTGACGCCGGCGTGCAGGGACGTGGGTATCGGGCGATGCTGGACATGTTCGACGCGCTGGTGGTCCATGGCGATACGACGCGCGCGGCTTTGGTGGGGCAGGGTGTCGACCCCCGCCGCGTTCTTGTAACACCGCATCCGCCGATGCGGCTGGCGCCAGCGGCTCCGGTCGATCTGGAGGCGATTCCGGACCCGGCGTTGCCGCGACTGCTGTTCTTCGGCACTCTGCGTCCTTACAAAGGCGTGGACCTGCTCATCGACGCCTGCCTTTCGCTCTGGCGCGCCGGGCATCGCTTCGAACTGGTGCTCGCAGGCAAGCCGTTCATGGACGTCGCCCCGCTGCTGGCCAGGGTGAAGCAAGCGGGTTTTGCCGACCGCCTGATCACCGATTTCGGGTTTCTGAAAGAGCAAAGGCTGGACGCGCATATGGCGAAGGCGGATGTGATGGTCTTTCCCTATCGCCATATCGATTCCAGCGGTGCCTTCCTGTCGGCGCTGCACCATGGCAAGGCGATGGCCGTATCGGACGCGGGCATGTTCGGCCAGTTGCCCAATGGCGTCGCCGCGCGCGCGCGCGCGGGCAGTGCGGCCGCGCTGGAGCAGGTGCTGCTGCCGCTTGTCGGCGATGCGGGGGCGAGGCAGGATTACGGCAGGCGCGCGCGCGCCTATGGAGAAGCGATGGGAAGCTGGAAGGATATGGCGAGGACGACGTTGGCCCTTTACGGGACGCTGCTGTCATGAACCGATACCGGCGCGAACTGTCCGACCGCGTGCTGGCGCTGCGCCTGGCCGCGGCCGGGCGCGTCCATCAATATCCCGAGGTACAGGCGCTGCGCCGTTTCCTGTCCACCTTTGCCGTCGACTGCCTGTTCGATGTCGGCGCCAATCGCGGTCAATATGCGACCATGCTGCGCAAGGATGCGGGCTATCGCGGTACGATCCTCTCGTTCGAGCCCAATCCGGAGGTGTTCGCCCAGTTGCAGCGCCACGCGTCCGGGGACGCGCGCTGGCATGTGTTCAACATGGCCCTGTCCGATTTCGACGGCACCGCGCAATTCAACATCATGGCCGCCGACCAGTTTTCCTCACTCAAGGCGCCGTCCGACGCGCAGGACGCGATCTTCGCCGACCGTAACAGGGTGACCGGCACGGTGGAGATGCAATGTCGCAGACTCGACACGCTGCTGCCGGAGTTGACCGCGACCCACGGATTTACGCGACCGTTCCTGAAGATGGATACGCAAGGGCACGATCTTTCGGTGTGCGAAGGTGCAGGGGCGGCGCTGGCGCAGATGACGGGGGTGCAGACGGAATTGGGCGTGCGGCCGATCTATGACGGGGGCGCCGGGTATCGCGCGATGATCGACTGGCTGGAGGCGCGTGATTTCCTTGCTTCTGCCTTTTTCGCCAACAACAAGGGGCATTTCCCGCTGCTGGTCGAGATGGACGGAATCTTTGTCCATAAAAGGCTGGTCGCAGCGTGAATCGCGTACGCGGAAGCGGTTTCGTCAGCGCACGGGCCTTGTTCCTGGCCGGTGCGATCGGTCTTGCCCTTTGGCTGGTCGCCACGTTCCTGTGGCATGTAACCTATCGCCAGGGGATCAGCCTGCCGGTCATCCTGTTCCTGGATCAGGATTTTCCCGCTCTGGCGGGATCGATCCTGCTGATGGCGCTGGCCGTGCCATTCGCCGAAGGGCGCGGCATCGCGCTGCCGCCGCCGACTGCGCGCATCGTCGTGCCGCTTATCGTATTGCTGTGTATCGCCGCCTGGGCCGGCCATTATGCACTGTTCCAGGACTATGCCGTTTCCCGGGACGAGGAAGTCGCGCGGTTTGCCGCCGCCTATATGCGCGAAGGGCTGTTCGCGCGTCCGATCCCGCCGGAATGGGAGCCCTATCGCCGGGCGATCATGCCCGAATTTTTCTCGCCCTTCGGCGCGGCCGACTACTGGACGGCGGCTTATCTGCCCGTCAACAGCGCGATCCAGGCCCTGTTCTGGCATCTGGGTGATCCCAATCTGGCTGGTCCCGCCCTGCTGGCGCTCGGCCTCTTCTCGCTCTGGCGGGTCGCATTGCACCTGATGCCGGGCCGGCCTGACGCGGTGTGGGTGACGATCCTGCTCGGAATGTCGTCCAGCCAGCTTTGGGTCACGGCGATGACGCCCTATGCGATGACGGGGCATTTTGCCCTCAACATGGTATGGCTGGCGCTGGTCCTGCGCGGCGGTTGGCTTGGCCATGGCAGCGCGGGCCTGGTGGCGCTGGCGGCGGCGGGCCTGCACCAATGGCATTTCCCACCTATCTTCATCGCGCCGTTCATCCTGTGGATGCTGCTGGCGCGTCGCTGGGGCGTGGCGCTGTTCCACATGATCACGCTGGCCGCCATCGTGATCGTCTGGGCGAAGATATGGCCCGAATTCCTGCTGCACGCGCTGGGTGCGCCCGCTGACGTGCGTCCGTCCGCAGGCGTGGCAGACAAGGTTGGCAGTCTGTTCGAGCGGCTGGGTGATCGCTGGCAGCCGCTCGTCAATCTCAGCCGCTATGCCGCGTGGAACGACATATTGATGGTACCGCTGGCCATGCTGGGAATCGCGGCGATGCGCTGGCGAAAGATTATCCAGGGGCGGGAGGTCGCATTTCCGCTCGCGCTGGGATGCTTGGCTGGATGCGGACTGGCGCTGGCGCAGGGCTATGGCTGGGGCTTCCGCTATGCACATGGGTATATCGGCCCCTTTTGCCTGCTCGCGGGCCTTGGCTGGGCGCGCTTCCGCCCCGCCGGCGCCATGCGTCCGCTGATCGTCGGGCTGATCATCACGGCCTTGTCGAGCAGCTTTCTGGTGTGGCGCACCTATGCGTTCGTCGCGCCCTATGCGGCGAGCCACCGGCTGATCGATTCGAGCGAGGCGGATGTCGTGCTGGTCGATCCGCGCGGCGGCCTCTATGTCACCGACCTGGTGCGGGGACGCAACGGCGTACCGGGGCGGCCCATGGTGATGAACCTGGGTATGCTGTCGATCGATCAGGTGGACGAGCTATGCCGCGATTATGTGGTCGAACTGTTCGAGCGTGCCGATTTCCGTCCGCTCGGCGTGCCGCTGGCGCGCTGGAACCTTGGCCGCATGGACAGGCTGCGCGCGCACATGAAGGATGTGGGGTGCGACAAGCCGGTGCAGCCGCCGCTACCCCAGACGTTCGACGACGCCATGACAGTGGCCGGCAACGCCATGTGAAAAGGGCTATTGCCCCTTCACATAGACGCGTTTGCCGCCGATCCAGGTTTCCAGCACCTGCGTTTCGCGGATTTCGGCCGGACGGATCGTCGAAATATCCCGGTCTATCAGCAGGAAGTCGGCGCGCTGGCCCGGCACCAGGCTGCCGAATTTCTTTTCCGCGAAACCGGCATAAGCGGCCTGCCGGGTGAAGCCGTCGAGCGCGGCAACGAAGCTGACACGCTGTTGCGGCATCCACCCGCCCGGTGGCTGGCCCTGAGCATCCTCGCGCGACATGGCGGCTGCGATACCGGGGAAGGGGTTGGCGCTTTCCACCGGGACGTCCGATCCGAAAGCGAGCGGCACATGATTGTCCAGCATCGCCTTCCACGCATAGGCGCCCTGCAGGCGCGTTTCGCCCATGCGGGCGGTCGCCATGCGCCAGTCGGACGTTTCATGCACCGGCTGCATCGATGCGACGATACCCAGTTGCCCGAAGCGCGGAAGATCCGCCGGATCGACGATCTGTGCATGTTCGATACGCCAGCGCCTGTCACCCTTGTACGTATCGCCCAGTTCCTGGATGGCGTTCAGCAATTCGCTGTTCGCGGCGTCGCCAATGGCGTGCACCGCCACTTGGAAGTTGTCCATTGCCGCCCGGCTCATCAGGTTGCGCAGCTGCGTGTCGGGGATCATGGGCAGGCCGCGCTGGCCGGGCGCATCTGCATAATCGGCCTTCAGCCAGGCGCCGCGCGATCCCAGCGCCCCGTCCAGCATCAGCTTTAGCCCGCCCATACGCAGATGGTCGTCATACAACCAGGGCGTCGGTTCGGGGCCCGCGATCATGACCATATTGTCCAGACCCCAAGCGTAGGACATGATCCGCACGCGCAGCGCGCCGCGATCGGCCGACCGGCGGAACGCCTGCCAGTCTTCTATCGTGGTTCCCATGTCCGCAATCGCGGTGATGCCCATGGAAATCAGGGATCGTTGCGCCTTTTCCAGCGCGACATCGCGGTCCTTCGGCGCCGGGGGCGGGACGACGCGCTGGATCAGGTCCATCGCCTTGTCGACGAAAACGCCGGCCGGCTTTCCCCCCGCCATCTCGATTCGGCCGCCGGCCGGCGCCTTGCTGGCGGCGGTCACGCCGGCGGCACGGATCGCGGCGCTGTTGGCCCAGCCGGCATGGCCGTCCACCCGTTCCAGCCAGACGGGAATATCGCCGACGGCGGCGTCGAGTTCTGCGGCCGTGGGAAAACGGCCCAGTCCCCACCGTTCCTGATTCCACCCCGTCCCGATAATCCATTTTCGGCCCGTGCCGGCCTGCGCATAGGCACGAATCCTGGCTTGCGCCTCCGCCAGCGAGTTCGTGTCGGACAGGTCCAGTGTGACGAGCGAGAGGCCCAGGCCCATCAGATGGCCATGCGCGTCGATCAGGCCGGGGATCAGCGTCTTGCCGCCCGCATCCATCTTGAACGTCAGTCCCTTGGGTGCCTCGGCTTGCGGCTGTCCTTTCTTGGCCTTTTTCGGCCGCTTATATTCGGGCTCCTTGTAGCGGCCCTCGATCAGCTTTTCGACCCTGCCCTCATCGTCGATCATCAGCGCGCCGAAGCGGACGATATGGCCATTGGTATCGAGCGCGATGCCGTTCACATTGTCGATGACGCCCGACGCCAGCGCGGGGGCGGGCAGGGTGATCGCGGCAAACGCCGCCAGCCACCGGCGCTTCATGCGCGCGTAACCCGTCGTACCAGTGCGCTGGTGTCCTGCCGGTTGCCGCCCATGGCTTGCACGTCGGCGTAGAATTGGTCGACCAGCGCAGTCACCGGCAGGGTCGACCCGTTAGCCCTGGCCTCTTCCAATGCAAGCCCAAGGTCCTTGCGCATCCAATCCACAGCAAAACCGAAATCGAAACTGTCCTGTGCCATCGTCATCCAGCGATTGTCCATTTGCCAACTTTGCGCCGCTCCGCCGGAAATCGCCTCGAACACCTTGTCGAGATCCAGTTCCGACGCCTGTGCGAAGCGCAGCGCCTCGCTCATGCCCTGAATAACCCCTGCGATGCAGATCTGGTTCACCATCTTCGTGGTCTGACCCGCGCCCGCGCCGCCGACATGCACGATCCGCGCGGCATAGGCCTGCATCACGATCCGGGCTGCCTCCACGGCCGGTTCGCTGCCGCCGCACATGATCGAAAGGCGGCCGTTTTCGGCCCCCGCCTGTCCGCCCGAAACCGGTGCATCGACACTGTGAATGCCGCGGCCTTCGCCCTCCACGAACAACTGGCGTGCGATCCTGGCCGATACCGTCGTATGGTCGATAAACAGGCTACCCGGTTGCATAGACCGAAACGCGCCTTCGCGCCCCAGCGTCACCTGCGACAGGTCGTCGTCAGTGCCTACGCAACTGATCACGATCTCCGCATCTTCGGCCGCCTTGGCCGGGCTGATCGCGACTTCGCCGCCGAAGGCTTCAGCCCAGCTCTTGGCCTTGCCGATGGAACGATTGTAGACCGTCAGCCGATGCCCCGCCTTGGCAAGATGGCCGGCCATCGGGCCACCCATAACCCCCAGGCCGATAAATGCGATGTTCGCCATAAGCCTCGTTCAGATAGTGCGTCCGTCTTCGCCATAGGGCTAGTTTTTGGCGAGTGCCAGTTTCTTCGCCGGCAATTTTCGTTTACGGGGCTGCCCATGAATACGCTCGAAAGCCTGGAAAATGCCCTGCCTCTGCCGGTAACCGTCGATGACATATTGGCCGCGCGCACCCGGATCGCGGGCTCGGTCGTCAAAACGCCGACGCTGATCAGCCAGACCTTTTCGGACATGCTGGGCTGCAAGGTCTATCTGAAGTTCGAAAATCTTCAGTTCACCGCGGCTTACAAGGAACGCGGGGCGCTGAACCGGCTGTTGCAGCTCGACGCGGATTCGCGTGCGAAGGGCGTGATCGCCGCGTCGGCCGGAAATCATGCGCAGGGCCTTGCCTACCACGGCAAGCGGCTGGGCGTGCCCGTCACCATCGTGATGCCGGAAACTACGCCGATCATCAAGATTACGCAGACGCAGGGACATGGCGCGACCGTCGTCCAGCATGGCGAGAAGTTCGACGATGCCTATGCCCATGCCCGCAAGCTGGAGGTGGAGCAGGGGCTGACCTTCATCCATCCCTTCGACGAGCCCGACATCATCGCCGGACAGGGGACGGTGGCGCTTGAGATGCTGGAGGACGCGCCCGAGATCGACACGCTGATCGTGCCTATCGGAGGAGGTGGCCTGTTTTCCGGCATGGCGACGGCCGCGCGCGCGATGAAGCCGGACATCAGGCTGGTGGGTGTGCAGGCCGAACTCTATCCGTCGATGTACGACTATATCAAAGGCGCGGACCTGGCCTGCGACGGCGATACGCTGGCAGAGGGCATTGCCGTCAAGCAGCCGGGAGAACTGACCCGGCGCTTTGTCGACCGTCTGGCCGATGACGTGCTGCTGGTCACCGAACGGCGGCTGGAGGAAGCACTCAGCCTTCTGCTCCAGATCGAGAAAACGGTTGTCGAAGGTGCCGGTGCGGCGGGTCTTGCCGCGCTGCTCAGTTATCGCGGGCAGTTCGTGGGCCGGAAGGTCGGGCTGGTCCTGACGGGGGGCAATATCGACACGCGGCTGCTCGCCAATGTGTTGCTGCGCGACCTGGCCCGGTCCGGGCGGCTCGCGCGGTTGCGGATCATCCTTCAGGACCGCCCGGGCGCGCTGTTTCACGTCGCGCGGATCTTCGATCAGGAGGCTGTCAATATCCTGGAACTCGCGCATCAGCGCATTTTCACCAACCTGCCGGCCAAGGGCCTGACGCTGGACGTGGAATGCGAAACGCGCGATCGCGACCACTTGCAACGTCTGATCGCCGCCCTGCGCGAAGCGGGTTATGAGGTCGCGCCGATCGAGGTTGGCTGACATGCTGTCGAGGCGTTACTTTTCGTGGTAAACGCCCTTTTCACGTGCACGCGTCGGCGCCATAGTCCCGCCATGACTCGTCCAGGCAGCAGCGTCGAACCGGAGAAGCCAGCGTGACGGCACCCTTCCGCTTTCCCCGCTTCTTCGTAACCAACCCGTCGCCTTGCCCCTATCTGCCAGGGAAGCAGGAGCGCAAGGTATTCACCGAACTGAGCGGCGACAATGCGTCGGAACTGAACGACGCGCTGGGCCGCATCGGTTTTCGCCGAAGCCAGAACGTCGCCTATCGGCCCAGCTGCGCGGATTGCTCCGCCTGCGTGTCGGTACGCGTCGTGGCGGACGAATTTCAACCCAACGCGACGCAGCGCAAATTGCTGCGC
Organism: Sphingobium sp. OAS761; assembly: GCF_024168485.1. Taxonomy (GTDB): domain Bacteria; phylum Pseudomonadota; class Alphaproteobacteria; order Sphingomonadales; family Sphingomonadaceae; genus Sphingobium. Next base: position 206,873 of record NZ_JALJVY010000008.1, read on the forward strand.
CGCAACGAGGATCTGATCGTTACGGCGTGCAAGCCCTGGTCGACGGAAGAGCAGTTCGCCCTGTTGCAACGCTATCTTACGGCACGTCATCCCGGTGGCGGCATGACCGAGATGGACGAGATGGATTTCGCCGACATGGTCGAACAGACGCCCGTCGACAGCCATATCGTGGAATATCGCGAACCCGGCATTGACGGGCGGGTCGGGCGGCTGGTCGGCGCATGCCTGACGGACCGGCAGGGTGACGGCCTGTCGATGATCTACAGCTTTTTCGAGACGGAACTGCCGAACCGGCAGGGGCTGGGCAATTTCATCATCATGGACCATATCCTGCGCGCCGCGCGCGCAGGGCTGCCTTATGTCTATCTGGGCTACTGGGTCGATGGATCGCAGCGGATGCAATACAAGATTCGTTATCGCCCGTTGGAACGTCTTACCCGGAATGGATGGCAGCGGTTCGAACCGGGCGACCGGAGCGCGGCCATCTACGATGTCGTCAGCAGGGCAGATACGCCGCTGCCGATAGAGTTGGCCAGCATCTTCCGCAAATAGCCGCAAATAGGTCGGCGCTCGTCCCGGAGCGGCGGTAAGTTGGTCGCGGTGCCGGCCGGTAGCGACACGCGCCACGGGCCGGCAGGAGATGTTACTTGCAGCGGCAGGCAGCGCGCGACCGGCGCGCGGGCCGGCGGCTTACGACCCTTTCCGAGACATAGGTGGTCGTGGTTGTCGTGCTGGTCGCCGGCTGAACGGTCACGGTAGTGACTATCGGCGCAGGATAATAATAGCCGCCGGAAATATAGCCGCCGCCCTGAGTCACGATCGGCGCAGGGCCGTGGGACCAGTGCGGTCCGGCGGCGTAAGGCGGCGCGTAATAGTCGACGCCCGCACCGCGCACATCGCCTTCGAAGCGTCCTTCATAAGTCCCGCTGACCTTCTTCCCGTCGTCGGTGGTCCAGGTGCCGGTCCAGCGTCCTTCATATTCGTTGGCGCTGGTAACCGTGTCGTCGCCATAGCCGTAGCCATAGTCATAGCCGGCACCCGGCCGGCGTGGCGGCGGCGCAGCGTGGTGCGGGCCGTCTTCCGCCTTGTCGATTGCCATTCCGGCCAGCGCACCGACGCCTGCGCCGATCAGCGTACCTTCGGTCCGGTTGCCGCGTCCGGCGATGCGATTACCGGCAACGCCGCCGACGACCGCACCGATGGCCGCGCCGCCCAGGCCGTTGTCGCGACGGGGAGCGTCGGCATAGTAGCCGTCACGCGCCTCGTCCGGGCCATATCCGCCTTCGTAACGATCCCAGTCGATGTCCCCGCGATAATCATAGACCCGGCCGTAGCGGTCGGTCATCACGGCGTCGTCATAATAGCGCGACCAGCCATAGCCCGTGGCAGGCGCAGGCAGGCCGTAGGCACCGTAGTTGGAAATATAGAAGCTGGGCGCGATCCAGTAGCGCGGCAATATGTAGCCACGTACGGGACGACGATAGGCGGACCAGCCGCCCGGCGCGCGCCATCCGGCATACCAGCGGCCACTATGCCGGGGACCCCAGCGATGTCCGCCCTGCTGCCAGCCCATGCCGGGGCGGGGCATGTGCATGCCCGACTTGCCGCCGGCCAATGCCGGCTGGGCCGCGCCCGCAAGTGCCAGTCCGGCACCGAGCAGAAGCAGTTGGGGCAGGCGCATCGTCAATCTCCCTGTTGGCCAAGGACACGCGGCCGCGAGCCGGCGTCCAAATGCTAACGCGAAGTTTAGCATGTCTATCCGCACCGTTCCATCGAATCAGCGACCGACGCTGTCCCGAAACGGGCCGGATCAGGGGCCTGCTATGCGCCCGGCGATCTGCGCGACGAGCATTTCCAGCCCTTGCGCGTCCTGCGCGTCGAACCGGGCGGTGCGCGGGCTGTCGAGGTCCAGCACGCCGATCAGGCGGCCGTCATGGCGGATCGGCACGACGATTTCGGATGCGCTCGCCGCGTCGCAGGCGATGTGGCCGGGAAAGGCGTGGACATCGGCGACCAGGAGAGTCTGTTCGCTCGCCGCTGCGGCACCGCACACACCCCGACCAAGTGGTATGCGGATGCAGGCTGGCTTGCCCTGGAACGGCCCGAGGACCAGTTCGTCATCCACCATGCGGTAAAAGCCCGACCAGTTGAGATCGGGGAGGAATTGCCAGATCAGGGCGGCAAGATTGGCCATGTTCGCGACCGGGTCCGGCTCGTCGCGGGTCAGCGCGTCGGCAGCGGCCAGCAGGTCGCTGTACAGGGTCGCCTTGTCGGCGGTATCGGCGGGAGCGAAGTCGTACATGACGCCCCATGTAGGCGCTTCGCCCGACGCCGGCCAGAGGGCGAAAGGAAGCATTAACCAAAAGCCCTTATCGCCGGGTCATGACCTGTCGTCGGGGGTGTTGATGTTTCTGGATTCCACGCACAACCTGTCCCAGTTGCAGGGCGACGCCCGCGCGGTGGACGTCTCGATCATCATGCCGTGCCTCGATGAAGCGATCAGCCTGCCGCATTGCATCGCCAACGCCCGGCGCGCGCTGGACAGGATCGAGGCGGATTACGGCCTGTTCGGCGAGATCGTGATCGCGGACAACGGATCGACCGACGGCAGCCAACAGATCGCGACCGACCTCGGGGCCCGCGTCGTTCCGGTCGCCGCGCGCGGCTATGGTGCGGCGCTGATCGGCGGATGCGAAGGTGCCTGGGGTCGCTATCTGATGATGGGCGACGCGGACGGCAGCTATGATTTTACCGATGGCGTTGCGATGATCGGCGAACTGCTGGCCGGCGCGGACCTATGCATGGGGTCGCGCTTCAGGGGCGGTATCGCGCCGGGCGCCATGCCTTGGAAGAACCGCTATATCGGCAATCCGCTCCTGACCGGCATTCTCAACCTTTTTTTCCGTTCGGGAATCAGCGATGCCCATTGCGGACTGCGCGCGATCACGCGCGACTGCTTCGCCTCGCTCGGCCTTTCGGGCAGCGGCATGGAATTCGCGAGCGAAATGGTCATCAAGGCCAGCCTGCGCCGCTTTCGCATCACCGAGGTTCCCGCCACGCTTTCTGTCGACCTGCGCGATCGCGCGCCCCACCTGCGCCCCTGGCGCGACGGCTGGCGGCACCTGCGCTATCTGCTGATGCTAAGCCCTACCTGGGTTTTCGGTGTGCCCGCGGCACTGGCGATGGGGCTTTCCGCGCTGGTCCTTGCGGTCGCCATCGGCTTCTGGCTCAAGATTTTCCACGGCGAAACACCGTTCGGCGTGAGCTGGTCCATCGCCAGCGGCTTCCTTTTTACCACGGGACATCTCGCCTTGCTCATGGCGGTTGCGGGCCATCTTCATGGCGTGACATCGGGCTATCGCCGCCTGCGTCCCATGGTCGGACGCATGGGCCGCCTGTTCAATCTGGAAACCATGCTGGCGATCGGTGCGCTCGAAATGCTTTCATCGGCTGCGATCTTCGCGATCACCGGCTGGTACTGGTCGGCGCACGGCTTCGTCGCGCTGCCCAACCCGATGCCGCTGGTCCTTGCCGGCGTGCTGGGTGCAACCGGCGCTCAGACCGTGTTCGGCGGCTTCCTCCTTGCCATCATGGCGGGCCATGACGCGCGGTTCGTCGGCAACAGGCAGCCTGTCCGGCTGCCCGGCGCCTGATCCGTGACGCGGCGCGACTGGCGCAGGCTGGCGGGCGAAGGCCTGCGTTTCTGCATTGTCGGCGCGCTGATGGTGCTGCTGAACAACCTGATCGTCGTCGCGCTGACGGAAATACTGCATTTCCATTATCTGCTGTCGATCGTGCTGTGCACGCTGGGGATGACGCTTGTTGCCTTCCTGCTCAACCGCCAATGGACCTTCCGCAAGGACGGCAGCATGACGGGCGGAGAGATGATGCGCTATGCCTTGGGCGTGCTCGCCAATCTGGGTGTGGTGATGCTGCTGACATGGGCGCTGGTCAGGCTGGGCCTGCCATATTACTGGTCGAACCTGATCGTTGCCGCCATCATGGCGCCGACTAATTTCCTGGTGCATCGTATCTGGAGCTTTGCCATGGACCCGGCCATTGTCGACCAATCCCGTTCCTGACATGAGCGCTCTGGGACTGGCACCTTATGCCCAATGTCCGTCGGGCGGGGCGGCGGGCTGCCGGTTCGATGCCAGGCCCCGATTGTCGACGGACGTGCCGGGGCGCGGCGGCGGGCGAATCGACGTATATCGCTGCGGCACGTGCGGCCACGGCGTCACGCGGCCGGCCATGGATGATGTCGCCGCTCTCTATGAAGGACGCGAAAGCCAGGATTTCCAGCGGGGCGATTCCCCGCTGGCGCGCTGGATCAAACGCACCGCCTTCGACCGGCTGGCGAAGCACTTGCTGCGCCAGGCCGGCGGGCGCCCGCGGATCGTGGTGGATTTCGCCTGCGGCAACGGGCTGATAACCCGATGCATGGCCGATGCACTGCGACCCGGTGCCGACGTCATCGGTCTCGACTTCTTCGACGATCCGCCCGAACCGATGGAACGGGCACGTTATGCCTCCTTCGCCGCCCTGTCCGATCTTGCCGGGAAGGCTGACCTTGTCCTGTGCTTCCACGCGCTGGAGCATGACGACGATCCCCATCGCTTCATCGGGCGCCTGACCGCCTTGCTGGCGCCGGGCGGAAGGCTGGTCGTGGAGGTGCCCAACGTCGATTGCATCTGGACGCCATGGTTCGGGGCCGATTGCGAGAACTGGTATCTGCCCTTCCACCGTGTTCATTTTTCCCGCCGCAGCCTGCGCGCGCTCGTGGAAGCGCAGGGGCTCGCCATCCTGGCGCAGGAAGATGTCTGCGCTGCGACCATGGGCCATTCGATCGCCAATCGCTTCGGGCGGCCCTATTCGGGTATCTTCTTCCTGATCGGCGTTGCGCTGCGGCCACTGCAATGGCTGGCCGAGAAACTGACCGGGCGGCCCAGCGCGCTGCGGATCATCGCGGTTCAGCCGGAATAGCTGACCGATACCGCGCGGAGCGAGCTTTCGACCGAAAGGCGCTCTGCATTGTCGGCATACCAGTCCACCGTCGAGGTGCGAAGCGCGTCGCCCGCCCCCAGTGCGGCCAGCAGGGCGTCGGCCAGCGCCTGCGCGGTGGGTGGATCGGCAATGAAGCCGTTGCGGCCAGGCTCGACCAGTTCGACCGCTGCATTGTCCGGGGCCGTCGCCACGATTGCGGGCACGCCGCGTGCCGAGGCTTCCACCACGACCAGCCCATAGCCCTCACGCTCGGAAGGCTGCACGATACAAAGCGCCTGGCGCATCGCCTGTTCCAGCACATCGCCTTCGACGAAACCGGGCAGGGCGATGCTGTCGGTCAGCCCATGCTTTGCGATACGTGCCTCGATCCGTGGCCTGTCCGGGCCGTTGCCGAAGAGGACGGCTTGGATCCGCGGCGCGGAGCGGCGCGCGATGGCGATGGCATCGACCAGCAGCGATATGCGCTTCTCCTCGATCATCCTTCCCGCATAGAGGATGGTCGGCGGATCCTTTGCGGCGAGCGGTTCGGCATGCGGCGGCATCTGGGCCAGCCCGGGCAGATAGTCGATCGTCCCGTTGAGACCCAGCGCGCGCAGCCGTCCCTCGTGCAGGCGGCTGAATACATGGGCGCGCTGCCGGACACGCGCGCACATCCACTGGATGGTGGCGCCCACCCAGCCTAGGCGCCCAAGATAATCGCGCCAATAATCGCGGCTCCATATCTCGAACCAGTCGCAAATGATGCGATAGCCGTGCAGCGGTCGGAGCAGCCCGGCGGCCAGCAGGGCGAAATAAGGGAAGGAACAGAGGTGCACGACGTCATAGGTGCGGCCGTGCCGGGCCAAATGGAGCAATATGCCGATGCCGAAGCGTAAGGGGGGAGCGATCCGCCGCTTGCCGTCCTCGTATAATGCGGCGCGAGGCGCGACCGGGACGATGGTCACGCCCGCGATCTCCGGCGGCGAACCCTCTTCCCATTGCGTCATGGTCAGGTAGGTGACCTGGTGCCCGTCCGCCGCCAGCCGCTCGGCCAGCGCGCGATACCACCGCTCGGCACCGCCGATCGTCCAGGGAAACAGGCAGTCGTAGACGATACAGACGCGCATCAGGGGCGGACTTTCCTGCAAGCGGCCTGCAAGGCGTGAAAATGGCGTTCATCGCCCGGTTCGGCATCGATGCGATCCCGGATCGATCGCATTGATCCTATATCGACGAAGGCGACCGGCCCATCGAGACAGAGTGCGCGCGCCTGTTCCACCGTCAACTGGCCCGCGAGCAGGCGGATCGGCCGGTTGGTCAGGTCGGGCCGGTTGTGGACCAGATCGGCGCCGAACGCCACCGCGCCATCGTCGACGATGGCAACGGGCGCATCAAGCGCGTCGATGGCGCCAGAGGTACGCGCATAGGGCCAGGTCAGCCATGCTGCCATCGCCATGTGCGCGGGCACGACGAGCAGGAAGGTAGCGGCGTTGCCCCATGCCCACAGCCGAGAAGAGGGCCAATGGCGGTACACCATGCGCCAGCCTTCGACGCCCAGCAGGCACAGGCTGCCGATCACGCCGTGAAGGTAGCGATAGCCCCATCCATGCCCCTGATAGGCGAGCAGCAACCCGACGCACAGGATGTGCAGCGCCACACCAGCCGACAGCGGCCGCACCAAGGGCCGGCGCCAGGCCAGGCCGATGGCCGCCGCTGCCAGCGGCAGCAGCAGCAGGTGCTGCCAGACGATGAAACGCAGCAGGTTGATCGCCATCAGCCACAGGCTGACGGGCCCCAGGTCGCGGAGCATGAACGCGACGCGATCGAGATAGCTGATCCGGTCGCCCGTGCCCGACAGGCTGGCGAGCGGTCCGCCCGCCATGGTCGCTATCATGCCCGGCCAGGACAGCCAGAATAGCCCGATGGCCAGATAGGATGCGCCATAGACGAGTGTCAGGGGCCAGCGCCGTTGCAGCGGCAGCGTCAGCAGGATGGGAAAGACGAACAGCGGATGGAACAGCGGCTGGTGCAGCCCGGTGGCGAGAAACCCGACCGTGATCGCCCCCGCGTGGCTCCATCCGCCCCGCAGGAACAGCCACAGCCAGACCATGTTGAGTGCCAGATGACCGGCCATCGCATGGGCTGTCATCCCCTGGATCACGACCTGCGACGAGCCCGCGTAGAGCAGCAGCGCCACCGTTCGCGCCATGATGTCGCCGGGCCACAGCCGCTCGGCGATCCGCCACAGCGCCAGTGCGCCGATGGCGGTGAAGAGCGGGCTCGCCAGTTCGCCGACGCCCAGCAGGCCCAGGGCGGCATGCGTAGCGGCGTTGACGGGCAGATAGGCTGAAACCCAGTTTTGGCGATCCGCGACCGGCAATATGAAAAACTGGTTCAGCGCTTCGGCCATATTGCGCCAGGCGGGCGCGACCGGCCAGAACAGGCGGCCTTGCGCGAAGATCGCGGCGTCGAATGTCGCCATTTGCTCGTCGCGTGTCATGTCGTAGCCCAGCAGCAGCCAGCGATGCCCGGCCCAACAGGCGAGGGCCAAGGCCAGGGCGACCAGCCATGGCCGTTGTATCGGACCGGGTCGTCCGCGGACCGGGGCGCCGTCCACGGGTTTCAGCGTGAACCGCAGCATGAGGATGATCGCCAGCGCCGGAAGCAAATCCTGCCGCAGGAAGAGGAACCCGCTGAACTGCCGCCTGTCGTTGACCGGCCCCAGCAGATTGCCGATCAGGCCGATGGCCAGCAGGACACCGAGCGCGACCGGCAGGGTCAGTCCGGCGCGCGTCACCCAGCCACGCACCGCGCCGTCTTCGACCGTTTCCTGCTGTCCCCCCGCAGCCATCTCAGTCCAGCTTCACCTTGCCGCGCCCCTGCTTCACATTGCTGCGTGCCTTCTTGGCATCGACGCGCCGGGCCTTGGCGGCCTTGCCGGGCCTGGTGGCGATACGGCGTGCGTCGCGCTCATGCGCCCTGGCGATCATTTCGGCCAGTCGTTCGCGCGCATCCTGGCGGTTCGCATCCTGCGTGCGGAAGCGGTTGGCCTGGATCAGTATCTCGTTGGCGGAGGTCAGTCGCGATCCGGCCAGTTCCCTGATCTTGCGATAGGCGTGCAGCGGCAGGCTCAGCCGGAAAAGGTTGACGCGCAGTTGTACAGTCGTCGCCACCTTGTTCACATTCTGCCCGCCCGGGCCACCCCCGGTGACGAAGCGCTCCTCCAGCGCGTCCTCGGGAATATCAAAGGGAGGCATCGTCGAGATTGTCAGCGCCAAATCCGGCAGCAGCGAATGTTTCGGGTAGCGGAGCAGCCGCCTCCGCGGCAGGCTTGCCGCCGCGTGGCACGCTCAGGAAGCGACTGTGCAGCAACATGGGGCCGATGCCGTTGCCATAGACGGGATCGCCCAATATGCCGAAGCCCAGCCCATGTTCGGCGTGGACCCGGATCTGGTGCGTGCGCCCCGTTTCGGGGGTGAACGCCACAAGCGCCCGGCCATCCTTTTCCGCCAGCTTTCGCCAGTGCGTGACGGCCGGCTTTCCCGCCTTGGCCGGGATCATCCGCCAACCCTTCGCCGGGCTGCTGATCTTTGCCAGCGACAGGGCGATCGTGCCGCTATCATCTTGCGGTATGCCGTCGATTACCGCGACATAGCGCTTGACGACCGTCCCCGCCTCGAATGCGGCCGCGAAACGCTTGTGCGCCTTGGGATTGCGTGCGAGCAGCAGGCATCCGCTGGTGTCCCGGTCCAGCCGGTGCACGGGGAGCGGCCAGCGCTGAAATCCGAAGGTCAGGGAGGCGAGATGGTTTTCCAGGCTCATCGATCCGTCGCGCGGGGCGTCTACCGGCAGGCCGGCGGGCTTGTCGATGATGATGGCCTCGCCATCCAGAAACAGCACATGGTCGGTCAAAAGGGCCAAGAAATTTCCGATCGGGCAGGAACGCTGAGAATTGACGTGCGCGGCGCCTGCTATAGTCCGTGGAGCCGATGGACAACAAGGGGCAGAGCGAGAAGGCGGCGGACAGGCGGCTGAACTGGGTCGATGTCGCGCGTGGCATCGGCATCCTTGCGGTGGTCGCGGGGCATGTGTGGACGCGCGGCGCCTTTCGCGACGCCATGTACAGTTTTCACATGCCGCTTTTCTTCCTGCTGTCGGGCATGTTGTCGCGCCCGCAACCGGTCGCTGCATTCACGACGCGACAGTTCGCAGGGCAGATGCGCCCCTATGCCGTGTTTCTGCTCCTGCTCATCCTGATCGATCAGGTCGTGGAACGGATGAAGGGACATATGCCGATCTTCAATGATTGGCCGGAAGACCTTGCGCCTATCCTGCTCGGCGGATTCTGGCTCCGCGGCCCCTTCACGATTTTCTGGTTCGTTCCCTGCCTGATGGTGGCGCGCGTCCTGTTCAACATGGCGCTTGCGCGCTGGCCGTCGCCTTTCCAATTGCATTGGGCACTGGTCATTCCGCCGGTTCTGGGCGTTGCCTACATCCTGGGCCGGTGGACCACGGCGTCGCCGCTGGGCCTGCTGAGCGTGCCCATGGCCTTTTGCCTGCTATGGGTGGGCAAGGCCGGGGGACAGATGGCCTGGCGGCGATGGATGGCGATTCCGGCCGCAGCGTTAGCCATGGCCGGATTGAGCGGGATTTTCCCGACGCTCAACATGAAAGCTGCCGATTATGGCTGGCCGCTCCTGTCGATTGCCGGTGCGATCGGAACTTCGGTGCTGATCTTCGCCCTGTCGATACGCCTGGTTCCGGTAGGGGGTGCGTTTGCGATGCTGGGCCGTGCCGCGTTGGTCATCATGTACCTGCACGTCGCGGTGATTCACTATCTCACGCCCTATCTGCCCAAGGTCTGCCTGTTCGCGCTGGCACTGGTCGTGCCCTTTGCGATCGAAAGGCTCATCGGGCTGTCGCCACCGCTAAAGCGGTGGCTGCTCTAGCCGTTCTGGATAAGAGAGAGGCGATCATCCTCGCCAGCGCGCGCGACCAGGGAATAGGCGGCCTGCGCGATGATCTGTGCCTGCGTCAGGCCGGCATCGTCGTCCTTTTGGGCGGTCGCCACGGGATCGGCCACGGTGGCGCTTTCCGGCGCGGAATAATAGCCGGAGTCCGTCAACCGGTCGGTCAAGGATGCGCCGGGCGTCACCGCAGCCGTTGGTGTTGCGCTGCTCGCCGGAGCGGCATACGTCAACGGTGCGGATGACGACGCTGGTTCGCTTGCAACGACCGTCGTGACGCTGCCCGTCGCCGAGGTCGCCGAAGACGGTTCGGTCGTCGTGGCGGGCGAGGTCGCCGCCGGCTCGGTCGTCGTGGCGGGCGAAGTCGTGGTCAGGGACGTTATCGTGCTTTCCGCGATCTTCTTGATCTGCCCCCAGGCGCTGGAAGCACCCGAGCCGTTGATGGCGATACCCATGTGGTCATAACTCCTTGCGCCCCATCAAGCGCCTATCGCGACGGACCTGTCATTTTCTGAACACCCACGGTTACAAGGTCGTTAGCCAAAAAAGAGGCTGGCGCGCAGTCCCGTGGCGCCAGCCTCCTGCGGATTTATCCAAGCCTCCATGCGACCGAAAGGCTCCTGTCATCCCACCTTGTACAGACGTCGCGGCGGCCGGTCAGCCGTGCAATTTCATCGCTGTTTCGGCGATACGGCGCCCCTGATAGCGCGCGCCGTCCAGTTCCTCCTCGCTAGGGCTGCGGCTGCCGTCGCTGTCGGCCAGGGTCGTGGCGCCATAAGGCGATCCCCCGCGCACTTTGTCGACGCCCATCTGTCCGGCGAACCCATAATCCAGACCGACGATGGTCATGCCGAAATGCAGGAGGTTGGTGATGATCGAAAAGAGCGTCACCTCCTGTCCGCCATGCTGCGATGCGGTCGAGGTGAAGGCACCTCCAACCTTGCCGTTCAGCGCGCCGCGGGCCCACAGGCCGCCGGCTTGATCGAGGAAGGCCGCCATCTGGCTGGACATCCGGCCGAAGCGCGTTCCGGTGCCGATGACGATCGCATCATAATCGGCAAGATCCGCGACGGCAGCCACCGGCGCATCCTGATCCAGCTTGAAATGCGCATTCTTCGCGACCTCAAGCGGGGCCGTTTCGGGCACCCGCTTAATGTCGACATGCGCCCCGGCGGCAGCGGCGCCTTCGGCCACTGCCTTGGCCATCGTCTCGATATGACCATAGGACGAATAATAGAGCACCAGAACCTTAGCCATTGCAGTCTCCTTAAGTCTTTACGTCAAACGGCCGTCCGCGCGGGAAGGGGGAGGGGATGCGCGGACGGCCGGGCGCGCCGGGTTGCGCGCCTATTGGGAATCCACCAGGACGATTTCTGCGTCCTCCAGAGCGGTTATCGTGATAGGCTGGCCGCCGATGATCGCGGCACCGTCGCGGGCCTCGAAGGTCTGGCCCTCAATCTCGACGCGGCCGGTCGCCGGCACCAGATAGAGGTGGCGGCCTGCCGCGCTGTCATAGGTGACGCTCTGGCCGGCCTTTATCGTGCCCCCCATCAAGCGGGCATCCGCCCGGATCCGAAGCGCATCGATATCCTCATCATGGCCACTGGCCAGTATCACCAGCTTGCCGGAACGGTCGCCCTTGGGAAAAGGCTTGGCACCCCAACTCGGCTGTCCGCCGCGGGTGCGCGGTATGATCCAGATCTGGAACAATGTGGTGGTTTCGTCCTCCAGATTATATTCCGCGTGGCGAATGCCGGTGCCCGCCGACATCACCTGAACGTCGCCGGCCGCAGTGCGGCCCCTGTTGCCCAGGCTGTCCTGATGGGTGATCGCGCCGGTGCGGACATAGGTGATGATTTCCATGTCGGCGTGGGGATGCGGCGGAAAGCCGCTACGTGCGCCGATCTCGTCATCGTTCCAGACGCGGATGGCGCCCCAGTGCATGCGATCGTCGTCATGATAGTCGGCGAAGGAAAAATGATGGCGCGCATTCAGCCAGCCATGGTCGGCATGGCCCAGCGACGCGAAAGGGCGGCGTTCGATGCGGCTCGCGCTGGTGGTGGTCATAGCTTTGCCTTTCGTTGAAAGCCGGCATGTTCCGGCTTGCTTTCCCCCTATGTAGCGCTCATCATCGTTTCCGAAATAAACAGCATTGAAACGGATTGTTTCTATATGCGGCTACCCGATTTCGAAGCATGGGCCATGTTCGCGGCGGTGGTCGAGCACCGCAGTTTCACCGAGGCGGCCAAGGCTCTCAGCCTGTCCAAGGCAACGGTGTCCAAGGCTGTGACGCGGCTGGAGCAACATCTGGATACCAGCCTGTTCAATCGCACCAGCCGTCGTCTGGCGCTGACAGAAAGCGGGAAAAGGCTCGCGGACCATGCCCGGCGCATCCTTGCGGAGGGGGAAGCCGCCGAGGAAGCGGCTCGCGACGAGACGGACGCGCTGTCGGGCATCGTGCGGCTGGGCGCGCCCATGACCTTTGGCCTGTTGCGTGTCGCGCCACTGGTGGCGCAATTTACCCGCGATCATCCGCAGGTCGATGTCGACCTGCACCTGACCGACGAGCATATCGACATAGTCGAGCGCGGGCTGGACGCGACCATCCGGATTGCCGACATGCCAGACAGTTCGCTGCGCGCCAGACGGCTGGCCGACGTCAACCTTCATGTGGTCGCATCGCCATCCTATCTGGCGGAGCGCGGGCGTCCGTCGCACCCGGCCGACCTGAGCACGCACGACTGCCTATGCTACACAAATGTTGCGACGCCCGACATCTGGCGCTTTTCGGGCCCCGGGAATCAAAGCGTCGCCGTTCAGGTCCGCAGCCGCATTTCCGTCAACAGCGGAGAGGCGATGCTGCCCGCGTTGCGCCTGGGCGTCGGTATCGCGCGCCTGCCGGATTTCATCGTCGGCGATGCTCTGGCCGCGGGCGAAGTCGAGGAGATATTGACGGATTGGCGGCCACCGCCCTTCGGCCTGCATCTCGTCACGCCGCCGTCGCGCCTGCGTCCGACACGTGTCGAGGCGCTGCTGGATTTTCTGACGCGGCATCATGGCTGCTGATTTTGTTGCGCAGGTGAATCTATCTTGACTCCATTTGAATCGTTTTAGCTCCAACCCAGCGCAAACTGATTCAAATTTGCCGACTCGTGGAGTTATGCGGGTTAGCAAAAAATTAACCTTTGTCCTTCAGAAGTTTTTTGGTTAATGAATTACCGCGAAAGCCGTTCTGGTGGGGTGAACGGGACTGCGACACAAAGGGGCTTCACATGCGCGTGCTGCTGATCGAGGACGAACCGACCACCGCCAAGGCGATCGAGCTTATGCTCACGACCGAAGGCTTCAACGTCTATACGACCGATCTTGGCGAGGAGGGTTTGGACCTCGGCAAGCTGTATGATTACGACATCATATGCCTGGACCTGAACCTGCCCGACATGCACGGCTACGACGTGCTGAAGAAGCTGCGCGCGGCCAAGGTGCAGACGCCGGTCCTGATCCTGTCCGGCATTGCCGAGATGGACAGCAAGGTCCGTTCCTTCGGCTTCGGCGCCGACGACTATGTGACCAAGCCGTTTCATCGCGAGGAACTGATCGCTCGCATCCACGCGGTGGTCCGCCGGTCCAAGGGGCATTCACAATCGGTCATCCGCACCGGCAAGCTGTCGGTCAACCTGGACGCCAAGACCGTGGAAGTGGACGGCAACCGCGTCCATTTGACCGGCAAGGAATATGCGATGCTGGAGCTTCTGTCGCTCCGCAAGGGCACGACGCTGACCAAGGAGATGTTCCTCAACCATCTCTATGGCGGCATGGACGAACCCGAACTGAAGATCATCGACGTCTTCATCTGCAAGCTGCGCAAGAAGCTGGCGCTGGCATGCGGAGGTGACAATTATATCGAGACTGTCTGGGGCCGTGGCTACGTGTTGCGCGATCCTGAGGAAATGGAAGAGACGCAGGCCAAGGTGGCCTGAGCCAGCCGCTTTTCGGGGGGTGAAAAAGCCGGCGGTCCTAACGGGCCGCCGGTTTTTGCGTCGCTGCCAAAATGGAATACGTAAATTACATAATTCAGTTAAACTTCACTTTACCATTTATCCTTTATCGCGGCTGCAAAAGAAGGACATGAAATGGTGCAAGCGGTACACAGCCACGAAGCCGCGTGGGAGGCAATATGTCGTTCACAGGCGGTGATCGAATTTGATCCGAGCGGCGTGGTGCTGTGGGCCAACGATCAGTTTTTGCGCACCATGGGGTATGGGCTGGATGAAGTGGTCGGCCGCCACCATCGCATTTTCTGCGAGCCGGGATATGCGGAAACCGCAGTCTATGCCGATTTCTGGCGCAAGCTCAGCAAGGGCGATTTCGACACGGGCGAATATCAACGAATGGGCAAGGGCGGCCGATCCGTGTGGTTGCAGGCCACCTATAATCCGGTTTTCGGGGAGGATGGGAAGGTCGAGCGTATCCTGAAGATCGCCACTGACACCACGTCGTCCCAGACTTTGCGGGCGGAATTGCGCAGCACGGTGAACGGCTTGTCCGACATCGTCAACGCAATCGGCCTGATTGCGAACCAGACCAACTTGCTGGCTCTGAATGCCAGCATCGAGGCGGCCCGCGCCGGTGAGGCAGGGCGGGGCTTCGCCGTCGTCGCCGCGGAGGTGAAGAAGCTGGCCGGTGATACACGGAGCGCAACAGACCGTGCGCGCGCAATGGTGACCGAAGCGGCATAAACCAGCACAGAAGAAGGCCAGCGATCCGAAACGAGGATCGCCGGCCTTGATGAAAGTCAAACGGGAACGGCTCTGACGCGGCGCTCCATCGGGGGTCAGCGGTGCGTCGGGTCCGGAGAGGACGCGCCGGCCGATGCCGATCCTTCGCCAGACAGCTGGCCGGTCGCGCTCACCGTCCCTGCGGTATCTGCCGCAGCCGTAGCGCGACCGGCTGCGTCAGCCGCCTTCGAAGCTGCACCATTCACCGTGTCGGCGGCGCGGTTGCGCGCGGCAGCGGCGGTGTTTTCCGCCCGATCACGGGCGTTGGCTGCTGTGGTAGCGGCGCGATCGCGTGCCGCGCCTGCCGTTGCTGCGGCGCGGTTACGCACGTTGCCAGCGGTGTTCACCGCATTGCTTGCGGCTCCACGCGCATCATTTGTTCCGAGAGTGTCCACTACGACCCCGCCATTGGCCGACCCGGCCGCACCGGCATGGCCGCTATTTCCCTTGCCCGTTGCCGATCCGCTGGCATGGCCATTGCCTGACCCGCTGGCACCCACACGCCCGTTGTCCAGGTCGACGCTGCGATCGATGCCGCCAGAGCCGCCCAGTGTGCCGCCCAGCGATCCGCCCAGGCCGCCTGCGGTGCCGCCAATGGTGCCTCCCAGGCCACCGCTGCCACCAAGAAGCTGGGCCGAGGCGGAGGTTCCGCCCAGCAGCGTCAGGCAGGCGGCGGCTAACATGAACTTCGCTTTCATCGCTCATCTCCTTGATTTGTCTCGATGCGATGACCGGACAACGGAGCGGATCGTGATTTTAATCCCAAGGCGCCCAAGAATTCACATAAGGCACGGAATATCAGTCATTATTTGTACATTTTTTGCAAATGACAGGTGGCCGTGCGCCAATGGCTTCTTCCTGCAATGCCGACCGGTTGCCGCGCTGGAAGAGGCGTCCGGCTACCAGAGGCGCCGCAAAGCTGGTCCCACGCACCGGCCCTTTCCTTCCATCCAGGGTTGCCGCCTGCATGTCGGCGCCCGGCGCGGCGTAATCGACGTGGCGCGCACGACCGGCTTCTGGCAGGATATTGCCGCGTGCATCTATGCCCGTGACGGCGATCACGCCAGGGTAGGAAGCCGGATAGGCTGGCGGAGCGGCGGGACCGTCATTACCGACCGCCGCGACCACGGTCACGCCTTTGTCGCGGGCAAGGCGAATGGCGCCGTCGAGCAATGGGTTGGATGGTCCCGCGAGGCTGACGGTGACGACGGAAACCCGCTGCGCCGCCATCCAGCCAAGTGCGCGGACGATGGCGAAAGCGCCGCCACCGGCCGGATCATTGCCAAAGACGTCAGCGACCAGCAGGGGGGTGCCAGGCGCGGCGCCGGTGACCATGCCGTTGCCGCTGATCAGCGACGCCACGGCCGTCCCATGTGCGCTGGGGCTTGGCGCGCCCGCCGCGAAACCGCGCTGCTCGATCTCACCCTGCAAGGCGGGGTGTCGCGCGACCCCGCCATCTATCATGCCCGCCGCCTTGCCTTCGACGTGCCGGTTTGTGCCGATGGCGCCGGTGATCATCGGCAGCGGCATGCCGCTGGGAAAATAGAGATTGTCGGCGCTGACCTGCGCGCGCGGCGCCAGTTTCCGAACTTGCCGTATTGCTTTGGCGAGGTTGCGCCCGGCGGGCAGGGCAATCCGCGCGACGGGAAGGCCAAGACCTTCCACCGTTTCGATCTCCATCGTGTAACCTGCGCTCCGCAGCGCTTCGAGCGCCGCGTCCTCGACACCGGTCAGCAGGATGACACCGCGTCGTGCGGGCTCCTGTCGGTCGTCCAGTTCGATCCGGTCGCCATGGGCGCGTACCAGGCCGGTGATCCGTCGTGCGCGTGCAGCCACCAGTCGGTCGGCAATGCGTGCCGGGGACAGGCGGTCGAGCCTGGCGGGATCCACCGTGTCTTCAACCTGACCGATCAGGTCCGGCACCGTGCGGCTGACCGTGGGAAGCAATTGGGCCTGAGCGCCAGGGGCGCAGAGGATGAGACCGGAAACCATCCACGGATACGTCAGTTTCATGTTGCTTCCACCCGTCCTTTCACCTGCAAAATGACCCATGGCAAAAAAATGTCCGACGCGCCTGTTCTGAACGGATGAAACGTGCGGGGTGGCTCGTTTCATCCCCGACCTGAACTGGAGACGAGATGGCGTTCGAGCACGACCTGTTGGCAATCCTGCCCCGGCTGCGCCGCTTTGCCGCCAGCCTTTCGCGGGACCGGACCGATGGCGACGATCTTTGCCAGGCGACGCTCGAACGGGCGCTGAAGGCGCGGGATCAGTGGCAGCCGGGAACGCGTCTGGACAGCTGGATGTATCGTATCATGCGAAATTTATGGATAGATGAGGCACGATCCCGCCAGCGTGCGGCCAGGACGTTCGCGCCGGAGGAAGCAGGCGCACAGGTCGGACATGCCGGTGACCGGGACATTGAAGCGCATATGCACTTGTCGGATGTTGAAAGGGCGATGCAGTCGCTGCCGGACGAACAGCGTGAGGCGATAGCGCTCGTGCTGGTGGAAGGCCTGTCCTACAAGGAGGCGGCTGACCTGCTGGACATTCCCATGGGAACCCTGACGTCCCGCCTTGTAAGGGGGCGTGGCGCGCTGATCGAATTGATGGGAGAAGCAGCATGAGCGGGATCGACGAAGCCATGCTGATGGCGCTGGTCGACGGCGAGCTGGACGAGGTCAACCGGCGTCGTGTGGAACGCGCGGTGGCGGCAGACCCCGCGCTCGCTGAACGGCTGGCGACGCATCGTCGCCTCCGCGCCCGATTATCAGGCCATTATGCGCCGGTCGCTGAAGAGGCCGTGCCCAAGCGGTTTCTTGCCCTGCTGGAGCAGGAGAGCACGATGGTGCCAATGCGGCGCCGCGCGCCCGCATGGCGCGGTTGGGCGACAGGCGGGGCGATCGCCGCCAGTCTGGTCCTGGGGCTCGGCATAGGGCGCTTTTCGTCCGGCACGGACGCCGGGCCGATCGGCCTTCACAATGGCAACCTTGTGGCGCAGGGAGCGCTGGCCGATGCGCTGGACACGCAATTGGCGTCGGCGCAGGACGATGCGGCGATCCGTATCGGCCTCAGCTTCCGGCGGAAGGGCGGCGGCTGGTGCCGGAGCTTCGACGGTGTTGTCGCCGGCGTGGCCTGTCGGCAGGGCAAGGATTGGCAAGTGAAGCAGGCGCTGCCGGGGGCGGGCCACCACGCGGCGACATATCGTCGGGCCTCGTCGGCCGACGCGCGAATCATGGACACAGTGGAATCACTGATCGATGGTGCCCCGGTCGACGCGGTTGGCGAGAAGATGGCGCGGAGCTCCGGCTGGCAATGATCGCTCAGAAGCTCAAGGAAAGCCGCCCATAATAATATCCGCCGCTGATGCCGTAGGGCGAATAGGCATTGTACAGGGCGAAACCGGAAGTGCCGCGGTTAACGTCGCTCAGCCTTGTGGGATAAATGTTGAACAGATTGTTCGCGCCGGCCGCCAATTTGACTCCACGCGCCAGAGCATAGTCCAGTTCCAGGTCAAATATGACCTTGGGGTCGATCGTTTCATCCGGATAATAAGTCGTTCCGTTAACGGTAACCGTCCGTGCGGCGACCTGGGTCACTTCGCCATAGCGGGTCGCGCGCACGTTGATCGAGGCGTTGCCCCGCTGCCAGTGTGCATTGGCAATGACCTTGTTGCGCGGAGTCCCTTTCGTAAAATCGCCCTGTCGGGCGCGATCGATCAGGCTGACGCCGATGTTGGCCAGCACATCCGGCACGTCCAGCCGGGTGAATACCGTCCGGTTGATATTTCCGGAAAGGGTCAGGACCAGTCGACCTATCCCGCCGAGGTTGGCGCGATAGGTACCCACAATGTCCAGGCCCCGGGTCCGTGTGGTCGCAGCGTTGGAGAAATAGAAGCCGCTTTGATCGGGCGCCAGACCGGCGGCGGCAAGCAGGTTTCCCAGCCCGTTAGCCCCCCCGGTCAGGACGCCGCTCAGCAGGATGCGGTCCCGGATACGGATTTGATAGGCGTCGACGGTGATATTGAGGCCGGGCGAGGGCGTCAGGATCAGCCCGGCCGAAATATTGGTCGATTTTTCGGGCTTGAGTTGCCGCGCCCCCCACGCGACCGCGACGGGATCATTGACCTGCAAGGCCCTTACCGGCGCCAGCCTTGTCGCCGCCTCGCCGGGGAACAGCACGCCGATCGTGCTGGAAGAGGCATAATATTGCTGCTGAAGAGAGGGCGCCCGGAAGCCGGTGCTGACCGTACCGCGGAGCGCGACGCCGCGCACCGGCTCGGCCCTTGCCTGTCCCTTCCAGGTGTTGGTCGTGCCGAAATCCGAATAATCCTCGTGGCGTCCGGCCAAGGCCAGCTCGAAACCCTGGGCGACCCGTTGTTCCAGGTTGAGATAGGCGGACCAGGCGTGGCGCCTGTAATTCCCGGCCACTGCCGGCGCGAAGCCGGTCACGCCCTGGGCACCCGGGATCCGGGGCATACCCGCGAAAGGCAGTCCTACCGGCGCCCGATAGCCCCCATCGATATAGGAGGCGGGATCGCCTGCCTCAATTTTGTAGCTGTTTTCGCGATATTCAGCGCCCAGAGCGAGCAAAAGCGGGTCGGCAAAGCCCAGGGCAACATCCTTTTGCATATCGAAATTGGTGGTCCACTCCGTCGTGCGGACGGTTCCGACATGGAAACGCGTGGGACTGTCCGGGCCCATCGATACGTTGAGAGAGGCCTCGGAATATCTGCTGCGATTCTGCGCCCATGAGGAGCTGAGATCGAAATGGATGGCCAGCGGCCCCTCGCCACGAATGCCGCCCACAAGCTGCACGTCACTATCGTAAACATGAAAGTGCGGAATATAGCCTTCGGGATATATCTGCTCGATGTTCAACACGCTGGCCGGCGTGCGATAGGTCAGGAAGGCATCCGCATGGCGGCGTGACCATGTGCCATGGCTGTATATGTCGACGGCAGCACCGGTCGGCATGATAGCGTTATAGGTCAGGTTGAGGCCGGTCACCTGCGGCTGGCCCGGCTTGTTGCGCATCCTGTCGGCCGTCGCTTCCCGCGGATCACCGGCCGCGTAAAGGCTGGACGTGATCGGACCGCCGCGAATGGTGCGATCCTGAACATTGGCGTCGATCGCGACATGGACCGCGCCCTGGCCTATGGCGAAGCCCTTGTCGGCCTGAAACCGGCTCTGTTCGCCGCCGCCGTCCCATGTTCCGCCGCTGGATACCGATGCGCCGCCATGGGTGTCGCCCTTGAGAATGATGTTGACGACGCCGGCGATCGCGTCCGACCCATATTGAGCCGAAGCGCCATCGCGCAGCACCTCGACCCGCTCGATCATGTTCGCCGGGATCAGGTCCAGATCGGGGGGCGACTGACCATTTTGGGTGGTGCCGTTGATGAACAGGGTGGCGCTATTGTGCCGTCGCTTGCCGTTTACCAGCACCAATAGCTGATCTCCGGCCAGACCGCGCAGCGACAATGTCTTCACCGCGAAGCTGGCGCCAGCCCCGCTGTTGGATACGGTCATTGATGGAAGGAGCGCGCCGAGAAGATCGCGCAGGGATTGCTTCCCGCTCGCCTCCATGTCCCGGGCCGAAAATATGTCGATCGGCGCCATGCTGTCGGCCACGGTGCGGGTTGTCTGGTGCGTGCCCGTGACGATGATCGGCGTGGATTCCACTATGGGGTCCAGCGCCGGGGCCAAGGTCGCTGAATCGCTCGAAAAGGCGAAGTCCGCTTGCGCGAACTGAAGCGGAGCACCACCATGCCGGGCGATGCTGCCCTTTGGCGGAACGGCCAGGGCGATCACGCCTGCGGCGGCCTGGGTCATTTTCAGATTGGTACCCACCAGCAGGCGGTTGAGCGCTTCCTCGGTCGAAAGCCATCCCAGGATGCGGCGGCTGCGTATGTGGGCCACCTCGTCATACGGGAATAGGATGCGGACTCCCGATTGCGCCGACAATTCGCGCAGCGCGCCGCTGAGCGGCTGCACATGGATGTCGAATTTATGACGCTGCTTGAGCTCGGACGACGGTTGCGGGGCGGCGAAGACGGCGACCGGCATGGCTGCAAGGCAGAGCGCCAGCCACACTCGGGTCAACGCATGATGGACGCGCACGATATGTCCCCCCTGATGGCAGCGATTTGTCCTTTCTTCTTTAGGAAACGAAAGGACGTGACGCACCCGCCATCCCGGGGCTGCAAATGAGTGTCTTTGGTGCGAAGGATCAGGCAGTCGGGTCGGTCTGGAGAAACCAGCGCGCCGTCCCCTGTATACCGATCGCCGTCAGCCGGCCGGTCATAAATGCGCCCGTGTCGATACCGATGCGGTTGTCGCGTATGTCGACATCTTCCGTAATGCTGTGGCCATGGACGATCATGCGGGGGTGGGCGCCCTGATGATCGAGGAAGTCGTGCCGGATCCAGCGCAGATCCTCCCCCCTTTGCTCCGCGATCTTCACCCCCGGCCGGATGCCGGCGTGCACGAACAGATAATCCCCGGTCTCGAAGGTGTCGGGCAGGGCATCGAGAAAGTCGACATGGGATCGGGAGACATTGTTGAGTGCCCAGTCCGCGACCGCCCGGTCGGCCATGCGCTCGAAATCCAGCGGAGGCAGGCCGTAACTCGACAGCGTTTGCGCGCCGCCTGCCTTGCGGAATGTCGGCACCGCGCGAACCTCCCCCCGCGCGACAAGCACAAACAGCTCTTCATGATTGCCCTTGAGGCAGCGGACCTCGTCGCCCGTCGCCATCATGTCGATCATCCGTTCGACGATCCGGCGCGAATTCGGTCCGCGATCGACCAGATCGCCCAGGAACAGGATGGTGGTTTGCATCGATCCGCGCGCCCGGCCGTCCTGGGCGATGCGGTCGAGCAGCGTCTCCATCAGGTCGAGCCGGCCATGCAAGTCCCCGATGGCATAGACGCGGACATCATCACCCACATCGGCGCGGGGCCGGTCGTTCAGCCCATCGTCACGTCGCCACCAGTCGCGCCAACTCGTCATTCCACGGTTGTCGCATTACAGGCGGGGCAGTGTCACCCCTTGCTGCCCCATATATTTGCCGGCTCGGTCGGCATAGCTGACTTCGCACGGCTCGTTGCCCTTGAGGAACAGGAACTGGCACGCGCCTTCATTGGCGTATATTCGTGCAGGGAGGGGGGTTGTGTTGGAGAATTCCAGCGTGACATGTCCTTCCCAGCCTGGTTCCAGCGGCGTGACATTCACGATGATGCCGCAACGGGCGTAGGTCGACTTGCCCAGGCAGATGACGAGCACGTCGCGCGGCACCCGGAAATATTCGACCGTGCGGGCCAGCGCGAAGCTGTTCGGCGGGATGATGCAGCAGTCGGTCTTGCGATCGACGAAGCTGTTGGCGTTGAAATCCTTGGGATCGACCACGGCGCTGTCGATATTGGTGAAAATCTTGAACTCGTCGGCGACGCGGGCGTCATAGCCATAGGAGGACAAGCCGTAGCTGATGCATCCGTCCCGCTTCTGGCTTTCGACGAAGGGTTCGATCATGCCGTGATCCTGCGCCTGCTGGCGGATCCACTTGTCGGAAAGAATGGCCATGTTTCTCAGCTCTTTGCAATGGGACCGATGCCAAGGTCGGCAGGGCCGAAGGCGTGGGGCAGCAGGTCGGCGACGCGATATTCGCTGACGCGGCTCCCCGAAGGCGTTGCGCAATAAATGGCGAGGGTGCGACCAGCCATCTGTTCCGCCTCGTTCATGATTTGCCGGCATCGGCCGCAGGGCGTGACCACTGCCTCGTCCGCCGCGTCCATCGCGCCGCCGGTGACGGCGATCGCGGCGACATCGGCAAAGCGACCCTGGGCGTTCACACTGGCCAGGGCCACTGTCTCGGCGCACAGGGACAGACCATAGCTGGCGTTCTCGAAATTGCAGCCGGTGATAATTGTGCCGTCGATCAGGCGGACGGCCGCGCCCACCGCGAAGCGGCTGTAGGGGGCATGGGCGTGCGTCATGGCGTCGCGGGCGGCGGCGACCAGTTCGTCTACGCCTTTGTCATGCTGCGTCATGGCGCCACCACATCCCATCTTACCGGCCCGTCGACCCCGTCGATATGGCGCATGTCGGTTGCTGTCCACATCACCCAAGGTCGTGTGGCGTAATCGGGCGGGAAGAAATTGCCGTCCAGCCACAAGGTGCGGTTGATACCGGACCCGACGTCGTAAACCTTGTCGAACGCTTCGGTCACATTGAGCAGCACCGGCTTGCCGGCATGCCCTTCGACCAGGTTGATGAGCGTGTTGAGTTCCGACAGGACGAGGTCACGTCCCGGCCGCGCCGGGCAGGCGGGATCGAACGTCAGCCGGATGGCAGGGGGCAGGGCGGCGTTGTCTCTCGGTACGGTCGTCATGAAACGCGTCGCCTGTTCGCTGGCGAGGCGGCACAGGCTATAGTCGAGCATCGCGCCATAGCGCATTCCCGCAGCACGGGCTCCGCGCCAGTTGGCTGCGAAGGCGGCGTCGCGCATATCGGACCCTTGCGCCGCGCGAATATAGGCGAAATCGGTCCCTTGCGCCGCGAGCGTGCCCCAATCGACGGCACCGTCGTCAGCGCTGATGGTGACGCCCTGCGCGGGATATTGATCGCGTGAGGGCGCCCATCCACGGGCATAGAGGAACATCGCCAGCGCGAGCGCCGCGGCTATGGCCAGCACTGCAGCCGCGCGGCCCAGCAAGCCCCCAAAGGTCAAGCGCGCGATCCTACTACCCCTTGATATGCAACACGCAGATCAGTGTGAAAAGCCGGCGTGCTGTATCGAAGTCCACCTCTATCTTGCCCTCCAGCCTTTCCTTCAGCATTTCCGCCGCGTCATTGTGGATCGCCCGTCGCGCCATGTCGACCGTTTCGATCTGTTGAGGCGAGGCATTGCTGATCGCCTGATAATAGCTGTCGCAAATCGCGAAATATTCCCGGATCGGTCGCCGGAACCTGCCCAATCCCAGGATGATCGCTTCCAACGGGTGGTCGTCGTCCCGGTTGATCTCGATCACCAGCCGGCCATCCTCGACGCGCAACAGAACCTTGTAGGGGCCGGCATAGCCGTCGGGATGACTGCGCTGGGGAGCGAAATGATTATCCTCCAGCAGGTCGAAGATCGCGATGCGCCGTTCCTGCTCCACATCGGCGTTCCGCCACAGGATCGTGCGCTCGTCGAGCTTGATATCTATGATGCGCGGATTGGTCATGATGAACCGATCAGTCAGTGCGGCGGCACGTCGGGAAATGCAAGCGTGACTTATCCACAGATGGTTTCCGATCCGGGCCTTGCGCGGGGCGCGCGGGCGGACGAAAGAGGGACCATGGTCGAACTGCTGAAAATCAACGCCACCGAAGCGGGCGGGACGGAATTGCCGCGCAATGTCGAGGCCGAGGCGGCGCTGCTGGGCGCCATCATGATCGACAACCGAATCGCCGAGGATGTACAGCTCAAGCTCAAGGCCGAACATTTTTTCGAGCCGCTGCACGGGCGCATCTACGACGCGATCATGAAATTGCTGGACAAGGACATGGTCGCCAATCCAGTGACGCTAAAGCCCATGCTCGAACAGGATCCGGCACTGCGGGAACTTGGCGGTCCGGCCTATCTGGCGCAGCTGACAGGCAGCGGCGCCGCGCTGATCGGCGCGCGGGACTTCGCCAGCCAGATTTACGACCTTGCCCTGCTGCGCCAGCTCGTCAGTGTCGGACGGGAGCTCGTCGAAAATGCGCTGGACACCAGCGAGGACGTCAATCCTCGCGAGCAGATAGAAGCGGCTGAGGTTGCGCTGTACAAGGTTTCGGAAGGCGAGGGGGAGACCGGTTCGGTCAAGAGCTTCCTGGCGGCCTCAACCATGGCGGTGCAGATCGCCGAGCGTGCGCTCAACAGCGGCGGGCATGTGTCGGGCATCACCACCGGCATCAACAGCCTGAATGCCAAAATCGGCGGCCTGCACAACAGCGACCTAATGATCCTGGCGGGCCGTCCGGGCATGGGCAAGACTTCGCTCGCGACCAACATCGCCTATAATGCTGCTTCGCGCTGGGTGCGCGACAATGCCGACGGCATCGGGCCGGACAAGAATATGGGCGCGAAGACCGCATTCTTCTCCCTGGAAATGTCCGCGGACCAGCTCGCGACGCGCGTGCTGGCCGAGCAGTCGGGTATTTCGGGCGAAGCGTTGCGCATGGGCAAGATCAGCCGCGCCGATTTCCAGAATCTGTCCCGCGCCGCGCGGGAGTTGCAGGAATTGCCGCTGTTCATCGACGATACGCCCGGTCTTACGATTGCAGCGCTGCGTACGCGCGCCCGGCGTCTAAAGCGCCGCCATGACATCGGCTTCATCGTCGTCGATTATCTTCAGCTGCTTCAGGGCACTGGGAGGGGCAACGATAATCGCGTCAACGAAATTTCGGAGATCTCCCGAGGTCTCAAGACATTGGCCAAGGAACTTCATGTGCCCGTGCTCGCGCTGTCGCAGCTCAGCCGAGCGGTCGAGCAGCGCGAGGACAAGCGGCCGCAATTGTCGGACCTGCGCGAGTCGGGATCGATCGAACAGGACGCGGACATGGTCTGGTTCGTGTTCCGGGAGGACTATTACGAGGCTGCCAAGGAGCCCAAGCCCGACGACGAAGGCGCCTACGCAGCGTGGAAGGAAAATATGGAGCGCATCTATGGCCTGGCCGAGGTAATCGTGGCCAAACAGCGTCATGGCTCCACAGGGCGCATCCGTATGCGTTTCGATGCGAAGATAACCCGCTTTTCCGACCTTGCCGACGACAGCTACCAAGACCTGGACTATGAATGACGCGCGGTGATGGCTTGCATGGCGCCCCCGGGATGCCGTTGTGACCTGTGCCATGACGCTGCACGATCGGCGCAGCTTGCTGCGGCTTGGAGGCGCGGCGGTTGCGGCGATGGCCGTCTCGCCACGTCTTTTCGCACGGGAAAAAGCAGCCGAAGCGCTGCGAACACTGACGGACGATGTATCGCCGATCGATCGCGCAGAGCGGGCTGACCGACTGGCGCGCGCGCAGGCGATGATGCAGGCCGCCAGCATCGACGCCTTGCTGGTCGAACCGGGGGCGAGCCTAGTCTATTATTCCGGCGTGCGCTGGCACCGGTCGGAGCGGGTGACCGCCGCCGTCATCACGGCGGACGGTCCGCCGATGGTCATGTGCCCCTTTTTCGAGCGGCCCTCGATCGAGGAGTCGCTTGCGATTCCTGCGGAAATACGGGTTTGGCAGGAGCATGAAAATCCGCATTCCCTGATCGCCGACTATCTCTCGGCCAAAGGCCTGACGCGCGGTCGCATCGGGATTGAGGAAAGCGTCCGCTATTTCGTCGTCGATGGGCTCAACGCCGCGCTTCCGAAAACCAGCCTTATCCTGGACCCGGTTACGCGCGCCATACGGATGCGCAAGACGGCCGCCGAAATCGCCTTGATGCAGAAGGCGGCGGACATCACCGTTGCCGCATATCGCTGGACCGCTCCGCAGATAGGGGCGGGGATGAGCCCTGCCGACATCGGCGCTTTGATGACCGCTGCGACGCGCCAGCTTGGCGGGCGGGCGGAGTTCAACCTCATCCTGCTG
The DNA here is from genome assembly GCF_024168485.1 of Sphingobium sp. OAS761. Classification (GTDB taxonomy): domain Bacteria; phylum Pseudomonadota; class Alphaproteobacteria; order Sphingomonadales; family Sphingomonadaceae; genus Sphingobium. Next base: position 233,211 of record NZ_JALJVY010000008.1, read on the forward strand.
GGAGAAGCGGCCGCCTATCCGCACGGGTCGGCCAAGCCGCAAGCCGTGCGCGCGGGGGAAGTCGTGCTGATGGACTGCGGATGCACGGTGGAGGATTATCAATCGGACATCAGCCGCACCTTCGTCTACGGCGCGACGCCGAGCATGCAGCAGCGCAAGGTCTGGAACGAAGTGGCGCAGGGGCAGAAAATCGCGTTTTCCGCTGCGAAGCTGGGCACCCCGGCGGGGACGGTCGACGATGCCGTGCGCGGTTATTATCAGTCGCTGGGCTATGGCCCCGGTTATGCCTTGCCTGGCTTGTCCCATCGAACGGGTCATGGCATCGGCATGGAAGGGCATGAACCGGTCAACCTCGTCCACGGGGAGCAAACGCCTTTGGACGTCGGCATGTGTTTCTCTAACGAACCGGGCCTGTATCTTCCGGGGAGCATGGGCATCAGGACCGAGGATTGCTTCCATATGACGGAGCAGGGGCCGGTCTGGTTCTCGAAACCGCCAGCGGCCATAGACGACCCGATGGGATAGTGACGGCCGCAGGGCAGGCTATCTGGCCGGGTTGGCAATCGGCTTTCGAAGGTGCCCGAGGCGCAGGGTCCGGTCGGGGTGCACAGTATCGCCTGTCAAGATCATGGCCGTCGGGCGTGGCATTTTGGGTAAATGTGACGATCACCGTCAGAATTGTTTTCACGGCTTTATTTCGTCGAACCCAAGTTGCTTCATATTGTCATATCAGGCATATACGCCGCCGCTGCGTTAACGCACGATCTCGTCCTGCTGCGTTCAAGATCATGTGTGGAGGGGATTTGCGCGGACTAGGGCGGGGGTTCCATTGTCAGAAGAAGAGCGGCCTGGCGGCAGGTCGACGATCACTAGCCGACCTGCATGCATTGCACTGGTTGCGGCGCTACTATTGTCCGCGGCAACGGGTTCATTCGCGGCGCAACCTGAAGGAGGGCTTCTTCTTCCGCCTGATCCCTCGCCTTTCTCCAGTCCCGTAACAGACGACCCGCTGTTGACTTTGGCGAGCGAGGTTGGATCGATCGAACCGTTCCGGACCGAAGTGGAATCGGCCGTGCGGACCAACGCGCTGCTGGACGAAGCGCACGCCGGCGAACGCGAGGCGGAAGCGGCGCGAGTCCAGGCCCGATCGGCGCTCTTCCCGACGCTCGACATCAACATCGATGCCAATCGTGCGTTCGCGCGCAATTTTTCCAACGATCCAGGCAACATCATCGAACGGTCGCGTCCGGCGGGACGGACCGACGCCACTGCGTCAGTGCGGCAGCGGTTGCTCGATTTCGGGGCGACATCCAGCCGGATCAACGCGGGAAATGCGCGCGTACAGGCCGCCCGATCGGCGACCGCCGGCTATGGTATCGACGTCGCAACCCGGCTGGCCACAGGATGGTATTCGATCATGGCGCAGCGGCTGCTGCAACAGGCCACGTTGGAGTATGTCGGACGTCAGGGGGAATTGCGAGACGCCGTCGAACGGCGGATCACCCAAGGATTTTCCGCGCGTGGGGACCTTGCGCGCATCGACAGTTCGATCGCATCGGTCAGTACGCGGTTGGCGAATATCCGGCGCAACCTGGCGAGCGCGGAAGCGCAGTATCGTGCCCTGGCAGGCCACGACGCGCCGGCAGACATCCATCGCGTTCCTCTGCCGCCTGTAATCGCGTCGACTCGCGAGGATCTTGAGGCCCTGATCCTGCAATCGCCGCCTGTTCTCAAAGCCGAGGCTGAAGCCCGCGCGGCAAGGCAGGATTCGCGGGCGGCCCGGTCGGAACGCTTGCCCACGATAGCGGCCGGCGTGGATGCCGGTCGATACGGCGTCTTCGAAAATAGCGGAGATTATGAAGTTCGCGGGCGGGTCATCCTGCGCGCGCAACTGGGTGCGGGTATCAACGCCCGGGCAGATCAGGCAACGGCCCGGGCCGACGCCGCCGAAGCCTATGCAGCGCGGGTCCGCCAGGAAACCCTGCGCGACGCGGAAATGGCATGGTCCGAGGTCCATGGTCTTGAGGATCAGCTGGCGGCAGCAAAAAGCGCCTATATCGCCGGACGGAATACGCGGGATGTATATGCCGCGCGCTTCGACACCGCCGGCGGCACGCTGTTCGATCTGCTGAATGCGGAAGACAATTATTTCATATCGATTGCGACCTATGTTCAGACACTGGCCGAACGGGATCTGTCGCGGTTCATCCTGCTTGCAAAGACCGGGAAGCTTTTGAGCGATCTATCGATCCGGGTCGATCCAGAATACGGAATCCAAAACGATGAGTGACGAACCTCTGCTGGCTACGGTCAGGCAACGCTTCGCGCCGTGGCTTGTCGAACCGATGCTGCGCAACCGCAGCATATACGGGAAGGTCGCTGTGGCAGCGACGCTGATCAACCTGTTTGCGCTGGTGTCCTCGCTTTTCACGATGACTGTATATGACCGGATCGTGCCGAACGACGATTCGAGCGCGTCGTTGATCGGGTTGAGCATCGGTCTCGCTTTCGTGCTGATTTTCGATTTTGCGCTTCGGCTTTTGCGAACCTATTTCGTCGATGTAGCCGGCGCGAATATCGATCACGATGTGGGCGAAACGCTGTTCGCACAGTTGCTGGCGTTGCGGCTGGACCAGAGGCGGGGGTCTACCGGCAGCCTGACCGGATTGATGCGCGAACTGGAAACGCTGCGCGACTTCTTCGCATCGGTCACGCTGACCACCTTCATCGACGTTCCCTTCATCATCGTGACCCTGATCGTCATCGCGTTGCTGGGCGGGGTCCTCGTCCTGATGCCGCTGGCCATGATCCCGGTCGTCATCGGCGCCGGCCTGATGGCCACGCCCCGTCTCGACCGCCTGTCGGCGCGCAGTCTGGGCGATGGTCTGATCAAGCAATCGGTGCTGGTGGAAACCATCGGTAGCCTGGAAACGGTGAAGGCGATCGGCGCCGGACCGATGCTCAGCCGTCGCTGGCAGACGGCGCTGGTCAATCATTCGGAAAGTTCGCTCGGCCAGCGGCTGGCGTCGGCGATCCCGATGACCGTCGCCAACAGCGCCTCCACAATCGCCTATTGCGGCATCATCATTATCGGCGTGGGATTGCTGCGCGAGCACAGCATCACCACAGGGACGCTGCTGGCCTGCTCCATCCTTTGCGGTCGCGCGCTCGCGCCGCTGGCGCAGATTGCCCAGCTATTGTCTCGCCTTTCGGCCACGCGCGTCGCCTACAGGCAGATTCGCACGCTGATGGAAACCCCGACGGAAGGTCCGAAGGGGGAGGCGATACGGCCTGCCAAGCTGGAAGGGCGGATAGAGTTGCGCAACGTTGCCTTCCGCTACCCGGGCGCGCCCGAGCGCGCAGTCAACGGTGTGAACCTTCAGGTCGCGGCGGGCGAGCGGATCGGCTTTCTGGGCCGGGTGGGATCCGGCAAGTCTACGCTGGCACGCCTCATTCTCGGGCTTTACGAGCCCGAGGAAGGCGTCGTCATGATCGACGGTATCGATGTGCGCCAATATGATCCCTATGATCTGCGTCGTCTGATCGGCGCGGTGATGCAGGACAATATATTGATGCAGGGCACAGTCCGGCAGAATATCTGTCTGGATCGCGAAGGCATCGACCATGAGGAAATGATCCGCGCCGCGGATATCAGCGGTACGCATCGTTTCATGGGGCAGCTGGCGAACGGTTATGACCTGCGCCTTGCGGACCGGGGCGAGGGCCTGTCCGGCGGGCAGCGCCAGTCCATCTCGATCGCCCGCGCCGTCGCCGGCCGGCCGCCGATCCTGATCTTCGACGAACCGAGCAGTTCAATGGATGCCCAGACCGAAGCGGACCTGATCGGCCGCCTGCAACCGGAAGTCGCAAACCGCACCCTGCTGCTTATTACGCACCGCACGTCGCTGTTGACGATGGTCGACCGCGTTGTCGTGATGGATCAGGGCCGCATCGTCGCCGATGGTCCCCGCGATACCATATTGCAACGCCTCACCCGGGGGAAAGGCGCATGACCGACGACGCGTTGCCGCAGCCTGTGACCTACATCAAGCCGAAGATCTCGGCGAACATCATCCTTTGGCTCGTGCTTGCCTTCATTCTGGTCGGGCTAGCCTGGGCCGCGCTGACGGAAATAGACCGCACCGTACGCGCTACGGGCAGGGTGATCCCAAGCTCTCAACTCCAGGTAATATCAAACCTGGAGGGCGGTGTGATCCAATCCATTCTTGTGCGCACCGGACAGGATGTGAAGCAGGGCACGCCGCTTGTGCAGCTCAGTCCGATCCAGCCGGGCGCCGAACTGGAGGGCAACCGCGCCAGCAGCGACACGCTTGAATTCAAGATCATTCGTCTGGAAGCTGAAATTTCCGGGCGTAGCCCGACATTTCCTGCGCCGCGCAACGCACAGATGGCCAGCCAGATCGAGGTCGAGCGCGGTCTGTACCGTTCGCGCATGGCCGAGCTCGCGAGCCTGGGCAATGTGGCGTCGGCCCGGGTAGCTCAGGCCCAGCGCGCCATCAGCGAGGCGGCAGCCACGCACCAGGCCCGCATTTCCGCGCGCGATACCGCGCGTGCCGATCTCAACATGGTGCGCCCGCTGGTGCAGGAGGGGATAGAGCCGCGTCGGTCGCTGTTGCAGGCCGAGAATGCCTACGCCGTGTCCAGCAGCGAGGCCGACGGCGCCGCCGCCGCCCTGTCGCGTGCACATTCCGTGCTGGCCGAGGCACAGGCCAGCGCGAGCCAGCAGAAACGCGACTGGATCGCCCGCGCGGCGGATGAACTGAGTGCCGCTCGGGCCGACATGTCTGTGCGTCAGGCCGCGATGCCGGCATATGAGTACAAGCTCAAGCGAACGGTCGTCCGCGCGCCGCTGGATGGGCGTGTCAATCGTGTGTTCGTGACGACCGTGGGTGGCAGCGTCCGGCCAGGCGATCCGTTGCTGGAAATGGTAGCCGTCAACGACAGCCTGTTGATCGAAGCCGCGGTTCCGGCGAAGGACATTGCCTCGGTCAAGCTCGGGCAAAAGGCAAAAATCAACATATCGGCCTACGAAAGCGCCATATACGGGTCGATGGAGGGCAATGTGGTCGCCATCTCCCCAGACGCCGTGCTGAACGAGCGGACCGGCGAAAGTCATTATCTGGTTCGGGTGCAGACCAAGACCAATTCGATCACGGACCGCGAGGGAAACAAGCTGCCGATCGGTCCCGGAATGGGCGCCGACGTCAACCTGCTCGGCGACAAACGCACCGTGCTGGCCTATTTCCTCACGCCGATCACCCGACTGGGCGAGCGCGCCTTCCGCGAATGACGGGCAGGGACGGCGGACGTCGTTGAGAGGCGTCGTCGTCCATGCTATCATCATGCATGTTCCGCGAGGAGGATATGGCATGGTCCGTCGCGTTCGCTTTCGTTTTGTCAGCCTGGGATTAATGATCGGCGGCGCATCGACCGGCTGTTCTTCTACGGCCATTTCGCCGGCTGCCGGCGGCGTGGCGCCACCCACACCACCCGTGGCGGTCGCGCCAGTCCCTCCGGCGCATCTTGACGCACCTCCCGGGACCGGTGGCCCGATGCCGCCTCCCGGGAACGCAGAACAGGCCATACGGGATCAGTTCGCCGAGGCGAAAAGGCGGGACAGCATCGAATCCTACGCGTTGTTTGTCGCCCGTTATCCTGATCATCCGCTGGCGGAGGAAGCAAAGCGGCAGATCGCGCGGCTGCGTCGGAAGTCGCCGGCGGCGTGACTGGCGAAGGCGACTATTTTCGTTTCAATGGTTATCGGAAAAATAAGGCAGCCATGCCCGGTTTCCGTTTTTAAGTCGTTGAAGATGCGCAGGAAAATATTACAGTCAATTTCATATATTATACGCAGGATATAAGTCCATCATTTCAGAGACATAGCTTCGCGATACTTGTAACTACTTGAAAAAAGATATTTTGTAGTGCTTGGCAGCGCCTGCGAAAAGTGCGTATAAGCCCCTCGTCCGGGTCGCAAACGGCACAATGAACGTGTCATCCAACTCTTTCTGCAGGAGGATGTATGCTCAAGGTAGCAGGGGCCGGGCCAGTTTCGGCCACATTTGGCCAGGATGAGGAAGGCGCGTCGGCGTCATCCGGCTTTTCCATCAGCAACGCCGCCGACCTTTGGTCGATGCTTGGCAATGAACAGGTGCGCAGCGAGATATTGCTGCTGTATCCGCAGGACGTCATGCCCAATCCGGGCGTGCCGGAAACGTCTCCCGGTGGACTGGATGATCCCCAGTTCAACGGCAACGGCAATACCACTCTGGCGCAGGCGGCGACCGGCAACCAGCTGATCGATGGCATCTTGAGCGGGGTGAAGTGGGATCCCGCGCAGACCGTCTACTACAGCGACGCCGATTCTCCCGCGGATTATCAGGCGGGGTATTTTTCGGATTCGGACGGCGACGGCATCAGCGCCCAGAATGAGGGCTTCTCGCAGTTCACCGCCATGCAGATGGTGACGTTTCATACCGCGCTGAACAGCTCGGCATATACCCAGACGGCGGCAGCGACGGCATTTGGTGTCGAATCGTTCACGGGCCTGTCGCTCGCCTATGACGGAGCAGGATCGGCGATTGCGACCATTCGCGGCGCGAATTCGAGCGATCCGGGCACGGCCTATGCCTATTACCCCAACAACAACATCTATGGCGGCGATACCTTCTTCGGTAACGCCTATGATGCCACCATCTATTCGCTCAAGACGCCGGTCGCGGGCAATTATGCCTGGCACACGATGTTCCACGAACTGGGGCATTCCCTGGGTCTGGCGCACGGCCATACGGGTGGCGCCTACGGTCCCCTGCCGGCGGCGTATGACTCGATCGAATTTACGGTGATGACCTATCGCAGCTATGTGGGGGCGCCGCTGAGCGGCTATTCCTACGAGCAATGGGGCGCGCCGCAAACCTACATGATGCTCGACATCGCGGCGTTGCAGGCCATGTATGGCGCGGATTTCACCGTCAATTCGGGTAACACGACCTATTCGTGGAATCCGACCACCGGTGAAACCTATATCAATGGCGCGATCGCAATCGATCCGGGCGGCAACCGCATCTTCGCCACGATCTGGGACGGTGGCGGCGTCGACACTTACGACCTGTCCAATTACACCACCAACCTGACGCTGGATCTCAACCCCGGCGGCTATTCGGTGTTCAGCCAGGCGCAGCTTGCCTATCTCGGCAACAACGGCAGTTCCGTGTACGCCCGCGGCAACATCTTCAATGCGCTGCTCTATCAGGGCAATACCGCTTCCCTGATCGAAAATGCCAATGGCGGCTCGGGCAACGACAGTATCACGGGTAACTCCGCTGCCAACGTTATCCATGGCAACGGCGGCAATGACAGCATCGACGGTAGTTCGGGCGATGACACGTTGTATGGTGAAGCCGGCAACGACTATCTGATGGGCGGCGACGGCAACGATACGCTCTACGGTGGCGACGGCGACGACGTGATCGACGGCAGCTACGGTACCGACGTCATCTATGGCGGCAACGGCAATGATGTCATCTACGGTAGCTGGACGACGGACACCGTTTATGGCGAGGCCGGCAACGACACGTTCATCATCCGCCAGAGTGGTTCCGGGACCGAATATGGCGACGATATTAATGGCGGGTCCGGTTTCGACACGCTCGACCTCAGCCAGATCACCACTACCTACAGCGCAACCGTCAATCTGGCCGGCGGGAGCTGGCAATATAATCCGCTCTATGGCGGCCCCTGGACGATCACCGGCGTCGAGAATGTCTATGGCACGCAGCTGGACGACACAATCACCGGCAATGCTGCGAGCAACCTGCTGAACGGCAACGACGGCGATGACCTGATCGACGGTGATAGCGGGACCGACACGATCAATGGCGGCAATGGTGCAGATACGCTGTATGGCGGCGACGGCAACGACGTCATCGGCGGCGGCAACGGCGATGATAATGTCTATGGCGGCACCGGGAACGACAATATCAGCGGTGGTAGCGGTGACGATCTGCTGCTTGGTGGCGCCGGCAACGATATTTTCGATGGCGGTAGCGGGCAGGACCTGTTCTACGGCGAAGAAGGCGACGATACGCTGCGGATCGATTATGGTTGGAACGGCGGAATCGGCGAAATATTCGTTGGCGGTGCCGGAACCGACACTTTTGATATGTCGCTCGTCTATGCCGGCTTGAACGGCTATGTGAATTTGACCGACGGTCAGTTCGAAGATTCCAATTTTCCCGGCTACGGCATTTCCCTTTCGAGCGTTGAAAATGTCATCGGTTCGGGTGGTAATGACACTCTGATCGGTTCCGGCGAGAACAACGTCATCTATGGCGGTACTGGTACGGATACTATTTCCGGCCTGGGTGGCAATGACGTGCTCTATGGTGAAGATGGCAATGACGTCATCGATGGTGGCGAAGGTGTCGACACCATGGCCGGCGGACTGGGCAATGACATTTATTATGTCGATAATGCCAACGACGTCGTTATCGAAGCGTCCAATTCCGGAACGGACATTGTTTATGCTTCGCTGACCTATTCGCTGATCGGCACCAATGTCGAAAACGCGACGTTGACCGGAACGCTCGGTTCCAGCCTGACTGGCAACGGCCTCGATAATATTCTCGAGGGCAATAGCGGCAACAACAAGTTGGTCGGCAATAACGGAAACGACATCCTCCGCGGTTTTGCGGGCGATGACATCCTGGAAGGCGGCGTCGGCGACGACACGCTGAATGGCGGCGACGGTATCGACACGGCGGATTATCGCACTGCGACATCCGGTGTTACCGTCAACCTGGCCATTGGCGCGGCGCAGAATACTGTCGGCGCCGGTGTCGATACGCTGGGCTATATCGAGAATATCCTGGGCTCGGCATATGACGATACCTTGTCGGGGAATTCGCTGGCAAACTCGCTGACGTCCGGTGCCGGTAACGATACGCTCAACGGTGGCGGCGGTGACGACATCCTGAATGGGGGTGGTCATAACGACTATCTGAACGGCGGCTCGGGCAGCGACGTGCTGACGGGTGGTCCGGGAAGCGATATTTTTGCTCTCCTGAACGGCTTTGGTCCGACCAATATTGATACGATCACGGACTATGTCGTTGCCGACGACACGATCAATATCGCATCCGGAGCTGTCGGCGGCTTGCCGACCGGAACGTTGGCGGCGAGCGCCTTCGTGATCGGCGCGGCGGCGGCGGATGCGAGCGACCGGATCATCTATAACAGCGCCACGGGCGACTTGTTCTATGATTCGGACGGCACTGGCGCGGCGGCTGCCGTGCTGGTCGCGCATATGAGCTCGGGCTTGGCCATGACGAACGCCGAGTTCATCATCGTCTGACCGGTCTTCGGGGGGCGGTTGGTCCTCCGGATTCGGATGAGAGAGCGCCCGGTTATGGCCGGGCGCTCTTTTTATGCCTGGCGTAGCGCGACCTCGTTCATGAAGCGGGCATCGTCGCTCCTGGCCAGCCATTCCGCTTCCGCGCCGATCGCGCCGAGCATGTCGGCGAGCGCGCCCATCTCGCTCTTGGCATAATTGCCCAGCACATAGCCGTGCACCTTGTCCTTTTGCCCGGGATGGCCGATGCCGATACGGACGCGGCGAAAATCATTGCCGATATGCGCGTCGGTCGACCGGAGCCCGTTATGGCCGGCGTTCCCACCCCCGCGCTTCACCTTCACCTTCATCGGCACCAGATCCAGTTCGTCATGGAAAACTGTGACATTGTCCGGCGTCAACTTGTAGAAACGCATCGCCTCGCCGATCGCGCGGCCGCTTTCGTTCATAAACGTCGCGGGTTTCAGCAGCAGGATCTTTTCGTTGCCGATCCTGCCTTCCTGAACCCAGCCCTGAAACTGTTTCCGGGGCGGCGCGAAGCGATGCATGTCGGCGATCAGATCGACCGCCATGAAGCCGACATTGTGCCGATGCATCGCATATTGCGTACCCGGATTGCCCAGGCCTGCCCAGATTTGCATGTCATGTGCTCCAACGAAAAATCCCGCCCGCCGGTCAGGCGGGCGGGACTTTCATTTCCAGCCATCAGGCCAGCAAAGACCTTATTCGGCTTCGGACTCGGTCCCTTCGTCATCCTTCGCCGTGTCGCCTTCGGCGCTCTTGAGCGACGAGGGTGCGACGATGGTAGCGATGGTGAAGTCGCGATCGTCGATCGCGGTCTTCGCGCCCTTGGGCAGCGTGACCGAACTGATGTGGATCGAATCGCCTACTTCAAATCCCTTAAGGTCGACGACCACATCTTCGGGAATGTGCGCCGCATCGACGATCAGTTCGATTTCATGGCGGACGATGTTGAGGACGCCGCCCTTCTTGAGGCCCGGCGACGCCTCCTCATTCTCGAAACGCACCGGCACGTTGACGTGGACGGAGGCATGTTCCGAAACGCGCAGGAAGTCGGCGTGCAGCGGACGGTCGGTCACGGGATGGAAAGCCACATCCTTGGGCAGGGTGCGCACGGCCTTGCCGTTTACCTCGACCATGACGACCGAATTGAAGAAGTGGCCGGTGCCGAGCAACTTGTTGAGGAGCTTTTCCTCGACATGGATCGACTGGGGTTCTTCATTGTTACCATAGATGACGGCGGGTACGCGGCCCTCACGGCGGAGAGCGCGGGAGGCTCCCTTGCCTGCCCGATCGCGTGCCTCGGCCGACAGCGTAAGCTGCTCGCTCATTGCGTGTCTCCAAAAGCTTGATTGTCACATTCCCCGCCACGCCTCCAGGGATGACCATCGCGGGAAGCCGGGCCTTTAGCAGAAACCGCGTGAAAGGCAAGGGCCTGGGGCGGCGCGCCTCACTGGACGCGGGTGATGCTGAAGCCTTTCGCCTTGAGCAGGTCGATCAGGTTTTCGCGTCCCGTCAGGTGGCCGGCGCCCACAGCGATGAAGGGGCGCCCCTTCATCGGTTCGATCGTTTTCACCCAGTCCCGGTTGCGCGCGACGAGCACCGCTTCCTCGACGATTGGATCGGGCTGTTCGCCATTTTCGTCTTCCTTCGCGATCGCTTCCATGTCGCCTTTTACCCAGGCGCCCAGAATGCGGTCGTAAAGCGCCTTCATATCCTTCGCCTCGTGCACCGTCTGCACCAGCAGCTTGGTCTGGGCCGCGTCGGGCAGGGTGTCGAATGCGGCGAACTGCCGCTCGACCGTTTCCAGCCCGCCGATGGGCTTTTCCGCCTTGCGAAACACGGCGATCAGTGCCGGCTCCACGCCATCGTCCTGGCTGACGTGCAGCGCCTGCTGGCTCGCCGCCGACAGCAGCATGGCAGCAGCCCAGCTTTCATACCCTGACAGAAGCTGGCTGGACGTTCCGCCATCGCGCACCGTCTTGATGAGCGCGGCCCTTTCCTCCTCCGGCACGCGACGCTCCAGCGGGGGCAAACCCGGACTGCGACCCATTTTCTCGAACAGGCCAAGTGTCTTCTGTTCGTCCTGGAGATCGGCAGCCTCCAATATCAACCTGTCTGCCTTGGCCATGGCATCGGAGATGGCCGGCGTCTCCCACGCAACGCCCTTGGGCAGCACATGGATGGTGCCGAACAGCCAGCCGTTAAGATCGCCGCGCTTGATCTGCCACAGGGCAGGGCCGCTCTGGGTAGCGGGCGCCGGTGCAGGCTCCTTCCCGCACGCCGCCACAAGCATGAGCGCGAACAGCGCCAGAAGATGCGTGATATGCCGCGTCATGCCTTCACTCCTTCACGCGCTTAGTCCGGATGCCAAGCATCCTGAGTTGCGTCTGGACGCTTTCCTTGCCTGCCAGATGTCCCGCGCCCACCGCCATGAAGACCGTGCCGGGCTTTTCCAGCCGGGCCTTGATCCATTGCGCCCAATTGCGGTTGCGCCCGGTCAGCAGCACTTCCGAGAGTTGGGGGGTGGCTTCCAGCGACTCGTTCATCGTCTTGCCCAGCCTGTCGGGTTGACCGGCCATCCAGTAGCGGATCAGTGCGCCAAATTCCTTTTCCATGTCGGGCAGCCCAGCGACTGTGGCGTCCAGAAATTCCACCTGCTGCGCCATCGGCAGTCCGGCAAAAAAGCCGATCTGCTGTTCCACCGTCTCCAGCGCCTCGACCGCTTTTCCATTCCTCGCCGCTTCGGCCCGTAATGCCTTTTCCACGCCCAGATCGTTACGAAATCCCATCTTTTCCAGCGGCGCGACGGACAGCATCATGCCGGGCATCCATGGATTGAAGCCTTCCAGCGCCTGCCAGGAAATGCCGTTGGCATCCATCGCCGCCTGATAGGCGGCGCGCGCATCCGGCGTCAGACGGTCGGACAGCTTTACCCCATCCTGCGCCAGCGCCATCCTCGCCATCGATCCAGCGATGGCGGCTTTGTCTTCCGGCTCCACAATCTCCAGCACCAGCGTGTCGGACCGGTCGAACGCGCGCTTTACGCCGCCTTCGAACCAGTCGGTCTCGGGCTTGAGCACATGGACCGTACCGAACAGATAGATGGTCGTGTCGGCGTCCTGCACGCGCCAGAGCGCCGGCGCTGCGACCGCCGGGCCGCTCGCCGTCATCAGGAAGGCCGCGGCGATCCAGCCGCTCAGGGATCGAAGCATCGTCATGCGTCTTCCATGGGCAAGAGGCGGCGGCGGGGCAAGCCGCTTAACCCTGTTTCGCCAGCGCCTTTTCCTTGACCGTCCCGGCCCCATGCGCCAAGGCGCGAGCCACGAAATGGCGCATATAGCGCGGAAAAAAGGGACCATCCGTGGCCGAAGGCAAAATGCTTTCCTTCCAGGACCTGATCCTGACCCTCCATGCCTATTGGGGGAAGCAGGGCTGCGTCATTCTTCAACCCTATGACATGGAAGTGGGGGCGGGCACTTTTCACCCGGCAACAACCTTGCGCAGCCTCGGCCCGGACGCTTGGAACGCCGCCTATGTGCAGCCCAGCCGTCGACCGACCGACGGCCGCTATGGCGAAAACCCCAACCGGCTTCAGCATTATTACCAGTATCAGGTGATCATGAAGCCGTCGCCTGCGAACCTTCAGGAACTTTACCTGAATTCCCTGGTCGAAATCGGCATTGATCCGCTGGTTCACGACATCCGCTTTGTCGAGGATGACTGGGAAAGCCCGACCCTGGGCGCTTGGGGTCTGGGCTGGGAAGTGTGGTGTGACGGCATGGAAGTCACTCAGTTCACCTACTTCCAGCAGATGGGTGGCTTCGACTGCAAGCCGGTGGCGGGCGAACTGACCTACGGGCTGGAGCGGCTGGCCATGTATATACAGGGCGTCGACAGCGTTTATGACCTGAAGTTCAACGATGCCGGCGTTACCTATGGCGACGTGTTCCTGGAAAATGAGCGGCAGATGTCGAAATGGAATTTCGAGGTCGCCAACACGAAAAAGCTGCTGCGCTGGTTCAAGGATTGTCAGAGCGAATGGCAGCAGTGCATCGCCGATGACGTGCCGCTTGCCGCGTTCGAGCAGGCGATCAAGGCGAGCCATACCTTCAACCTGCTGCAGGCGCGTGGCGTCATATCGGTGCAGGAACGTGCCAGCTATATGGGTCAGGTGCGCGACATGGCCCGGGGCAGTTGCGAAGCGTGGATGACGCATAACGGGTGGGCTGACTGATGACCGATTTCCTGCTCGAGCTGCGCTGCGAGGAAATTCCCGCGCGCATGCAATTGAAGGCGTCAGAAGATCTGGCGCGCCTGTTCGCCGACGAGCTGGCGAAAGCCGGGTTGAAACCTGCCGCGATCGACAGCTTCGTCACGCCGCGCAGGCTGGCGTTGATCGCGCGGGACCTGCCGCTGGAGACCGCTGCCGTCAGCGAGGAGTTCAAGGGGCCGCGTACGTCCGCCCCGGCGCAGGCGCTGGAAGGCTTCCTGCGCAAGACAGGGCTGTCGGAGGACCAGCTGGAGGATCGCGACGGCGTCTGGTTCGCCGTGGTGAACAAGCCCGGCCGTGCGACCGCCGGGGTGTTGACGGAGGCCGTTCCCGCTATCGTCCGTGCCTTCCCGTGGCCCAAGTCGATGCGATGGGGCGCGGCCAGCCAGACGACGGAAAGCCTGCGCTGGGTCCGGCCGCTCAAGGGGATTGTCGCGATCCTGGGTGATACGCTGGTCGATATCGAGATCGAGGGCATCAGGTCGGGCTACGCCACGCTGGGCCATCGCTTCCACCATCCCGGCGAGATCACCATCGGCGGCGCGCATGACTATGCGGACAAGTTGCGCGCATGCCATGTCATCGTCAGCCATCAGGAACGGCAGGCGATCATCGCGTCGAAGGCCGCGGAGGCGGCGGCCGCCCTTGGCTACAGCGTTATCGAAGACAAGGGGCTGGTCGCGGAAAATGCCGGTCTGACCGAATGGCCGGTCCCGCTGCTGGGCGACTTCGATCCGGCTTTTCTTGAGGTTCCACCTGAAGTCATTCAGCTAACACTTCGGATAAATCAGAAATATTTTGTGTTGTGCGATGCCGAGGGCAAACTGGCACCCGCCTTCATCTGCACCGCCAATATCGACGCGAAGGATGGCGGCGCGGCGATCATCGCGGGCAACCGCAAGGTCCTGGCCGCGCGGCTGTCCGACGCCCGTTTCTTCTGGGAGCAGGACAAGAAAACGAAGCTGGAAGATCAAGCGAAGAAACTGTCGCGCATCACCTTCCACGAGAAACTGGGTACCGTCGCCGATAAGGTGGAGCGCGTCGCGAAGTTGGCCCGCTGGTTGGTCGAGGAAGGCGTCGTCCAGGGCGCGGACCCCGACCTGACGGAGCAGGCCGCGCGGCTGGCCAAGGCCGATCTCGTCACCGAAATGGTTGGCGAATTCCCGGAACTTCAGGGCCTTATGGGTGGATATTACGCCCGCGAGGAAGGTCTGGACCCGCAGGTCGCGGACGCTATTCGCGACCATTACAAGCCGATCGGGCAAGGCGACGACGTGCCCACTGCGCCGGTGACGGTGGCGGTGAGTTTGGCGGATAAGCTGGATACGATTTCCGGCTTCTTCCTCATCGGAGGAAAGCCTACGGGCTCTAAAGACCCGTTTGCTCTGAGACGGGCCGCGCTTGGGGTTATTGCTATTGTACTTGCAAACGGCCTGCGGAGTTCGACCTACCAGCTATTCAACGCCTCCGTTGCTCGTCCGAGCGTTAGTGTGGATATGGCGGCCGTTGTTGCAGCCGACGATTTCAATGATTTCCTGATTGATCGCTTGAAAGTGCAGCAGCGCGACGCCGGCGTCAGATATGATTTCATAGACGCCGTCGTATATATGGGGGGCGATGATGATGTCGGAGGAGAGAGAGATCTCGTCCGCCTGCTCGCTCGCGTCCATGCGCTCCAGTCCTTTGTGGCGACCGACGATGGCGTGAACCTGCTCGCCGGTTACAAGCGCGCGGCCAATATCCTGAAGAAGGAAGCGCCGGAACTTGCCCAGACCCGTCACCCCGGCCTTGAGCCGGGGTCCAGCTTGACGGACGGCGTTCAAGGCCGGGGCGACGCAGGGGGCTATGATCCCGAACCCGCCGAAGCGGCCTTGCTCGCGGCGCTGGATGCGGCCGAGCCGCAGGCCGCCGAAGCCGTGATCGACGAACGTTTCGAGGACGCGATGGCGGCGCTGGCCAGCCTGCGCGCGCCGATCGACGCCTTTTTCGAAGAGGTGACGGTCAACGACTCCGATCCTGCGAAGCGCGCCGGACGCCTTGCCCTGCTCGAACGCGTGCGTACCGCCGTCCATGGCGTAGCCGACTTTTCGAAAATTTCGGGGTAACAACAAGGCGGGACATTTTCGGACAGGAACATGTTCCGTCCGCCACAAATTCGACATAAACACTGGTGCAATTTCTGGCCGATTTCGCTAGAGAGTGCTGCACCGCACAATAAACGGCAATCAGTGCAGGAGAGCCGGATCACATGGTTATGACGGAAGAGGCCCAGATGAGCAGCATTTCGACCCGCTATGTCTATCGCTTCGGCGGCGGCGTCGACGATGGCGGCAAGGGCGACAAGAATCTGCTGGGCGGAAAAGGCGCCAATCTGGACGGCATGGCATCGATCGGCCTGCCGGTGCCTCCGGGTTTCACTATCACTACCGAAATGTGCACGCGCTATTATCAGGATGGCGGCATCTTTCCCGAAAGCCTGAAGGCCGAAGTCGCCAACGGCATTGCCCATATCGAGGCGGTGACAGGCAAGATGTTCGGCGACAAGGGCGATCCGCTGCTGGTGTCGGTGCGGTCGGGCGCGCGTATCTCCATGCCCGGCATGATGGATACGGTGCTGAACCTCGGGCTGAACGATGAAACCGTGCTGGGCCTGGCCGCCGCGTCGGGTGACGAGCGTTTCGCCTGGGACAGCTATCGCCGTTTCATCCAGATGTATTCGGACGTGGTGCTGGAACTGGATCATGGCGCGTTCGAGGAAGCACTGGAGATCGCCAAGGAAGATCAGGGCTATACGCTCGACACGGAAATGACCGCCGACGACTGGAAGGCGCTTGTTGCAGAATATAAGGAACTGGTTTCAAAGCTTTGGAACAAGCCATTTCCGCAGGATGTGAATGATCAGCTGTGGGGTGCGATCAGTGCGGTGTTCGGATCCTGGCAGGCCGATCGCGCCAAGGTCTATCGCCGCCTGAATTCGATCCCTGGCGACTGGGGAACCGCTGTCAATGTGCAGGCGATGGTGTTCGGCAATATGGGCGACACATCCGCGACAGGCGTTGCGTTCACCCGTGATCCCGCCACTGGCGAAAATGCCTATTATGGCGAATATCTGATCAACGCTCAGGGCGAGGACGTGGTGGCGGGCATCCGCACTCCGCAATATCTGACGAAGCAGGCGCGCGAGCGGGCAGGGGCCAAGCCGCTGTCGATGGAAGAGGCAATGCCCGAAACCTATGCCGAACTGGCACGGGTGTTCGAAATCCTCGAAAAACATTATCGCGACATGCAGGACATCGAGTTCACGGTGCAACAGGGCAAGCTCTGGATGCTCCAGACCCGTTCGGGCAAGCGCACCGCCAAGGCCGCACTCAAGATCGCGGTCGAGATGGCAAGCGAAGGCCTGATCTCCCAGGAAGAAGCTGTCGCCCGCGTCGATCCCGCCGCGCTCGACCAGTTGCTGCATCCGACGCTGGATCCCAAAGCCCAGCGCGACGTGCTGACCAAGGGGCTGCCCGCATCGCCCGGCGCGGCGTCGGGGACGATCGTGTTCGATGCCGATACTGCCGAGCGGCGCAACGAACTGGGTGACTCGGTCATCCTCGTCCGCGTCGAAACCAGCCCGGAGGACATTCACGGGATGCACGCGGCTAAGGGCATTCTGACGGCACGGGGTGGCATGACCAGCCACGCCGCGGTCGTGGCGCGCGGCATGGGTCGTCCCTGCGTTTCGGGTGCCGGCGGCCTTTCGATCGATAATGCCGCCAAGCTGTTGCGCGTGGGCGGGCGTGATTTCAAGGAAGGCGACGTTCTTACCATTGACGGATCGACCGGCGAGGTGATGGCGGGCGAGGTGCCGACCGTTCAGCCCGAACTGGCCGGCGATTTCGGCACGCTGATGATATGGGCCGACAAGGTGCGCCGTCTGAAGGTGCGCGCCAATGCCGAAACCCCGCAGGACTGTCAGGTCGCCCGCGAGTTCGGCGCGGAAGGCGTGGGTCTGTGCCGCACAGAGCATATGTTCTTCGACGCCGCCCGCATCACCGCCGTTCGCGAGATGATCCTCGCCGACACGGAAAAGGGGCGCCGCGTCGCGCTCGAAAAGCTGCTGCCCGAGCAACGTGACGACTTCGCGCAGATCTTCATGGTCATGGCGGGCCTGCCCGTCACCATCCGCCTGCTGGACCCGCCGCTCCACGAATTTCTGCCGCATGGCGAAGCGGAGTTCGAGGAAGTAGCGAAGGCCGCAGGCGTTGGCGTGGATGCGCTCAAGCGACGTGCCGCCGAACTGCATGAGTTCAACCCGATGCTCGGCCATCGCGGTTGCCGCCTTGGCGTCACCTATCCCGAAATATACGAGATGCAGGCCCGCGCCATCTTCGAAGCGGCCTTGATCGTGAAGCAGCGCAGCGGTGAAGCGCCGATACCTGAGGTCATGATCCCGCTCGTCGCGACGAAACGGGAACTGGAACTGATGAAGGCAATTGTCGATCAGGTGGCCAAGGAGGTCTTTGCCGAGCAGGGTGCCTCGGTCGAATATCTGGTCGGCACGATGATTGAATTGCCACGCGCGGCGCTCAAGGCCGGAGAGATCGCCGAAGTCGGGGAATTTTTCTCTTTCGGCACCAACGACCTGACGCAGACCACGATCGGGATAAGTCGGGACGATGCGGGCCGGTTCCTGACCCAATATGTCGACAAGGGAATTTTTGCCCGCGATCCCTTCGTCAGTATTGACGTGGAAGGTGTCGGCCAGTTGATCGAGTTGGCCGCCGAGCGCGGCCGCGATACTCGGCCGGGGATCAAGCTGGGCATCTGCGGCGAACATGGCGGCGATCCGGCGTCGATCGCTTTCTGTGAGGCGACGGGGCTGGATTATGTGTCGGCGTCACCATATCGCGTGCCGATCGCCCGCCTGGCCGCGGCGCAGGCCGCGCTCGCACGGAAATAGACGACAAGGGCGGGGATACCCGCCCTTGTCCCATCATATGGTGTCACACGGGCGTGCTGACCCGACCGAAAAGGCCACGCTTTTGGCCGCGTTCCAGGTCATGGGCCTGCCCACGCCAGTCTTCATGCGCGATCGTTCCGGGTTTCAGGCCGAGACGCGCTTCCAGCGTCGCTTCCTGCTCAGCCGTCAAGGCCGCGATCTGGCCAAAGCGATGATAGCCGGCCTCGTTCAGGGCAACCTCCTGAGACTGATCTATGCCCTTGACGCGGCTCAGATCGTCGCGGCCACGAACGCCGCCGGCAACAGCCGTCGCGGTGCCCGCGCCGATAGGACCCGACTGGCGCTCCAACTCGGCGATACGCGCGTTGGACGCCTCGATCCGCGCGTCGCGATCCTTGATCGCGGTGCGATGCGCGATCTGCTCTTCCCGCCAGAGCCTGCGATATTTGCCACGTCCGCTCATCATCGCGCCCAGCAGGCCGCCGATGACCAGTGCGATCACCAGCAAGGCTATCTCGTTCAACGTGAAGCTCATGTCCGACTTCCTTTCATCCTGTTGCAACGGCGGATGGGGACAAAGGTTGCCAGGGCGTTTCTTACAGGGCAGCCGATGAACGAAGAAAATGGAAAAAGGGACTTGCCCAATCGTCCGGCCGCTTCTATCTGCGCGTCTCCACGCACCCGTAGCTCAGCTGGATAGAGCATCAGACTACGAATCTGAGGGTCGGACGTTCGAATCGTTCCGGGTGCGCCATTTTTCCAGGACGGGCGCAGGGCTTGCCTTTACGGCACAGGCTCTCTACACGGCCCGCAATGCACCCGTAGCTCAGCTGGATAGAGCATCAGACTACGAATCTGAGGGTCGGACGTTCGAATCGTTCCGGGTGCGCCATTCCTCTCCCTTCACCAGAAAAACCAGATAAAATCGTGAAAGGCGAAGAGGTTAGTGGCGTTCTAAACCCACTTTCCCGGACATATTCGAGCGGACGCGAGAAGGCGAGTTTCAGCACGAGCTTTTTGTGGTCAGCAAGGCCAGAAACCCAGAGTTTATAAGGGTTTGAGAAGAAGGCCATCGCCGTTCTAAATGCGGTGTCAAAGTCCATCGCCGGACGACCGCAATTGGCCAGCATATCGGTATGTTCGGCCTTGCTCTGCTCCAGCTCCTGTATACGTCGCTCGTACGCTTGGATGAGTGTCTCGCTCGATGCACCCACGACGCGACTCACGAGCTGGTCTATTTCCTGTTCGATGCGTTTCACCTCGCCTTTGAGATGGCGCTTGCGCTCACAGGCGTTGTCGATCTGCTCCTGCCACAAAATGCGGAACGCTTTGTGGGTCATGGCGAACAGGTCACGCGATGGCTGAAGCGTCTTGAGCAGGGCTTCAAACTCGCCTTCGATCCGGTCGCGGGGAATGGAGCGACCGTAGGCGACACAGCCCTTCTCCCGGCAATGATAGTAGGGATAGCGGGCGTGGCTTCCCTTGGCCCAGCAACTGGTCAGGCGCGTGCCGCAGTGTCCACAGACGACCGCTCCGCGCAGGGCAAAGTCGGTATCCCGGTTTGACCGTTCCGGAATCTTGTCTTTGCTGGCCAGCCGCCTCTCAATCTTTCGGAATGTTTCATAGTCGATCAGTGCCGGGTGATGGCCGGGGCGCAAGGATACATCCCAGCGCGGTACATGCACATAGCCAGCATAGAGAGGATTGGTGAGGATGTTATGGGCCTGATCGTCCGTTACACGGCCATGCCGGGTACGCGGAAAGTCGGGATGACTTTGCAGGAAGCGGGCAACCTCGGCTTGCGTCTGCAATTGGCCACAGGCGAAGCTCTCCAAGGCGTTTTGAATGATCGTGGCCTTGGGTTCGTCGCGCTGGATGAGCGCCCCTTGGCCTTTCACCTTGTAGTATTTGTAGCCCAAAGGCAGTGCGAGACACCAATAGCCGTTGAGGCACCGCGCCCGCATACGGGTCAAGGTTTGCTCGGCGTTCTTGCGGCGATGTTCGCCTGCAAAGGCGGCCTCGATCACTTCGAGAATGTCCTCTTCCGGATCGTCGGCGAATATGCGCTTGGGGGATTCCAGCTTGCCCCCGGCCTTGCCGATGGCATCGCGGATCGCGAAGTGGGTGCGGACGCTTCGTGCGAGGCGGTTGAGGTCGTCAATGATGACCTTGGTGCCGGAGCGGCGCTTTTTGAGGAAGGCGACCATTTCCTTGAGGCCGTCGCGTTGCTCCGTCTTGCCGGACAGATCGTCGGAAAAGACGCGAAGGACGCGATAGCCTTTCCGCTCGGCATATTCGCGACAGGTGGTTTCCTGCGAGTCGAGGCCGTTGCCGTCCTCGGTCTGCTTCTTGCTGGAGACGCGGCAATAGATAACCGCGAAGTGGTCAGAGTGGCTCATGGTTTGCTCTTTCTCGCTGGTTTCGCGCCAGCGGCGGCGTTGAACGGGTGGCGGCATTTCTGTGATTCTACCGGACCAGCAAGGGCAAGGGAATTTCCCTGTAACCTTATCCCCAGATTGTTGCTTGCTGGCCCGCCCACAAACAAGGTCCGCACCATTGCATGGTAGAGGTCCGCGAAAATCTGGAATTGACCATAACGCTGATCTTCCGGCACATCTCCGAGATATTCGGCAAGGTCGTCATATTGCAGCGGCATGGCACAAGTCTTTCTGCTCCGCCGTTCGGCGGGCTTGGCAATGGATTATTGGAAAGCATCGCGGCTTGAGGCCGCAGGGTCAGGAAAATAAAAAGCCCCGCCGATCAGGGCGGGGCTTCATGTTTACGCAGTCAGATCACGCACTTTCGGCGTGTTTGGCTAATAGGAACATAAATAGAACAAAAAGTCCAGTTTCATTCCTGCGTATGTCCACCACATTCAATCACCGCGCCCGAAATCAACGCGGGCGACCCCCCGCATTCTGGCAAGCCCATGATGCGCCTCGATCTTGCGCTGTTCATGAGCGAGTCGCCTTTCCAGTCGTGCGATATGGCGCTCATTGGAAAGGGCGGCTTGGGAGTTCACGTTGGGCGTTTCTGCGCCGTCCGGCGTGAGATTGAGTTCCGCAGCCGGGGCGGCTCGCTGTGCGATGCGCTGATCCAGTTCGGCGCGTGTGGGAAAGGGCGGATGCGCAGCGGCGATCCGGTCGAATTCAGACATGGGGATGTCTCCTTTACCAAGGGCGGTAGCCGCGCACATATCGCACGAAGCCGCCTTGAAATTGGGGATATTGGGCTAGGTGCGCTGGCACCGCCTCGGTCACGACATCGGCCCATTTGCCGAACAGGCGGCCCGGAAGTTTCACCCGGTCCAGCGGTGGGTGATGGGGGTTAGGAAGCCACTTCCCGTTGAGGTCCGGCAAGGAGTCATAATTATATCGCTTGTGCCGAACGCGCGGGATACCGCACCCCGGTAGCAGGCTGATAATCTCATCGGATGGCAGGCCCAACACTTCGTCATTGGTCATGAGCGCCCGCTGCATTTTCTGCTGGTTCTCGCTCGCCCTGCCGAAATGCGCGAAGTCGAAAGCGGCTGACACGGGGTCGTCACCGTCGATGAAACGGCGGATCGCTTCCTGCTGGCTGCGCCGTGCCGCTTCCTGCTGGAGGTCGTTATTGATCTTCAAGGTTTCATTGCCCAGCATGGCGCTGACCATTTGCGCGGTGGTTTGGTCGCGAATGCCGATCAGGCCAGTCCAGCCCGCGTTGCCAACGAAAGCCTGCGGACCCGTAGGGCCATAGTGGCGGATGATCTGGCCAAAGTCCTGAAAAACGGGGACTACTTGCGCCTTAAACCCGCGCATATAGGACATGGCCCGGATGAGCGCCTCGAAATGGCCCAGTTGTCCGGCCTCATCCACGATGATGGTGAGCGGCTCGGCTTCCGGCGCTCGCGCTTTGCAGAGCATGGTGGCAACAAACAGCAAGCGTAAAAGCCCTGCCCAGATGCCAACATATTCAATCGGGCAGCAGGCGAAAAACTCGATAGGCTGGGTGGATTCGGTGAACTGGCTGAAGGTGAAATCGCAGCCGCTCAGTGCTTCCCGAAGCATGGGATCGGTGAGGAAGTCCATATGCTCCTGCACCGTACCCATGATGCCGCTGAATTCCTTGGGCGCATCGAATTGCTTGTTGTCCATTTCCCGCGCCACTCGGACCACATCGCGAAAGCGCGAAACGGTCATCATGTCGTGTAAGGATTCCCAATATTCCGGCCCGGACATGATGGCGGTCAGCGCGTCATAGAGATCGGGCAGGAAGACATTGCCCTTGCCGTGCCGTTCGATCAGCGCTTTCAAAACGGCGGTGACGACTTCGCGGGCGCGGAGTTCGAAATATATGCTGCCAGCATTGCCGCTCTTGGCGATCAGCGCCTCGGCCATGAATTTGCAATCAGCATCGAAGCGCAGCGAATGCGGATCGAGGTCGGCCAGCGGATTAATTTTGTGCTGGGGAACGCCCAGCGCACCGTGCAGACCGCAGGGATTGAAACAGTAGAGCTTAGCGCCCCGGAACAGGGCGCTCACCATCACGGTTGCCACGATCTCGGCCTTAGGGTCGAGTGTCCAACGATGGCCTCGCCGCGCTCGTTGGTGCATTTCCATGATCAGGCTACGGCCCTTGCCTGACCCGGCTCCGCCAATCAGGAGCCCGTGATTGTCACCGGGCAGGAACATGGGAACGCTGCCACAGTAACCAAAGAACAGACCGCCGGGTTTGAACGCTCCGGCGCTGCGTAACTCGAAGGGTCCAGCCCATTCGGATGAGCCATAGGGGTTGCTGCTATTGTCGTACATGAGAGAAAATCCTGTGATGAAGGCAAAGAAAAAGGGCCGGACGGTCAAACCGTCCGGCCCTAGGTGGTGGTGCCGTTAGCGCCTCATCCGCCGCCGCATGAACCGATGGCGAGGAGGAAAGCTAAGCCGCCAGCAATCAGCCAGCCGCTGAGGGTGTCCTTCTTCTTTTCGAACTCCAGCTTGGCTTTCGTCAGTTCGTATTTGGACATGATGTTGCTCCTTGGGTTTTGGGGTTCCGGCCCTGTTCAGCCTGAGTGCGGTTTGTCGGTTTTTTCGATGAGTCGCGGGGAGATAAGGGCGGGCTGCTCAGCAGATCAGGAACAACTGTTCAAAAGCGCCAGCAGGAAAGGGATCGCTAAGGCACCGACTACATAATCGAAATAATCGGTGCGCCGCCCGCAATAGGGGCAGTGGCGAGGATCGTGGCAATGAATAACGGTCATGGGGTGTCTCCGGCAAAATGACACGCGGACGGCGCATGTCGATGCTAAAGAAATTATGGTCTTTGACGGAAACAGCGGGGAGATAAGGGTGAGATTCCCTGTGGTAGACCTACCACCATTTGATCATATCCCTGCGGAAGACGGGTATCGCGGAGATAGTGCCTGAGCGCCGCAAATAAGGGCTTCACCGATACAAAAACTAAGGATTCTACCAACTATGTCAAAAAGTCAGCCGCTTAACCTTAAAGCCTTCGTGAAAGGCAAGAATTTTCGTTCTCTTGGGCGAGGACATCTTGAGGATGCGAAGAAGTGCATCGCGGCAGGCGATGATCGCAATCTGTTTTACGCCGCTTTGGAAATCCGCAAATGCATTGAAGCTCTGATCTACGAAACAGCAAAGCTGTATGTCGATGACATGCCGGAACAAGATTTCTCTACGTGGCAGCCCGGTCGTTTACTGGCGATGCTGATTGAGATTGATCCTATGGCCGACAGGACCGGGGAAATTCGCTTCGCCCGCGAGGACGGCGATGAACCGAAAGTTTGGCATAGCCTAGGCCAAGACAAGAGACTCACCCTTGGCGAAATCAAAGAAAATTATGATGCCTTGGGCTTTTTCTTGCACACTCTGACGATCCACCAGTTGTGGAAAGGTAAGGTCCAAAAGGTAGCCAGTCTCCGAAAGCGTTGCGAAAGCCTCATCGCTAGACTGGACGATGTGCTTTCGGCAAGTGCATGGAACTTCACTATTAATCAAACATCCACGCTAACCTGCGGGGGGTGCGGACAGCCGATCAAACGCAGGACCGGAATACTTAAAGGCCCGTCCTCTGCGGGAACCGCAGAGGCTCTGACCGTAAATTGCTTCAACTGTCCAGCATCCTATCAGCTTACAGCGACCAGCGATGGCAAGGTTCTGTGGGAAGAAGAGCTTGAGGACATTCCATGTCCTTATGCCGATTGCGATCACATTATGGGCGTGTGGAAGCGCGAAATTGTACCGGGTACTCGGGTCCGCTGTAGTGGTTGCAGTCGAGTTACGATGATTGCTCTCACCATCAGAACGGCTCCCGATGATGAGGGGTAACCGCATCCAATCGGTGAACGGTTGGTCGAGGGTTTCCAAAGGGGCGCTGAATGCTCCTTGGTCATGGGTCATGGGCAGCACGAAGGCTCCTGTGTCGATGGGGAGGGATCGCGCTCGGCGCAATCCTGTGGGGAGAACCGAAGTCTCCCCATGACGCTGACATGCCCCTGTCCAAAAGGCGTATGCGCCGCTTGGAATATGGGAGCGGGTCCGCGTCACGGGCCGGGGGAGTGCAGACGGGGGTGGCATAACCCCCTTTGCCAAGCACGATGGGTAGTACCCATCGACAGCTTGCGCGAGCGCGCGTAATCCTACCGATCCTACAATTCAGACTTTTACCTGATCCTCAATGCCTCACCGACCGAGCCTAACGTCCGCTCGGCCTTATTCATCACCTTTCAGGTTTTTGAGGAAATTGATAGCTTCAATGAGCCCCAGTTCCGCAGCCCTTTTTATCCAGAAAAG
Source organism: Sphingobium sp. OAS761 (assembly GCF_024168485.1). Lineage (GTDB taxonomy): Bacteria > Pseudomonadota > Alphaproteobacteria > Sphingomonadales > Sphingomonadaceae > Sphingobium. Next base: position 258,611 of record NZ_JALJVY010000008.1, read on the forward strand.
CGCTTTTTCGGTATCCTGGCCCACCTCTTTGCCTTCGTTGTAGAACAGGCCAAGATTGAACATCGCCACCGCATCTCCGGTATCGGCTGCCTTGCGAAACCAGCGAGCCGCCTCGGCATCGTTCTGCGCCACGCCTTGGCCTTTCTCATATATGATCCCGAGAATGAACATCGCCGCATCATCTCCGGCATCGGCTGCCTTGAGAAACCAGCGAGCCGCCTCGGCACCGTCCTGCGCCACCCCTCGGCCTTCGTCATATGTGATCCCGAGATTGCACATCGCCGCCGCATGTCCGGCATCGGCTGCCTTGCGAAACCAGCGGGCTGCCTCGGCATCGTCCTGCGCCACGCCTTGACCTTTCTCATACATGACCCCGAGGTTGAACATCGCCGCCGCATGTCCGGCATCGGCTGCCTTGCGAAACCAGCGGGATGCCTCGACACCGTCCTGCGCCACGCCTTGGCCTTTGTCATACATGACCCCGAGGTTGATCATCGCCGCCGCATGTCCAGCATCGGCTGCCTTGCGAAACCAGCGGGCTGCCTCTGCATCGTCCTGCGCCGCGCCTTGGCCTTTGTCATACATGACCCCGAGGTTGAACATCGCCGCCTCATCTCCAGCATCGGCTGCCTTGCGAAACCAGCGGGCTGCCTCTGCATCGTCCTGCGCCACGCCTTGGCCTTTCTCATACATGACCCCGAGTTTGAACATCGCCGCCGCATGTCCAGCATCGGCTGCCTTGCGAAACCAGCGGGCTGCCTCGGCATCGTCCTGCGCCACGCCTTGGCCTTTCTCATACATGATCCCGAGATTGAACATTGCCACCGCATGTCCTGCATGGGCTACCTTGCGAAACCAGCGGGCTGCCTCGGCATCGTCCTGCGCCACGCCTTGGCCTTTCTCATACATGACCCCGAGATTGAACATCGCCACCGCATGTCCGGCATCGGCTGCCTTGCGAAGCCAGCGAGCCGCCTCTGCATCGTCCTGCGCTACGCCTTGACCTTTCTCATACATGACCCCGAGGTTGATCATTGCCGCCGGATCTCCTGCATCGGCTGCCTTGCGAAACCAGCGGGCCGCCTCGGCATTGTCCTGTGGCGCGCCTTTTCCAGTAACATAGCAGTAGCCAAGAACACACATCGCGGAAGCGCTTTGTGTGTTGGCCGCGCGGCGGAGTGCCTCGAGCGTCAGCGCCGGGATCGGCTCATGCTCATGGATCAAATTGACTGCCACTTTCGCGGAAATGACCGCATATCGCAAATCGCCGTCTGTTTCGCTAGGCGGCATCTGATTCAGAATTTCTCTAACCATATCATGGGAACAAAAATCCGCAGTCAGTTTAACCAAAAACTCCGCCATCTTGTCTGGTGCGGCGCACCAAGCGGCATCAACGACGCACTGTCTCATATGTTTGCTTGCCAGCGCGGAAATAACAAACCATTCACCCAAGATGTCGGGTTGGAGAGGAGGAATATGACGATTACTTTTGCGGCCATTGTTCTCAATAGGGGCTTCAGTTAACGCCATTGCCTGTCGCAATATCTTTGCAACGGGTAAGGATGATCTTGGGAAGTTCTCCGGCTCAAGCAGCTTGCCGTCCAGACCGTCCGTCATGGTCGCGAGGCAAGCGAGCCTTATGCTGGGATGGTCATCGCCTAGGTCCGGCGGTTCCCCATCGAAATATTGCGACCAGCGGCGCTCGCGGTTTTTCTTCAGCACATAGTCAAGAATGTCTGACTTATCCCAATCACGCTTAAAGGTTCGATCCAAGAGCGCTTCGGCCAGAAAAAAAGCGAAGAGAGGCCGTCCAGCATTATCAATGCGTTTGAATGTAGCCTCAATGATTTCGTCACTTTCATCAATCTGCCTGCCGTCCTGCTCTTCCAGCTGGCGAACAATATCCCGAAGCTGGACACCTCGAAAAACGCTGGCCTTTGAGGGGTAGATTTGATTCACTTGGCCGACGCTGTGGCGGAGGCAGGAATGGCAGGACAGCCGGGTTTC
>NZ_JALJVY010000009.1 GCF_024168485.1 Sphingobium sp. OAS761
GAAGCTTGGAACAGGCTCGTCGATCAGCCGTGGCGCATCATGACAATCGGACGCCGCAAATGGGCATGTGGGTCGTGATCAATGCAGGTTGGTATTACTGGTAAAGAGTGACCGAAAATGGTCGTGTCGTGCCGGGCCTCCTTCCGCGCAAAGCGCTCGAACCATCCATTCTTGAAAATGCGCGAGATGGCGGTTCTCCTGCTTCTTCCGCCATATATAACACCTAGCGTTATAGTTCAACGACGGTGGGATGGGACGATACACCATCGGCCTTCTTGACAGCGGATGCGCTGCGGGTGAGCATGAGTTCCTGCTTCATCACGCTGCGAAGGTGGTCCTTACAAAGGAGCATCCCATGATCGACTCGGCCTAGCGCCTTCTGGCTGTCCCCCGGAACGGGGCGGTTGCGAAGGCTGCGCATGGGATTTTGGTACAGGCTGGGAAAAAATCTGCACTGATCGTGGTCGGTGAGAAGTCTACGCCAAATTCCGCCGTCTTCCGCCGCTGACCGCCGATTGCCGCCGGCGTCCACCATCACCTCACAGCAGTGCTGCCAGCGCGCCCGGAAGTCTCTTGTCCGGGACGGCAAGGCATCCAATGCTCGTGGTCGGGGGCGCGTGCAACATCCTGATTTGAAGAGACTGCCCCCATGACCAGTAGCGATCGTATCATCCGCATGAAAACCGTCCTCGCCCGCACAGGGCTTTCCCGCACGACGCTCTATCGCAAGATGGGCGAAGGCACTTTCCCACGGCAGGTGAAGATCAGCGTCCACGGCGCTGGCTGGCGAGAGTCCGCTGTTAACCGCTGGATTGCCGATCCGGCAGGCTATCGGGAAGAGTTGGGCGTTTGATCCTGTCGCCGTGCCCCTCGTTTCTTGTGGGCGAGGGCACGGCGACAATGACCGATTGCGTTCAGGCCGCCTGGCTTTTCGCCTTGCCGAATTTGCCGGTGAGTATCTTCTGGCCATCGCGCAGGAAATCGAGATGGTCTGACCAGTGCTGCATCATCCGCACGCGTTCGTCCCAATATTCACCGCGCGTATAAGCACGGCGCACTGCATTGTTGTCGCAATGGGCAAGCTGGCGTTCGATCGCGTCGGGATGCCATAGGCCCATCTCGTTGAGCAAAGTCGCCGCCATCGCCCGGAAGCCGTGGCCGGTCATTTCATCCTGCGCGAAGCCCATGCGGCGCAAGGCAGCGTTGATGGTGTTTTCCGACATGGGGCGATCCACCGAGCGGAGCGACGGGAACAGGTAGCGGCTGTAGTCCGCATCATGCTCAATGGTGCTAAGGATCGCCAATGCCTGCCGGGAGAGGGGGATGGTATGCGCCCGCCGCATCTTGGTCTTGTGCGCCGGGACCGTCCACAGCGCCTTGTCGAAATCAAAGTCAGCCCATTCGGCATAGCGGAGTTCGCCCGGACGGACGAATACATGAGGCAACAGTTGCAGCGCGGCCTTGGTGTTGGCGAAGCCCTCGAACGCTTCAATGGCCCGCAGCAGTCCGCCCGCATTGTCCGCGCTGGTAATAGCAGCCCTGTGGACGGGCTGGGGCGCGATCAGCGCTCCGCGCAAGTCCGCCGCCACGTCGCGCTCGGCTCGGGCCGTAGCGATGGCGTACCGGAATATCTGGCTGCATGTGCTGCGCAGACGTTTGGCCGTCTCATAGCGGCCCTTGCCCTCCATCTTGCGCAGCATGGTCAAAACCTCCTGCGCGGTGATGGCGGTGACAGGGCGTTTGCCCAGCGACGCATTGATAAATGCCAGCAGCCAGCGCAGTTTCTTCATGGTGACGGCGGAGCGACCTTCGCGCTCGACTTTTACCAGCCATTCGTCGGCGACAGCCTTGAAGCTGTTGGAGGCGGCCACCGTGGCGGCGATGCGATCCAGCCTGATCTTCTCGGCGGGATCGTCGCCCTTGGCTAACACTTTGCGGGCGGCGTCGCGCTGCTCGCGGGCGTCAGCAAGGCCGGTGTCGGGATAGACCCCAAAGGCCAAAGTCTTCTGCTTGCCCATATGGCGGTAGTTCATGCGCCAGTAGCGACCGCCATTGGGCGTCACATAGAGGAACAGGCCATCGCTATCGGTGAGCTTATAGGGCTTTACGCGGCCCTTGGCATTCTTGATGGCAGCAAAGGTGAGCGCCATGATGGTATCTCCTTTTAGGGGAGGGCTGCGCTACCATCAGACATACCATCAACATGCTGGTATCCGGTGGTGCATAACCACTCCGTATGGGATACCTATACCACAAAAAACCGCAGAAATCCGCCGTTCCCGGCACTTCCTGAAACCCTCTGGGAGAGAGTTTTGGTGACCCCTACGGGAATCGAACCCGTGTTTCAGCCGTGAGAGGGCCGCGTCCTGACCGCTAGACGAAGGGGCCGCGCGGCGCGCTTGCAGCGGCCGGCAGGGGCAGCGCTTTAGCAGACCATGGCGGTCGGTCAAGTCGCCGCCGCCATAAATAAAAAACCACCCCATGCGTATCACATGGGGTGGCCAGGTTCAGGGAGGAGACGCCTCCAAAGGGGGAGGCGCCCATACGACACACCCGAAAGGGGGGGCAGGTGCGCCGTATGATGATTAGATAAGACAGGTCGCATCCCCTTTCAAGGGGAATACGACAGGTCATTCATCCATCATTTGGACCGTTTCGGCGCGACGTTATTTCAGGCGTTGGCGGGCTGGGCGACCGGACCCTTGCCCTGAGTGACCTGCGCCTCGAAAATCTCGCGCATCAGTTGCAACGAGAACAGATGCGCATGAATCAGGGGCAGCATGCCGCTCTGGTTGATCTTGCGAAGCTGGTCGCCGCGCAGGTCGCGCAGCTTTTCCTCGTTGATCATGCGAAAGCCGCGATAGACAAAAGGCTGCTCGTTGCCCGGCGACTGGATGGCAACTTCGCCGTCCATCAGCAGGTCCATTTCCTGCAACTCACGGACGAACTGGCCGGTGCGGGCGGCCGCCTGCTCGAAATCCTCGCAGAATTTCAGCACGCCCTGCGTCAGTTCGCTCGGCTGGTTGCCGTCGAACAGCGGATTGCCCTCGTCAAACACGCCGATAGCCGGGCTGGTGGGGTCGAAACAGAGCGACAATTCCTCGCTGTCGGGCCGCAGCTTCGCCAGCATCCAGGGATAGCGCCGGACATAGGCCGGAACGTAGGCCGGACCGCGCAGCTTGCCCTCGTCGTCGACGAAGATGTTGACGCCCTCGTTGAGGCCCATCAGCGCCAGCGGAACGCTGTCGGCGCCGGCGGAAAAGATGATCGGCACGAACCGCTGGGCGGTAACGAACTCGTCCACCGTCAGCGGCACGGCGTGCTGGGTGACCAGGAATGGCGCGGCGTCGACCGAGCGGGTCTTGTATTCGGCATGGTCCTGCGTGCTGAGCGGGATGAGGTCGTTATAGAAAATCGGCAGGGTGTTCGCGGCTGCGCTGGCCATGGTCAGGTCCATTCTCTTTCTGGGCGGCGCCATCGCGGCGACGCGGGTCGCAATTGGGGCAGGGCGATAAAGGCCTTGCGGCCGCCGTGCAATCGCTTTGTCGGCGGTTCGGGCTCAGTCCTCGCCGGGCAGCGGGATCAGCTTGCCGGGGTTGAACAGCCCGCCCGGGTCGAACGCGGCCTTGATCGCCCGCAGCGCGCCGATCCGCGCCGGGGCGGCCAGCCGCCCCAGTTCCGCCCGCTTCATCTGGCCGATGCCATGCTCAGCCGAGATCGAGCCGCCCGCCGCGACCACCATATCATGCACGAAGCGGTTGATCGCTTCGCCCTGCGCCGCGATCCAGGCCGGACCGTCGCGCGTGCCGCGCGGCGCGCGGACGTGAAAATGAACATTGCCGTCGCCCAAGTGCCCGAAGGAGGAGGCGGTGGTGCCCGGAAACTGCGCCTGGACCCGCTCCGCCGCGTCGACCATGAAGGCGGGCATGCGCGCTACGGGCACGCTCACATCATATTGCAGCGCCGGCCCCTGCGCCCGTTCCGACTCCGACAGGGACTCGCGGATGCGCCAGAATGCCTCGGCCTGCGCTTCGCTCGCGGCGATGGTCGCGTCGGCGGCAATGCCGCGCTCCAGCGCCTCGGCCAGCGCTTCCTCCAGCCGCGCTGCGGGCCCCGGCTCGGAATGATCGGCATGGTCGATCTCGATCAGCACATGCCAGGGTGTTCGCGTGCCGACCGGCGACCGGGTGTCGGGAATATGGCCCAGCACGAAGCCCAGCGTCTCGTCGGACAGTATCTCGAACCCTTCGACGGTATCGCCCAGCCGCGCTTCTGCCAGGCGCAGCAGCGACAGCGCGTCCTCGGGCGAGGGAACGGCGACCCAGCCGACCGCGCGCGTCGCGATCGCGGGGACCAGCCGCAGGGACGCAGCCGTCACCACGCCCAGAGTGCCTTCAGCGCCGATCAGCAGTTGCTTGATGTCGTAGCCGCGATTGTCCTTCTTCAGCGGGTCGAGCCCTTCATAGATGCTGCCGTCGGGCAGCACCGCCTCGATACCCGCGACCAGCGCGCGCATCGTACCGTGGCGCAGCACCTGCGTGCCGCCGGCATTGGTCGATATAAGCCCGCCGATGGTCGCCGAACCCTTCGCGCCAAGGCTCAGCGGGAAACGCCGTCCGACCGCTTCGGCCGCTTCGTGCAGGGTCGCCAGAATGACGCCGGCATCGCAAATCGCGAGATTGTCGTCAGGCGCCATCGCGCGGATACGGTTCATGCGTCGCAACGACAGGATCAGCGCCGATCCGTCGGCCGGCGGCGTCGCCCCGCCGACCATGGAACTGTTCCCGCCCTGTGGCACCAGCGGGACGCCCAGCTCCGTCGCCAGCCCTACCGCCGCCGCGACCTCCGCGGTCGACGCTGGCGCCAATATGGCCGCGGCCGCGCCATGATAGCGCCCGCGCCAGTCATGGACCCAGGGGTCGATGTCGTCCGGATCGGTCAGGACCGCCTTGGTCCCCAGCCGTTCGACGAAGCGCGCAATGACATGCTGATCGATCATGGCACCGCTATGCGCCGGAATTCATCGACTGTTCAACCATTGGACGATAGTCTGCGCCGTACAAAAGGGGTCGATATTGTTTCATTCCATCCTGTTGTTGCTCGCCGCGTCGGCCGACCAGCCCGTGCAATGGGCGCAACTCACGATCGAGCAGAGGGTCATCATCCGCGTCCCCATGGCGCGGCAGGGCAAGGCTCCGGCGCGGATCACGCCTGATTCGCAGGATGATTGGGAGGAAAGAAAGGGGCCGCGCTGCATCGCCTTGCGATCGATCCGCGCTGCCAGCATCGTCACGCGCGACGGGATCGACCTGATCCTGGCGGACCGCCATCGCTATCGCGCGCGACTGGAAAAGGGATGCGACTCGGCTGGATATTATTCGGGTTTCTATGTGGAGCCGGCGGAGGACGGGTCGCTATGTTCGGGTCGGGACGAATTGCAGGCGCGCAGTGGGGCGAGCTGCGAAATCGTAAGCTTTCGTCGCCTCGTCGAGGCGGAAGACGGTGACTGACCGGCGCCGGAATCGCGCGATTTTCTTGACAAGCGGCCAATATTTCCGCAAGGCCCGCGCGATTTATGCCCTGTTGAACGCCGGGCGCCTCTCCCTCCAGTAACGGACGCCTGAATGACTTTTGCCGATCTCGGCCTTTCCGATGAATTGCTCAGGGCCGTGACCGAAGCGGGTTACGACACGCCCACGCCCATCCAGGCGCAGGCGATCCCGCCGGTCCTGATGATGAGGGACATTATCGGCATCGCGCAGACCGGCACCGGCAAGACCGCCAGCTTCGTGCTGCCGATGATCGACATATTGGCGCATGGCCGCGCCCGTGCGCTGATGCCGCGCAGCCTGATCCTGGAACCGACCCGCGAACTTGCCGCCCAGGTTGCGGAGAATTTCGAGAAATACGGGAAATATCACAAGCTTTCCATGGCGTTGCTGATCGGCGGCGTGCAGATGGGTGATCAGGTCAGGGCGCTGGAAAAGGGCGTCGACGTGCTGATCGCCACGCCGGGCCGTCTGATGGACCTGTTCGAGCGCGGCAAAATTCTTCTCAACGGCTGCAGCATGCTGGTGATCGACGAGGCGGACCGGATGCTCGACATGGGCTTCATCCCCGACATCGAACAGATTTGCACGAAGCTGCCCGCCCAGCGCCAGACGCTGCTGTTTTCGGCGACCATGCCGCCGGTCATCAAGAAACTGGCGGATCGGTTCCTGTCCAATCCCAAGTCGATCGAAGTGGCGCGACCCGCGACCGCCTCGATCAACATCACCCAGAATCTGGTTAAGGTCGATTCGCGCAAGAAGCGGGAAGCACTCCGCGCGCTGCTGGACCGGCAGGACGTGCACAGCGCGGTCATCTTCTGCAACCGCAAGACCACGGTGCGTGAACTCAACAAGAGCCTTCAGCGCCATGGCTATCGATCGGGCGAGATCCATGGCGACATCGATCAGGCATCGCGCATCGCCGAGCTGGAGCGGTTTCGCGTCGGCACGGTCAACATCCTGGTCGCGTCCGACGTCGCGGCCCGCGGCCTGGACATCAAGGGCGTATCGCACGTCTTCAACTTCGACGCACCGTGGCATCCGGACGATTATGTCCACCGTATCGGGCGCACCGGTCGCGCGGGTGCGAAAGGCGTCGCTTTCACCTTCGTGACCAAGGACGATGCCGAGGCGATCGACAATATCCAGAAATTGATCGGTACGCAGATCCCCTATGCGGACATGCCCGACACAGGCACGGACGCCGGCCCGCCGGAGGACGCGCCGCAAGAGCGTCCCGCCCGTGCCGAACGGTCGAAGCGTGGCAAGGAACGGGATGGCAAGCCCGGGCAAAAGGCGGAAGCGCGCGCTGAAGAGACACGCCGCGAAGAGCCTCGCCGTCAGGAACGCCCGGCCCGCCCGCCCGAACCGCGTCGTGCGCCGCGCCACGCGGAGCGGGATGACGGCCCGGACGATGGCTGGAACGGCCCGGTTCCGGAATTTCTATCGGTCGGTTTCAGCGGCTGATCCGCCGCATGTCACCGCCGGCGATGCGCCATTAGACGCGATGGCTGTCACTTCAGCCATCCGGTCAGCACCGCCATCAGCCCGATCCGCGCATCGCCGGACGCGGCGCGGGGCGCGCCATAGGCGCGGCATTGCAGGCAATCGGCGCGCACGCCGCCACCCGTCACCATCGCCCTTGCATCGTTGACCGCCTGAGCCGCCCAGCGGCGCTGGAGCAGCGCCTGTCGTGCCAGCAGGTCACGCGCCGCCCCGGCATCCTCGCCGTCGCGTTCGCGCTCTGCCATGGCCTCGAACCATTGCGCCCATTTGTCGGGCTGCTTCTCGATCCAGTAGGGACGGGCCTTGGCCGGGTCGATCTTCGCGCGTCGCGCAGCTTCGGCGATGGCATCTTCCAGCCCGCCGAAACGATCGACCAGCCCGATCTGGCGTGCCGTCCCGCCGTCCCACACACGGCCCTGCGCGATGGCGTCAACCTGCTCGGGCGTCTTGCGACGCGACTTTGCCACCAGGCCGATGAAGCGGCGATAAATATCCTCCACGCCCATCTGCATGATCTGGTCGAACGCCTCGTTGGTGCCCGCCATGACGTCGGGCTGGCCGGAAAGCGGCGTGGTGCGCACGCCGTCGGTCGTGATACCCATCTTGGCCAAAGTGCCTTCGAAACTGGGGAGGATGCCGAAGACGCCGATGGAACCGGTGATGGTGTCGGGCTCGGCGAAGATGATGTCCGCAGGCGTCGACACCCAATAGCCGCCGCTCGCCGCGACATTGCCCATGGACACGACGACCGGCAGGCCCTGTGCCTTCGCCTGCAATATGGCATCGCGGATCTTGTTGCCCGCCATCACAGATCCGCCGGGCGAATCCACCCGGACGACCAGGGCCTTCAGCGATTTTTCGTCGAGCGCCGTCAGCAGCAGGTCGGAAATCGTATCGCCCGCCGCCGTGCCGGGGCCGGCCTCGCCGTCGACAATGTCGCCGGCGACGGTGAGCACGCCGATCTGGCCGTCATTGGCGGGCTTGCGCGCCTTTACATAGGTCGAAAGATCGATTGAGGCGAAACTCCCTGCGGCATCATCCGTGCCATCCCCGGCGATGTCGGCGACATGATCGCCGAACGCGCTTTCGTTGCCTACCCGGTCTATCAGGCCGGCAGCCATCGCAGCCTTGGCCATGTCGCCCCCCGCCGCGCGTGCGGCGGCGACGGGATCGGCGGCATAGGCGGCGATTTTCGCCTTGGGGCGTGCCTTGGCCACGTCATCCTGCCAATTCTGCCACAGCGCGGCGGCCAGCGCCTGATTGGCCTGCTTCGCTTCGGGAGACTGGTCGGCACGGATGAAGGGTTCGACGAAACTCTTGTACGTGCCGACGCGATAGACATGGGTGGTGACGCCCAGCTTGTCGATCAATCCCTTGTAGAACAGGCTGGACCCGCCCCGTCCCATGATGGCTACGCCACCCAGCGGGTCGGTCCATATTTCGCTCGCATGGGCGGCCAGCTGATAACCATCGTCGGTATAGAGCGTGGCATAGGTCAATACGGGCTTCTTCGCCGCGCGCACCGCGTCCAGCGCTTTGCCCACCCGTGCCATCGCGACCTGGCCGCCGCCCATGAAACCGTCCAGGTTCAGCACGACCGCCTTCACCTTGGCATCTGTCCTGGCCGCTTCCAGCGCCAGGACGATATCCGACAGGCGATATTCCTTCGCATCCGGTCCGCTGCCCGACAGCAGTGCGAAGGGATCGACCTCGGCTGGCTGTTCCACGATCGTTCCGTCCAGGTCCAGCAGCAGCGCACCGCTGGCGATGGCTTTTGCGGGCTTGGGCGAAAAGGACAGCGCGGCGTAGAGCGCGCCGAAGAACAGCAGCAGGAACAGCAGGACCAGCCCGTCCTTGATCGCGACCAATATGCGCCAGACGCCCTTTACGAATGCCAAGTCCCTGCTTCCTTCCGGTGATGTCCCGCAACCAGCTATCCGATGGCGTGCCGGACTGCAATGTGGGGGACGGTCGCAGGGGCGGCAAGCTTGCGCCGCCGATTTTGGCCGCTATGGGATGCAGCCATCATTCGCCGCTATCGTGCAGGAGACGCGCCAGATGCCTACACTCGTCCTCATCCGTCATGGCCAGTCGGCCTGGAACCTGGAAAACCGCTTCACCGGCTGGTGGGACGTGGACGTCACGGAAAAGGGCGCGGAAGAGGCGCGTGCGGCCGGCAGGTTGATGGCGGAGAAGGGGCTGGATTTCGACCAATGCTATACCTCTGTCCAGACCCGCGCGATCAAGACGCTCAATCTGGCGCTGGAGGAAATGGGCCGGTTGTGGCTGTCGGTCGAGAAGGACTGGCACCTTAACGAGCGCCATTATGGCGGCCTTACCGGCCTCAACAAGGCGGAGACGGCGGCCAAGCATGGCGACGATCAGGTCAAGATCTGGCGGCGCAGCTTCGATACGCCGCCGCCGCCGCTGGAGGCCGGAAGCGCATTCGACCTGTCCGCCGACCGTCGCTATGCCGGCATCGAAATCCCCTCGACGGAAAGTCTGAAGGATACGATCGCCCGCGTGCTGCCTTACTGGGATGCGAAGATCGCGCCCGACCTCATGGCCGGCAAGCGCGTGCTCATTTCCGCCCACGGCAATTCGCTGCGCGCGCTGGTCAAGCATCTGTCGGACATCCCCGACGACGAGATCACGGAACTGGAAATCCCGACCGGCCAGCCGATCGTCTATCAGCTTGCCGACGACCTGACCGCGACCGACCGCTATTATCTGTCGGAGCGGTAACCAGTCGCAGCGCGGCACCCGAATCGGCATTGCCCCCCGGCGGTCCGCCCGCTAAGGGGCTGTGCTTTCCGGGCGATATCAGGGGAAGCGGGTAATGGACGGCGCGGTCGAGGTCGGCATCATCATGGGGTCCCGGTCGGACTGGGATACGATGCGCCATGCCGCCGAAGTCCTGGAAGCCTTGGGCGTGGCGCATGAATGCAAGGTCGTGTCCGCCCACCGCACGCCCCAGCGCCTCTACGATTATGCGACCGGCGCCGCCGCGCGCGGGCTCAAGGTGATCGTCGCCGGCGCGGGCGGGGCGGCGCATCTGCCCGGCATGGCGGCATCGATGACGCGGCTGCCGGTGTTGGGCGTGCCGGTCGAATCCAAGGCTCTCAAGGGCATGGATTCGCTTCTGTCGATCGCGCAGATGCCCGGCGGCATTCCGGTCGGCACGCTGGCCATCGGCAAGGCGGGGGCGATCAATGCGGGCCTTCTGGCCGCCGCCATCCTCGCCACCGCCGATCCGGCGCTCGCGACCCGGCTGGAGGACTGGCGCGCGCGCCAGACCGCCTCGGTTGCAGAGACGGTCGAGGATTGACGCAAGACCCATGACCAGCATTCCCCCCGGCTCGACCATCGGCATATTGGGTGGTGGCCAGCTTGGCCGCATGATCGCGGTCGCCGCCGCGCAGCTGGGCTATCGCACCCATGTCTTCGCGCCGGAGGATAGCGGACCGGCCGCCGACGTGTCGCCCAACTGGACGCGCGGCGCCTATGAGGATGCCGGCGCACTCGCTGCCTTCGCCGAAAGCGTCGACGTCGTCACATATGAGTTCGAGAATATCGATCCGTCCGCCGTCGATACGCTCGCGGGCCATGGCCTCGTCCGTCCCGGTGCCCACGCGCTGCGGATCGCGCAGGACCGGCTGGCCGAAAAGCGGTTCGTCAGCGATCTGGGCGGCCTGACCGCCCCCTTCGCGCCGGTCGAGAGCCTGGACGATCTGGAGGCGGCGATCGAGACCATCGGCAGCCGCGCCATACTGAAGACCAACCGCATGGGCTATGACGGCAAGGGACAGGCGCGCCTTTCCGAACCGGGCGACGCGGTCGGCGCCTGGAACGCGATCGGGCGGCAGAGTGCGATCCTGGAGGGCTTCGTGACCTTCGCCGAGGAATTTTCGGTCATCCTGGCACGCGGCGCGGACGGTGCGATCCGCTTCTGGGACTCGCCGGCCAACGTCCATGTGAACGGCATATTGGCGACGTCGACCGCGCCCGCGGGGCCGGTCATCGCGACGCAGGTGGATCAGGCACGCGCGCTCGCGGCACAGGTGGCCGACGCGCTCGACTATGTCGGCGTGCTGACGCTGGAATTCTTCGCCAGCGCAGACGGCCCGATGTTCAACGAAATGGCGCCGCGCGTTCACAATAGCGGCCACTGGACCATCGAGGGCGCGGTGACGAGCCAGTTCGAAAACCATGTCCGCGCCATTTGCGGCCTGCCGCTGGGGGATACCGGTCTCGCCGCGCCGCGCGTCGAAATGCGCAACCTGATCGGGGACGAAGCGCATGAATGGCTGTCGATCCTGTCCGATCCGGTCAGCCACCTGCATCTCTACGGCAAGCATGAGGCGCGGCCCGGCCGCAAAATGGGGCATGTGACCCGGCTGACGCTGTGACGCCACGCATCGTCCTGGTCCTCGCCCGCGCCGACAATGGCGTGATCGGCCGGGATGGCGACCTTCCCTGGCGATTGCCCGCCGACCTGCGGCATTTCAAGGCGCTGACCGCAGGTCATCCGATGATCATGGGCCGCCGGACGTTCGACAGCCTGCCGGGCCTGCTTCCGGGCCGTCGCCATATCGTGCTCACCCGCGATCGGGACTGGTCGGGCGAGGGGGCGGAAGTCGCCCACGATGTCGACGGCGCGCTCGCGCTGGCGGCCGCACCGACCGCGATGGTGATCGGCGGGGCGGAGATATATCGCCTGTTCCTGCCGCTGGCCGACCGGATCGAACTGACGGAGGTTCATCTGGACGCGGAAGGCGACGCCGCCATCGCCTATCCCGATCCGGCCGCATGGCAGGAGGTCCGGCGCGAATGCCATGGCGTGAAAGACGGGCGGCCCGCCCATGATTTCGTGACGCTGGAGCGCGTTTAGACGGGCGCTGATGGAACGCTCCCGCCGGCCGCGCGCTTTCCCGGTTCATGCCGAAGAGGAGAGCCGGACGATGAGCGTAGTGCAAACGCGGGACGGAAAGACCCTGCATTACAAGGTAATGGGAGAGGGCGCGCCTGTCATCCTGATCCATGGATGGCCGCTGACGGGCGACATGTGGGAATATCAGACCGTTGCACTGGTGGAGGCCGGCTTTCAGGTCATCACCTACGACCGGCGCGGTTTCGGCCATTCCAGTCATCCCGCCACGGGTTATGACTATGATGTCTTTGCGGACGATCTTGCCGACCTGATCGACCATCTGGCGCTGCCGAAGGTCGCTTTGGTGGGATTTTCCATGGGCGGTGGCGAAATCGCCCGTTACCTGGGCCGGCATGGCGCCGCGCGCGTGAACCGCGCGGCGCTGGTTTCGTCCGTCGTCCCCTACCTGCTCAAGACCGACGACAATCCCGGCGGCGCCGATGCCAGCGTGTTCGACGGCATAAAGGACGATCTGCGGGCCGACCGTTTTGCATTCCTCCAGGAGTTCGCAAAGCAATTTTACGGGGTCGGGTGGGTCACCAGCCCGGTCAGCAAGGGTGTGATGGACTGGAGCTTCGCGCTTGCGATCATGGCAAGTCCGATCGCGACGATCGCATGCGTCGATGCCTTCGGGCGCACCGATTTCAGGCCCGACCTGCCAGGTTTCACCATCCCGACGCTGGTCATCCACGGCACGGCGGACAAAACGGTGCCTATCGATCCGTCCGGCCGTGCGGCCGCTGCCGGCATCCCGGGCGCCCAGCTCATCGAATATGACGGCGAACCCCATGGCTTGTTCGCGACCGCGCCGGATCGGCTGAATGCGGATTTGATCGCCTTCCTGCGCGCGGCATAGGCACATCATCGGGCGCTGCATTGCCCTACGCCGCAGTGCCGCCTATAGCGCGCGCCATGGAGCGGCTTTCCAGCAGCGCCCCGGTTCCCGCCGCCCTGCGCGGGAGCATCATGGCGCTCGGCAATTTCGACGGTTTTCATGCCGGGCACCAGGCGGTGGTCGGCCGCGCGGTCGCGCGTGCCCGTGCGGAGGGGCGCCCGGCCATCGTCGCCACTTTCGATCCGCATCCCATGCGCCTGTTTAACCCCGGGACGCCGCATTTCCGCCTGACGACGCTGGACCAGCGGCAATCGCTGTTCGCCGCTGCCGGGGCGGACGCCATGCTGGTCTTTGCGTTCACGGCCGAACTGGCCGCGCTGGAACCGGCCGACTATGTGCGGGTGCTGACCGATCATCTGGGCGTCGCGGCGGTGGTTACCGGGCAGGATTTTACCTTCGGCCGGGGGCGCAGCGGTTCCATCGCCTCGTTCGCGCCGCTGGGCCTTCCGGCGGAGGCTGTGGCCCCGGTCCGCGACGGGGGGGGGATCATCTCGTCCAGCCGTATCCGCGACGCCCTGAAATCCGGCGATTGCGGAACGGCCGCGCGGCTGCTGACCCGGCCCTTCGCCATCAGGGGCACGGTGCAGCATGGCGACAAGCTGGGCCGTACCATCGGTTTCCCGACCGCCAATCTGGACCTGGGCAGCTACCTGCGCCCGGCTTATGGCATCTACGCCGTGCGTGGCCTGCTGCCCGACGGCCGGCTGCTGGACGGTGCGGCGAACCTGGGCATCCGCCCCAGCTTCGATCCGCCCAAGGAATTGCTGGAGCCGCATTTCTTCGATTTTTCCGAAAGTCTCTACGGGCAGGACATCGAAGTGCAGTTGATCCACTATCTGCGTCCGGAGGCGAAATATGACGGCCTCGACCCGCTGATGGCGCAGATTGCGCGGGACTGTGCCGATGCGCGGCAAATCCTTGCGGCAACGCCCCACCTCGCTTAATGCCGCGCAGTCATTCCCGACCCCGTTCGCCCGCGAACGGATGTTTGCAGATACCGGACACCCATGACCGACCAGCCTGACTATAAAAGCACCGTATTCCTGCCCCAGACCGACTTTCCGATGAAGGCCGGCCTCGCGCAGAAGGAGCCGGCGATTGCCGCGCGGTGGGAGGCGATGGACCTCTACGGCAAGCTGCGCGAGAAGCGGGCGGGGCGCGAGCGCTTCATCCTGCATGACGGCCCGCCCTACGCCAATGGCGACATCCATATGGGCCATGCGATGAACAAGGTGCTGAAGGACATCATCGTCCGCAGCCAGTCGCTGCTCGGCAAGGACGCGCCCTATGTGCCCGGCTGGGACTGCCACGGCCTCCCCATCGAATGGAAGATCGAGGAGGAATATCGCAAGAAGAAGCTGAACAAGGACGAGGTGCCCGCGTCCGAATTCCGCGCCCAGTGCCGCGCCTATGCCGACAAATGGGTCGACGTGCAGAAGGAACAGTTCAAGCGCCTGGGCGTGATGGGCGACTGGGAAGATCCCTATCTGACCATGAAGTTCGATGCCGAGGCGACCATCGTCGGCGAACTGCTGAAGTTCGCGGAAAGCGGCCAGCTCTATCGCGGCGCCAAGCCCGTCATGTGGTCCCCGGTCGAAAAGACCGCGCTGGCCGAGGCGGAGGTGGAATATGAGGACGTCGTGTCGACCCAGATCGACGTGGCGTTCGAGATCGTGGAAGCGCCGAACGCGCCCGAACTGGTCGGCGCCCATGCTGTGATCTGGACCACGACGCCCTGGACGATCCCGGTGAACCAGGCTTTGGCTTATGGGCCGGAGATTGAGTATCAAGAATATGAAATCGTCGCGGGTGGTCCACCTGAAGCCCTAGAAAAGTTGGCAAGCGCTTATCCGCTTAATGGTGTTCGAGTACTGATCGCACCAGCTTTGAAGGAAGCATTTCAAGAGCGTTTGAA
Source organism: Sphingobium sp. OAS761 (assembly GCF_024168485.1). Lineage (GTDB taxonomy): Bacteria > Pseudomonadota > Alphaproteobacteria > Sphingomonadales > Sphingomonadaceae > Sphingobium. The sequence goes on from NZ_JALJVY010000009.1 coordinate 14,796, forward strand.
ACACGCCGCTCGGAACGGTGGATGGATTAAATTCGGCAACCGCCGTATCAATATCGGCGTTCCTGAGTTGCAGGGTATCATTCCATTCTTAACGACCGAAATTGGCTCCGGGGGAACTGGAAGAAGAGTTAAAGGCTCGCAACTCGCCGGTGCCGTCGCCCGCCATCCGATGCACGCGCTCGGCGGCTTCTTCGCCAAGCCGCGCCCATTCCTCCCCGGCGATTTCGTCACGACCGACGCAGGCACCGGCCTCGTCCACATGGCGCCGGACCATGGCGAGGACGACTTTGCGCTCTGCAAGGCGCACGGCATCAATCCCGTGTTCGCGGTGGAGGGTGACGGGAAGTATCGCGCCGACTGGGCGTGGCTCGGCGGGCAAGGCTCGGTCATCAATCCGAAGTTCGTCAGCAAGGACGGCCCGATCTGCACCGACTTGGCGCAGGCGGGCGGCCTGTTCGCCGCGTCGGACGACTTCCGCCACAGCTATCCGCATAGCTGGCGCTCCAAGGCGAAGATCATTTTCCGCTGCACCCCGCAATGGTTCATCCCCATGGATCAGCCAAGCGGGCAGGTGGCCGACTATCCGCTGCCGCCGCTGGAGCCGGTGACGGGCGCGCTCGCCACCGCGCTGCCGACCAACGGGCCGACGCTGCGCGGCGTGGCGCTGGACGCGATCCAGAATACCCGCTGGGTGCCCGAACGCTCGATCAACCGCATCCGCTCCATGGTGGAGGGCCGCCCCGACTGGGTCATCTCCCGCCAGCGCGCCTGGGGCGTGCCCATCGCGCTCTACGTTCATCGCAAGAGCGGCGAGTATCTGGTTGATCCGGCGGTCAATGCCCGCATCGTCGAAGCGTTCAAGGCGGGCGGGGCAGACGCATGGTTCGGCGCAGATCATCAGGCGCTGCTTGGCCCCGATTACGACCTGGCCGACTATGAAGTCGTCAACGACATTCTGGACGTCTGGTTCGACAGCGGCTCCACCCACAGCTTCGTGGTCGAGGGCCGCTATGGCGATGGCACCCGCGCCGACCTCTATATCGAAGGATCGGACCAGCATCGCGGCTGGTTCCAGTCCTCACTGCTGGAAAGCTGCGGCACGCGCGGTCGTGCGCCCTATGACGCGGTGCTGACCCATGGCTTTGCGCTCGACGGGTCGGGCAAGAAAATGTCCAAGAGCCTCGGCAATGTGGTCGATCCGCTCAAGATCATGAGCGAGAGCGGCGCGGACATATTGCGCGTATGGGTCGCCAGCACCGATTATTTCGACGATGTGCGCATCGGCAAGGAAGTGCTGGCCGGATCTTCCGACGCCTATCGCAAATTGCGCAACACTTTCCGTTACATGCTTGGCGCTCTTTCCGACTATGATGAAGATGAGGAGGCGGTGTCCTACGCGGAAATGCCGGAACTGGAGCGCTACATGCTCCATCGTCTGGCCCAACTCGACGCCGAATTGCGCGCCGTGGTGGACAAGGACAAGGGCAGCGAGAGTTGGCTGGAATTTTCGCGCTACACCCGCGCGATCTTCGACTTCGCGAACAGCGACCTCAGCGCCTTCTTTTTCGACATCCGCAAGGACTGCCTCTATTGCGACGCGAAGTCGGATCCGAAGCGCCGGGCCTACCGCACCTTGCTCGATACGCTGTTCCATGCGCTGGTCCGCTATGTTGCGCCGATCATCCCCTTCACCGCTGAGGAAGTGTGGCAAAGCCGCTTCCCAAGCGCCGGGGATAGCGTCCATTTCCTGGAATGGCCGCAGGTCGACCATCACTGGATCAACGGCCATCTTAATGACAAATGGGCCGAACTGCGCGACCAGCGCGAACAGGTGAACGAGGCAATCGAGCCTTTCCGCCGCGAAAAGATCATCCGCTCCAGTCTGGAAGCGGACGTGACCATGGGCGAAATGCTGCCCAGCGACGGTGTGAACTTTGCCGAAATCGCCATTGTCGCCCGCGTCGAAATGGGCGTGGGCGACGGTATCGTGGTCAAGCCCAGCGACTGGCACAAATGCGGCCGCTGCTGGCGCCTGCTACCCGAAGTGACGGAGGACGGCACGCTCTGCGACCGGTGCGACAAGGTGCTGAACGCATGAACATCCAGCCCGCGGTCAACCACCGTCCCCTCGGCCTGACCGTCGCGATCGTGACGCTCGCGCTCGACCAGCTCGTCAAATATACCGTCACATATCCCCTGGCGCTGCAAAGCCGCGCAGGGGAGGGGATAGAGATTTTGCCGATCTTCCGCCTGCGCTGGCTGGAAAATCGCGGTGTGTCGATGGGCTTCTTCCACGCGGACACGGACGTGATGCGCTGGGCGCTGGTTGGCATGACATTCCTGATCGCCGGCTTCGTCGGCATTTGGATGTGGCGCGAAAAGGCGCGGCAGGATGTCGCCGCGCTCGGGTTGGTGCTGGGTGGGGCCATCGGCAATATCGTCGACCGTGTGCGGCTGGGCTATGTCGTTGATTATGCCGACCTGCATTTCGGCGAATGGCGGCCTTTCCTGATTTTCAACCTGGCGGACGCGGCGATCACCATTGGCGTGCTGATCCTGCTTGCGCGGGCGCTGCTGCTGCGCGACAAGGGCGCAAAGACGGAGACTTTGAAGTGAAGCGTAAACTGATCCTCGCCGCCGGCCTCGTAGCAACCTTGTCGGCCTGCGGTGGCGGCCGTGGCCTGTTCGGGCGCGATCGCCCCGACGAATTCGCCGTCTCGCGTCAAGCGCCGCTCGTGATTCCGCCGGATTTCGCTCTGGTGCCACCTGCGCCCGGCACGCCGGCGGCGGCATCGGTCGATTCGGGGCGTGAAGCCATGCAGGCGATGTTCGGCGGCCCCGCCGCGCGCAGCGCCAGTGAAGCGGCTGCGCTGAACGAGGCTGGCCGCGCCAACGCTGCCGCGGGTATCCGCTCCTCGGCCGGTGATCCGGGAACAGAGGTCGTCGACAAGGGCAGCACGACGCGCGATGTCATCGCCGCACCGGAAGGCGACGGCCAGGACGCTCGCGCCTCCACCCCGCAATAAGGTCAGGGCGGGGGACCTATCCGTCCCCGTCCTCGACGAACGCCTTGAGCCGGGCGAGCGTGCCGTCCCACTGGGAATTCACCTCGTCCAGCCATGTGCGCGCCGCTTCGATCGCCTCGCGGCGCAGGGCATAATGCACCTCCCGCCCGCTCTTCCTGCGGTCGACCAGGCCTGCGCCGTGCAGCACGTCCAGATGCTTGGCGACGCCCTGTCGGCTTATCGCCAACCCATCGCCCAATTGCACGATTGACAGCGTGCATCCATCCGACAGGCGTGACAGCATGGACAGGCGCGTCGCGTCGCCCAGAGCCGAAAATAGCCGCGCCGGCTCAACCTTCGACATAGCGGCGTATATTGTTCACCTGCTCCGCCCAGCCGCCATCGTTGGATCGCATGACGTTGGTCCGGCGGGGCTCCGGCACCTTGTCGAACCCGCTTTCCCGCACCGTCAGCCGGGTTCCGTCCAGTGTCGGTTCAAGCAGGAATTCGACCAAAGTCCGTTCTGCCACGCCGTCGCGGATCGCATCCCGGTCGCCGCCGGTCGCGGGCCATTCGAACGCGAAACGTGTCATCGGCTCGATCGCGACGGTGCGAGATTCCCACGGGAAATGTTCATAGCCCGGATAGGTCATATGGCCCCCGGTCTTTTCTCCCACCGCGAACGGGCGATCGAGCGCGACGAGGAACCATGTGCCGAATTTTCGATGGTCGACGAGCGAATCCCATACGCGAGCGACGGGTGCGGCGATTTCGACGGTCTTGGTGATGCAATCAGACATATAGGCAACCTCCTGGGTGCCTATATGCTCCACCCGACGTTAAAGAGCAACTGATAAGTTGCCCTTTAGGCACGCGCCTCCGCGCCGACATTATTGTGACGCAACGCGGTCAGCACGGTATTGACGATACCCGCCGCGTCGAGCCCGGCGTCGGCATATTGCTTTTCCGGCTTGTCCTGATCCTGAAAGGCGTCGGGCAGGCGCATCGTCCGCAGCTTCAGGCCGGTGTCGATCAGTCCGAGATCGCTCGCCAGCGTCAGCACATGGGCACCCAGGCCGCCAACGGCGCCTTCCTCGATCGTCACTGCGACCTCATGGGTCGTCAGCAGGCGCCGGATCAATGCCTCGTCCAGCGGTTTGGCGAAGCGCAGATCGGCGACGGTAGTCGACAGTCCCTTCGCCTCCAACAGATCGGCAGCCTTCAGCGCCTCCTCCAGCCGCGTGCCAAGCGACAGGATGGCGACCTGACGGCCTTCGCGCACGATGCGGCCCTTGCCGATGGCCAATCTTTCGGGAACTTCCGGCATCGCGACGCCGGTGCCGTTTCCACGCGGATAGCGGACCGCGATGGGACCGGTGTCGTGGCAAGCGCAGGTATGGACCATATGGACCAGTTCCGCCTCGTCGGCGGCCGCCATCACCACCATGTTGGGCAGGGTCGCCAGATAGGCGAGGTCGAAGCTGCCGGCATGCGTTGCCCCGTCCGCCCCCACCAGACCCGCGCGGTCGAGCGCGAAGCGCACTGGCAGGTTCTGGATCGCCACGTCGTGCACGACCTGATCATAGGCGCGCTGGAGGAAGGTCGAATAGATGGCGCAGAACGGTCGCATGCCCTGCGCGGCCAGACCGGCGGCGAAGGTGACGGCATGCTGTTCGGCAATACCGACGTCGAAACTACGATCGGGAAAGGCTGCCTCGAACTTGTCGAGCCCGGTGCCCGACGGCATGGCGGCCGTGATGGCGCACACGGTCGGGTCCCGTTTCGCCTCGGCAATCAGGGCCTGGGCAAAGACGTTCGTGTAGCTGGGCGGACCTGGGGGAGCCTTGGCCTGTGTGCCGGTGACCACGTCGAATTTCTGCACACCATGATATTTGTCGGCTGCAGCTTCCGCCGGAGCATAGCCCTTGCCCTTCTGCGTCACGACGTGGACGAGGCAGGGGCCTTCGGCGGCGTCGCGAACATTTTCGAGCACGGGAATGAGCTGGTCCAGATTATGCCCGTCGACCGGGCCGACATAATAGAAACCCAGTTCCTCGAACAGCGTCCCCCCCATGGCCATGCCCCGGGCAAACTCGTCGGTCTTGCGCGCGGCATTGTGCAGTGGGCGGGGCAGCTTGCGCGCCAGCCGCTTGGCCAGGTCGCGCAGCCCCAGAAATTCGCGGCTCGACACCAGCCGGGCGAGATAGGCGGACAGGCCGCCGACCGGTGGCGCGATCGACATGTCATTGTCATTGAGGATGACGACCAGGCGGTTGCCTGCCTCCCGCGCGTTATTCATCGCCTCATAGGCCATGCCAGCCGACATCGCGCCGTCGCCGATGACGGCGATGCCCTTGCCGGGCTGGTCGGTCATCTTGTTGGCGATGGCGAAGCCCAGCGCGGCGCTGATCGACGTCGAGCTATGTGCGGCACCGAAAGGGTCATAATCGCTTTCCGCGCGCCTGGTGAAGCCGCTGAGGCCTCCTCCCTGGCGCAGTGTGCGGATGCGATCGCGACGCCCGGTCAGGATCTTGTGGGGGTAGCATTGGTGCCCGACGTCCCAGACCAGCTTGTCGCGCGGGGTGTCGAACACATAATGGATGGCCGTCGTCAGTTCGACGACACCCAGCCCCGATCCCAGATGTCCGCCCGTAGTGCCCACGGCGGAAATCGTCTCCGCCCGCAATTCGTCGGCAAGCTGGCGCAACTGCCCGGGTTTCAGCGCGCGCAGGTCGGAAGGCCAAGTGACCTTGTCGAGCATCGGCGTGTCGGGGCGATCATTCATATTCAGCAGACTCCTGGGCATGTCCTGGCGTTCCGATGGCGCGCGCGCCACCGTTCACGCTGCGCATTTCGCGCATGTGCCCAATATTTCGATCACCGGCCGCTCGGCGTGAAACCCCTCATGCTCGGCCACGGCACGGACGTTGTCCGTGACCTTGTCATCATCGACGTGGGTGGCCTGCTTGCAGGCGCGACAGACCAGAAAGATGCAGTCGTGCTGGCAGCCGGGATGGGCATTGGCGATGTAGGCATTGGCGCTTTCCACGCGCATCGCGATATTATTGGTCACGAACAGGTCGAGGATGCGGTAGACACTGTTGGGCGCGACCCGTTTTCCCCGTGCCTTTGATACGCTGTCCGCGATATCATAGGCCGAAGCGGGACGGTCCTCGGCCGCCAGTGCGTCGAAGATGGCGGCGCGCATGGGCGTCCATTGTTCGTTGCGCGCTTCCAGCGTCGCGCGCGCCGCGTCGGCAAGCTTCGCGCCGGTTGGTTCCATATGATGATGATGGTGATCGGCCATATACTCAATCTATGCGCGGCGAGGCGCGGGGGCAAGGGTTCGGGTCAGCGCTGCCCGAATGTCCATGCGGCCCATAGCCAGCCGCCGATCATCAGAACGCCGCCGATCGGCGTGATCGCGCCCAGCCATCGCGGTGCGCCCAGCGCCATGGCATAGAGGGAGAGGGCGAAGATCGCAGCGCCCGCCAGCAGCAGCGCAGCGGCCCCGCGACTTGTTCCCGGCAGCGCCAGGGCGGCCACGGCGTGGACAAGCTGGTAGATGCCGCCTGTGCGCAGCCATTCCGCCGCCTTGGGGTCGTTCACGCCATGGGCGCCGAACGCTCCTGCGCCGATTGCGAGCGCCGCAGACAGGCAAGACAAAATGGCTATCATGCTTCCTCCCCGTCGCCCCGCGTGGTCAGGCGCATGGACCGGCCGGGACGGAACATCAAGTGCTTTGCCGCCAGCAGGTCGCCATGTTCGATCTGGAGCGCCAGGCGCTGATCGTCATTGTCGCGATACTGCCGCTCGACCTCGTCGATTTCCTTATCGGGTACGCCAAGGACCTGCATCGCCTGCGCGCCCATGCATATCGCCGATTCATAGACTTCACGCACCACCCCGGCCAGATCCATGTCCTTGAACGCCAGCAATTGCCGCCGGTCATAGGCGCGCAGCATCAGCGCGGCCTGCGGGAAGGCTTCCGCGATCGGTTCCAGCACGCGCGGATCGAGCGACGGATCGTCGATGCAGAAGGCGATGAGCCGCGCCTCCTCCGCCCCTGCGCGTCGCAGCAGGTCGATGCGCGTACCATCGCCATAATAGACCTTCATGTCGAACCGGCTCGAAACTTCGATCTGGGCCGGCTTCTTGTCGATCAGAACGACCCCGAAGCCGTGGCCCATCAGCATCTGCGCCACGGTCTGGCCAAAGCGGCCATAGCCCACGATGATCGCGGTGCCATGCGTTTCCTCGTCCGGGCCGGGCAGGTCGTTTCGCTCCTTGGGCTGGGCAAATTCGAACCGGCGGGCAAAGAGCATAAGGAACGGCGTCGTCGCCATCGAAAAGGTGACGATGGCACTGAACAGGCTTGCCGCTTCCGGGGCGATCAGAAACGCATTCTGAGCCTGCGCGAACAAAACGAAACCGAATTCGCCACCCTGGCTGAGCAGCAGTCCGGCGGCGAGCGCCGGTTGCCATTCCATGCCGAACAGGCGCGCAAGGCCGGCAATCAGGGTCGCCTTGGTCGCGACCAGCACCAGCGCCATGCCGATGACGAAGACCGGATGCGCCGCGACGGTCGCGAGATCGAGCACCATGCCTACGGCCAGGAAGAACAGGCCCAGCAGAATCGACCGGAACGGTTCCACATCCGCCTCTATTTCGTGCCGATAGGGCGAATCCGCCAGCATCACGCCCGCAACAAAAGCCCCCAGTGCGGTCGAAAGATGTAGAGCATGCATTAGTGCGGCAGCCGCAAGCACGGTGAAAAGGCCCACGGTCACGAACAATTCCCGCTCCCCCAGCCGGCCGACGAGTTGCAGCGCGGGGCGCAGGATGAAGCGGCCTGCCAGCACCAGTCCCGCTATCGCAGCGACGGTATAGCCGGCCAGTACCCATCCGGGCGGCCCGGCGGCATCGGCCGGGTTGCGCGACAGGGCGGCAATGATGGTGATCAACGGAACGATGGAAAGGTCCTGGAACAGCAGGATCGAAAACACCTTTTCGCCAAAAGGGGAGTTGATGCGGCCGCTCGATTTCAGGCCCGGCAGGACCTGCGCCGTCGAGGACAGGGCTAGCGGAAGGCCCAGCGCGATGGCCGCCCCCCAGGTAAAGCCCGTCGAATAGAAGATGATGGCTGTCAGGATACAGCCGCACAATACGACCTGCGCGAGGCCAAGCGCGAATATGTCGCGTTTGAGACGCCAGAGCCGGGCTGGATGCAGTTCCAGGCCAACGAGGAAGAGCAGCAGCACGATGCCGATTTCGGCAATGGCCAGTTTCGATTCCGCGCCGCCGACCAGGCCCAGCCCCTGCGGCCCGACCAGCGCGCCTGCGACCAGATAGCCCAGCACCGCGCCCAGTCCGAACCGGCGGAAGATCATGACGAACAGCACGGCGGCGCCCAGCAGGATGACGCCGTCCGACAATAACACGTCGGTCGCGCTGACCGCATTTGCCGGGGCGGCCATCAGGCGTCCGCCATCCGCGCGGCTTCGGCGATGGCCTCGAACCCCAGCCGGATCGACGCGTGGCGCGCTGGATAGCCGCGTGCCGGCGCAAGCACGGCGAGGCCCGGCCAGAAATCGAGATCGTCGCTCTCACCCGAAAGATAGGCGGTCAGCCGATCCCGCGCTTCGGCCAGTTCGGCCGCGTTCAAACCAATTGCCTGCGCCGCCATCAATGCCGCCGACGCCTGACCCAATGCGCAGGCCTTGACGTCGAGACCGAGGTCGCTGACACGCCCGTCGCGCATCCGCACGTCGGCCGTGACGCGCGAACCGCACGTCGGAGATCGCTTTTCCACGCTGGCCTGCGGCGCGGTCAGCCGTCCCTGATGCGGAATGCTGGCAGCAAGCCGCAATATGTCCTTGTTGTAGAGAGGGGCGTTCATGTTCCCCATCTAGGCGCGCGATGCCGCCGGGTGAAGCGGGCAGCGGCCCGCAACGCAAATATATCGGTCAGTCGTTGACGATGCGCAGCAGCTTGCGTTCGACCGGAGCAAGCACATTGTGCAGTTCCTGACCGCGCCGAAGTATCTGGCCGCCCTCTCCGACGAGCGCCCACATGCCCTGCCGATGGCGAAGTGCGGGACGTTTTTCGATGCGATATTCGGGCCGTTCCGCGGACCGCCGGAATGCGCTGAAGACCGCCGCTTCGCGTCCCATGTCCATCGCATAATCGCGCCAGTGCCCTGCCGAAACCATCCGGCCGTACAAATCCATGATCCTTTGCAGTTCCAGCCGGTCGAAGCCGACCTGACCGGTTCGCCCTCCTTGACCCGGGAACGGCGTCACATTGGTCATCAGGCGCGGCCGCGTTCCTCGAACAAGCTATCTTCATCGGGGACTAAGGGCCGCTGGCGTTCCGCCATCAGTTCCGCCAGACGCTTCTGCAATTGCTCCACCTCGCACTGCAAGGTTTCCAGCTTCTGCTTTTCCGGGTCGAAACAGTCGGAACAGGGAGTGCCATAGGGCATGAAATCGCGCTGATACGCGGTGACATCCACCAGCATCTGCCGCGCCGGGATGCCCACCATCGTCGCACCTTCCGGGACATCCTTTGTCACGACGGCGTTGGCTCCAACGCGTGCCCGCGCGCCGACATTGACCGGACCCAGGACCTGTGCGCCGGACCCGACGATGACGCCGTCGGCCAGCGTCGGATGCCGCTTGCCGGCTATGCCGTTGGCCGGATCGGTACCGCCAAGGGTCACATTCTGGTATAGCGTGACATCGTCACCGATTTCGGCAGTTTCGCCGATGACGGTGAAGCCATGGTCGATGAAGAAGCGCTTGCCGATCCGGGCTCCGGGATGAATGTCGTTACCGGTCAGGAAGCGGGCGATATGGTTCACTGCACGCGCCAGGAAAAACAGCCGTGCCCGGTAAAGCCGGTGGGCCACACGATGAAACGCCAGCGACCAGACGCCGGGATAAAGCATGATTTCCGCTAACGAACGCGGCGCGGGGTCACGCGCCTTGACCGACTCCAGATAGGCAATGAGATTGCGCACCATCGACAGCGCCCTTGCAAGCTGATCCCGAACAAGACCGCTACATAAGCCCATGGTCAGGATTTTTCCAGAGGAGGCCGGTTTTTGGTCCGATGCCGGTCGGGATAAAGTGGGGCTTGCGTCCGATCGACTTATATGACTATCAATATTGTAGAGAATAATTCGAAGGACGATGGATGATCGATTCCCTCTATGCCCATGTGAGCGACATCCTGCCTTTCATCCTGATCGGCTTTGGCGCGCAAATGATCGACGGGGCGCTGGGAATGGCATATGGGGTCATATCGAGCACATTGCTGCTCGCGGTCGGTGTGCCGCCCAGTCGCGCATCGGCAAGCGTGCACGCGGCCGAAACGTTCACCACCGGCGTTTCCGCCATCAGCCATATCCTGCATGGCAATGTCGACTGGAAGCTGTTCGGTCGCCTGATCGTTCCGGGTGTCATTGGCGGCGTAACCGGCGCCTATTTGCTGACGCATATCGACGGTGCGGTCGTCAAACCCTTCGTTCAGGTCTATCTTGCCACGATCGGCGTCTATCTCATCTGGCGCGGGTTTCACCTGCCGCCCAAGCCGCGCGACCCCAAATGGGTGGCCCCCCTCGGCTTGCTTGGCGGCTTCATGGACGCCAGCGGCGGTGGCGGGTGGGGGCCCATCGTCACTTCGAACCTCCTGCTACAGGGCGCCAGTCCACGACATACCATCGGGACGGTCAATAGCGTTGAGTTCATCCTGACGCTGTCGATCAGCCTAACCTTCCTCTTTCATCTCGGCTGGGCGACCTTCACCACCTATACGCTGGGACTGCTGATCGGCGGCGTCGTGGCGGCGCCTTTCGGCGCGATGCTGGCGCGCCGTATCTCGCCCCGGTGGCTGTTCACTTGTGTTGGCATCATCTTGACGCTGACGTCGCTTTTCGGTGTCAGCAAATGGCTTGGTTATATCGGCTGATACGCTTATATTCGACGTTCTGATCGAGGAAGTCGATGAATGTCGAGTTATCTGCCAACGCTCAAGCAGCTTCAATATCTGGTGGCACTGAAGGAACAGGGCCATTTCGGCAAGGCTGCCGACAGCTGTTTCGTCACCCAATCAACCTTGTCGGCAGGCATTCGCGAGCTTGAATCGCTGATCGGCGTGACGCTGGTCGAAAGAACGCGCCGTGTCGTCCGCTTTACGGCCCTGGGGGATCGCATTGTCGACAAGGCGCACCGGGTGCTGCGCGAGGCGGAGGAACTGGCAGCGATCGCCGAGGCGTCCGGCAAGCCGCTGACAGGCGAATTGCGCATGAGTGTCATACCGACGATCGCGCCATTTCTGCTGCCCCGGCTGTTGCCCCGGCTGCGCGCGGACCGGCCGGAACTGAAACTCTACCTGCGCGAAGAAACCAGCCAGGCTGCGATCGAATCGCTGCGGCACGGCAATGTCGATTGCGTACTGCTGGCCCTGCCGTTTCCGATGGGGGACATGGACAGCGAAATCCTGTTCCAGGACCGGCTCTATGTGGCCTTCCCAGAGGACGAGCCGCGCGATCCACCGGACTGGATCGGTCCGGACATGATCGACGAAAGCAAGTTGCTGCTGCTGGAGGATGGGCATTGCCTGAAGGACCATGCTCTCGCCGCCTGCAATCGTCCCGACCTGCGCGCCAGCGCGACGATGATGGGCACGTCGCTCCATACGCTGATCCAGATGGTCGACAACGGCCTGGGCATGACCATGATCCCGGAAATGGCCATCGCCGGCGGCATATTGGAACATACGCGGATCGCGGCGCGTCCGTTGCGCTCCGACCATGCCTGGCGCGACATTGCGCTGGTGTGGCGAAAGAGCAGTCCGCGGGAAAAGGAATTTCATCTGCTCGCGGGCATCCTTCGGGATGCGGCGGCGCAAAAGGAAGAAGCGGCGGCTGCCTAGCCGTTCCAGCCATGCGCCCTGGCGTCGTCCTCGCTGCGGGACGCGACCCATTGCGTGTTGCCGTCGGCGAAATGTTCCTTCTTCCAGAAGGGGGCGTGGACTTTCAGCCAGTCGATCAGGAACGCGCAGCTTTCCAGTGCCGCCGTCCGGTGCCGAGACGCGGTGCCGACGAACACGATCCGCGCACCGGGAGTCAGATAGCCGTGGCGATGAATGACCGTCATGCCGATCAGCGGCCATCGCTCGCCGGCGTCCATGACGATGCGCTCCATCTGCAAGCGGGTCATGGCCGGATATTGTTCCAGTTCCAGTGCGGCCAGGCCGTTCCCGCCTCGCACTACGCCGGTAAAGCTGGCGACGCCGCCGCCGCCCAGCGCTTCCAGCGTCGCCAGTTCACCCGCGACGTCGAAATCCTCGGTCTGGACGAGCACCCGCTTCATCCGCCGGTAACCGGCGGAAACAGGGCCAGTTCCTGCGCATCGCCAATCGCATGGTCCAGCGGCGTGAAGTGCTGGTCCAGCGCAGCGCGCAGTCGCTGCTGGTCGCCCAGTGCCGCGGCATAGCCATCGCCACGCGCGGCCAGGGCCGAGATGACGTCGGCGATGGTTGTTTCCGGAGCAGGGCGGGGCAGCGCTTCGCCATCGCGCCCGATCATTTCCCGCACCCAGGCGAAATAGACAATCGACAGCATATCGTCAGTCCATGTGCCGGATGCCGACACGCAGATAGTCCCAGCCGGTGATCAGCGTCAGTATTGCCGCCGCCCAGAGGGTAACTAGGCCCACGGCCTGGACGAAGGGAAACTGGGGGACCGCCCCGGCCAGGATCAGGGCACCAAGCGCGATCAGCTGAAACGTCGTCTTCCATTTGGCGAGCCGGGACACAGGCATGGATACCTGAAGCCCGGCCAGGAATTCGCGCAGGCCCGACACCGCGATTTCGCGCAGCAGGATGATCATCGCGGCGATGATGTGGAACCCGGCAATGTCGCGCGTAGCACCCAGCATCAGGATCACGGCACCGACCATGATCTTGTCGGCGATCGGATCTAGAAAAATACCCAGCTTGGATACGGCCCCCTGCGCCCTTGCAAGATAGCCGTCGAAATAGTCGGTGATGCCCATCAGGCAATAGAGCGCGAAAGCCAGGGCGTAACCGGTGGTCCAGCGCGCGCCCAATTCTGCGGGCCAGAGCAACGCGACCAGCAGCGGAACCGTAAATATGCGCGAGAGCGTCAGCAGGTTGGGCAGCGTCAGCATGGGCGCGGACTGCCACAGTCCGGCGCCCCATACAAGCGGGGCGGTGAGCAATAGCACATGCGCATTGGACAGAGACGACACCAGCCGCTAGACCCCGCTCCGGTCGCTAACGGAAAAGAAGACCCCCCATTCCATGCAAGCCTCTCTCAGGCTCCTGAACAAGCGCCGTTTTCTGCCGCTTTTCATCACTCAGTTGCTTGGCGCGTTCAACGACAACCTGTTCAAGAATGCGATGGTGCTGTTCGTCGTCTATCAGGTCTATAACGACGAAAAGTCGGAAACCTGGTTCAGTGCGCTGGCGACCGGCCTGTTCATCCTGCCGTTTTTTCTGCTTTCCGCCCTTTCGGGGCAACTGGCCGATCAGCGGGACAAGGCGGTGATCATCCGCTGGGTCAAGGCCGCGGAAATCGGCATCATGCTGGTGGGCGCAACGGGTCTTGGGCTGATCTGGGGCGGTATCGCCGTCCACACGCTCGCCATTCCCCTGTTGCTGGCCGCCCTCTTTTCGATGGGCGTCCATTCGACTTTCTTCGGTCCGATCAAATATGCGATCCTGCCGCAGCATCTTCATGATGAGGAAGTGCTGGGAGGAACCGGACTGGTCGAAGCGGGAACCTACATCGCAATCCTGGCCGGCACCATCCTGGCCGGAATCATCCCGGTGGAAGCGGCGGCAGCCGGCATTATCATTACGGCGATCATCGGCTATCTGGCAGGCCGGGCGGTCCCTTCCGCGCCATCGCTGCTGGAACGGCAAGCCATCGATTTCCACATTATCCGCTCGTCTATCGCACTGGTGCGGGGCACCATGCATATCCGCCGATTGTTCCTGGCGATCATGGCGATCAGCCTGTTCTGGGCCGTCGGATCGATCCTCTTCATTCAGTTTCCACCGTTGGTGAAGAACGTCCTGACCGCCGACAAGCCGGTGGCGAGCCTGTTTCTGGCGATCTTTTCCATCGGTATCGCCATCGGGTCGGTCGCAATCAATCGGCTCCTCAATGGACATGTCTCGGCGAAATATGCGCCGGCATCGGTCCTGGGCATGGGACTGTGCGTCGTGGCATTTCATGTCGTTTGCGATCTTTGGACACCCGTTGGCGACGGCCGCATGCTTTCCTTGTCGGAATTCATGGTTCATCCGCTGGCCGTGCCGTTATCGCTCAGCCTTCTGGGCGTCGCCACGTTCGGCGGGATGTTCGTGGTGCCGCTCTACGCCTTCCTGACGACCACGGTGGAAAAGTGCGAGGCGGCGCGAACCGTTGCCGCGAACAATATCGTAAATTCCGGGGCTATGGTGATCGGGTCGGTTGCGGCCATCGGATTGAGCATGGCCGGAATGTCGGTGGTAAAACAGCTTTTGCTGGTCGCGGCGCTGTCGATTCCCTGCGCATGGATGGCGCAGAAGCTTCACCGGGCCTGCGACGGGCCCGTTTGTGATTGACAGGCGACCGGTGAGCGATGGCGCGGGTTCAGAAAATGAAGCTGTAGAACGCCGTGAAGAACGCGCAGAAGCTGAGGGCGAAGAGTTTCCAGTCCTGATCGTCGTCCACCCGTTTGCGCGGCGCGCCCGCTGCCGGGTCGGCGGCGCGCAGCACATGGGCCGGCAAACGCTGGCGAAAGGGATGGCGTGCCGATTCCGACGTGAGGACAAGAGGGCGTGTTCGCATGGTCACTGGTTAACGTCTGATTTACCATTTAGGCCACGGCGAAAGATGGTTAATTTGCCACTGTCCCGCGGCGGGACATGCTTGACTGTATCATTTGAATAATACAGCATGACCGAACCCATGCAGGAATCGACATCAGCGGAAACCACGGCGATATCGTCGAGGGAGTTCGGCGCGGGGCCACCAAGCGCCTTCGCCCCGGTCCCGCCCTGGCGACGGCGTCTTCAGATTGTCGGCTGGCTGGCGGTAGCGGCGCTGGCGCTGCTGATGATCGTCGTCGCGTGGCTGGCCGTGACCGCACCCCTGTCCCAATCGCTCCGGCCCATCGCTCCGCCCAGCATCAGCCTGATGTCGGCGGACGGGCATCTGATTGCCCGGCGCGGCGCGGTGATCGACAAGCCTGTGACGATGGCACGGCTGCCCGGCCATGTGCCGCAGGCCTTCATGGCGATCGAGGACCGGCGGTTCCGCAGTCATTGGGGGATCGATCCACGCGGCATCGCACGGGCCGCATGGCACAATCTCTGGTCGGACGGTGCCTCGCAGGGCGGCAGCACGATCACGCAGCAACTGGCGAAGGGCGTTTTCCTTTCCAGCGACCGTACCTTTGGGCGCAAGGCCCGCGAGGCGCTGATCGCGCTCTGGCTGGAAGCCTGGCTGACCAAGGACCAGATCATGGAGCGGTACCTCTCCAACGTCTATTTCGGCGACAATGTTTATGGCTTGCGGGCGGCCGCACGCCATTATTTCAATCGCACGCCTGAACGGTTGACCATCCCGCAGGCCGCGATGCTGGCCGGATTGCTCAAGGCGCCATCGCGCCTGGCGCCGACCGGGAATTTGAAAGGCGCGCGGGCGCGCGCGGCCCTGGTGACGCAGGCCATGGTCGACGCGGGCTATCTGACTCAGGCGGAACGCAACGCGCTGCCCCCGGCGCGTCTCAACGTGCATGAAGAGCCCGATGCTACCAGCGGCACCTATTTTGCCGATTGGGTCCTGTCCGATGCGCGCGACCGCGCCGGCGCCGTCTATGGCGAACAACAGGTCGCGACCACGCTGGACTGGCGCGTCCAGCGTCTCGCCGAAGCGGCGGTGCGGCGCGCGCCCCTGGGGGATGCGCAGGCCGCTCTGGTCGCGATGAAACCAGATGGCAGCGTCGTGGCCATGGTGGGTGGTAAGAATTATGCCAAGAGCGGTTTCAACCGGGCTGTCCAGGCAAAGCGGCAGCCCGGATCGACCTTCAAGCTGTTCGTCTATCTGGCGGCATTTCGTGCAGGAATGAGCCCTGACGATATGATCGACGATACGCCGATCACGACCGGTACCTATCGTCCGACCAATCATGGCAGCAAATATCGGGGACGAATCACGCTGCGGCAGGCGTTCGCCGCGTCCAGCAACGTGGCGGCGGTACGTCTGGCGCAGAAGGTCGGGATCGACAATGTGATCAAGGTGGCACGTGACCTGGGCGTCACGGTGCCGCTGACCGAGGATCTGAGTCTGGCCCTGGGAACATCGGAAGTGCCGCTGATCGAACTTGCGCAGGCTTATGCGGCGGTGGCAGCGGGCAGCTATCCGGTTGTTGCCCATGGTCTGCCACCCGAAGAGCAGGGCTGGTTCGACCGGCTGGTCAAACGCCAGCGCGCATTCAGCGACGATCAGCTTGAAATGATCCGGGACCTCCTGTCGTCAGCCGCCAATCGCGGCACCGGCAGCGCGGCAGCCTTGCGCACCCGCACTTTCGGAAAAACGGGCACGACGCAGGATAGTCGCGATGCAATATTTGTCGGTTATGCCGGCGGCCTGGTGACAGCAGTCTGGATCGGCAACGACGACAATGGCCCGCTGCCGGGTGGTGCGGCGGGCGGCGGCGTGCCGGCGCGGATTTGGCGCAATTTCATGAGCGGGGCGATCAACGAGCCGGTCGAGGATGCGCCGGCGGAAGCGCAGGACCCGGATCTGGTGAACGCCATCGCCAATGTCACGGTGGAAACCGGCATCGGCAATATCGGGATAGGCGTCGATCCGGGCGGCATGACCGTAAACATCGGGGGCAATCAGTTGCGTCTGCCGGCGGATGGTCTGCCGGCAGACGACACGCCGCCGCCAAGGATCGCCCCTACATTGCCCGCCGACAACGAGAACCAACCCTGACGGCGTGGGCGGTTCAGGCGGGCGCGCGTTCCAGGTAGGGAAGCCGGCTGGTCAGCGCCGGCGGCAGGCCGCCGACGATTATCGCCCGGGCGTGATGCCACAGTGCCGAGAGGAGCAGCAGCGCGGAACCGATCACCAGTGCGGTGAGCGCCCAGGACAATTCGACCGCCCCGGCCTGCTTGAACAAGGCATATAGGGCGAACAGGACATAGGCGAGGCTGGACACCAGCAGCGCGCGGCGGTCGATGGCCAGCGCGACCAGGCCGAATATGACGTAAAGCGCTATGACGGTCAGGGCCTTGCCGCCGCTGATCTCGTCGCCGTTCAGGACGCCCAGCAGATGGAACAGCGAATGGGCGATCATCGGCGCCGCCGCCAGATGCAGCCAGAAGGCCACGTCGGACCGGCGGGTCATGCGTGCCCGGTCCGACATGTCCCAATGCATCGCCAACAGGAATATGGCGACGCCCGCTGCAAGCAGCAGCAGGAAGGGCAGGATATGGTCGTCGGGAAATGCCGCAAGTATCAGGCCCGCGACGACGGCGGCGCCCGCGGTGGCCCCGGCCGCCACGGTGATCGGGACCATGAACCGCCGCCAGTGCAGCCAGGCCGCGCCCGCGCTGATGGCGGCAACGCCAGACAGGATCAGTGACGCCGTCCTGTCGTCGGCATCGGCGAATATCTGCGTAATGAGAGCACCCAGTGCGAACGCGACGCCGCCCACATAGCCGAGCAGCAAGAGAATTGAAGGCAGCGCCATCCGCCGCTGACGCGTGAAATATTCGGCAAGGCCCCAGCTGGTCGCTGCCACCAGCAGGCCAGACATGAAGGCGGGGTGATGATCCGCCGCCCCGAATCGCAGCTCGTTGCCCAGCCAGCCGACCGCGACCAGCAGGATCACGCTCGCGATTGCCACGAAAATATCATTGAAGCCCGTCAGCAGTCGAAAATGCTCTTCATCGACCACCGGGCTGGCACGTAATCGTGCGACATGATCGCGGAGCGCCAATGCCGCCTCCGGCGACAATATACCGGCCGCTACGGCATCCTGCAAATCGCTCTCGCTATACATTTCCCTGCTCCTGACGACATTAAGTCCTGGGGCATTCTATCACTACTGTATTATGCTATCAATACAGTAGAATTGGCTCTTTTCCGTTGGGCAAGCTGTGTTAGCGCGGATGTCCCATTCGGAAGGATTGCAATTCATGACCCTGCCTTCAGAGCTCAAGGACCGTCTTTCGCTGCCGCTTATCGGTTCGCCAATGTTCATCATTTCGCAGCCGGATCTGGTCATCGCCCAATGCCGCGGCGGGATTGTGGGGGCCTTTCCGTCGCTGAACGCGCGACCGTCCGGCCAGTTTGAGGCATGGTTGCAGCGGTTGGGGGAAGAATTGGGCGACGCGGATGCGCCTTTTGCCGTCAATCTTATCGTGCACCGGACGAACAAGCGGCTGGAGGAGGACCTGGCGCTGTGCGTGCGCTACCGCGTGCCGGTTGTCATCACGTCGCTCGGCGCGCAGGAGCGGGTGAACGAAGCGGTACACAGCTATGGCGGCATCGTGCTGCACGATGTCATCAGCAACGCCTTCGCGCGCAAGGCGATCGCCAAGGGCGCCGATGGCCTTGTCGCCGTGGCCGCAGGCGCCGGCGGCCATGCCGGGACGTTATCGCCGTTCGCGCTGGTGCAGGAAATCCGGCAATGGTTCGACGGCCCGCTCGCGCTTTCGGGTGCGATCGCTACCGGCCGTGCGATCGCGGCCGCGCGGATGATGGGGGCCGATCTGGGCTACATGGGGTCGCCGTTCATCGCGACGCGCGAGGCGAATGCGGATGCGGCCTACAAGCAGATGATCGTGGATGGCCGCGCCGAAGACATCGTCTATTCCGACGTATTCACGGGCGTCCATGGAAACTATCTTCGCCCCAGCATCGTGGCAGCCGGGCTCGATCCCGATGCCCTGCCAGAGGCAAAGGATATGGATTTCGCCGCGCTCGCGGGCGAAGGGACCAAGGCTTGGCGCGACATTTGGGGGGCGGGGCAGGGGATTGGCGCCATCGACGCGGTTCAGCCGGCGGCGGATTTCATAACCCGGCTGATATCGGACTATCGCGCCGCTGTTGAAGATTTCAGGCCCTGAGCATGGTCGGCTCAGAAAAAGCCACGCAATTCCTCGATAAAACGGTCGAACTGGTCGTGATGCAGCCAGTGGCCAGCATCCGTGAATTCGACCAGGCGGGCGTCGCGGAAATGACTCATCCGCCCATCGGTGGCGGGGTTTGACGCCCAGCTGTCCAACCCCAGGCACAGCAGCGAAGGACAGGTGATCCGCGACCAGAAGGCAGGCAGGTCTTCTTCCGACCCGTTATGGGGCGCCTGATCGTGCAGATAGGGATCGAATTTCCAGCTATAGCTGCCATCCTCGTTCCGGTTGACGCCATGCAAGGTCAGATGCATTGCCTGTTCGACCGAAAGTTGCTCGTTGCGTTCCCGCATGCGTCCGACCGCTGCTTCTATCGTGGGATAACGGCGCGGTGCCCGGCTTGCGCGGTTCCGCCGCGATGTCATCCATCCCCGCCAGACGTCAACCGGTGCCTGCTCCGCTTTTTCCTTGGCCCGTTCCGGCGACAGGCCCAGCCCCTCGATTGCGACGATCTTGCTTACCTTGTCGGGAAACAGGCCCGCGAAACGCAGCGCGATCGATCCGCCCAGCGAATGGCCGACGATATGCACCGGGGACCGATCGAGAAGATCGACCAGCAGCGCCAGATCATAGACGAAGTTGGCGGTCAGATATGAGCCGTCCGTCGACCAGCCGCTGTCGCCATGGCCGCGCAAGTCGGGTGTAATGACGTGATAGTCCCGTTCCAGCGCCCGGGCGGTCCAGTCCCAGCTTCGCGCATGGTCGAACGCGCCGTGCAATAGAATGACGACGGGAGCCGAGGGATTGCCCCAGTCCAGATAATGAAGGCGTGTTCGCAGCGATGTGAAGAAGCGCGAAGACGGTGTCGGATGGGTGGGCGTATCCATACAGTCCTTTTGGGGCTGGAGGAAAGGTCATCCAACTCCTTTGGGCAAGTAGGCCATGCTTGCAAGTGCGAATGAAGGAAAAGTATGACTTTTCCTGTATTTCGAGGATATCGATGAAGAAAATTGTTGCCGCGCGGCGAAAATTTGCGTGGCCATGACGCTGCTTCCTGACCTGCCGGGAGCGGGTGTTGCCAATCGACTGACCGGCTGTCCGGAGTCTCGACGGGCCGCCTGGACTCGCCGGCCGGTGGTGATGTCGAGGCGCTCGCCCCGATTGTAAACACCTCGGACCGGCCATCTCTACTGCTGTCAGGGCGCCACGGCATGGCAGGCATGGGGAACGGAAGGTGCAAGTAGCATGAGGCGCCTCGTTCCGGGGCCGCAGGATGCCATGCCTATTGTCATCGCGAGCCCGAAAGCCCCGCTTGTGCGACGAAGCGACCTCGCTTACATCGCCCCAATGACCTCGACCAACGACATTCGCCGCTCTTTCCTCGACTATTTCGGGGCGAACGGCCACACTATCGTGCCCTCGGCACCTCTGGTGCCGCACAACGACCCGACGCTGATGTTCGTCAACGCCGGGATGGTACCGTTCAAGAACGTCTTCACGGGGTTGGAAACGCGTCCTTACAAGACCGCGACGTCGAGCCAGAAGTCGGTCCGCGCCGGTGGCAAGCATAACGATCTCGACAATGTCGGCTACACCGCGCGCCACCATACCTTCTTTGAAATGCTGGGAAATTTCAGTTTCGGCGACTATTTCAAGGAACAGGCGATCACCCATGCCTGGACCCTCCTCACCAAGGAATGGGGCATCCCGGCCGAAAAGTTGACCGCGACGGTCTACCACACCGACGACGAGGCGTTCAATCTGTGGAAGAAGATCGCCGGCCTGCCCGAACAGCGCATCATCCGCATCCCGACCAAGGATAATTTCTGGGCGATGGGCGACAGCGGTCCCTGCGGTCCCTGCTCGGAAATCTTCTACGATCATGGCGACCATATCTGGGGCGGTCCTCCAGGATCTCCGGAAGAGGATGGCGACCGCTTCGTCGAGATCTGGAATCTCGTCTTCATGCAATATGAGCAGGAAGCAAACGAGATCGTCAGCGAACTGCCCAGGCCTTCGATCGATACGGGCATGGGGCTGGAGCGCATCGCGGCCGTGCTCCAGGGCGTTCACGACAATTACGATACCGACACGTTCAAGGCGCTGATCGCCGAGAGCGGTGCGCTGACCAAAACGGCGACCGACGGCGATCACAAGGCCAGCCACCGCGTCATCGCCGACCATCTCCGCTCTACCGGCTTCCTGATCGCGGACGGCGTGCTGCCGGCGAACGAAGGCCGTGGCTATGTCCTGCGCCGCATCATGCGCCGCGCCATGCGCCACGCCCATATCATCGGTGCGAAGGAGCCGCTGATGTATCGCCTCGTCCCCAGCCTCGTGTCGGAAATGGGCGTCGCCTACCCCGAACTGGTTCGCGCGCAGCCGTTGATCGAGGAAACCCTGCTGCGTGAGGAAACGCGGTTCCGCAAGACGCTGGAAAACGGGCTGAGGCTGCTTGATGAAGCGACCGTCGATCTGACCGAAGGCGGCACTTTGCCAGGGGAAACCGCGTTCAAGCTCTACGATACCTACGGCTTCCCCTATGACCTGACCGAGGACGCGCTGCGTTCGCGCGGGCTGACCGTCGATCGCAGTGGTTTCGACAGCGCCATGGCCGAGCAGAAAGCCGCCGCCCGCGCCGCCTGGAAGGGTTCGGGCGAAAAGGCGTCGGACGACATCTGGTACGACATTGCCGAGCGGCTGGGCGGTACCGAATTTACAGGCTACGCGGCCACGAGCGGGGAGGGCTGCGTCGTCGCCCTGGTCAAGGATGGCAAGGAAGTTTCCAGTGCCTCCGCCGGTGAGGATGTGATCGTCATCACGAACCAGACGCCTTTCTATGGCGAGAGCGGTGGCCAGACGGGCGACGCGGGCCGCATCATGAGCCCGGCCGGATGCGTGAACGAGGGCCTGCACCTCACCGTCATGGACACCATGAAGCCATTGGGTCGGCTGCACGCACATGTGGCGCGGGTCGATGCGGGCACTATCGAGGTGGGCGATAATGTCAGGCTTGAGGTCGACGTCGAACGGCGGAACGCGATCCGCGCCAATCACAGCGCCACGCACTTGCTGCACGCAGCGCTGCGCAAGGAACTGGGTGCGCATGTAACGCAAAAGGGCAGCCTCGTCGCGGCGGATCGGTTGCGTTTCGACTTCTCTCATCCCGAAGCGCTGACGCATGCACAGATCGCCGCGATCGAGGCCGACGTGAACGCGCAGGTGCGGCACAACGAGGATGTGACGACGCGCCTGATGAGCCCGGATGATGCCGTCGCGGCTGGCGCAATGGCCCTGTTCGGTGAGAAATATGGCGACGAGGTTCGCGTTCTTTCGATGGGGCGGGGTGACGACGCATCCTATTCCGTCGAACTGTGCGGCGGCACCCATGTCCGCGCGACGGGCGATATCGCCCTGTTCAAGATCGTGTCGGAAAACGCCGTTTCTTCGGGCGTGCGCAGGATCGAGGCGCTGACCGGCGAAGCGGCGCGCCTGTGGCTTACGGAACGTGACGACAAGCTGCGTCAGACCGCCGCAGCGCTGAAGACCACGCCGGACGACGTTCCAGCGCGCATCGCCGCGCTCGTTGAAACCAGCCGCCGACTGGAGCGTGAGCTTGCCGAAGTGAAGAAAGCGTTGGCGCTTGGCGGCGGTGGCGCGGCCCAGGCGGCCGGTCCCGAAAAGATCGGCAGCATCGCCTTTCTTGGCCAGGTGATCGAAGGCCTGGATCCCAAGGAACTGCGCGGCATCGTGGACCAGAACAAGGCCACGCTGGGCAGTGGCATTTCCGCCGTGCTTGCCGTGGTGGACGATCGTGCGACCATCGCGGTGGGCGTTACCGACGACCTCAAGGGGCAGATCAGCGCCGTCGATCTCGTCCGTGCGGGCGTGGAGGCGCTGGGCGGCAAGGGCGGCGGTGGTCGCCCCGACATGGCGCAGGGCGGCGGCCCGGACGGCGACAAGGCGCGTGAAGCGCTCGATGCGGTGAAGGCGATGCTGGCGGCGGTCCCGGTCTAGGGGGATCGCTGCCCGACATCCGGCCGGAGTGGATGCCGGGCGGATCCGGGCTGCTCCGGATCAGCGTCCCCAATCTTCGGGGCAAGCCAACAAAAAAGCCGCCCGGTGGGGCGGCTTTCTCGTTTGATCCGTTCGAAAACGCTCAGGCTTCTTCTTCGGCCGAGGCTTCGTCGGCCTCCGCAGCGATTTCGCCGGGCTCCGCGTTGGGATCATAGTCTTCCGTGAAGCCGGCCTCGTCCTTTTCGAACATTTCGGCCATCACGTCCACGCCCTGCGACTGAAGCTCGGCTTCCTCGGGCGAACGGGCGACGTTCACCGTGACGGTCACGGCGACTTCGGGGTGCAGCGCGACCTTGACGTCGAACACGCCCAGCGTCTTGATCGGACGTTCCAGAACGACCATCGCCTTGGTGACATTGGTGATACCATCGGCGTGCAGCGCGTCGACCACGTCGCGGACCGCGACCGAACCATAAAGATGGCCGGCGTTCGACGACTGGCGGATCAGGACGATCTGCTTGCCGTTGACGCCTTCGGCAGCCTTTTCGGCGTCCGAGCGGCGGGCAGCGTTGTCGGCTTCGATCTTCGCGCGGTTGGCGTCGAAGACTTTCTTGTTGGCGGCGTTCGAACGCAGGGCCTTCTTGTTGGGCAGCAGGAAGTTACGGGCGTAACCGTCCTTGACGGTGACGACGTCACCGATGGCGCCCAGCTTTTCGATGCGCTCAAGGAGAATGATTTCCATGGGTCTTTCTCCCTTACTTCACGATGTAGGGCAGCAGGCCCAGGTGACGGGCGCGCTTGATGGCCTGGGCCAACTCACGCTGCTTCTTGGCGGACACAGCCGTGATGCGGCTGGGGACGATCTTGCCGCGCTCGGACACGAAGCCCTGAAGCAGACGGACATCCTTGTAATCGATCTTCGGCGCATCCTTGGCGGCGAAGGGGCAGCTCTTGCGGCGGCGGAAAAACGGGCGTGCCATGTCTCAGATCTCCTTATTCGCCAGCCGGGGCTTCTTCGCGCTCACGGCGCGGGCCACGATCGCCACGGTCACCGCGATCGCCACGCGGGCCGCGCTCGGAGCGCTCCTGCTTGCGCATCATCACCGACGGGCCGGTTTCCAGTTCGTCGACGCGGATCGTCATGTAACGAATCACGTCTTCGTTGATCTGGGTCTGACGCTCCAGTTCGGCAACGACGCCGGCGGGGGCGTCGATGTTCAGCATCACATAATGCGCCTTGCGATTCTTGGCGATCTTGTAAGCGAGCGAACGCAGGCCCCAGGTCTCGACCTTGGTCACCTTGCCGTCCATGTCCTCGACAATCTTGGTGGCGTTTTCCGCCAGGGCGTCAACCTGCGCCTGTGCCAGATCCTGGCGCGCAAGGAAGACGTGCTCGTAAAGAGCCATGTCAGTGCCTCATCTGTTGGCCGATCGCTGACGAGCGCCCCATGCGCACCGCCCCTCCGGCTGTCGTCTCATGCTCCGCAAAAGGGCCGAGTCGTCCCGGTCCTGCTGCGAAGGCGCGCCTATGACGGAATTGCGATGGAAAGGCAAGGGCCGGTAGACGAACCAGGCCCGGCGCGGAATGACCTGCTCAGGCGCGTAGCGGCTGGTCATCCGGCATCCCACGGACTTGGCGGTGGGGGGAGTTGTCCGTGGTCGACCTGCCGCGATTCCAGAGCAGGCGTGTTTCCGGAAAATGGGCTTCGCAAAACGTGTAAACGGGCTCGTAGAATTCGGCAACTTCCTGTGCAAACTCCTCGGAGAGTTCACCGGCCTTTGGTGACGCATTTACCCTGGTGACAAAATGGCCGGTTTCGAACCCGATGCCCAGAAATGTGCCGAGATTTCGGACGGTGTCGATCGTGAACAGATTTTCGTACAGCGCATAGAAAATATCGGGCTGTCCGAATATCTGCTCGATATTGACTATCGTTCGGTCGTAGCGGCTGATGGCAACGGTTCGATCATTCCGATACAGTCTGCGTATCCTGTCGACATCATCAAATGATGTCGACCTCCGACGCGCCGAAGAGACCTCGTGCCGGTGTTGCATGCGCGCCGCGCTCCAGATTCTTTCGACAGGATCACGCATCAGAAAAACGACTTTCACGATGAAGCCGGCATCTTCCATTCGTTGCCGGATGGCGGAAAGCGTCTGGACGTCCAGCCCGGCATAGGCGGGGGTAATATCCCCTGTAATCCGGACCTCGCCCCGGATCAGCCCGCTAAAGAAGGCTTCATAGAAACCCGGATTGTTTTGCATCGCGTAACGAATTCGGACGCGTTCGATGGCTGGCGTCCCTACGGCATTCGACAGCGCGGCTTCATCGACGATGAATTTGGAAAAAACGGGAGAAGAGATGGCGTCCCAGACGTGATATTCCTTGATCGGTCCGAAATTCACGTCCGCAAATCGGCGTAAATAGGAATGAAGCCAGGTAGTCCCGGACTTTTGCGCGCCGACGCCGAGCACGAATATCTTTTGCAGGCCCATTCTCCCTGACGCCGCGCGATTCCGCAAAGGCTTAAGCCTCTCTCGGCGCCATGGCAATCTGCCCGGCCGGTCATGCTCCGCCGGAAAGCCAAGCGCCCCCGGAGGGAGTCCGGGGGCGCCGACAGAAGTCTCCATAGAAATTAGCGGATGGCGCTGCCGATCACCGCGCCGATGATGCCGCTGGTGATCGCAACCAGCACCGCATCATTGCCCGAACGCACCCAATGGTAGCCGCGCGGCGGCGGCGACAGGCGATAGTTGCGATAGTTGGCGATCACGCGGTAGTTGGTCGCGTAACGGCGATCGAAACGCTGGCCCTTGGCCCAGCGGCGATGATCGTCCTTGCGCGCATAGCTCTGCTTCTTGACCACGGTGCGCCCATGGTCGCGATGCGTGACGACCGTGCGGGTGACTTGGCGATGGGGCGCGGCCTGGGCCTGCGCGGTGACGATGGGGCTGGCAACCAGGGTGGTGGTGGCCAGGGTCATGAGGATCTTCTTGAACATGTCGCGTTCCTTACCTTGTCAATATCTGGCGCCGTTCCGTGGCGTCGAAGACATAGATAGGAGTCACTTGTCGCAGGCTTGTGCCGTGAGAGGCGAAAGAGTGTCGGAAATTGTATCAGCGGGCGATCCGCCCTGAACGGATGGTCAGGAAAGGGCTGTTTCCCCGCCCTGCGGTCAGCGCGGAAACAGCCCCTTGCCTCATTCGTGGCGCAACGCGTCGATCGGGTTCAGTGCCGCCGCGCGACGGGCGGGGAAATAGCCGAACACCACGCCGATAGCCGCCGAGAAGAGAAAGGCGATCACGTTGACCTTCACGTCGAACAGGAAAGGCACCTTCATCAGCGGTGCGAGCGAAAGCGAGGCCACCAGAGCGAGAAACAGGCCGATAAGGCCGCCCAGGCAGGAGAGCACGATCGCCTCCACCAGAAACTGCATCAGCACTTCGCGCGCGACCGCGCCGATGGCGAGGCGGATGCCGATTTCCCGCGTCCGCTCCGTCACGGATACCAGCATGATGTTCATGATGCCGATGCCCCCGACCAACAGAGAGATAGCCGCGACCGCGCCGACGATCTGCGTCAGTATGGTGGTTGTTCCGGTAAGCGTATCGGAAATCTGTTTGGTATCGAAGACGTTGAAATTATCTTCCGCTCCCGGCTTGATCTTGCGTCTTTCGCGGACGAGCTGTTCCAGGCTGGATTGAACGGTGGCGCTGTCATAGGCATCGTCCACCGCCACCATGATCTGACTGATGTCGCGATTGCCGGTAAAGCGGCGCTGCACGAACCTGATGGGCATGACGACCACGTCGTCCTGATCGCCAAAGCCGCCCTGGCCGCGTGTGGTGAGCACCCCGATTACCTGGCAGGTGACGCCCTTGATGCGCATCCGCTTGCCGACGGGATCGCTGTTGGGGAAAAGATTGGAGCGAACGGTATTGCCGATGATGCAGATGGCGCGACCGGCTTCCTCTTCTTCCGGCATGAACAGTCGTCCGCTCGCCACCTTCCATTGCTGGACCTCGGAATAGGCTGACGTCGTGCCGTAAACGGTGGTGGACCAGTTATTGCCTTCGTATATTGCCGTGCCGCTGGATTGCACGAGCGGGGCGACGGCCCGTACGCCGTTCATCTGGTTCTGGATCGCCGTCAGGTCGCTTTCCTTGAAATCGGGCGGGCGCGGGCCGCCGCCGCCGCGGCCAAAGCCCTGTCCCGGGCGCAATTGCAGAACGTTGGCGCCCAGCGAGCTTATCTGTTCGCGCACCGCCGCCGTGGCGCCATTGCCCAGAGTGACCATGGTGACGACCGCCGCGACGCCGATGATGATGCCCAGCGTCGTCAGGAAACTGCGCAGCTTGTGCCGATTGATCGCCCGGAAGGCCAGGATGATGGTCGTACCAAGCATCAGCCTTCCACCCCCTGATCGATCCGTTCGACGAGTCCGTCCTTGAAATGCACGATAGTCCGGGCAAAGGCGGCCATGTCCGGTTCATGCGTGACCATCAGGACGGTGATGCCGCTGTTGCGGTTCAGATCGGTCAGCAGTTGCATGATTTCCACCGATCGTTCCGAATCGAGATTGCCGGTCGGTTCGTCTGCCAGCAGCACGTCGGGCTGGGTCACGATGGCGCGGGCGATCGCGACGCGCTGTTGTTGACCGCCCGACAATTCGGCCGGGGTGTGATCCCACCAGTCCTTAAGGCCGACCTTGTCAAGCGCGGCCATGCCCATGTCGTAGCGGGTCGCCTTGTCCTCTCCACGATAGAGAAGGGGCAGTTCGACATTCTCCAGCGCGGTGGTCCGCGAAAGCAGGTTGAAGCCCTGGAACACGAATCCGAGATAGCGGCGCCGCAGCAGCGCGCGCTGATCGCGGTCCAGCGTTTCGACATGACGGCCCTTGAACAGGAACGTGCCGCCCGACGGCACGTCCAGGCATCCCAATATGTTCATCGTGGTGGATTTACCCGATCCCGACGGCCCCATAACGGCGACGAAATCACCCTGCGCGATGTCGAGGTCGATGCCCTTGAGCGCCTGAAAGGCTGTTGGTCCGTCGCCATAGACCTTGGTCACCGCGCGCAGCGAAATGATCGGCTGTTCCGTCATCGTGGGTCAGGTTCCGCTCTGGCGGCCGGTTCCGCGCGTTTCACCGGCTGTCGGCTCGTTCCTGGCCGGGGCGACGGGCGCGGTTTCCGGAGCGGCATCGCCCGAATTGCCGAGCGTGCCGACCGTCGCCGGGCGGCCGTCGGTGGATGGGCTGCGCGGCCGGTCCCGTGCCTTGTCGTTCCGCGCGTCCGCCTTTTGATCCTCGGCTGGCGGCTCCTGCCCGGCGGCGAGCTGGCCGGTGATCACCTTCATGCCGGCTTTCAGATTGCCGCCGGTGATAACCGTGCGGGAACCATCGCTCGCCCCGACCACGACCTGTAGCGCCTTGGGTTGGCCGTCCTCGCCGACGACATAGAGTGTCTGCGTGCTGCCCGCGCCGAAATTCACCTGTTGGTTGTTGCCGCGCCGGAAACGGCGTGGTCCGGGCAGGACGCTGGTAATGCCGCCGCCCTGTCCGGCGCCGCTGCTTGGCTTGAAGCGCAGCGCGCTGTTGGGAACGAGCAGGACATCGTGCAATTCCTGCGTCACGATGTCGGCGGTCGCGGTCATGCCGGGCCGCAGGATTTCGTCCTTGTTGTTGACCGTCAGTACGGCGGTATAGGCGACGACCGTCCCTGTCGAACTGCTGGACGAACTGCTGCTGGACGTCGACGAGGAAGCACTGCTGGACGCGTTGGAGCCTACGTTGACGCGCGTGACCCGGGCGGGAAATGTGCGTCCGGGAAAGGCATCCACGCTGAAGGTCGCATTCTGTCCGTCCTTGACCTGTCCTACATCCGCTTCGTCGACCGATACTTCTACCTCCATCTGCGTCAGGTCTTCCGCTATCGTGAAGAGAACCGGTGCATTCAGCGACGCAGCGACCGTCTGGCCGGGTTCGATGTCGCGGGACAGCACCACGCCGGTGACCGGGGAAACGATCTGGGCGATCGACAGGTTGGTCTGGGCGGTGGACAGCTGGGCCTGCGAGACCCGCACCTGTGCTCGCGCGGAGTCAAGGCTGGCGGCCGCGCTGCGATAGTCCGCTCGTGCCGAATCCAGTTCGGTCCGCGAAGGCACCCGGCCGCCCGATACTCTGTAGACGCTTTCCTGCCGGTCCAGGCTTGCCTTCGCCAGCGCAACCTGCGCCTGTGCTTGCGCGACGCCGGCCTGCGCCGCGGCGACCTGCGCCCGGTTCTGGTTTATGGTGTCGACCAGGCGGCGGGTATCCAGTTCGGCCAGCCTCTGCCCCCGCGTCACGCGATCGTTCACGTCGACGAACACCTGCGTGATCTTGCCCGATTGTTCCGAACCGACATCGACCTGATTGATGGGCTTCAGGTTGCCGGTCGCCGAAACGGTGACCGTCAGATCGCCCGTCTGCGCTGCACGCGTGGCATAATTGACCTTCTGGTCGCCGGAAAAGCAGCGGGCGAGTAGCAGCACCGCGATCAGCAGCGCGACCCCCAGCCCAACGCGGATCGCCCATTTGCGCCATGGTTTCTGAGGCTTGGCGCCCAGGAAGTCGTCCAGTTCCTGATCCTTGGTCACATCATTGCTCATCGGGGCGTTCATCCATGCTCTGCCAGCCGCCGCCCAGCGCATTGTAAAGCTGAGCGATGGCCAGGACCTCGTCAGCCTGCGCGGCGGCAAGACTGTTGCGGGCGTTCAACAATGTGGTTTCGCTGCTGGACAGCGTCAGGAAATCTATCAGGCCGGCCTGATACTGGCTGCGCGCCAGAATGGCGGCGTTGTTCGACGCTTCCAGCGCGGTTGCGAACTCCACTTTGCGACTGCGTGCGCTGGACAGGGACGCCATGGCGTTCTCCACATCCTCCAGCGCGCCCAGCACGCTCTGCTTGTAGGCGGCAAAGGCAGCGTCCGTGGCCGCCTTTTGCGCGCGGACCTGCGAGGCGAGGCGTCCGCCGTCAAAAATGGTCTGCGCGACGTTTGCAAAAACTCCGCCGGTGATCAGGCTGAACAGATCGCTGAATGCATTGGCTGTCGTCCCGATATTGCCGCTGATGCCGAGCGAGGGGTATAGCTGTGCCTGTGCGACGCCGATCCGCGCGGTGGCGGCTGCCAGCGCCCGTTCCGCGCTTCTTACGTCGGGTCGCTGGCGCAGCGTGTCCGCCGGTATGCCCGTGGCGATCCGCGTCGGCGCGACCGGAATGGGGGCAGGGACCTCCAAAGCGCGCGTGGCCTCGCCCGGCGCCTGTCCGGTCAGTACGGCTATTCGGTTCAGGCTGCTTTTCAGTCCTGCTTCCAGTTGGGGTATGGCGGCATTTGTCTGCGCCAGTTGCGCCTTTGCCTGCTGTTCGTCGAGCGACGACACCAGTCCGGCCTGCAACCGCCACCCGGCTATCTGATAATTATCCTGCTGGATCGCCTGGCTCTCGCGCGCGATGCGCAGTTGCGCCTGCGCTTGCCGAGCCTGAACATAGTTGGTGACCAGTTCTGCGATCATCGTCATGCGGACGGTCGCCAGATCGTAGCCCGACCCCTCAAGTGCGGCACGCGCCGCTTCCCGCGAGCGGGACAATTCGCCGAAAAGATCGATCTGCCAGCTTGCATTGGCCCCCAGCGAATAGGTGCTGGACCAGTTGCTCGCGCCGGTGCTGATGACGTTCCCATTGTCATCCACCCGCGTTCCGCCGCCCTGACTGCGGTAATTCTTGCCGGCGCTGCCCGATCCGCTCACCTGCGGCAGGAGGCTGGCATTGGCCTGACGCAGGCTTTCGCGCGCCTGTCGCAGCCGGGCCTGCGCCTGCACGATGTCCAGGTTATTGGCGATGGCCGCGTCGATCAGGCCGCTCAATACCGGATCGTTCAGGCGCGTCCACCACCGGGCCAGATCGGCATCGCTGACCGGTGCGCCGTCGCCCGCGCTATAGGCAAGCGGCACGCCCAGCGACGCGGGCTGCGGATGACGGTAATCCGGCCCCGCCGCGCAGGCGGAAAGCAGGAGCGCCGTGCCGCTGATCCATGCAATGCGATATCGCACCTTTTCCTTGCACTCCGTCATCGTTAAAGGGGCCGCCACGCTTTTGCCCCGGCGGGGGATGGCAGACGAGCCGCTCCTGACTGCCGCAGGGGCATGTAAGGCTCAACGGCATTTGTGTCTCAAAGTGTAACGGCATGGGATTTACGCGCTTTTGAAGCGCTTTCGGATCAGAGGATGAATATGCGGGCTTTTCTATTTCCGGGACAGGGCAGCCAGTCGGTAGGCATGGGCAAGGCGCTGGCAGACGCCAGCCCCGCGGCCAGGGAGCTGTTTCAGGAGGTGGATGATGCGCTGTCCCATCATCTTTTCCGCCTTATGACCGAGGGACCGGAAGACCGGTTGACCCTGACGGAAAATGCTCAGCCGGCAATCATGGCCAATGCGCTTGCGACCCTTCGCGTGATGCAGCGGGAGGGTGGCTTTCGCCTGGTCGAGGCAGGCGATTATGTAGCGGGACATAGCCTGGGAGAATATAGCGCGCTTTGTGCAGCCGAGGCGATGGACGTCGGAACGACCGCACGCCTGCTAAAACGTCGTGGGTACGCCATGCAAGAAGCCGTACCGGTGGGAGAAGGGGCGATGGCTGCTCTGCTGGGTGCGGACGTCGAAAAGGCGCAGGCACTTGCTGCCGCCGCGGCCCAAGGCGAGGTGTGCGCCGTTGCCAATGACAATGATCCAAGTCAGGTTGTGATATCTGGCCACAAGAGCGCGATTGAACGCGCTGTGGCAATGGTCAAGGATCATGGCATCAAGCGCGGAATGCTACTGCCCGTATCGGCGCCCTTTCATTGCGAACTCATGCAGCCGGCCGCAGACGCCATGGCCCAGGCTCTGGCCGAAGCATCGCTTTGTGCCCCCCTGCTGCCGGTTTACGCCAATGTCCTCGCCGCGCCGATCGCCGATCCCGAAGCGATCAGGGCACGCCTGGTCGAGCAGGTGACGGGCCGCGTACGCTGGCGCGAATCCGTCGCCGCCATGTGGGACGCGGGCGTCACCGAGTTCGTCGAGCTGGGCGGCAAGGTGCTCGGCCCGATGGTCAAGCGCATCGCGCCCGACGCTACCGTGCGCAGCATCGTAACGATGGACGATATCGAGGCGGCGCTGGCCGCCTTCTGACAGGACAAGGAAAACGACATGTTCGATCTTACAGGCATGACTGCGCTGGTGACCGGCGCTTCGGGTGGTATCGGTTCGTCAATTGCGAAGGCGCTTGCCGCGCAGGGCGCGACGCTGGCCCTGTCAGGCAGCAACGAGGAAAAGCTGAAGGCGTTCGCGGCCGAACTGGGCGGCGATCACAAGACCATCCTGTGCAACCTGAGCGATCCGGCCTCGGTCGACGCGCTGGTGCCGCAGGCGGTGGAAGCGCTGGGCGGGAAGGTCGATATTCTCGTCAACAACGCGGGCATCACCCGCGACAACCTGATCCTGCGCATGAAGGACGACGAATGGTCGCAGGTCATCCAGGTCAATCTGGAGGCGGCCTTCCGTCTGTGTCGCGCTGCCGCCAAGCCGATGATGAAGGCGCGCTTCGGCCGCATCATCTCGATCACCTCGGTCGTGGGCGTGACCGGTAATCCGGGCCAGGCCAATTATTGCGCGTCGAAGGCGGGCATCATCGGCATGTCAAAGTCGCTGGGTCAGGAATTGGCGAGCCGCGGCATCACCGTGAACTGCGTCGCACCCGGCTTCATGCGCTCGGCCATGACGGATGCGCTGAACGATGCGCAGAAGGGGGCTATCCTGGCGAAGATCCCCGCCGGCGATCTGGGCAGCGGCGACGATATCGGCGCGGCGGTCGTCTACCTGGCGAGCAAAGAAGCGGGGTACGTCACCGGACAGACGCTGCACGTAAACGGCGGCATGGCGATGATCTGACGGGAAGGCATGGAGGCCTGCGGTTCAGGCCTCCATGCCTTCCAGGGCTGTGAAACGCTGCGACCAGAGTGCGCCGTAAACCGCCATCCACTGTACCACCGGCGCCAGCCCCTTCGCGCGGGCGGCATAGAATGTCTCGCGCCCCGCGCGACGGACGGTCACGAGTTCCGTCCGTTTCAGCTTCGCCATGTGGCGCGACACCATCGGCTGCGATACGCCGGCTATGGCGGTGAGGGCATGGACGCTCTGCTCGCCCTCCCGCACCAGATATTCCAGCAGGGCACGGCGGGTTCCGTCGGACAATGCCTTGAACTGCATATCGATGGTTGTGTCGGCGGTTTGCGAAATTTCCTTCATGCTGAATACATAATCATAGGGTTATGGATTTGGCAAGAATGCGCTGCCTGAAGCACGTTAACGAAAAAAAATGAGCGGGTCCGCCAGCTGAGTCTTTTGCGCCACACGCCCCCATGTTGAGTCCCGCCGGGTCCGTTGGACTCAACATGTTGTAGGTCACCATTCGTTCCAGCCCGCGCACTGCCCAACCGGTGCGACTCGTCACATTCCGGGGCCTTGACGCCGGACTGCCGAGGACTCATCGCCCTTCGGGTAATGAGACGAAACGGGGGTAGCAGCATGGGAGTCATGGAACGCGTCGCGCCGCGGCGGAGGAAGGCGATTGCGCCGATCGATGCCGATCCGGCCAATATTCCCGTCGACAGTCTGCTGCGCGGCGACTGCATCGCCCAGATGGCGTCGCTTCCCGACAAATGCATCGACATGATCTTTGCCGACCCGCCCTATAATCTGCAACTTGGCGGAGATCTGTTCCGGCCGGAGGGCAGCCGGGTCGACGCGGTCGACAATGATTGGGACAAGTTCGACACGCTCGGCGCCTATGACCGGTTCACCAAGGCATGGTTGCGCGAGGCGCGCCGCATCCTGAAGCCCAACGGCACCATCTGGGTGATCGGCAGCTATCACAATATCTTCCGTGTCGGCGCGGCATTGCAGGATGAAGGCTTCTGGATCCTCAACGACATCATCTGGCGCAAGGCGAACCCGATGCCCAATTTCAAGGGCACGCGCTTTACCAACGCGCATGAAACGCTGATCTGGGCCAGCCAGGGCGAAGATGCGAAATATACGTTCAACTACAAGGCGATGAAGACGCTCAATGACGAGCTTCAAATGCGTTCCGACTGGGTTCTTCCGATCTGTAGCGGGCAGGAACGGCTGAAGCGCAACGGAACGAAGGCGCATCCGACGCAAAAGCCGGAATCCTTGCTCTATCGTGTGATGCTGTCCTGCACGAAGCCGGGCGATGTGGTTCTCGACCCGTTTTTCGGCACCGGTACGACCGGCGCGGTGGCCAAGCGACTGGGACGCAAATGGATCGGCATAGAGCGGGAAGAAGACTATATCGAAGTCGCGCTTGCGCGCATTGCCGATGCCCTTCCGCTCGATGAATCCGCGCTGACCATCATGCAAAGCGCGCGCAGCCAGCCCAAGGTCGCCTTCGGAACGCTGGTGGAAACCGGCTATCTCAAGCCTGGCACGCTGCTCACGGATACGAAGCGCCGTTGGCAGGCGCAGGTCCGCGCGGACGGATCGCTGGCGTTAGGCGGCGACACCGGATCGATCCACAAGATGGGCGCGACCCTGCAAGGCGCGCCAAGCTGCAACGGCTGGACTTTCTGGCATTATGAGGCAGAAGGCGGGCTAAAGCCCATCGATACGCTCCGTCAGACCTATCTTCTGGCGAACGAGCCCTGATCTCCAAGCGGCCAAGGGATGCCCATGTCGATGTTGTCCACCATCCCCGCAGACGCGCGCTTATATCTTAAGCCGACCTGGACCGTGCCGACGCCGGTCGGCTTGCCGGATGGCACGGCTGCGCGGATGGGCAATGGACTGATATGGTTTCAGGCCTATGAGTTGACCGCGCTCGACGGTCGGCAACGGATCGCGCGGACAATCATTCCGGTTGCCGATTTTGCCACCGTCATCGACGGCCTGCCTGACGCCCTCACCGAGCGGGCCAGTCGGCTCGCGGCCAACATCTCGGCCCCGCGACAGCCGCTGGTGCTGGGCGACCGCACTATTCGGTTCGACGCGCCGCAGGTCATGGCGATCCTCAACATCACGCCGGACAGTTTCTCCGACGGCGGCAGGCACATGGACGACCCGCAGGCGGCGGCCGATGCAGGTTTTGCCATGGCTGCCGCTGGCGCGGCGCTAATCGATGTCGGCGGCGAGTCCACCCGCCCCAAGGCGCAGAAGCTGTGGGAAGGGGATGAGGTGAAGCGGGTTGTCCCCGTTATCGAGCGCCTGGCGGCGTCGGGCGTCGCCATGTCGATCGATACCCGCAAGGCAACCGTGATGGAGGCCGCACTGGCCGCCGGGGCGGCGGTCGTCAACGACGTCAGCGCGCTGGCCCACGACCCGCGCAGCCTGGAAGTGGTGGCGCGCGCCGGTTGCCCCGTCATCCTGATGCATGCGCCTTGCGCCGGGGACGACCCGCACGACAATCCCGGCGGTTACGGCGATGTCGTTGCGGATGTTCATGATCATCTGGAGGCTCGGATCGCCGCCTGTCTCGCTGCCGGCATCGCCCATGACAGGATCATGATCGATCCCGGCCTCGGCTTCGGCAAGAGCCTGACCGACAATCTGGCGCTGGTGAACGGGCTCGCTGCCTTTCATGGGCTGGGCGTGCCGCTACTTTTCGCGGGTAGCCGCAAGCGCCTGATCGGTGCATTGTCCAACGAGGCACCGGCGTCGGAACGGCTGGGTGGCTCGGTTGCGCTTGCCTTCCGCGCTGCACAGCTCGGCGCGCAGATGGTAAGGGTCCACGATGTTCGGGAAAGCGTCCAGGCGCTGCATCTCTGGCGGGGCCTGGCCGATGCGGGATTGAGCCAGATTTAAGGCAGGTATTATTTTACCCGCCAGCAAAGCCGCCTGATCTCTTGACTTGCGGCCGTCTAGGCGTCATTAGCGGCCCACTTCCGGGTGCCGGTGACGGCGCCCGGTTTCATTTTCTCATTCTGGAGATTGGCACCATGAAGGCGCTGATGAAGACCACCAAGCCGGCAACCCCGGCAACGGTCGAAAAGAAGTGGATCCTGATCGACGCCGAAGGCCTCGTCGTGGGTCGCCTGGCTTCGACCGTAGCGAATATCCTGCGCGGCAAGCACAAGACCAGCTTCACGCCTCACGTTGATTGCGGTGACAATGTCATCATCGTCAACGCCGGCAAGGTGAAGTTCACCGGTCGCAAGCTGACCGACAAGGTCTATTACAAGCACACCGGTTATGCCGGCGGCATCAAGGAAACCACGCCTGCCAAGATCCTGGAGGGGCGTTTCCCCGAGCGTGTCCTGGAAAAGGCCGTGGAGCGCATGATCCCCCGCGGTCCGTTGGGTCGCCAGCAGATGCGCAACCTGCGCATCTTCGCCGGCGCCGAGCACCCGCATGAAGCCCAGAACCCCGAAGTGCTCGATTTCGCGTCGCGCAACCGCAAGAACAAGGTGGGTGCATAATGTCCGATAACCGTCAGTCCCTGTCCGACCTCGCGTCGCTGACCGCCAACGCTCCCGCCGCCGCGCCCGCCGCTGCGGTGGAAGGTGAAGCGTCCGTCGCTGCGCCCGTCGTTCCTTCGGCTCCCCTGCGCGATCAGGAAATCGACAGCCTGGGCCGCGCCTATGCCACCGGCCGCCGCAAGGACGCCGTGGCCCGCGTGTGGGTGAAGCCCGGCACCGGCAAGATCACGGTCAACGGCCGCGATCAGGAAGTCTATTTCGCCCGCCCGACCCTGCGTCTGGTGATCAACCAGCCCTTCGGCGTTACCGAGCGTGAGGGCCAGTATGATGTCGTGTGCACCGTCAAGGGCGGCGGCCTTTCGGGGCAGGCCGGCGCGGTCAAGCATGGCATCGCCCAGGCGTTGTCCAAATATGAGCCGGCGCTGCGCAGCGCGGTCAAGGCCGAGGGCTTCCTGACCCGCGACAGCCGCGTCGTCGAGCGCAAGAAGTACGGCAAGGCCAAGGCGCGCCGGAGCTTCCAGTTCTCGAAGCGCTAAGCGTTCGAGCAATTCGATCAGAAAAGGGGCCGGAATTTCCGGTCCCTTTTTTGTTGCCTATGCGGGGCTGGGGGACTCGATGCGAATATGCGTCGGGATTTCCGGCCCTGCTCCGGTGAGCTGTGCATCTTCCTGCATTTGGGTAAAGCCGAGCCGAGCATAGAGGTCGTGCGTCAGGCCATTATCCGTCGTTTGGACCAGCCGGGCAGACACGGTCTCATTCCGGTCCCGTTGCACCAAAGAAATTAGCCAGCCGAGGGCGGCTTTTTCGACCTCCAGCCCTATGACTCGGCAACTCATGACAAACTGGCGGATATGGGTGCCCTCGACAATCGCGACAGCGACCACGCCATAGTTGGAATAGATGTCGGTGACGGCGAATGTGGCAAGCCATCCGCCACGTTCGAACAGCGCGGCGAAGGCGTGCAGCGTCCAGCGTTCACCGCTGGTGTTGAACTGGTTCGTCTTGTTGACCAATTCCATTGCGCGGGCAAAGCCGGGATGCTCCACATGATCCAGCACCGCAGGCGTGACGCGCATATTGAGGCCCGACAGGAATGCTTCGCGTGACAATCTGCCCCGGGCCGTTTCACGCACGCCCTGCGCCCGGACCATGTCGGTCCGGCGGGCGGATTCCTGAGATATGGCAGCGACCTGTGTTTCAGGCGCCCACAGCAGGATGCGTCGCGTCAGATAGGGATGATCGCCCAGCAGGCGGATGTCGGGATAGGCAGCGGCCATTGCGGCGCGTTCGACCGGATTGTCGTCGATGAAGACGACATTGCGCGGGAGGATGTTCGCTTCCGCCAGCACCTCTGCCATATTTTCGGACTTCGGCCGCCAATTTATCTTGCGGATGGCGAATGTGGAAAGCGGCAAAATGGGGCCGAAAATGCTGTCCCACTTCGCCTCGATCCGGTCGCCGTCATTCTTGCTGAGGATCGCCAGCAATATGCCACGTTTTTTGAGCGTCACCAGCGCTTCGGCAAAGCCCAGCGGCCATCCTTCCAGCGGTTCGGCGTGGCTCAATGCTTCCTCGGCCATGACCCCTCGCCACAGCGTGTCATCCAGGTCGATGGCCACCAGCTTCACGGCATCCATCTGCCGGACAATTCGCCAGCTTGCCTCGACTTCCTGCCAAACGGCCTTGAAGAATTTCGACGTTTCCAGTCTATGGTAATGGCTGATCGGTCGGCTCCGTTCGATCCGGCCGCTATCCTGTTCATAGTCCCAGTCGCCCAGAAAGCCGTTGTGCGACAGGTGCCAGAGATGGTCATCCTGAACCATTTTCCGGCCGAAGGTCGAGGCTATTTCATCGACGTCGATCATGTGGACATTGGGCCGGTCCGCAATCGCGCCATCGAGATGCTGATTGAGCCGTTCAACGAAATGGACCGGATTGCGAAGGTCGTAGCGCGGCATCAGCTTGCCCAGGCTGTTCTGCTGAGGGGCGAGGAAATTCGTGACGAAGCTCAGCAACTTATGCTCGCTGTTCCAGCGCAATATGGTGTCGAGCAGCAAGTCCAGTCGGGCGCAACATTCTTCGAAAAAGGCCTGCAAACGCGCTTCGTCGGCGTGGGGAATTGCGAAAATGCCATATTCGGGCACGATCGTGCGGTAGGTCAGGTTGACGAGCTGGAAGTCGTACTCTGCGACCGGGCGTGGCGGCTTTTCGGGTATGCCGCCCGCGTGGTTCGTCATGACAAGGTCACAATCGAACGGCGCCGTATCGCCCAGATAGTCGACATAGGCCTGCGCCATGCACGAGCCCAACACGATTACCCGGGCCGACGGTGTGTCGGTACGCCGCAAATCCGTCGGATTGCGATATTGATGGTCGTCGTGACCGGGCAGGACAAGCGGAATGGGGATCGGTCCCCGGAACTTTTCGCGCGCCCGGCGGGACGTCGCCATGCGCAGCAGGCGAACCGTTTCCGACTTCCAGAGTTTCCGAATAGAGTCCGGATATCGCAATGTTACCCCTCTTGGTCCAGTCAGCAGTCTGCATCGCGGCATATCGCATGTTCCGCAATATATTAGCTGCTTGGGCGGATATTTTCGCGATGGTCCGGCCATGAAAAAGGGCGGCTCCCTTGCGGGGCCGCCCTTTCTCGAAACTCTGTACGGAAGAACCGATCAGCGCGAATAGAATTCGACGACCAGATTGGGCTCCATCTTCACCGGATAGGGCACCTCGTCCAGCGTCGGCACACGGACATAGGTGATCTTGGCGGCGCCATCGGGCGACACATAGTCGGGAATGTCGCGCTCGGGAAGGCTCTGCGCTTCCATTACCAGCGCCATTTCCTGTGCCTTTTTGCCCAGCATGATCTCATCGCCCGGCTTCACCAGACGCGAAGCGATGTTGCACTTGACGCCGTTCACATAGATGTGGCCATGGCTGACGATCTGGCGGGCGGCGAAGATGGTCGGTGCGAACTTGGCGCGGTACACAACGGCATCCAGGCGGCGTTCCAGCAGGCCGATCAGGTTCTGACCGGTGTCGCCCTTCATGCGGCTGGCTTCGATATAGTTCTTCTTGAACTGCTTTTCGGTGATGTCGCCGTAATAGCCTTTCAGCTTCTGCTTCGCGCGCAGCTGGATGCCGTAATCCGACATCTTGCCCTTGCGGCGCTGGCCATGCTGACCGGGACCATATTCCCGCTTGTTCACCGGGCTCTTGGGACGACCCCAGATGTTTTCGCCCATCCGGCGGTCGAGTTTGTACTTGGCGCTGGAGCGCTTCGACATAGATATTTCCTAACAATCGCTAACAACGTTACTCCCGGTATCGCCTGCGATCCATATTTCGGGGGCAGGGCCGCCGCTTCACCGGGGTGCGGGGCCAATCGCGAAGGCGCGCCTATGACGGGACGGGGAAGGGATGTCAAGCCCTCGACAGGGAGGGGCGCGCGGCCTAGTGCAAGCGTCATGAATCCCGAAAGCTATACGTGCATGGCTGAGGTTCGCACCGGCGTCGACGAGATTGATCGCCGCCTCGTCGCGCTGCTCGCCGATCGCTTCGCCCATATGCGAGCCGCCGCCCGGATCAAGCCCGATCGCGATGCCGTGCGCGACGAACCGCGCAAGGCGCAGGTGATTGCCAATGCCCGTGCGCACGCAGAGGCGCTGGGCCTGCCCGGTGATGTCATCGTGGATTTGTGGGACAGGCTGGTCGAAGCGTCCATTGCCTATGAACTGGATGCATTCGACCGAACACGCGGCTGAGATGCGGAATAGCTAGTGGTCCGATTCTGACATTTGCAAATCCATTCAGGCCGCCAGGGGAAGCAAATGTCAAAATCAATCCACTAACGCTCGCCCTGCGCCGCGAACCACGGGATCAGGCGTGCGATCGCATCTTCCACCCGATCGGTCGACACGGCAAAGCTCATGCGGATGAAGCGGTGGCCGTCGACCGGATCGAAATCGATCCCCGGCGCGGTGGCGACGCCGGTCTCACGCAGCAGCTTGCGGCAGAAAGCCAGGCTGTCGTCGGTCAGGTGGCCGACATCGGCGTAGATATAGAAGGCGCCATCGGGCGGTGCGATCCTAGCCAGCCCGAGCGCGGGCAGGGCATCGAGCAAAAGCGCGCGGTTGCGGCGATAGGTTTCGACATGCGCGTCGAGTTCCTGCGCGCAATCCATCGCTACCAGCCCGGCGCGTTGCGCCACGACCGGCGGGGTAAGGAACAGGTTGGTCATGCGCGCGCGCGTCGCGTTGATCAGATCGGGCGGGACGACCATCCATCCCAACCGCCATCCGGCCATGCTGAAATATTTGGAAAAGCTGTTCACGATCACGGCGCCCGGCGCAAATTCCAGCATCGAATGGGCCGGTTCGCCGAAGGTCAGGCCATGATAGATTTCGTCCGAGACGATCCGGATGCCGCGCCGGGCGCATATATCCGCGATCCGGACGAGTTCATCCGGCGGGATGATGGTGCCGGTCGGGTTGGCGGGGCTGGCAAGGATCACACCTTGCGGCGCCGGATCGAGTCCGGCGAGCGCATCGGCACTGATCTGATAGCGCTCCGCCGCCCCGCACGGCAGTTCGACCGGTTCAAGATATAATGCCTTCAGGTTGTTGCGGTAGGCGACATATCCCGGCCGCGCGATCGCCACCCGGTCGCCCGGCGCGAACAGGCTGTTGAGCGCCAGCACCAGCCCCGGCGACGCGCCGCAGGTCAGGATGACCTGCTCCGGGTCGACAATGACGTCATGGTTGTCGGCGTAGAGACGGGCGATCCGCTGCTTGAGCGGCATGCTTTCCCAATAGCCCATGGGATCGGTGTCCAGCACGCGATGCGCCATGGCGATCGCAGGCGCCGGCGCGCCGGTTGAGGGCTGCCCGAATTCCATATGCAGGATGGATCGACCCTCGGTTTCCAACTGGTGCGCTTCGCGGCTGATGGCGATGGCATGAAAGGGATCAATCTCTGCAACCATGACGCGTGCCTAGAGCGGCCTCGCAACCATGTCGATAGGGGCTGCGTTCATCGCACATGAACCAGACTCTGCTGACCGCTTTACAATATTATGGTGCCGGGGCGGCAACCATTGCGGCCCTGGTCGTTTCGCTCAACCTCGGGCGGCGCAT
The DNA here is from genome assembly GCF_024168485.1 of Sphingobium sp. OAS761. Taxonomy (GTDB): domain Bacteria; phylum Pseudomonadota; class Alphaproteobacteria; order Sphingomonadales; family Sphingomonadaceae; genus Sphingobium. The sequence goes on from NZ_JALJVY010000009.1 coordinate 56,625, forward strand.
CACGGGATGGGCATTCGTGCTGTTCGTGACCAGTTCGATCGCCCTAATCGCATGGGGGTTTCTCGACAGGAACAGCGAAGGCATAGGCTGGCAGAATGTTGCCCTGCTCTTCATCAACGCCACCGGCGTATGGCGGTATCTACTCTCAAAGCACGACCCGAAAAGCTGAACCAGGCCGTCGATCAGGTTTCGCTGATCCATATTTCGACGGGCACGTCCTGCTGCAGAAGGGCGAGGCGGACGGGCAGTTCGTCCACCGGCCCACCTGCCAGCGCGCGGTCGTAAACCGCCCTTTTCGCCGAACCGCCGATCTGGATGAAGATGTGGCGGCTTTGCAAAATGGCATGGGCCGTCATGGACATGCGCTGATATGGTGCTACCGGCGGGGTGGCCGCGATGGTCAGCGCCTTGCTGACAAGGCCCTCGTCCAATTCCCGACCGTCCGGGAAGAGCGATGCCGTATGCCCGTCGTCGCCCATGCCGAGCAGGATGATGTCCAGCGGCCAGGGCAAGGTGGCGAACGCGCTTTCCACCTCCGGCTGCCCGGAATAGGCGTCGTCGGCGTCATTCTTCATGGGGACGAAACGTGCCTGCGCCGCGCGGCTCTGCAACAACGCCTCGCGGACAAGCCGCTCATTGCTGTCGACGCTGTCACGCGCAACCCAGCGTTCGTCCACCAGAGTGACGACCACTTTGCTCCAATCCAGATCGCTGTGGCTCAATGCCTCCAGCACAGGGCGCGGAGAGCGGCCGCCCGATACGGCGAGGCTGGCCATCCCACGCGCGGCGATGGCATCGGACAATATCCCGGCGATGCGTGCAGCAATGTCCGCCGCGGCTTCCGGTCCGGTGGCAAAAATATGTTCCGTTGGCATTGCTACTCTGCTTGATCTGGTAAAACACAGATGTCGACCCATGCGGCCCCGGTCAAGGCCGCCAGCCGTAACGGCGTCAACTCGACCGATGCCGTGCGCGATCCGGCCGCCGGAAACACGGTTGCGAAGTCCCTGAGCGACACATCGCAATAGACGGGGAGGGGCTTGGGCAATCCGAACGGACAGACGCCCCCCACCGGATGGCCGGTCAGTTCTTCCACCTCATGCGCGTGCAGCATGCGGGGCTTGGCGCCCAGCGCTGCCTTTGCCTTGCCGTTGGAAAGCCGCGCATCGCCCCGCGCGCAGACCAGCACGACCCCGTCGCCGACCCTGAGCGATAGCGTCTTGGCAATGCGTGCCGGCTCGACGCCCAGGGCGGCGGCCGCCTCCGTCACCGTGGCAGTGCTGACCCCTTGATCTATGATGGTGATGTCAGGGGCAGTGGCCGAGAAGAAGGCGCGAACGCTCTCCTCGCTCATCCCTTCTCGCCCAGCGTGCGTTCCCAGGCCAGGGCATGGGCGACGATCCGGTCCAGATCGGCATGGCGCGGCTGCCAGGGAAAGGTGGCCAGGATCGCGCTGTTGTCGGAAATCAACTTGCCTGGGTCGCCCGCTCTGCGACCGGTCATCACGCGCTTGACCGGATTGTTGGTTGCCCTGTCGACCGCGTCCAGCACTTCGAGCACCGAGAAACCCCGTCCGTAGCCGCAATTGAGCATATGGCTGCGACCGGGGTCTGCCATCAGTGCTTCCAGCGCGAGCAGATGCGCGGCGGCCAGGTCGCTGACATGGATATAATCGCGCACGCCCGTGCCGTCCGGCGTGTCGAAATCGTCGCCGAACACGGCGACGCTTTCGCGCTTGCCCAGCGCCGCCTCGACGGCGACCTTGATGAGGTGCGTCGCGCCTGCCGTCGACTGACCGGTCCGACCCTGCGGATCGGCACCGGCAACATTGAAATAGCGCAACGCGCAGAAATTCATCGGATGCGCCGCCGCCACGTCGCGCAGCATATATTCGGTCATCAGCTTCGACATGCCATAGGGATTGATCGGTCGCTGCGGCGTATCCTCCCGCACTGCTTCGACATCCGGCGTGCCATAGGTGGCCGCAGTGGACGAAAAGATAAAATGCGGCACGCCCTGTCGGATCGCGCTTTCGATCAGGTCGCGTGTCTTCGCGCTGTTGTTGTGATAATATTTGAGCGGATTTTCGACCGATTCCGGCACCACCACGGATCCGGCGAAATGCATGATCGCCCGCACCTCATGGTCGCGCAGCGTCGCTTCCACCAGCGGCTGGTCGGCGATGTCGCCGCGCACCAACGGTACGTCTGCGGGAACGGCCCAATCGAAGCCGGTGACCAGATTGTCGATCACGACCACGCCATAGCCCGCATCCCTGAGCGCCAGAACGGCATGGCTGCCGATATAGCCGGCGCCGCCCGTCACCATTACCGTGGGCTTGTCGCTCATAAAGAAAAGGTCTCCCCAGCTGATGCCGGGGAGACCTAGCGAAAGGGCGTTAAGATTTATAGGCCGTTCAGGCGGCCGCCTTCATGGACGCGGGCTTGTAGAAGGTCGCGCCGCTCGCCGCCATGTCGCGCAGCTGTTGCGTGGGGGCAAAGCGTGGCCCATGCGCCGCCGCCAGCCGATCCAGCGTTGCGACGACATTGGCGATGCCGACCGTGTCCATATGGCTGAACGGCCCGCCGGTATAGGGCGCAAAGCCCCAGCCGAAGATCGCGCCGATGTCACCGTCTTCCGGCGTTTCCAGCACGCCTTCCTCGAAGCAGCGCGCACATTCGATGAGCTGGCGATAGAGGAGGCGTTCCTTGACCGCCTCTACATCGGGCTGCTCGGCCGCGCGCGGGAACATCTCGCCAAGCGCGGGCGAAAGGTGCTTTTTCGCGCCTTCGGGATAATCATACCAGCCCTTGCCATTCTTGCGGCCCAGCCGTCCGGCATCGGTCATCTTGACCATGATGTCGTCGGAGCCCTGGGGGACATAGGCGTCACCCAGTTCCTTCTTCGCCGCGGTCATGATCTTGACGCCCAGTTCGATCGACACTTCGTCGCTAACCGCCAGAGGCCCGGTCGGCATGCCAAGCTGCTTGCCGGCATTTTCGATGAGCGCCGGATTGACGCCTTCCCCGACCAGTTCCGCGCCTTCCTGCACATAGGTGCCGAAGCTGCGCGAGGTGTAGAAGCCACGACTGTCGTGAACGACGATAGGCGTTTTCTTGATCTGCGCGACGAAGTCCAACGCCTTGGCAATGGCCGCCGGGCCGGTTTTTTCGCCCAGGATGATTTCGACCAGCGGCATCTTTTCAACGGGCGAGAAAAAATGGATGCCGATGAAATTTTCCGGTTTCGACCATGCCTGCGCCAATTTTGTGATGGGCAGGGTGGATGTGTTCGATCCGAAAATGGTGTCGGCGCCCAGCACCTCTTCCACCTTCCGGGTGACTTCGGCCTTGATCGCGACATCCTCGAAAACCGCTTCGATCACGAAGTCGGCGCCGGCAAGCGCTGCAAAATCGGTCGTCGGGCTGACACGGGCGAGCGTCTCGGCGATCTTCTCCGGCGTCATGCCCTTGCCAAGACGCTTCTTCAGCACCTCCTCGACATGGGCCTTGCCCTTTTCTGCATAAGCCTGGTCACGGTCGAACAGCACCACTTCCATCCCGGCCTGTGCCGCGACGGTGGCGATGCCGGCACCCATCATTCCCGCGCCCAGCATGGCCAGCTTCCCGGTGGGCGCCTTGGGCTCGTCCTTGGGCCGACGGGCACCGCGCTCGGCTGCCTGCTTGTTGACGAACAGCGTGCGGATCATGTTGGACGCCTGCGGGTCGGCGGCCACCTTGGCGAAATATTTGCTCTCGATCCGGATCGCCCGGTCCATCGGCAGGGTGACGCCCTCATAGACGGCTGACAGCAGCGCGATGGGCGCGTTCATGTTGCGCTGGGTCTGCTTCAGCGTCATCGGCAGGGCGCCGACCATGGTCTGCACGAAGGCGGGGTTGAACTGGCCCGCGCCGCCCGGCACCTTGAAGCCCTTGACGTCCCAGGGCTGCGTAGCCGCATTGGGATTGGCCTTCACCCATTCGCGGGCGGCTTCCACCGCGCCGCCCTGGGGCACGATCTGATCCACAACCTTCAGCATGGCCGCCTCGGCCGGGCGGAAAAGCTTGCCCTGAAGCATGTACATCAGCGACGCCTGCACGCCCATGATGCGCGGCAGGCGCTGTGACCCGCCGCCGCCGGGAAAGAGGCCGATCAGGATTTCTGGAAGGCCGAGTTGCGTTTTGCTGCTGTCTCCCACGACGCGGCGGTGGCAGGCGAGGGCGAGTTCGAACCCGCCGCCGACGCAGGTGCCTTCAATGGCGCAGGCGATCGGCTTGCCGCACGTTTCCAGGCGACGGAACAGCTGGTTCAGCACGAAGACCTTGTCGAAGATGGTGGCCGGTGCGGGGGGCTCCCCGCCGCCGCTGGCCAGCATCGATCCGAAATATTTGAGGTCCATGCCGGCCATGAAGCCGCTGTCCTTGCCGGAGGCTACGACCGCGCCCTTGATGTCCGGCTCCGACGCGATGCGGGTGATGGCACCGTCCAGATCGGCAATGAAATCGGGTCCTATGACATTCATCGACTGGCCGGGCACATCGATGATAAGCGTGGCGATGCCGTCGGCGTCTATGTCGAAGCGGATGGTTTCCATGTCTGTCTCTCCTCTATCCGCCGATTACACGCGCTCGATGATGATGCCGGTGCCCATGCCGGCGCCGACGCACAGGTTGACGAGCGCCGTGCCCTTGCCGGACCGCTCCAGTTCGTCGAGGGCCGTGCCCAGCACCATGGCGCCGGTGGCGCCCAACGGGTGACCCATGGCAATGGCCCCGCCGTTCACGTTGATCTGGCCATGATCGAGATCCATCGCCTGCATGTAGCGCAAGACCACCGAAGCGAAGGCTTCGTTAAGCTCCCAAAGATCGATGTCGGCCGTTGTCATGCCGGCGCGGCTTAGCAGCTTGCCGGCCACGAATTCCGGTCCGGTCAGCATGATCAGCGGTTCCGAACCGATCGAGGCCATCGCCCTGATCCTGGCGCGCGCCTTCAGGCCATATTTCTCTCCCATCTCCGCATTGCCGACGAGCACGGCGGCCGCCCCGTCGACGATACCGCTGCTGTTGCCGGCGTGATGGATGTGATTGACCCGTTCCAGTTCCGGGTAGCGCAGCAGGGCCACGGTATCGAAACCGGGCATTTCCTCGCCCAATGCAGCAAAGCTCGGTTTGAGCGCCGCCAGCGACTGCATCGTCGCGTCAGGTCGCATATGTTCGTCATGGTCGAGGACGACCTGTCCAATGACATCCCTGACCGGAAGGATGGACTTGGCGAAGCGCCCTTCATCCCAGGCCAGCTTTGCGCGTTTCTGGCTTTCTACCGCATAGGCGTCCGCATCGTCCCGGCTGATGCCGAATTTGGTGGCGATGACGTCGGCGCCGATGCCTTGCGGTGCGAAATAGGTCTTGTAGGCGACCGCCGGGTCCATCGCGATCGCGCCGCCGTCCGATGCCATCGGCACCCGGCTCATGGATTCGACGCCGCCGCCGATCGCGAACATCGCCTCGCCCGAATGGATTTTCGCTGCCGCCATGTTGACAGCTTCCAGGCCGGAAGCACAGAATCTGTTAATCTGGACGCCAGGGGTCGTTTGCGCATAATCCGCGTTCAGCACGGCCGCGCGGGCGATGTCCGCGCCCTGTTCCCCCACGGGGGTCACACACCCCAATATGACGTCGTCGACGTCCGCCGTGTCGATCTGGTTACGGTCGCGAATAGCCGCCAACACCTGAGTCGCCAGCTGGATCGGCGTGATTTCGTGCAACGCGCCATCGGCCTTGCCCCTGCCACGGGGTGTCCGGACGGCATCGTAGATATAGGCTTCCATCTCTATTCCCTCTCCGTGAGGCGATTGCGGCATGTTCGAAGTCACCGTGAATGTATTTACGTTTACGTAAAGTGCAAGCTTCTATTGCACCGTTTGCAGCCCTGGGGCCACTTCGCGGGGCCCGATTACCCAAACCGTCCAGCCGGCCACTACGTTTCATGTGATCCCGAAGACCTGTTGCATAATCTTCAGATGGCAGGGCTTACCCCTTTTCCGACGACAAATGCGAGAGGGAGGCATGGTGGGGCAGGAGACGCGCATTGCGTCGGCGCCATGGGCGTCTATATCCGTCCCATGGGAAGCGAAACCGACCAACCGATCCATGCCGCGCCATCCCCGTTTTCGATCCCCATCTTCCGCGCGATCTGGCTGTCCAGCCTGGGATCGAACTTCGGCGGCCTGATACAGTCGGTCGGCGCCGCGTGGATGATGACGTCGCTGTCCGCCTCTCCGGTGCTGATCGCGCTCGTGCCGGCGGCGACAACCTTTCCCATCATGCTGTTGTCACTCTGGGCCGGCGCTGTTGCCGACAATCTGGACCGTCGCAAGGTGATGATCGCCTGCCAGGCCTTCATGTTGTTTGTGTCCGCCGCGCTGGCGGCGACGGCCTGGGCCGGACTTGTCACCCCCTGGCTGCTGCTGGGCTTCACATTCCTGATCGGATGCGCGACCGCGATCAACGGCCCGGCCTGGCAGGCATCGGTCGGCGACATGGTGCCGCGCGCGCACCTGCCAAGCGCGGTGGCGCTGAACAGCATGGGGTTCAACCTTGCCCGTAGTGTGGGGCCGGCGTTGGGCGGCGTTATCGTGGCTGCTGCCGGAGCTGCTGCCGCCTTTCTCGTCAATGCGATCAGCTATCTGGGCCTGCTCGGCGTGTTGCTGCGCTGGCGTCCGGAATTACCGCCCAAATTATTGCCCCGGGAACGGCTGGGCGTCGCCATGCTGGCCGGGATCAGCTATGTGTCGATGTCTCCGAATATCAAGCTGGTGCTGATGCGCAGTGCGGCCTTCGGCATCGGTGCCAGCGCCGTGTCGGCACTCATGCCGCTGGTCGCCCGCGATCTTCTCGGGGGCGGTGCCCTGACTTTCGGCGTCACCAGCGGTGCGTTCGGCATCGGCGCTGTGGGCGGCGCGCTTCTGTCCCGCCACCTGCGCGCGTGGTTTCAGATCGAAACGCTGGTGCGGATCGCGGCGCTGGCGCTTGCCCTCGGCACCGCCATCACCGGGTCGAGCCACTGGCTGGCTCTTGCTCTGGCGGGCTATCTGCTCGCGGGGGCGGGGTGGGTGACCGCGCTGGCGACGTTCAATGTATCCGTCCAGATGTCGGCCCCGCGCTGGGTGGTTGCCCGCGCGGTCGCGCTCTATCAGATGGTGGCCTTTGGCGGCATGGCGGGTGGTGCCTGGTTGTTTGGCTGGGTCGCGGAACATCATGGTGTCGTGGCCGCCCTTTACGCGGCTGCGTCCGCCCAGTTTGTCGCGGCAATGCTGGGTCTGTGGCGCCCATTGCCGCAGATCGGGGACGACAATCTGGACCCGCGCGGCGACTGGCATGAACCGGACACGGCCGTCCCGGTCGAACCGCGCAGCGGCCCCGTGATCATCACCATCGAATATCGCATTCCCGCCGGATCGATCGTGCCCTTTCTGTCGGCGATGAGCGAACGCCGTCGCATCCGGCGCAGGGATGGTGCGCATGGCTGGCAGTTGTTGCGCGACCTTGGGGATTCCGAACTGTGGGTCGAACGCTATCATGTGTCGACCTGGCTGGACTATGTCCGTCACAACCAGAGACGAACCGTGGCCGACATCGCCAATAGCGATGCGATCATGGCCTTGCATCTGGGTCCCGAGTTGCCGGTCGTGCATCGACGACTGGAACGCCAGACCGGTTCCTTGCCGCTAAGCCGTGCTCCGGACGCACGCGAAATGGGCCACGGCCTGACCGATCCGACGCGCCTTTCCTGATCGGTTCCCTGTCCTGATCAGCCGTCGCCAGGTGTGATCGCCGCCCGGTTCATCAGATCGTCCGGCGTATCGACGTCATGCAGGATTGGTCCGGTGGGTTCTATCTGGATACCGTGGCTGAGCAGCGCGCGCGCGCCCTGGTCGCCCTTCAGTCCCAGCAATTCATCGAAATGCCGGCGACCGATAAAGGCGGGCGGGCAGGAGGAAAAGCCGTCGGTGCTGGCGACGACCGAGCGTATATCCTCTGCGGCAAGGCAGATGCGGTTATAATGGCTTGGCGGCACATCGGGCATGTCCGCGAGGCAAATGAGGATACCGCGGATATTGTCATTGGGCATCACATGCGTGACGGCCCGCACAATGCTGCCTGAAATGCCGTCCTGCGGCCGGTCGTTCACCAGGATGGTGTATCCGCGACGGTCCAGCTTGCGATGGATGACCGGGGCATATTCGATGGGGCGGACCACGGCGATCAGTTCGGCGAACGCCATCGACGCCACCGTTTCCAGCGTATGCGCAACGACCGGCTTGCCGCGAAGGTTCGCCATCAGCTTGTCCTCCTCGCCGAACCGGGAGGAGGTTCCCGCCGCAAGTAGTACGGCGGCGATGCGTTCAGTCCTCATTACATGGCTCTGGAAGGGGCGACTATCTATTTGGTTCCGGGATGCGGCACTGCAACAGGATGACAGCAGAGCGCTGTCCTGTCCAGCAGCGGCAAAAGCACTGGCCATCGCGTTCCCCAGTCGCCATATGCGACGACGACAGAGTAAGGAGTGGCGCCGAAATGGTAACAGCATACGACCCGGATGCGGAAACGGCCGGTGCGGCCGTGAAGGAGCCCGTCCCGGCCGATGTCGCAGACGCTATACGAACCCTCATTCGCTGGTCCGGCGACGAGCCGGAGCGGGAAGGCCTGCTGGAAACCCCGGAGCGGGTTGCAAGGGCATGGCGAGAATATTGCCGCGGCTACGGCGACGACCCGGCTTACCATCTGTCGCGCATCTTTCACGAAGTCGGCGGCTATGATGACGTCGTGCTGTTGAAAGACATACCGTTCCAGTCGCATTGCGAACATCATATGGCACCGATCATCGGCAAGGCGCATATCGCCTATCTGCCGGGCGATTATGTCGTCGGCATTTCCAAGCTGGCTCGTGTCCTCCATGCATTTGCCAACCGCCTCCAGGTGCAGGAGCGCCTGACATCGGAGGTCGCCAACTGCATATGGGAGCATCTCAAGCCGCAGGGCGTGGCCGTTGTCATAGAGGCGACGCACGGTTGCATGACGGGACGCGGCGTGCGGACGCCCAATGTCGTGATGAAGACAAGCCGGATGCTGGGCATATTCCGCGACGATGAAAAGTCGCGCGAGGAAGTGTTGAAGCTCATCGGCCTGTGACGGAAGAAACCCCTTCCTATCGGCCGATCGGCAGGGCGCGTATGGATGTCCAGCCGGTCGGTGCCCCTCTTGCGCAGAAACGCTTGGCGCTGGTCACTGGGGGGCATCGCCGGCTGGGCGGCGTGATTTCGGCGGGTCTGGCACGTGCCGGCCATGCTCTTGCGATCCACGGCAGCCACGATACGCGGCTCGATTCCCATCTGGCACTGGCGCTGGAGGAGGAAGGAACGGACTGGGACGGGTTCGTCGTCGATTTCGCCGACCCGGAAGGGGCTGAGGAACTGGTCGCCATGGTGGCCGATCGCTTCGGTAGGCCTCCCGATATTCTGGTGAACTGCGCTGCCATATTTGGTCAGGATCGGCTCGAAACTGTGACGGCAGATGACCTGATGCGGCATTATGCGGTGAATTGCGCCGCGCCGACGCTGTTGACCAAGGCATTCGCGACTATCCCAGCAGGTCCGGGGGATCGATGCATCATCAACATCCTGGACCAGCGGATCGACCATCCCCATGCCGATCAACTGGCCTATACGCTTTCCAAGCTGGCCGTTGCCGGGCTGACCCGAACCATGGCTGCCACGCTGGCACCGCGTGTCCGGGTGAATGCCGTCGCACCTGGCCTGACCATCGCAACGCCCGATTATGACGGGGATCAGATGGAACGGCTGGCCCAGATGATGCCGCTGGCGCAATTGCCGCAGGCTGAGCAGATTTCGGAAGCCGTGGCCTTTCTGTCGGGCGCGACCGCGATCACCGGCCAGACCATCTATGTCGATTGCGGCGCGCACCTGAAAAGCTACGATCGCGATTTCATGCATCTGGGGCGCTGAATAACCGGAAACCTGTTGCGGATAAGTCACAAGGCATCCTTTTGTGACTGGGCAATGGAGGGTCGGCGCGGAATCCTCGTTTCACTTGGCAACTTAGATGATCGACCGGATGGCGATGGCTTGCCGGCGACAGGGAGAGGCTTTGGCGCGTCGCGCGCCGCCCGAAAGGTCGCAACAGCCAGGGAGTTTCTCGATGTCCGCTATCCAGTCCGTTCGAACGACCTCACGCGCCGCTCTGCTGCTGGCCTGCGCCATGGGCGCACTAAGCGCCGCCAACGCCCAGGAGCCGGTTTCGGACGCGGAGGATACCATCACCGTCACCGGCCGCCGCATCTCACAATCGGCCGAGGCGATAGGCGAGGACAAGGTCAGCAACGTCGTGGCGATTACCCGGGAAGCGCTGCTGTCGGCGCCTTCGGGCATTTCCGGCCTCAAGATGCTGGAACAGCTGCCCGGCTTCAACGTCCAGACCGACGGCGCGCTGGGCCTCTACGAATTCGGCAACAGCGTCCAGACCCGCGCCTTCAACCTCGACCAGATCGGCTTTGTGGTAGACGGCATCCCCACCGGGCGCAGCGACGCCTTCGGCGGCAGCCCGGTGTTCCGCTATGTCGACAATGAAAATCTCGGCGTGGTCGAAGCAGCGGTTGGCGCGGGCGATGTGGGCCTGCCCAGCTATTCGACGCTCGGCCCCATCGTGCAATATAACAGCATTGCCCCGCAGGACGATATGGGCCTGTTCGTGTCCCAGAGCTTCGGCGATTTCGGCATGAAACGGACCTTCATCCGCGCCAGCACCGGCCGGGTCGGCCCGTTCAAGGCCTATGTCAGCCGCACCAAGCTGGACACCGACCTTTGGCGCGGCCCCGGTTCGGTCGATCGCGAACATTGGGAGGGTCAGATCCATGCCGACCTGGGCGGCGACAGCTGGGCGCGGTTCAAGTTCGTGTCGAACGATTTCTTCGACTATGACTCGCCGACGATCAGCCGGGGGCAATATAATTGCACGATAAAGAGCGTTGCCGGCGCTTGCGGCCGCGACTTCGCCTATATCGAGAATGTGCCGAACACGACGCCGGGCTTCGAGCCGACGGTCGCGGGGGTCTATTATTCCAACCCCACCTACGCGCAGGTCTATAACCTTGCCATCAACGTGCGGAAGGACAAGCTCTACGGCGCGACGTTCCACGCAGGTATCGCCGAGGGCGTGTGGGCGGAATCGACGCTCTATTGGGAGGACAAGGGCGGCTATGGCGTTTCGCCTGACACCTATGCCAACTCACTGAGCCGCTATAACGCTCAGGTCGCAGTCGGCCTGCCAGTGACGCGCCCGCGCGGCATAGAGTTCGGCCGTTCGGGCGTCGGTGGCGACCGCTATGGCATCACCACCAAACTGCATTGGGAAATGGGCTTCAACACCGTCGAAACCGGCATGTGGGCTGAAGTCGACAAATATCATCGTACCCAGGCCCGTTATAACACGGTAGACGGCGCACCCGATGGCGCACCCCTGCTCGACGAGTTGGTCTATCTGCGCCGCGATTACCGTTCGAAGCGCGACACGCTCCAGATCTTCCTGAAGGATACGCTGAAACTCGCCGATGAGCGGCTGGTGCTCGATCTGGGCTTCAAGGGCCTGATGATGGATTATCGCTACAACGGCTATCGTGATTTCGCCGACTATTACCTGACCGTCGGCGGCGTCGCGGTTCCGGGCTATGGTCCCAGCGTCAACCGGGCGCAATATCGCGACATGTTCCTGCCGATGGCCGGCCTGCTCTACAAGATCGACGGGCGCACCCAGATCTTTGCCTCCTATGCCGAAAACATGGCGTTGCCAAAGGGGATGGATGACATCTTCTCGGCCATCCGGTCGGGCGGGGCGTTGGTGCCGCAGCCCGCGCCGGAACGGTCCACCAACATGGAATTGGGCATCCGCACCAATCAGGGGCAGCTCTACGCGTCGCTCGCGGGCTTCTACACGAAGTTCAGGAACCGCATCCAGTCGATCACGACGATCCTGCCGGGCAGCGGCGGCGCGGCGACCGAAACCTTCTACCAGAATGTCGGCCGGGTGCGGGCATATGGCGCGGAATTCAGCGGCACGTACAAGCCCGCCTTCCTCGATGGACTGGCCTATGCCAACGCCAACATTACCTATAACAATGCCAAGTTCCAGGATGACATTCCGGCCGCCACGCCGATCCTGATCGACGGCAAATATATTCCCGACAGCGCCAAGTGGATTGTGAGCGGTGGCGTGACCGTCGAGCCGGCCAGTTGGCTGGTCGCCAATATCTCCGGCAAATATACCTCGAAACGCTGGTCGACCTTCACCAACACGGCGGGATCCAGCGTGCCGGGCTTCACTGTATTCAGCGCCTATGTCGACATCGGCGACGGCTGGAGCTTCGGCCCGGTCAAGAGCGTGAAGGCGCGGTTCAACGTGGACAATCTGTTCGACAAGGACACCTTGTCCTACATTTCCTCGTCGGTCAGCGGAGACGGCTTCTTCCGGCCGCTTAGCCCGCGGACTTTCCAGTTCACCATCACGGGCGAGATCTGATGCGGAAAAATCTGGTTCTGGGAGCGGCCTTGATCGCGCTGCTCCCCGTAGCGGCGCACGGCCAATCGGTCAGCAGGCAGGTGTACCAATTGCATCAGAAGCTGCTGACGCTTGACACCCATCTCGACACGCCGGCCTCGCTGGACCTGCCGGGCTGGTCGATTGAGGAAGGGCATGACGTTCATAGCGATTATACCCAGGTCGACCTGCCGCGGATGAAGAAGGGCGGGCTCGACGGTGGTTTCTGGGCGATTTACACGTCGCAGGGGCCGCTGACGATCGAGGGTTTCCGCAAGGCCCGCGACTTCGCGATCCTGCGCGGCCTTTCCATCCGCAATATGGTCGCCGCCGACCCTGCCAATTTCCAGCTTGCCTTGGAGGCGAAGGATGCGGCGCCCATCGCCGCAACGGGCAAGCGGATCGTCTACATGTCGATAGAAAACGCCTATCCGCTGGGCGAGGATGTTTCCTTGCTCCAGACGTTCTACGACATGGGTGTACGCGTGTCGGGTTTTGCCCATTTTGCGCATAATCAGTTCGCCGACAGTTCCACCGATCCGTCCGGCAAGCCGCGCTATGGCGGCCTGTCGCCGCTGGGCAAGGAATTGCTTAAGGAAATGAACCGCTTGGGCGTCGTGCCGGATGCCTCGCACAGCAGCGATCAGGTTCTTGACGATCTGCTTGCGTTGTCCACGACACCGGTGCTGCTCACCCATTCGGGTTGCAAGGCCGTATATGATCATCCGCGAAATATCGACGACGCACATCTCAAGGCGTTGGCGGCGAAGGGCGGCGTCATTCAGATGAATGCTTATGGTGCCTATCTTCGTGCATCGAAACCGAACCCGCAGCGGCAGGAGGCGATGAAAGCCCTGTTCGGCCAAATGCGCGAAGGTGCGAAGCTGACGGCGGAAAAACGTGCCGAGCTTCTTGCGAAACGGCAAGAGATCGACCGGCTCTATCCCGATACCGACCGTCCGACCTTCGATGATTTCATGAAGCATATGCTGCATGCGCTGGAAGTTGTCGGGCCCGATCATGTCGGCATCGGGGCAGACTGGGACGGGGGCGGGGGTGTGGTCGGCATGGAGGATGTTGTCGACCTGCCAAAGATCACCGACGCCTTGCTCAAGGCAGGTTATAGCGAGGCGGACGTCCAGAAAATCTGGTCAGGGAACGTCCTGCGCGTCCTTGCTGCCGCGGAGGCCGCGAAGGCACACTGACAATCGCTCAACGGGTAACGACCAGCATCGGTAGTTCGGTCCGAACCCGAAAGCCCAGCCGCTCATATAGCGCGATTGTCTGCGTATGAGCGGCATAGGCATGCAGGAAAGGCACGTCGCCCCGGTCCAGCATCGCTTGCGCCACGATGCGCATCAGGGCCCCTGCATAGCCTCTGCCGCGGTGGTCCGGGTGGGTGCAGACGCCGCTCACCTCGGTGTATCCGGGCAGGCGCATGCGCTCGCCGGCCATGGCTACCAGCCGTCCTTCACGCCTTATGCCGATGAAGCGGCCCAGCCTGTGCGTCAGCGGCCGGAAGGGGCCGGGCCGGGTCATCAAGGCAAGCGCGCATATGTCTTCCCCATCGGACTCCGTCAGTACCTCCCATCGCGGAGCCGGATTGGTTGCAGGTGCGATCGCCGGAGCCACCATCTGCGCCAGCATGGCGGTGCGCACCAGTGTCGTATCCGGCGGTACGACAGCATCGCGCCCGACGATCCAGAGTTCGTCGCCCTGCGGTATCAGCGCCGAAAGGGCGGCGAGCGAGACCGCATCCTGGCCGGCGGCTGCGCCAAATGTGCCATAACGAGCATCGATCCGCAGCGCACGCGCGTTGCCCTTAGCCAGCGCAGACCAGCCTGAACGGAGGCTGTGCCAGACGGGATGATCGAGCATGCTGATAGGCGCCTCCGGCGTTGATATCGAGCGCCGGCAGATGCCGGGTCAGTCATCCGATTGCTGATCGGCAGGCATGCGTCAACCGCCGGCAAGGACGGCAGCGGACGCAACCGTCGCAGCCAGCGGCTATCGCTGTGCGGCATGGCAGCCAGGTTGTCGAAAATGGTGCACCCAAGAGGGCTTCGTAAGTTCTTTTAGATCAATAAGTTACACTGGCTAACCCAGTCATTCCGACCCTCGCATTTCTGCGGGGTTCAGCCTTCAATGGCGAACCTGCCGGGCGCTAGTTTTCGGCCGATATTTTGGCAACGGCGGGTTGGGTATCTCGTCTTTCGACTGCCACCGCCCTTCCGCGTAATTTTGCGTGCATGATACTGCCCCCGGATCCCCACCTTTCAACACTCTTGCCAATTGGAACGCCTTGGAACCTCCCTCGCTCCCATGATCGGGCTTCGCGTGGGAGGATAGAGGCGCTTGGTAACCCCGGAAATGCGGGGCGGCGGGAGCATGGGAGGTTGAGGGAGGCGAAATGCACAATGCACAAAGTCCACACGCGCACATGCGCGCTTGCACATACGCGCGGGCGCACGCGCGTAGGAACATGCTTTTCCCCTCCCATGCTCCCGTTTTCCTCTGAAACGGCAGAAAACCTTACTTCTATCCTCCCATTTATCCCTCTCATTAAAGGGAAGAAGAAATGAAAAGCTCTCAATACCAGTTTGAAGGGTTGCTGCTGACAGGATCGCCAACCGATACTTTCGCGGATTTCTACCGCGATCATATTCGGCATGCTGATGGGGCTAGGCTTGCGGCCGAACAGTTGAAGGCGGCCTATGAGAGATGGGCTGATGACCGCGACCTGGCGACCAGCTCACCGCGCGCCATTCGTTCCTTCATGGAAGCGAACGGGCATCGCCATCGGAAGTCCAGCATCGTGTTCTATCTTGACGCTGTGTTGGGTGACTTCGAGGGGCAGCCCGTGCCAGCGCGGGCGATCCCGGTCACGGATGGCCGCAAGGTCCGCGAGGCGGTGAGCGTGACGCTGGATGATCTGGATCAGATCATCACCGAGTTGCAGGGGATGCGCTCGCGCATCGCTCGCATCAAGGCAGCGGTGACGCCCTGGAGCGGCCGGTGAGCGGAGCGGCGCTTGGTCTGGCTGCACCCGCCGTAACCCGCCGTAAAACACACCGTAGCTTGGACCTTAACCAGCCGTAGCATGTCGGGATGATCGAGCCGGACGCCGCATAAAGCACCGAACGGCAGGTTTTACGGCGACTTCACGGCGGGTTTTACGGCGGGTTCATCCCGCAGTTTTCCAAGGGTTACGGCGGGTACGGCGGGTTCGCTCCAAGGTTGGATTCTATGTGCAGGCGCAGGCCGGTGCGCGCGTAGCTCCTCCTTTAACTATCCGTGCTTGCCGTTCTTAGATTGAAGGTGATGAATGAGTGAAAAGGAAAAGCTGACAGCCGCACTGATTAGCGCCGCCATATGCGGCACGGATCATCCGGCCAGCGCTGCGACTGTCCTGATGTCTGCTGCCGCTTCGATCCTTGTGCAGCAGTTCGGTGAGGAAGAGGCAAGCGCGCTCATGCTGGGCATCGTCGTTACGGCGCGCGCCGAATGGTCGCTCGCCCATGCCAACTGACCGCGCGGGCCACCCCCTTCAGGTCCTTCCGGGGTGTGGCCGCCTACTGCGGTGGGGCGCGGGGCGTGGATTTCGGGTTCACGGCCAATCCAGAATTATGAACTTCATGAACTGAACTGGTTCAATGACTTAACTTCACACTCAGATGTGGTGACAACATGGAAGACGGCTTGAAGGACGAATATAACGAGGCATCGGCGGCCGCGTATCTGGGCCTGTCCCCCCGAACCCTGCGCCGGTATCGCATGGCAGGGCTGATCGGCTATCATCGTTCACCCGGCGGTCGGATCAGCTACACCCTCGATCAGATGATCGATTTCCAACTCTCGACGCGTGTCGCGCCGTCGCAGGCTTCCGCAGCATAGCGGGGAGGGAGGGTAACGGCGGCTAGAGCGCTGGCGCGCTCCAGCAAAGGGAGAGTGGCCGCGTAAAGGTAATTTACCTAATCGCTGCATAGACCGAAAATCAGGGGCAGGAGCAATACAGCCCCCACCCTGACAGAACGCCGCGTGATGGCGGCTCCGCGCACCCGGTCGGCGGATATTTCCCCCACCAGTTGGAACGCTGAAAGCCGCACCATCGAATTCATCTGGACGACCGGCGCGCGTGGTGCACGCTTCGACTGGGAGAGCTTCGAAACCGTCGATGAAGAGTTGGACACGCGCTCAACCTCTGTCCGCCTTGATCGCCTCAACAGCGGCGCGCCGGTCCTCGATACCCACCGCCGGGGTGGACTTGACAACCAGATCGGTGCGGTGGTTCCCGGCTCTGCCCGGATGCAAAATGGCCAAGGCATTGCCACGGTGCGCTTGTCCGAGCGTCCGGAGCTTGCCTCCATAGTTTCCGACATTGCGTCGGGCGTCATTCGCAACCTTTCAGTCGGCTAGTCACTTCCACGCGCTCGGGCTGGGCCTTTGGCGTCATGGGCGATGTGTTCTGCGACGTGATTTACAGCAGCCTGGGGCCGGAAGCTCCGATCCGCTTGGCTGACCTTGAAAAGCGTCTGCCTGACATGATGCGCAACGCGATCCGGCTGGACTGCCGCAGGACCGGCCGGACAGAAGGCGATGCCACATTGCGCATCCTGGGGGCAGGCTGGGATGACCGCGAACAACGCATTTCGGCGTTCTACGTCGCCAACAGATCGGCTCCTGACACGCCCGTTGAACCCTTCACGCTGTATGAAGTACCGTGGATCGTTACAGGCGATCATCCGAACGGGCTGACAGGGCTTCTGGGCCGCGAGGTCGATCCACAAGATCCCGCTCAGTTCGATCCGCATGCGGACGGCAAGACACTCATGCTTGCGCAACGGAAAGCCGCTGGCATCACGCTCCACGCCAGCATAGGCCATGCCGTAGGCGGGTGGTGCCACCTAACCACCATCGACCGCGAGAGCGCCACGGCGGAAGCCCTGCACTATTTCCCGGATCGCAAGGGCCGAAGGACCGATAGGCAGGCTAGCGCCGATCATCCGAACGACGTTGCCACGCCCTCATGCCGGGCTAGTTCCGCCAGGTTTGCTTCAACTCTTCGTCAAACCAGCGCTCTGCATCTTCCAGCGGTCCCATGACCGACCGGAAGTCGAGATAGTGGGAATAGCCCTCTCTGCCCAGCCACGAGCGGAAATCATAGAATGACGGCATATCGACTGATCCGACCGCTATGCCGTTTTTTCTTGCCCATTGGCTGACCAGATAGCGGATCGCTTTTTCAGCATCAGCCTTTCGCGTCATTCCGTTGCGCTCCAGAATTTTCAATTTGGGCACAATTTTGTGCCCGCACTAGCCGATAGCAAAAATCAGGGTGACACGCCGCGGAGCGCGTCGTTCAAACGGGTCTGCCAGCCAGGACCGGTTGCGCGCCATTTGGCCAGCACGTCCTTGTCTAGCCGGATGGTGATCCGTTCCTTGTCGGCGCCTTCCGGCCGCCCCACGCGCCGCGCACGGCGGGCCTCCCGATCCGCCAGCGCCTGCTCTATCGCCTCTTCGCTCACGTCGAAATCTTCCGGGTCGTTCGGATCGGCGCTAAGGCCGACGATATGCTCTTTGTTCGCCATCGTTGCTCTTCCTCACGCTGATGAAGCGGAAAGTCGCTCCACGCATCACATAGACCGCAGTCCAGAGGCGGCCTTTCATATCACCGATCACCTTGAACCGATCTTCGCCATCGATCGGGCGATGGGAAGCGAGGATCAGGTGATCTTCATCGCAGAACAGTTCGGCACCGAAGGCCAGCGAAACGCCGTGTTTGTCCCGGTTGATCGCGTCCTTGGCGGTGTCAAATTCGATGTCCATGAGGATTGTTGTATGCACGGAAATGGCGCAGGTCAAGAAATAACGTACATACAATAATGAACTCGCGCTGATGGCGCCCGATCACTGATCGATGGTCAGCGCCCATTCCGGCACCGCCAACGCGAAGGAGAGTCTCTCGATGGTTGCCGGTCGCGGTTGGCTTTGCCCCTTTGCCATGCGCGAGAGAGCGGATTGGGAGACGCCTGCTTTCAGCCCCAGCGCTTTTTTCGTTATAAGGCGATATTCGCGCCATGCCATGATCGGCGCCTTACCGGCGAGAATTGCGTCCAGAATTTCAGCGGGGATTGTGAAGTCGCTTTCCGCCCGCGCACGATCGGCCGCCGCGATGTCATCGGCGTCCAACAGGCTGCTTCCTTGAGGGCGGTCAGGCATCCGCAGGTGCGAAGCGGCGGCGATGGTCGCTGAACGCTTCCCCTCCTGCACGTTCGGTTCGAAAGCCGTTAGCCTTCCATGGCTTGCAGAGCTTGCAGCCTGCCCGCTGACTACGGGCGCGATGGCGTTTATGGTGCATAGACCCTTTTCTCCATAGATGCAGCTCTGTCGTCATGCGCTGGCGCGCCGGGTGTCGCGTCGTGCCTTGGCAAGCTGAAGCCGCGCCGGTTCCGATCCGGCCCCCACTTGCAGCGTCCATCTTGGCGACGCCCTCCCGCGCGATGGTGTTCATAATCAACGGGCATGGACGGTCATTCACGCGGAAGGGCTTTGGCAACAAGTTCCGTGATTGGTGCGATGAGGCTGGTCTATCCGAATGCAGCGCCCATGGCCTGAGAAAGGCCGCTGCGCGTCGCTTTACTGAGGCTGGATGCACCAATCAGCAGATCAAATCATGGACCGGCCGCACGACCGACAGCGAGGTTGCACGCTACACAGCGGCGGCCGATCAACGTACGCTTTCGGACGAAGCTGGTGAGAGGTTAATGGCTAACCTTTGCAAAAGGTTAGCCAATGAAACCGCTAACCAATTGGAAAAGGGCGCATAAATGCGAAAGGTGGTGCGCCTTGAAGGAGAAACTTTGAACCAGTTATTCTCGACCTTGGCGGACTGGAACCAATTATTGTCCACTATCCCGCAGGACGCAATGGAAGATTTGCCAGCCATAGATGGGCCTGAACCGCCCGGCCCATGATGGCTATTCCTTGATTCTGTAAACCCCCAAACTTCGTTTCAACCCGGCGCATCATGCCCGCGTGTTCCCTCACGCGGTTATGGTGCGCTTTTGTTTGTCGTGACCCATGCCTGAGAAGAAGAAACGCGATGCGCCGCTTTCGCTGCGGCTGTCGCGTGACGAACGCGCGCGCCTTGAGCGCGACGCGGCAGGCATGTCTCTGGCCGCATATATGAAGTGGCGCTTGTTCGATCCCGACCGCCCGCCGCCGCGCACACGCGGCAAGGCCCCGGTGCGCGACCATATGGCTCGAAGCCCAGCAGCGCCAAGAACAGGATGATCGCCGCGACTGGCTGGAACAGCAGCAGCGCATCAAGGATCAGGAGCGCGAGCAATGGCTGGCCAGCCAGCAATCCACCACGCGGCAGGCAGACCCTTCGCGCGACGAGGACCGCCTGTCATGGCTGTTCGAGCAACAGCAGCAGCGCCCGACGCAGCGGGATATCGAACAGACCCGGCGCGATCTCACGCCGGATTTCAACGAGCGCGTCAAATGGCTCGAACAGAATAAGGGCCGCGACCCTGTGGATCGCGGCCCCGATATCGACCTGTAAAAAGATCAGGCTTCGACCGTCGCCTTGGGCTTGCGCGCGGCGCGCGGCTTGGCGGGGGCTTTCGCCTTCTGGCCCGGCTTGCGGCCCAGAGCGGCCGCGCTTGGTTTCGCCAAGCCCTGATCAGTGATCCTGGCTTCGCATGGCGGCGGCGATATGCGTGAGGAGGCAACTAGGGTGTAAGTGGGGAACAACCGGGTGACCGTAGCAAATATCTGAATTCAGACGAAATTTGAAACCATCACGAGTTACGTGATATACTGTTACATAACGATGGACCCGATACAGGAGTATATTGTCAGAGTTGAAAGCGACCCCGCGACCGGCAAGTGTCTACGGGAAGAATGGCATGCCAACATCCCAACCAGTGACTTACATCGGATACACGGGCCAGCCGTGCGGGTGTGGGCTCCCGACACCGGCATTTGCGTAGAGGAGAGCTATTACAGATACGGAAACTTCCATCGTGATGATGGTCCTGCGCATGTCCAGCGTCACCCCGAAACGGGGATCGCATTGGCGGAGGGCTGGTATCAATATGGTTCAGCCAGTCGCATAGACGGCGGACCGGCTGGCTTACGGCGAGACCCTGACACAGGCGTGGTTACTGTCGAGGTATATTGCCAGCATGGCGTACTGCATCGTGAGGACGGTCCAGCCGAAATTTTGCGCGACCGCGTTACAGGTAAAATCACTTCGATGAGCTACTATTTGGAAGGGGATATGGTGGATGCCCCTGCCAACTCGAACCCGGTCCTTGAACCCTGATTTAGTTTAGTGCGATAAGCCATCCGTCAAGTAGGGGGGCAAGTTGCAGTGGTTCCAGGTGACGAGGCAAACGAAGAATTCGTCCGATTTGCTAAAGCGATTCCGAAAGAATCGCTTCCCGCTGTAGCCGTCATTCTGAATGACAAGGTCCGAGAGCATGCCAGAAGCATATCTCGCGACACTGACCTCAAACTCGAAGAAGCTTTAGAAAGATTCTTTGGAATGGTATCGGCTGATACTGGAAGAAACGCCCCTCATTCGGATTCTTCCATGTATTTTACCAATATGGTTAAGGCGTGGGTCAAAGCGAGCAGGCCACAACGTACATTCTTACTTGAGACGTATTTCTTTCTCCATCGGTCCTCTGGCCGAGATATAGCAATTGCAATAGACAAAGAGATTTTTGGTCGGATCTATTTCGATCAATTCGGCCACCCTTTGCACCAAGCAGATCAAGACTTGCTCTCCGATCAGGCCAACGAGACAGGCTCTATCCCCGCGTTTGAAGCCGTAGTACAAGCATTGCCAGCGGCTGCAAGCGCGCCGACTTGGGCCTCGAAGGCGCAACTCGCGTGGGAAACGGCACGCAATGAGGTGACTATCCCACCGTATATGTCATTCACCAGACGCTACCCTGCCACAGCCGAGGCGAAGCAGGCGGAATTGCATATAAGAGATTTGAAACTGTGGGAGGCGATCCCTCAATCCAACCCTTTCGCCATCCGCGAATTCCTAGAAACGGGGCTTTTCCCTGCCTTGGCGTATCATGCACGCAAGGCTCTGGACGATGCCAAAGGCCAATACATCTCCGAGAATGTTGCCCGCATTCGTAGCGTGATGCTGAGTTCGCAGGAGCCGACATCCGCGCTGGGATGGTTCACGATGCTTGGAACCGGTTATCTCTTTCTCGCATTTTTCTTCGGTGCCATCGTTGTGCTCGGCCAAGCAGCCTACGCAACTGTGACGCATCCAGTCTGGCCCTTTGCGCAAGCCACGCCTGCAATTTCGGGCTTTGCGGACGATGCCCTGCAAGGCCGTTTCGGAAACGCACTCAGAGCTATGGACATCAATACAGCAAATTTCCCTTCCGGTGAGACTGTGGCTATTGTCCTGCAAGCCGCAGGTGTGTTCATCGCCTATGGCGCAATTGCTTTCTTCATAATCGGGCGTATCGCCCGCATGATCGAAGAAGACCTCGCTCCACGTCACCAAGCGCAGATACAGGAGATAGAGGCCTACTATGCGGATAAGGTCGCAGGCCTGTGAAGGGCGCGGGCTACCACGGATGTCATCGCTGTCTAGCCGAACGCCCCTTCTATGGCGCTTTGGAAGATGATGCGCTGTCGAGCCTAAGCGTGATCACATTTTTACTACGCCTGACGATATTCAAACCTATTTGTGTGGAATGTGGGACATCGATAAATTGGCGCGCTCAGGAGTTTCTGTATCGGGGTGATCACAGGCGTGTAGGACAGGCAAAGGATGGACAAGCGGGCGCTGCCCGAGTCACAACGATTGGAGCCATTCCGGGTCAAGACCGGGGAATTGCTCATCAAGGGCTGGAACTGGCAGAGCGGCTCGTTGAACCTGTTGCGCTCGCAGAGAGTACGATTGACTGGCAGGAGAAAGGTTTTTCCCACGTCGGCTTACTTTGCGATGGAGGCGTGCTGAAGGCGAAGTTGAAGACTGACCTCAACTATTTGAACGGCAGCTATCTTATGCGGGGCGAAGATACTGCTGTGGTACGCCGGTCTGCGGCAGCAATCGGACACTATGAAAACTGGTTAGAAATTTATCGGCAGACGGGATGGTGTCTACGACCTTTCAGGCTGCCTAAATGGAAGGCGATCTCGCGCATCCCGATACACCAGCAAGGCAGCGCCCTGGCATTCACTGCAATGCCTCGGACAAATGCTGTGCTAGCGGTCGGTCAATATGATATTGCCTATGTCAACGTCGATGCGCCTTTGATAAGCAAATTCTGTTCGCACAGCGAACTGTTCGGCTATACTCGTCCCTCTATAGCAATATATGGAGCGCACATCTGCCACGATGAACGCCACGTTATACTCGCCTATTCAGATTGGAGCGATCCGGAAAGGCCTGCCAAAGGCATGCTTGCACTTGATCTTTTGACTGACCTTGCACCCACTGATTTCGGCGTTGTCGATGGCGAGTACCACATACTCGATGAAGCTGATGACCTGCTGTTAACGGCGTCAGGTAACGAGGCGACAATTCATGTTGTCGGGAATTGGAAAGAAACGGTCGTACTGCAATGCGACGGTGAAATCACGGAGGGACGATTTTCAAGGTCGGGTAAAGAAATTATCCTGCGGACCAGAACGCCTATCGGGCAGGACGATGAACCCTTGAAGGTCGAGTACGAAATCTGGCAACTGACATAGCCACTGGAACCGTTCAGTGATCGGTGGATTGTTGTTGCTTTTTATTCGTCAGTGCCATGTTGGATAGTATTGATCGCAAGATGTTCGTGGTAGTACCACGACACCTTGGCAAGGGAGGCCCGCTGCGCGCCTCCCGTTGCATCCCTCCCGGCTCGTGGCGCGTCCCGCTCCCAGTCCAAGCGGTGCAAGTGCAGCCTTATGGACAGGGCCGGATCAGCGCCAAACGGGGAGACTTCGCTTCTCCCCGAACCCCAACGACAAACCCTGCGCGGATTTGATGCGCGGCAGGGCCTTGGAGACACGCCTCTCCACCCTGCACCCGAACCATGCGGCCCATGCCCCAGCCGACAACTTGATAATAGTTATCGGCCCGTGTTATCCTGTAAGAACAGGAGGTGGCATATGGCCAGCAGCGTTGATCTAGGCAGCCAGCTCGAATCTTTGGTTTCGAGGCTCGTGAAGGCAGGCCGTTACAATTCGCGCAGCGAAGTCCTTCGTGAAGGCGTTCGCCTCGTCCATGAGCGTGAAACCCGCCTTGCAGCATTGGATGCCTCCATTGCCCGAGGCATCGCCGATGCCGATGCCGGGCGCGTTCACGATCTCGATGATGTCGCCGCTCGCCTTGACGCAAAATATGCGACAGCCACACGGGGCCGCGATATGCAATGAAGGTCGTGCTGACGGCGGAAGCGCTCGGCGACCTTGAACGCATCGGCGACTATATCGCGCAGGACAATCCAAATCGCGCCCGTAGTTTCGTGGCCGAATTGCTGGCCAAGGCTCGCGGGCTTCGTGACCTGCCGGAAGGCTTTCCGCTCGTGCCGCGTTATGCCCATCTCGGTATCAGGCGGCGCGTCCATGGCAGCTATCTGATCTTCTACCGCATTGAGGCGCAGCAGATCAGCATCCTTCACATTCTGCATGGCGCTCGCGATTATGAAGCGCTGCTTTTCCCCGACGCTTAGCGTGGTGTGGCGATGGCGATGATCGCGGATATTCTGTCCGACGGCATTGGGCCTTTCAATACGCGAGAGGTGGCGACCGGCATTTGGCTGGCGGCATTTCTCGGTTGGTGCCTTTTCCAACCTGGTGTGCGTTCTTCGCTGGGTCAGGTCATCAAGGCGGCCTGTCACCCGGTCCTGCTCGGACCAGTGGCATTACTGGCTGTTTATATCGCATTGGTGACATGGGCGCTCGCGCAGGCCGGGCTTTGGGAAACAAGCCTGCTGAAAACGACGATCCTCTGGAGTGTCACATCGGCGATTGCCTTACTGGGCCGGACCATCACCGCCAAAGAGAAGCCCGGATTTTTCCGAGAGTTGCTTACCGACAATCTCAAGATCACCGCCGCTGTGGAATTTGTCGCAGTGTTCTATACGTTTCACCTGCTGGCCGAGCTGGTTCTGATCCCGCTCATCACGCTGCTATCGCTGACCGCCGCCTTCGCGGAAGGCAAGCCAGAGAACCGCCAAGTCCATTCGCTTCTCAACGGGATATTGTCCGTCTTTGGCTTTGGCCTGCTGGGTTACTCGATCCACAGCATTTACACCGCGCCGGACACATTCGCCACATGGCAGACATTCGAAGAATTCTATTTGCCGCCGCTGCTGTCGATAGGGCTGATTCCGTTTCTGTTCGTGATGAAGGCCTATGCGTCTTATGAACAGGAATTTGTTCGCATCGGTTTTGCAATCAAGGACGAGCGGCTGCGCCGCACAGCCAAACGCCGCGCCGTCATGTCGTTCGGTCTCGATCTTGGCGGATTGCGTCGCTGGATCACGCACATTCAGCAACACCCAGTATCGAGCAAGGCCGACCTGATCCAGACCATCGGTCTCATCAAAATGCTCCAGCGGCGCGAGCAGAAGCCGCCGACTGTCTCCGCCGATCAGGGCTGGTCGCCCTATCTGGCCAAGGATTTCCTCAGCGCCGCAGGATTGGCGACCGGCGATTATCACCCATTGTGCGACGAGTGGTTCGCCAGTTCACCCTATCTCGAATTGGGCGAGGGGCTATGGAAGGACAATATCGCCTACTATGCCGAGGGCACGGAACACGCCGCCACGGTGCTCAAGCTCATCCTGCATGTGAATGACATGGACACAGCGCCAACATCGGAAGCGCGATTCCTTGAAGTGATCCAGACCCTATACCAACATGCGTTCGAAGCGCCTATGGCGGAACCGTTGCTGCGGCAGCTTCGCAATGAGGGGAACTTTACCCGCGTTATTGGCGGCAAGCGGCTAACCCTTTCCCGCGATGACAATGAAGGCGGTAGTCGCAGGGGCTACAGGCGAAAATTCACGATCGAGCATCTCGCAGCAGTGGGAAATTCCTGATCGTCGTTACGATGACGCAATTTTCATGTCGAAATCGCTCTTATCCCCCCGATCGGGTCAGGACGGCGCTGTAGAGGAAAGCCAAGCCGGGCGGCTTCGTCAGGTGACACCCTTTGCTTTACAGGAGTCAGCTATGTCTCGCATTGTAGGCAGTGGTAGCTGGGTCGTGACCGAAGAGGACAACTTCTGGGTTGTTATCTTCTGGGTCATCGTGGCCCTGCTGCTGCTGAAAGCCTGCTCTTCGTAAGAGCAGGCGGCGCGCAGCGCCTTTAAGGAGAAAGGCGGGGTCATTCCCGCCTTTCTTCATTTCTTATCCCCCGAGCATGAGAAATCCGATGATCGATCCCTCCCGCGAAGATTTGCGCTTTGGCGTGGCGCGCTGGGCGAACGATGCCGAGATTGAACGCGCAGGGCTATTCGATAAGGATGGCCTGTTCGCAGGCTACAAAGGCAATCGCGCCCTTTTCCTCAAATCCGATAGCCCCGGCATCGTCATTGCCGGGTCCGGCGCTGGCAAGGGCCGCGACTGGTTGATTGAGACGATCCTGCGCGGCGGCATGTATCCTATGCTGGTCTGCGATCCCAAGGGCGAACTGGCCGCCGTGACCATCGCCAGCTTCATCCGCTGGAAGGCCTTCGTCTATCTGTGGAACCCCACGCATCTGCACGGCATGGTCAGCCATGCGACCAACCCCCTTGATGTGCTGACGCTTTCCAGTTCCAACTTCCACAGCGATTGCGCAGATCTCGCCGACTGCATGATCCCGCTGGTCGGCAATGGCGGCAACACTGGCCATCATTTCGAAAAGAAGGCGCGCGAATGGATTACCGCGCTACTGAAATCGCTGGTCGAGCAGCACGGCTATGTCACCATGCCGATGCTCTGGCGCATGATTCAGGCGATCCGTTCCGACGCGAAGGTCTGGGCCAAGCAGCTAGAAGCGATGGACCGATCATGCTTCGGCGATGTCACCGCCGCCGGTGTCGATATCTGGACAGCGCAATGCCATTCGACCTCCAACGAGTTCGGGCTGATCTATTCGACGATCAAGGCGAATCTGTCTTTCCTCAACGATCCCACGCTATGCGCGGCGCTGGAGAAACCCGACTTCTCGCTGCGCGATCTCACATCCGATCAGCTTACCAGCCTGTTCCTGATGGTGCCGCGCCGGAATATCCCGCAATGGGCACCCGTGCTGCGGCTGATGTTCACCGTCGCCATGCTCTACAAGGCGCGCGCGCCGCAGGCCCGCCGCCTCACTATGCTGATCGACGAGGCCGGGCAGTTGGGCCGCTTCGAGGAATTGCTCAATGCCTTCACCATCGGGCGCGGCGAAGGCGTGCGCACGATCGCGGTGTTTCAAGACATCGATCAGATCGCCCGCAATTTCGGGCGCGAGGCCATCACCGGATTCATTGGCTCGGCGCAATGGCGCTGCTTCTTCGGCGTTCGCGATTATCCGACCGCGCAGCTTATCGCGCATATGCTGGGCAATGAGACGCTCGAATATGACGACCGGCTCCAGCAGCAGAATGCGATCCGGATGCAGCGCGAGGCGAAGCGCCGCTTCTTCCAAGGCGAAGACCCGAGGCAGGCCGCCTATGACTATATGCATTACCGCGAGGCATCGGCATCACGCGCCAAGATGCAGCGCGCACTCATGACACCGGATGAGATATTGGCGATGCCCGACGACCAGATGATCAGTTTCATCTCCGGGCTGGACGTGCCGCCGATCCTCGCCAACAAATATCCCTACTACACGACCAAAAGCCTCAACGGCTTGTGGTTGCCCAACCCCTATCATCCGCCGCTCGATCGTGTGAAGCTGCCCGGCATGTTCGGCGGGTCATGGCATCGGGTGATCACGGCCAGCGTGCCGCCGGAATTGGCGCATTTCCCGCAATATGCTGATGGCAGGATAACCTATGTCGAAGCATGAGCCGCATTTTCGATCAAAGTTGGCAAGTCGGCTAACCGGCCAACAATCTTGCTTGATTGTTCAGGCAATGCTTCCTTCAAAATGTGCGCGAACCGGCGATCACCTCGCCATAGATCACAATATGGCAGATAAAATGAGTGCATGATGTCGCCGCCCGCACTGCGCTCTGGCTTGTGGCCATCCCCGCGAAGCCCGAGGTTGGATTGCATGAAGACCGGGACGTATCTGGTGAAATTTTGCCAACACGGCACCTGAACCGCTAAATCCCTTCGAGACGCGAAAAGTTCGATCAAGGGGTCATCCAGTCCGAACTCCAGTGCCTCAGCTTGTGCAAGGCGCAGCATCTTGCCGCCAAAATCGGGAGCCATTTGTTCCAAGGTGCTCCGCATGAAATCAGATGAGAGAACCGACATGTCGATCCGGCTGAGGTTTTCGCGGCCCTCAACCATGCTGGCCTGCAATCTTTTCCCCATGTCAGAAATCCATGAAGGGAAATCCTTTTCACCTTCGTATCCAACAAAATAAGTCCGTATAAATGTCGTCGGTGTAGCCATAGCCGAAAACAATCTCGTCGCGCCCTCGGCAGGGGAAATTTTATCCTCTAAGACAGCAACGAGGGAACGCTGCACATCAGATACCTTCAAACCATATTTTTCGGCGAGTTCAGGTGCAGACACGTTGACCATTTTGGTGATATTCAGTTTGCGAACATTGGCCTCAATCGTTCGCCGCTGCTTGCGATTTACCGGGGTTATATCCGCTAGCGCTTCATTCAGTGTTCGCTGAAATCCGCCCTTGAGGTCATCCAAAGCATCCTCGACGTTTGGAAACCATTGCGCTTTCTCACTCAACGGCGATTCAAGAATGGGCTTGCTAAGGAGGTCATTCGCTGCGGCGGCGATCGCGAGTTCCCAGGCGATCAATCGGCCCGGCCAGATAAATGCATTTTTGCCGCAAAGCCTTTCCACTGCCTGGGCCTTGTGAATGGTCGTATCCGCGTGCGCTTCGTCGTACTGAAGTAATTCGCCCAGAACGGGCATCGAATAGGCAAACCTGACAAGACCATGCTCTTTTAAGCCCAAAAGGTTGTCGAACAGCTTTTCCGTTTGGCTATCGCCTTTTCCGCGCAGAACATCGCCGAAACGCGAATAGTCCGAAGTATCGAGATATACCGTAAGCATCTGGCACCCTTGGGATTGAACGCCGTTATAATGCGGCACACCGGAAAAGTCTCGACATTTTGTTCCATTTATGTTCTAATCTGCTCGCATAGCCGTAATAGCACCTTGATGCAGCCCGCCACCGAACGGGCTTTTTCGTGCCAAACCCCCAAGATGGGCGGGACGAGCGGCTAATCTTCCAGACAGATCAACATATTATGCCGCGCTGGCCTTGCCGTGCGCGGGCGAGGTTCCGCGTCATGCTCATATCCTATGAGGATTTTCGAAGCTATTTCGAAGCGCGCGGCATCGCGGAAGCCGTTGGCCGCGCCCAGCTTGAAATATTCGAGCAGATGCTCGATCTGTTCGTGATCGAGGGCCTTGAGGGCAAAGCCTCGGGAAAAGATGTCGATCCTGATTCCGATCCCGCCCTGCTTCCGATAGAATGGGATCAAATCCTCGAACTGATATTCAATGATGCCGCCGCAGATGCGCGGGCAAGAAAGAAGGAGATATGAGCAACCCGACCGATGGACAGAAGGCGGTGATCTACTGCCGTGTGTCCGACCCCAAGCAAAAGACCGATGGCCATGGCCTTGAAAGTCAGGAAACCATCTGCCGCGAATATGCGGGCCGCAACGGCTATGACGTGATCCGCGTCTTTCAAGACGATTTCACCGGGGCGCATTCCACCCGCCCGGCGATGAAGGAAATGCTCGCCTTCCTGCGCCGCCAGAAGCAAACCTTCTATGTGATCATCGACGATCTGTCGCGCCTTGCGCGCGATGTCGTCGCCCACCAGCAATTGCGTGAGGCCGTCAAGCGCGCGGGGGCGATCATGGTTTCCCCCTCGCACCAGTTCCGCGAAGACAGCGATGGGCGCTTCGTCGAAAATGTGCTCGCCAGTTCCTATCAGCACCAGCGCGAGAAGAATGCCGAGCAGACGCTCAACCGGATGCGCGCGCGATGCCTTGATGGCTATTGGGTTTTCCAGCCGCCGATCGGCTATCAGTTCGCCGAGGTCGTCGATGGCCGGGGCAAGAACAAGATACTCGTGCCCAAGGAGCCGCTAGCTTCGATCGTGCGCGAAGCCTTGCAGGGCTTTGCCACAGGCCGTTTCCAGACACAGGCCGAGGTGCAGCGCTATTTCGAGGATCAGCCGGAATTTCCGCGCGACCACAAGGGACGCGTCCACGGCCAGCGTGTTTACGACATCCTCCATCAGACGCTCTATGCGGGCCATATCGAAGTGCAGAAATGGAATGTGTCGTTACGCCCGGCCCAGCATCAGGGGCTGATCAGCTTCGAAACCTTCCAGAAAATCCAGCAGCGCCTTCACAGCAATGCGAAGGTTCCCGCCCGCAAGAATGTGGGCGAGGATTTCGCGCTACGCGGGTTCGTCACTTGCGGATGCTGCGACACCCGGCTCACCAGCTATTGGGCCAAGGGCCGCGCCAAGCACTATCCCTATTATCATTGCCCCAGCAAGGAATGCTCCGAATACGGGAAGGCCGTTCCCCGCGACAAGATCGAAGGGGAGTTTGAATCCATCCTTCGGGAATTGCGCCCGTCGCACGATATGTTCGTGCTGGCCTATGAGGTGTTTCGCAAGCTCTGGAATACCCGCGCCGAAGGCATCAAGACCCGCAAGAAGGAATGGGAATCGGAGGTCCGCCAGATCGAGGGCAATGTGACCCAGCTTATCGACCGGGCCATGGACGCGGAAAGCCCGACCCTCATCAAAGCCTATGAAAACCGCATCCAAGGGCTTGAAGCCCGCAAAGCGGAACTGCGGGAGCGGATCGCCCAAACGGGCCGAACGCCTAAGGACTTCGAGCGATCATTTAGAACCGCCATGACCTTCCTCGCAAACCCGCACAAAATATGGGTTTCCGGCGATTTCAGGCACAAAAGGCTGGTCCTGAAACTGGCCTTTGCCGACAAGCTCCAATATCTGCGCGGAAGCGGTTTTAGAACCGCCCTGACATCCTCACCTTTCACACTTTTATCCGACTTGTCGGGGGGAAGGAAGGAGATGGTGCACCCAAGAGGATTCGAACCTCTGGCCTCTGCCTTCGGAGGGCAGCGCTCTATCCAGCTGAGCTATGGGTGCGTGTAACGCCGGTCAGGGGGGCCGCTTAGCAAAGGCCGATGCCCGGCGCCAGCGTCAATTCACGCACGCTCCATCTTATTTCGCGGGCTTTTCCATCGGCTGGAACTTGCCCAAGCCACAGCTTGCACCGGGTTGGAGACCCGGACCGTTATTATATAGTACGGTGACGATGTCGACCGAACAAAGCTGCGAGAGGCTCGTCTTGTACGCAAAGCGCTTTTCGAAACCCAGGCTGGGACAACTGTTGGGCAGCGTGTTGCGATAGATTTTGCGGCTGTTCATCACGAAGTCGATCGTCCTGTCATCCCGCACATTGGTCGAGCGGATCGACGTGATCGGAATGCAGTCGGCCGGCTTTCCGCTGTTCACATAAGGGTCCGGAGCTTCTTTTGCGATGGCGGGCGCCATGCCGGCGGCAAGGGTTATGCCCGCGGCAAGACGAAACATGGAATATCTCATATCATCTCTCCTGTTCGTTACCGAATCGACGGCACGGAACTATCAATCCCGTCTTTTATCCGATCGTGCCTGAACCTCAGGAAAATGTCCGACGCTCCGATCTTTCAAGGAGCCGGTGTCTTTGTCTTGTACCGGCAAAGGTCCGCAACGGGGCAGCGCCAGCATTCGGGTCTGCGGGCCTTGCATATATAGCGTCCGTGCAGGATCAGCCAATGATGGGCGTCCCGCCGGAATGGCTGGGGCACACGCTTCTCCAGTTTCAGCTCGACGGCAAGCGGTGTCTTGCCGGGTGCCAGGCCGGTGCGATTGCCGACGCGAAAGATATGGGTGTCGACTGCGAAGCTTTCCTGACCGAATGCGGTATTCACCACGACATTGGCGGTCTTGCGACCGACGCCGGGCAGAGTGGTCAGCACATCGCGGTCCTGTGGCACCTGCCCGCCGAAATCCCTGACCAATATTTCGGACAGGGCGATTACATTCCTGGCCTTGGCATTGAACAGCCCGATGGTCCGGATATGCTGTTTCAGTCCGTCCTCACCCAGCTCCACCATATTTTGAGGGGTCGTCACGTCACGGAAAAGGGCGCGTGTCGCCTTGTTTACGCCGATGTCCGTTGCCTGGGCCGACAGAACGACCGCGACCAGCAGCTGATAATCATTGCCATATTCCAGCTCCGTCCGGGGAGCGGGATTGGCTTCGGCCAGGCGATTGAAGAAATCGAATATCTGCGCCTTGTTCATGCGCGTCAGAGCCCGAGCACGCCCTTCATGTCATAGCGCCCCGGAGGCTGGCGCAGCAGCCACAGCGCACCTTTGACGGC
Source organism: Sphingobium sp. OAS761 (assembly GCF_024168485.1). GTDB lineage: Bacteria > Pseudomonadota > Alphaproteobacteria > Sphingomonadales > Sphingomonadaceae > Sphingobium. The sequence goes on from NZ_JALJVY010000009.1 coordinate 88,810, forward strand.
CCCACGCGCGAAAATGGAACGGTTTTCGGCGCGATGGCCAATTTCTATCCGTTCGCCCTCCGTCGCGAAGATCACCTGATGATCGCCCGCAACCGATCCGCCACGCAATGCGGCAAAGCCGATCGCCCCCGCCGCCCGCGCGCCGGTAATACCGTTCCGTCCCCGTTCGCTATGGACATGGAGGTCGATACCGCGCCCGCGCGCCGCCGCCTCGCCCAGCAGCATGGCGGTGCCAGACGGCGCGTCGACCTTGTGACGGTGATGCATCTCGACAATTTCTATGTCCCAGTCGTCGCCCAGACCGGCGGCCGCGCGCTCGACCAGCGCGGCGATCAGATTGACGCCAAGGGATGTGTTGCCGGTCTGAAGGATGGGGATGCTGGCGGCGGCGCGATCGATCATGGTGTGGTGAACAGCTTCCAGGCCGGTAGTGCCGATCAGCAGCGGCTTGCCGGCCGCGATGCAGGCATCGATGTGCGCGGCAAGTGCCGTTGGCACCGAAAAGTCGATCAGAATGTCCGCCTGCCGCGCCAGGGCGGCTGGGTCGCTGGAAACCGCCACGCCGGGCGCGATCTCGGCATCGATATTGCGGTCTGTGCCGCCCGCCAGGGCAAGGCCGGCGTCCTTGGCGGCAGTCGCGATCGCGTGGCCCATGCGACCCGCTGCCCCGTATATTCCGATGCTCGTCATGCTGCGCCTGTCCCGTCATCCGTTCGTTTCGCGCGGATGCCAGAGCAGGGACGCCTTGTCATCCCTGCATATGGGATCAACGTTCGTTGAGGCGCGGCATCAGTTCGACGAAATTGCAAGGGCGGAAGCGGCTGTCCAGTTGAGAGGACAATATGCCGTCCCAGGCGTCCCTGACGGCGCCGGTGGACCCGGGCAGGGCAAAGATATAGGTGCCGCGCGCAACGCAGGCCGTCGCACGGGACTGAATCGTTGACGTCCCGATGGTCTGATAGCTGAGCCACCGGAACAGTTCCCCGAAACCGGGTATTTCCTTGTCCTGCACTTGTGCCAGCGCTTCGGGCGTCACGTCCCTGCCGGTGACGCCGGTGCCCCCCGTCGTCAGGATGACATCGACGTCCGGATCGTCGATCCAGGCATGAAGGCGAGCGACGATGGCCGAGCGTTCGTCCCGCTCGATATGCCGGGCGGCGAGAATATGACCCGCCGTTTCAAGCCGCTCGACCAGGATGTCGCCGGACTTGTCCTCGGCCAGGCCGCGCGTGTCCGATACCGTCAGGACGGCGATTCGGACCGGCAGGAATGCGCGGCTTTCATCGATCGGCATCAATCCGTTCCCAGTGCCATCTCGGTCCCGGTCAGCGCGGTGCCATGATCGGATTTCGTCATGCGGACCAGCTTCACCCCTTTGGCGTTCGGGAAAGTCGGCCACAGTCCCTGAGCCATGCCGGTCAGGCATTCGGCAGCGCCCTTGGTTTCGATCTGGTACATCCAGTAGTTGCGCATCACGATGTTCACATAGGCGCGCGTTTCATAATAGGGCAGGGATTCCATGAACAGCAGCGGGTCGCCCTTGTCCTTCACTTCGCTGTTCCAGCGGGCGACGGGTTGCGGCCCGGCATTATAGGCCGCCATGACCTTGGGAAGCAGGCCACCTGTGGCACTCATGTCGCGCAGTGATTCCAGATAGCGCTGTCCATATTCCATGTTGGTAGAAGGCACGAACAATTGGTCCGCCGAAGCCAGCCCCATGTCGCCGCCGGTACCGGGGCGGACCTGCATCAGGCCGCGCGCCCCGGCGCTCGATACCGCCTTGGCGCGAAACCCTGATTCCTGAAGCGTATGTGCATAGACCAGCGCGGGGTCGACCCGCCATCCTCCGTCCGGACGCCAGTCCGGCGCGGGAAAGCGGGCGAAGCTGCCCGGTTGCATGCCCGCCGGACCATTATGTGCGAGCCAGAGCTGCGTTTCAGGCAGGCTGAGTGCGCTCGCCAGGCGAAGCAGCGCATCATATTGCGCCGCACCGCCGATCTTTGCCTGATGTCGCAGCAGGTCGTCTGCCTCGTCCGTCTCGCCGATGGCGGCCAATGCGATCGCAGCGCGTGCATTGGGGCTGTCCTTGATCTTCTGCCATTCGCTGCCGCCGAATCGCGCGCCGACCGACGGGCTGCCCAGCGGCATGCCCAATGTTTCGCGGGCAAGAAGACCGTAAAAGGTCTCGTCGGATTTTGCCGCCAGCTTGAGGTAATTTTCGACCTTCTCGGCTTCGCCGCAGACCATATAGGCGCGCGAAGCCCAATAAGCGCCGGCGGCGCGCATATCGGCATCGCCCGCCAGCGCGGCGACGTTGGCAAATGCAGGGGCTGCTGCGCGGCAGTCATTCTGCCGCCAGGACGCCAAACCGGTGGTCCAGTGCGCCTGCACGGTCCAGTCGCCGCCGACGCGCGGCTCGAGCGCGCGAGCGGCCATGCGACGGGCGCCGCCGTCATCATTTTCGATATAGTATGCCCAGGCGACCCGCTGGCGGACTTCTGCAAGGCCTTCGGGCGTCAGCGCCGCCTCGGCCGTCGTAAGCAGCCCTTCCGCGCCTGCGGGATCGTCGACGTCGACATATGCCTGAATTTTCGCGGCCAGAGCCTGTGCGGCGACGTCCGTCTTGGTTGCAGCCACATATTGGCGACGCGGCGCCGACCCCAGCCACACAAGTTTCTGGACCTGCGGCAGGTCCGGCAGGATGGTGGCGCCGCGCTTCTGTGCCAGGCGTGACAACTGATCCGCCTTTGGCAGCCACGATGCCTTGTTGATGAGGTCCAGCAGGTCGAACAGTTCGACCTTGGGCGAGTTGCGAGCGAGATACAGATCAGAAAGGGCCACCGCGCGCACGGCGTCCTGCGGATCGAGTGCCAGGATCATCGTCTTGGCATCGACCCATTTTTCCTGACGCAACGCTGCATATATCGTGCGGTAGCGGGCCTTTTCGCCGTCGCGCAGAGCCAACGGAGATGCGGAGTCCGCCTGCGCTGACAAGGCTGGCAGCGATTCGGTCGTTCCCGCCTGTGCGGCCGCTATTGTCGCGAATGTCAGTAAAGCCGTGCATGCTAGACGGGGGATGACACGTTTCACGGACGATTTTCCTCGATCAGGCTTTGCAGGATCTGCCAGCATTCCGCCTTCGCCGCGGGCTGACCGAGCAGCAGGCGCGGGTGGAATGTGGCAGCGGCATTCACAGTGCCGCCATCATGGTTAAAGGCGCGTAAACCGTCGCCTCGTTCGCTTCCGTCCGCCGGAAGCAGGGCACGGATCGTCCGATCGCCAAGCAACAGCAAACGGCGCGGCCGGGCGAGACGCACATGCAGTCGCATCCGGGCAGCAGCGCGATCCAGTTCCCGCGCTTCCACCATGCCGCCGGGCGGTCTGGCGAAAAATAGCGAAGCAATATGCAAGCCTGCGCGCTCATACCCCAGTGCGCGCAACATCGCATCGAACAGGGCGCCGGCACGGTCGGCCAGAAGATGGCCCGCATTCACATCCGCAGAATCCGGCATGTCCGTGATGATCATTAGCGGAGCATCGGCGGGCCCGATGGGCATGATGGGTGGAGAGGGCCATTGCCTTTCCATCTGGTCCGAATCGGTCTTCAGCCAGGCAAGGAATGTCTCGAAATCCTTGGGAAGCGTGACCGGGGCGGCGGGCGGAATTCCGCCCGATACCGCTCCTGTGCCTGCGTCCGTGCGCGCGGGAACGGGGCGCAGCCAGTTTACGGGCGCGTCGCCGACGGCCCCGTCCACACCGGCCAGCCGCCACCACGCCAGATAGGCGTCGGCAGCGAATGCCGCATCGTCCTGCAATAATCCCCGCATCACCTTGCTTGGGCCAGAGGTTGACGGCGGGGTCAAGAATCTTCATCGCCGGATATTGGCAAGACGTTGGACTAACGCGGCGACTGGAAACGGCAGGGTAGGGCCGTCGGGCGCCCATGGAGGGATTGATGAGCGAACGGGAATCGATGCCATATGACATCGTGATCGTCGGCGGTGGACCGGCCGGCCTGTCTGCGGCCATCCGGCTGAAGCAGCTGGCCAATGATGCGGGTCAGGAACTGGCGGTTTGCGTGCTGGAAAAGGGGTCGGAAATCGGCGCCCATATCCTGTCGGGTGCCGTGGTCGATCCCAGGGCGCTGGACGAGCTTCTGCCGGAATGGCGGGATCAGGGATGTCCGATGGCGGAAACGCTGGTGACCGACAATCAGCACTGGTTCCTGACCAAGAGCGGCAAGATGGCGATGCCGCATATCATGACGCCAGGCTGGATGCACAACAAGGACACCTACACCGGATCGCTCGGCAATCTCTGCCGCTGGCTGGCCGAACAGGCCGAGGGGCTGGGCGTCGAAATTTTCCCCGGCTTCGCGGCGGCGGAAATTCTCTATAATGAGGATGGCAGCGTTAAGGGGGTCGCCACCGGTGACATGGGCATCGACCGGGAAGGCAACCGGAAGGCAGACTATCAGCCGGGTCTGGAGCTGCACGCGAAATATACGTTCTTCGCAGAAGGCGCGCGCGGACACCTGACAAAGATCCTCAAGCGCCAGTTTGCGCTGGACGCCGATTGCGAGCCGCAGGTGTACGGCATCGGCATGAAGGAATTGTGGGATATCGATCCCGAACTCCACCAGCCCGGCCTGGTCATCCACACCCAGGGATGGCCGCTGACGGACGCTTATGGTGGTGGCTTCCTCTATCATCAGTCGAACGGGCAGGTGGCACTGGGGTTCGTGGTCGGCCTCGGCTACCGCAACCCGCATCTTTACCCGTTCGAGGAATTTCAGCGGTGGAAGCAGCACCCGACGATCCGCAAATATCTGGAGGGCGGCCGTCGCGTTTCCTACGGTGCGCGGGCGATCAACGAGGGCGGCTGGCAGTCGATCCCGAAACTGGTATTCCCCGGCGGTGCGCTGATCGGCTGTTCGGCCGGTTTCGTGAACGTGCCCCGCATCAAGGGTACGCATACCGCAATGAAGTCGGGCATGCTGGCGGCAGAGACCGCGTTCGAGGCAATCCAGCAGGAACGTGCGCGCGATGTACTGACCGACTATGAGGATCGGCTGCGGTCGAGCTGGATCGCTACCGAACTTCAGCTTGTGAAGAATGCGGAGCCGCTGCTCGCCAGGTTCGGCGGGACGATCGGCACCCTGCTGGCGGGCATCGACATGTGGATGCGCACGCTCAAGATCGGGCTGCCTTTCACGATGAAGCATAAGCCGGACAATGAGAAGATCTGGCGCAAGGACGCGTGCGAGGAAATCGTCTATCCCAAGCCCGATGGCGTGATCAGCTTCGATCGGCTGTCGTCGGTATTTCTGTCCAACACCAATCATGAAGAGGATCAGCCGGTCCATCTTCAGCTCAAAGATCCGACGATCCCGATCAGTTACAACCTGCCCCTTTATGACGAGCCGGCACAGCGCTATTGTCCGGCTGGCGTTTATGAGGTGGTCGGTCTGGACGAAGGTGAACCCCGGTTTCAGATCAACGCGCAGAACTGCGTCCATTGCAAGACGTGCGACATCAAGGATCCGACCCAGAATATCAACTGGGTCGTGCCCGAAGGCGGCGGAGGACCGAACTATCCGAATATGTAAGCGCCTGATCCCCGTCCTGATGCTGGCACTGCCGTCCGTGGCGGCGGCGTCGGTCGAACCTGACAGTGCGCTCCATGCCTATGCGCGGGCGCGCTTCGCGGACGATTCAGGCGTGCAGGCGCTCGCGGTCGAGAGCTATCGGGCGGCGCTCAGGTTTGATCCGGCCAGCCTGGACATCGCGCGCCGCTCCTATTTTCAGGCGCTGGAGGCAGGAGATAAGGCGCTGGCCTTGCGATCGGCAGCGCTGCTGGACAATGGCGGAATGCTGCCGCGAGACGGCACTTTGCTGCGTCTTGGCGATGCGTTGGCGCGCAAAGACTGGGCGGGCGCCCGAACGCTGGCCGACAGGATGGTGGAGGAGGCGAATTTTGCCTTTCTCGCGCCGGTGGTACGAAGCTGGATTTCGCTGGGTGAGGGCAGTTATGCGCCCCCCGTCGTCGATCCGCAGGATCGATTTGCGGCGCTGGTCCAGCGCTATGTCGACGAGCATGTCGCATTGCAGGCGTTGGCCCGCAAGGATGTGACCGCCGCCTTGCCCGCCATCCGCCGGGCGCTGGCGCAGCGTTCGACTGACGCCCAGGCCTTGCGGCTGACATTCGCGGCGCAACTGGCGATGCGTGGCGCGAAAGCCGAAGCCCTGATGCTCGTGCCGGCCGGCGATCTGCAATTTGCCCGTGCGCGCGCGGATATCGAGCGCGGGCGGAAGATCGCCAACGGCGCCTCCCTGACGCCAGCCCAAGGGGTGGCAAGGCTGTTTGCGCGGCTGGCGGTGGATGTGGGGTCGGATCAATCCGCCGTGTTGCTGGGGCTGCGACTGGCGCGCATGGCGACTTTTGCCGATCCTGCATCCGAGGAAGCGCGCATCGTCACCGCCCGCCTTCTGACTGCGGCAGGATATTCCGACGCCGCCGTGGCGGAGGTTCGGCAGGTTCCGGCAGACGGCTGGTATGGCGTGCTTGCGCAGAGCGAGTTGGTCGATGCTCTGGCGGGCGCGGGTGATACGCAGGGCGCACTCATCCTGGCACGCAGGCTCGCCGCCGCGCCGGGTGCCGACGCCGCGCGTCAGGTCGCGTTGGGCCGCCTGCTGGCGCAAGCGGACGACTTCGACGGCGCCGCCGCCGCATTCCGGGCCGCGCAAGCGGGGTACGCCGATGACAAGATGCCATGGACATTGCTGTTGTTCGAGGGCAGCGCGCTTGAGCAGGGCCAACATTGGAACAAAGCACGCGCCGTTCTGGAGCGGGCCGCGCGCATTGCACCCAATGAGCCAGTCATTCTCAACTATCTGGGCTACGCACAGATCGAACGCCGACAGAATATCGACGAGGCATTGGCGCTGCTGAAGCGCGCGAGTGCGCTCAAGCCGCAAGATCCGTCCATCACCGACTCGCTTGGATGGGCCCAGTTCGTGACGGGCCATGTCGATGCCGCCTTGCCCGTGCTGGAACGCGCAGCCGCAGCCGCACCGGCTGATGTCACGATCAACGAACATCTCGGCGATGCGCTGTGGACCGCTGGCCGGCGCTATGAGGCCCGCTACGCATGGCGGGCGGCATCGGTCTATGCCGACGGCGACGTGGCTGACCGGCTGGCGGCGAAAAGGATAGAAGGCCTGAAACCTGAATATGCCGCACCCTGACACGGCAGCGGACGCGGTGACGCTGGCGGAAACCGCCTATGCCAAGGTGAATGTCGCGCTGCATGTCCGCGGGCGTCGCTCCGATGGCTATCATGCACTGGAAAGCCTGTTCGTATTTGCTGAGGACGGCGACCTGTTGCACGCCGACATCTCCGACGATGGCGCCATAGACCTGATCATCGATGGCCCGTTCGGCGATGCGTTGTCCTCAGGACCGGACAATCTGGTCGTGCGGGCGGCGCGGGCGCTCCAGTCCTATCTGGGCGAGCAACGGGGGGCGGTCATTCGCCTGACCAAGATGGTGCCCGTCGCTTCGGGGATAGGCGGCGGGTCTGCCGATGCGGCAGCGACGCTGCGACTGCTCGCGCGGCTTTGGGACGTAAGGATCGATGACAGGGAACTCGCGGACCTGGGCTTGCCGCTGGGGTCCGACATACCCGCCTGTATCGCCAGCACCACGCAGATGGTGCGGGGGCGGGGCGAACATCTGGCCCGGCAAACGGTCGCCGGGCTGGACGGCATGCCGATGCTGCTCGTCAATCCCGGCGTATCTGTCCCCACGGGGCATGTGTTTGCGCGCTGGAACGGACAGGATGGCGGCGCGCTCGATACCGGGAGTCTTCAGGCGTTGGTGGAGCATGGGCGCAACGATTTGGAGGCGCCGGCCATTGCGATCGCGCCGGCAATTGCCGACATACTGGCCGCGCTGCGAGCGCTTGGCGGGCTTATCTTGGCGCGCATGTCGGGATCGGGTGCGACCTGTTTTGCGCTTTTCGAGACCGAGACGGCGCTAACTCAGGCTGCCATGACCGTCGGCGGGGAACACCCCGACTGGTGGACGATGAAAACAAAGATACGTGCGGGATGAGCGAGGCGGCGATATATCTGGAGGGGCGGGGCGCGGATCTGCTGATCGTCGCGGATCATGCATCGTCCCATGTGCCCGCCGATGTCGACCTGGGCATCGACGCCGACCTGCTGAAACAGCATGTCGCTGTCGACATCGGTGTGGCACCCGTCGCCCGTCTCCTTTCATCCGATCATGGCTGGCCAGCCATTCTTGGGGGCGTATCGCGGCTGGTGATCGACCTCAATCGCGAACCGGATGCGCCGGGTTTGCTGCCGTTGTCCAGCGACGGGCATATCATTTCCGGGAACCGCACCGCTGACCTTCAGGACAGGATGCGCCGATTCTATCATCCCTATCATCAGCGCCTCGGGGCGTTGCTGGCGGCGATGACAAACCCGTTCATCCTGTCGCTCCACAGCTTTACCCCGCAGCTGCAAAGCGACCCCGACCAGCTGCGACCGTGGGACATAGGCGTCCTGTACAATGAAGACGAACGCGCCGCGCGGATTGCTATTCCCATGCTGCGATCCGCAGGATTGAAGGTCGGCGACCAGCAACCCTATTCCGGACGGTTGCTGAACGCCACCATGAACCGACACGCCGAGGCCGGAGGCATCCCTTATCTGGGAGTCGAGATGCGGCAGGATCTGGTGGCAGACGCTGCCGGACAGCGGCGCTTCGCCGACCTGCTTGCGCCGGTCGTGAAGGAATGTCGGAGGCAACTGACATGAGACGGACCGCAATCGCTGTAGCGATAATGGTGTTCGCTCTGGGTGCTTGTGACGCCCGCCAGCCTCCCGCTGGTGGAGCGGGCGGAACAGCCCAGGACGAGCGACTTGCCGACTGCGCGATCGGTGCCGATGCCCCCTGGGCGCATGACTGTGCTCTAGAGCGCGACGGACGCATGTTGATCATTCGTCACCCTGATGGAGGGTTCCGTCGTTTCCGCGTTCTGGACAACGGCCGCGGGCTTGAAGCGATTGACGGCGCAGAGGTTGCGCAGCTTCAGATCGTCGATCAGGGAAAGATTGAGGTCAGGATCGGCGGCGATCGCTACCGGTTGCCGGCTGTCATCGCGGGCGAGGTTCATTGAACGGCGGTGAACCGATCGTGACCGCAGCGCAGATGCGGGCTGCTGAACAGGCGGTCTTTGCGTCCGGCGCCGCCGAATATGACGTGATGGAGCGGGCAGGCGAGGCCGCGACGGAGATCATCTGGCGGGCGGGCCACCGACGCGATGCGCTGGTTCTGTGCGGCCCGGGCAACAACGGCGGCGATGGCTTCGTCGTTGCGCGACGGCTTCGGGATCGTGGCGTCCCCGTGCGGGTCGCGGCGCTCGGCGAGAGCCGCACGCCCTCCGGCGCGCGTGCCCGGAACGCGTGGGATGGACCGGTCGAGGACATCATGATGGCCGCGCCCGGTTCGCAACTGGTCGATGCATTATTCGGTACGGGGCTGACCCGCGGACTGTCCGACGAGCTGAGCCATCGCCTGTGCGCATTGGCCCAAGGTGCTGCCCTTAGCCATGCAATCGACCTGCCCAGCGGCGTCGATACCGATACGGGGGCGCTGTTGTCGGCGATACCGGTGTTCGGAACGTGCATCGCGCTGGGGGCATGGAAGCCTGCCCATTTTCTTCACCCCGCCGCGGCATGGATCGTCCGACCCGTGCTGGCCGATATCGGCGTTCCGGTCGATAGCGAGGTCCGGCGCCTGCCTTCCCCGCGCCTGAATGCTCCGGTAGCGAACGCCCATAAATATAGCAGGGGTTTGGTTGCCGTCCTGGGGGGCGAAATGGACGGGGCGGCTGCGCTGGCCGCGACCGCGGCGGCACGCTCGGGCGCCGGCATGGTGCGTCTGGTCGGCGGAACAGGCAGGGAGGTCCTGCCCCACGCAGTGGTCCGTCAGCAGGATCAAGATCTTGGCGATCCGCGCATTGCCGTCGTGCTGGCCGGCCCGGGCCTGGGTCTGGCGCAGGCGGGGAAAGACCGCTTGTCGGGTGCGATCCGCGCCGGGCATCCGCTGGTGCTCGACGCAGACGCGCTTTCATTGCTGGCCGGCACGGGTGATTTTCCTGCCAGAGCCATTCTGACACCGCATGAAGGCGAATTCCGCCGCCTGTTCGGCGATTTGCCGGGCAGCAAGCTGGACCGGGCATTGGCGGCGGCGCGGCGCAGCGGCGCCGTCATCGTCTACAAGGGGCCAGATAGCGTGATCGCCGCGCCCGATGGGCGCGTCACCGTCTCCGCCGGCGCGTCCCACTGGCTTTCGACCGCGGGCACGGGAGATGTGCTCGCCGGCATCATCGCTGCGCGAATGGCTGTCACCGGTGACCGGTTCCGCGCGGCGTGCGAAGGGGTCTGGCTGCACGGAGAGGCGGCAAGAAGGGCCGGACCGGGATTGATCGCGGACGATTTGCCCGATGCGCTGCGCGCGGTTATCGCGTCTCGATCATGACCGACACCGACATCATCATTCGCGTGGCCGCCAGGGGGGACGGGCTGACCGGCGATGGCCGCCACATCGCGCTGGCTGCGCCGGGCGACCGGATCGGGCCTGACGGGACGTTAGTGGCGGGTCCACATCGTGCCGTCCCGGCATGCACGCATTTCCCAGCCTGTGGCGGCTGCCAGCTCCAGCATCTCGATGAAGCAAGCCTTGCGGATTTCGTGACCGAACGCGTCGCGGGCGCTCTGGCCGGGCAGGGCATTGCGCCGGAAAGCCTGTTGCCGCCGCATCTGTCGCCGCCGATGACACGGCGTCGCGCATCTTTGCGGGCTGCGCGCAACGGCAAGCGCATCGTCATCGGATTTGCGCAGGAGGGAAGCCACGCGCTGATCGACCTGAACATGTGCGCCGTGCTCGATGCCCGGTTGTTCGCCCTGCTGAAACCGCTCCGGACGCTGCTGGGTGAAATCCTGCCGGACAAGCGTGCCGCGCATGTGCGCATGTCGGTCGTGGACCAGGGCGTCGACCTTCTGCTCGAAGGAGTCCGGTGCGCGGGGCTCGCAGCGGACGAACGACTGGGCGATTTCGCGCGGGTGCACGAATTGGCGCGCCTTACCATCGACGAAGGCGACGGGCCGCAGACGCGGTGGGAGCCTGAACCGGTTACCGTAAGCTTCGGCGGCGTGGCCGTTCCCTTTCCGCCCTTCTCTTTCCTTCAGGCGACGCCCGATGGGGAGCAAGCGCTGGTAGAAAGCGTACGCGACGCCCTGCCGCCCACCGGACCCGTCGCCGATCTGTTCTGCGGGCTGGGGACCTTCGCACTCGCAATCGGCGAGGGGCGGCCCGTTTACGCCGCCGAGGGCGCACGCGATGTCATTCTGTCTCTGAAGCAGGGTGCGGCACGCGCGCAGCGGCGGGTGGCGGCCGATCATCGCGACCTGTTCCGGCGGCCATTGATGCCGGAGGAACTGAACCGTTTCGCCGGCATCATATTAGACCCGCCACGCGCGGGCGCCAGGGAACAGGTGCTGCAATTGGCAAATTCCAGCGTGCCGGTGATTGCCTATGTGTCTTGCAATCCATCGAGCTTCGCGCGCGATGCCGCGCATCTGGCTGCAGCAGGCTATCGCCTGGCCAGCGTCAAACCGGTAGGCCAGTTCCGCTGGTCCACGCATGTGGAACTGGCTGGCATTTTCCACCGATAAAATTCGTCCCCCGACGCGGTGGCGTCGGGGGACAGGCACCCTCTCCCCAAGGGGCGCTTGGGCGTGATTATTTGCCCAGCTTGATCACGTTCGCGCGGCGGCGTTCCGGGGCAGCTTCGCCATAGAGGCTGGCCATCGGTTCATCCTCCACCTCGATCGTTGATTCGGATGTGAAGCCGTTGAAACCGGTCCGCATTGCCGCGCCATAGGCACCCAGCATCCCGACTTCTATATAATCGCCCGCCCGCACGTCGCCGGGCAGCATGAAGGGGCCGACCATATGGTCCATGTCGTCGCAGGTCGGACCGTAGAAGGAGAAACCTTCAAGCTCCGATTCGCTCTCATCGTCGCGCAGCAGGGTGACGGGGAACCGCCAGCCGATATGCGCCGCATCGAACAGCGCACCGTAAGCGCCGTCATTGATGTAGAGTTCCGTGCCGCGACGACGCTCCACCCGCACGATGATCGAGCTATATTCCGCAGAAAGCGCACGGCCGGGTTCGCACCACAGTTCCGACGAATAGCTGACCGGCAGGCTTTCGAAGCCACGATGGATCGCGTCGAAATAATGTTCGAGTGCGACCGGCTCCATGCCGGGATAGATGGACGGAAAACCGCCACCGACATCGATAATGTCGACCGTTACCGCGGCATCGACGATCGCGGCGCGCACGCGTTCGATGGCATCGCTATAGGCTTGGGGCGACATGGCCTGGCTGCCGACATGGAAGCAGATGCCCAGCGCATCGGCCGCCTGGCGGGTAGCCATCAGCAATTCACGGGTTTCCCCCAGTTCCGCGCCGAATTTCGACGCGAGGCTGAGTTCCGAATGTTCGGAAGACACGCGCAGACGCACGCACAGCTCCAGATCGGCCGCATCGCCGGTGGCGCGCATGATCTTTTCCAGCTCGTCCATCGTGTCGAGCGAGAAGGTGCGCACGCCATGGGCATGATAGGCTTCGGCGATCGCTTCCTCGGCCTTGACCGGGTGCATGAAGCACAGCTTGGCCTGGTCTTCGCCCGCGAGCGTTTCTGCCACCAGACGCACTTCGGCGATGGAGGCCACGTCGAAATGCGTGATTCCCGACGCGAACAGCGTACGGATAAGGTCGGCAGAAGGATTCGCCTTCACCGCATAGAGCGAGCGGCCCGGAAACTTATCGACGAAGAATCGGGCGGCGCGGGCCGCGGCCTGCGGACGTATCAGCGTTACCGGTGCTGCCGGTTTGAGGGCGGTAGCTACCCCCAGCGCGCTATGATGCTTGTGCAACTCAAGGGACCTCCAGTGTAGTCGTTGGCAATCAAGCTGCCTTGCGGTGGAAGTCCCATGGGGCAGCGGACGGTCGATATATGCGGAGGGGTCCCCCCTGTAAAGCGCACATGTAAATTTTGTTGCGCAGTCGGCTACGAAACGTGCGTTAAGAGAGACGGGCCTTGAAATCCTGGTAGGAAAAGGTGCGGATTTCCTTCAGTTCGTCGGTGTCACTGTTCCACAGCCAGATGGCCGGCAGCGGCACGCCGTTGAAAGTGTTGGTCTTCACCATCGAATAATGGGCCTGGTCGAGGAAGGCGATACGCGCGCCCGGCTCGGCTCCGCCGGGCACGCGATAGTCGCCGATGATGTCGCCGGCGAGGCAGGAGGGGCCGCCGAGTCTCGTCACGGGGCCGTCGACCGGCTCGTGCAGCATTGCCGGGCGATAAGGCGCCTCGATCACGTCGGGCATGTGGCAGGTGGCGCTGATGTCGGTGATGGCGACTTGCATGCCATTGTCGATCACGTCGAGGATTTCGCCGATCAATATGCCCGCGTCGAGCGCCATCGCCTCGCCCGGTTCGATATAGAGTTCGAGGCCGGTCTGCCCCTTGACCTTCCGGAGAAAGGCCACGAGGTCGTCGATCTGGTAATCGGCTCGGGTGACATGGTGGCCGCCGCCGAAATTGAGCCATTTGAGCGTGCTGACGTGCGGCATGACGAACGGCTCGATCGCCGCCCATGTCCGCTCGAGCGGCCCCAGATCCTGTTCGCACAGATTGTGGACGTGCAGGCCGGACACACCATCCAGATGTTCCGGGCGAAGCTGATCGACCGGGAAGCCAAGGCGGCTATGCGGTTGGGACGGATCATATTTGGGCACTTCGCCTTCGGGATGAAGCGGATTGAGGCGCAGGCCGATGTCGAAGTTCACACCGTCACTGCGCGCTGCTTCGATCACGGGCTTCATCCGCGCGATCTGACCGGGGCTGTTGAAAATCACATGGTCTGAAATCCGGAGGATTTCGGCCAGGTCGTCGGGCTTGTAGGCGGCGCAATAGGTCGCCACTTCGCCCCTATATTCCTCGCGGCCAAGACGCGCCTCATAGATGCCCGACGCGCAGACGCCATCGAGATATTCGCCGATCACGCCGCCCAGCGACCACATGGAAAAGGCCTTGAGCGCGCCCAGCACCCTGATGCCCGCGCGATCGCCGATGTCGCGCAGCACGGCAAGGTTGCGCCGCACTGCCGCCTCATCGACCACGAAGGCGGGCGAGGGCACGCGATAGAGGTCGAAACGGGCGAATGCGGCGGGATCGCCGGCTTTTGTTTCCATTGATAATTCTCCGTCATGCCGGCGGAAGCTGGCATCTCAGGCGACAAGACACGGCGTGATGGCACGAGACCCCAGCCTGCGCTGGGGTGACGATTACAATCGTCAGAAATCCAGCGGCTTATCCAGTTCCTTTACCTGCCAGGGCAGGCCGTGCTTGTTCAGCATGTCCATGAAGGGATCGGGATCGAACTGTTCGATGTTGAACACGCCGTCCCCCTTCCACGCGCCCGTCAGCATCATCGCCGCGCCGATCATCGCGGGGACACCGGTAGTGTAGCTGACCGCCTGGTTGCCGGTTTCGGCATAGGCGTCCTCATGGTCGCAGACCTGGTAGACATAGACGGTTTTCTGCTTGCCGTCCTTTTCGCCGGTGGCGATGTCGCCGATATTGGTCTTGCCCTTGGTGGTCGAACCCAGGCTCGACGGTTCGGGCAGCACGGCTTTCAGGAACTGGAGCGGAATGATCTCCTGACCATTGTAGATGACCGGGTCAATGCGGGTCATGCCGACATTCTGGAGCACCTCCAGATGCTTGAGGTAGGCGTCACCGAAGGTCATCCAGAAGCGGATGCGATTGATTTCAGGATAGAATTTTGCGAGCGATTCCAGTTCCTCATGATACATGAGGTACATGTTCTTTTCGCCCACCTGGTCGAAATCGAACGCCTGCTTGTGGCTGAGCGCCGGCCCTTCGACCCATTGCCCATCCGCCCAGTGGCGTGAAGGCGCGGTCACTTCGCGGATGTTGATTTCCGGGTTGAAGTTGGTGGCGAAATGCTGGCCATGGTCGCCGCCGTTGCAATCGAGAATGTCGAGCGTGTCGATCCGGTCGAGCAGATGCTTCTTGATGTAGCTGGCGAACACGCTGGTGACGCCGGGATCGAAGCCGGAGCCGAGCAGCGCCATGATGCCGGCTTCCTTGAAACGCTCCTGATAGGCCCACTGCCAGCTATATTCGAACTTGGCGGTGTCGCGCGGCTCATAGTTGGCGGTGTCGAGATAATCGGTTTTGGTCGCAAGGCAGGCGTCCATGATCGCAAGATCCTGATAGGGCAGGGCCAGGTTCACGACGAGCTTGGGCTGCACCTTCTCGATGAGTGCGATCGTTTCCTCGACATTGTCGGCATCGACCTGGGCGACGTCGATGGTGACGCCGGTCCGCGCCTTCACCGATTCGGCGACCTTCTCGCAAGAGACGATCCGGCGGCTGGCCAAGGTGATGTGGCTGAAGATGTCGCTGTTCATCGCCATCTTGTGAACCGCGACAGAGCCGACGCCGCCCGCGCCGATGACCAGAACCTTGCTCAATCTTTTCTCCATTTGTCTGCCCGCGCCGACCCGCGCGAAAGCGCCCATATAGGGACGCGACGTGACAGCGCAAAGTCAGTTGCGCACCGACACCCTTACCCCCTGTCTTTTAGGGCAGTGACGCAGCCTATGGCTTCTTCAAACGTAGGGACGGCATCCCCGGCAAATGCGGGGGCACGGACGAGGAAGGACCTGGCACATGAAAATCTCTTCTCTGTCGCTCGCGGTTGCGGGCGCGCTCTTGAGCGTCGGTGGCGCGGCGGTCGCCAACCATCATGAGGGCAAGAACCCGATGGTCGGCGGCGCGGCGATGTATCCGACCAAGGACATCATCGACAATGCGGTCAATTCGAAGGATCACACGACCCTGGTCGCAGCGGTGAAGGCGGCCGGACTGGTCGAAACGCTCAAGGGGCCGGGGCCGTTCACCGTTTTCGCGCCGACCAACCAGGCCTTCCAGAAGCTGCCCGCGGGCACTGTCGACACGCTGCTGAAGCCCGAGAACAAGGCGCAGCTGACGAGCGTGCTGACCTATCATGTGGTGGCGGGCAAGCTTTCCGCAGCCGACCTGATCGCGCAGGCCAAGGCCAATGGTGGCAAGGCGACCCTGACCACGGTTCAGGGCGAGCCGCTGACCGCCTGGGTGCAGGGTCCCAACGTCTGGTTGCAGGACGCCAAGGGTGGAAAGGCGAAGGTGACGATCGCCGACGTCAACCAGTCCAACGGCGTGATCCATGTCATCGACACGGTGCTGATGCCCTGACCGACGCGATGGCATGAGAGACGGCCGGCCCGAATGCACGCGGGCCGGCCGTTTTTCGTTCAGAAGCTCGCGCCGTCGACCTTCTGGATGTTGAGCGCATCGATATCGACATCCGGCACGCAGCGCAGGTTGATGGCGCGCATGGCACCGTCGGGCGAATCGCCCAGCGCAAAGGCCTGGGTGCCGCAGGTCTTGCAGAATTGGTGCGTGATCTTGTGCTTGTAGAACTGATAGTCGGTGAGCTGGTCCGCGCCGCTATCGAGCGTGAACCGGTCGGCCGGCACGAATGTGAGGACGAAGCCCTTGCGGCTGCAATGCGAACAGTTGCAGGTCATGGCTTCGGCAGGCGTGTCGGCATCGACGCTGAAGGTGACGGCGCCGCAGTGGCAGCTTCCGGTATAGGGCATGAACGTTCTCCTTTTGATCCGTTATGCGTCAACTCACCAGTTTCTTCAATCCGATGACCGTATCAGCCTCATGCGCTGGCTTGTCCTTGCGGATGCGTGCGATCCTCGGGAAGCGCATGGCAAGACCCGACTTGTGGCGCTTGCTGTCGTGGATGGAGTCGAAGGCGACTTCCAGCACCAGCGTTTTTTCCACCTCCCGCACCGGGCCGAAACGATTGACCGTGTTCTGCCGCACGAAGCGGTCCAGCCATTTCAGTTCCTCGTCAGTGAAGCCGCTATAAGCCTTGCCCACCGGCAACAGATCGCCGTCCTCGGTCCAGCAGCCGAACGTGAAGTCGGAATAGAAGGAGGAACGTTTCCCGTGGCCGCGCTGCGCATACATCATGACGCAATCGGCGGTCAGCGGATCGCGCTTCCACTTGTACCAGAGTGCCGCCTTGCGCCCGGCGACATAGGGGCTGTCGCGACGTTTGAGCATCACTCCCTCGATCGCCGCGTCGCGGGCGCCGGCGCGAATGTCGGCGAGGGTCGAAAAATCGGGCGCGTCGATCAGTTGCGAGAGGTCGAAGCGGTCGGGGTCCAGGGTCGGCGCGAAGGCTTCGAGGCGGGCGCGGCGGTCGGTCCATGGCAGAGCGCGCAGGTCGTCCTCGCCCTCGATCAGCAGGTCGTAGAGGCGGACGAAGGCGGGGAAGTCCTCCATCATCTTGGTGGTGACGGCCTTGCGGCCGAGGCGTTGCTGGAGCGCGTTGAAGCTCGCGGCTTCGCCGCCCTGAAACTCACCTTTCACCAGCAGTTCGCCGTCGAGGACGGCATGGCCGGAGAAGGCTTGCGCGATTTCGGGAAAGCTGCCGGAGATATCGTCGCCGGCGCGACTGTAAAGCCGGGTTTCGGCGCCTGTGCCGACAATCTGGATGCGGATGCCGTCCCATTTCCATTCGGCGGCATAGTCGCTGAGATCAACGCTGTCGGCTTCGAACGGATGGGCAAGCATGAAGGGACGGAAATAGGGCGTGCCTTCGGGATCGGGCCGGGCGCTGTGGCCTTCTGCCCAGTCGAACAAGGCGGCATAGGGCGGGGCAAGCGCGTGCCAGACCTGCTCCACATCATCGACGTCGAGGCCGAAGGCCTGGGCGAAGCCGGTCTTGGCTAGGCGGGCCGAGATGCCGACGCGCAAGCCGCCTGTGGCAAGTTTCAAGAGGGCGAAGCGGCCGGATGAGTCGAGATGGTCCATCATCTGCGCGAGCGCGTCCGGCGCATCAGCGCGGCTGACGCTGCGGAGGCGGTCGATGACGGCAGAGAGGCTGAGGGAGCCGTCGTCCTGTTCGGCGGGCCGGTCGTCGCGCCGTGGCCAAAGCAGGGCAACGGTTTCGGCGAGGTCTCCGACATAATCCCGGCTCATTTCATAGAGAACCGGATCGGTGCGGGCCCGGATCATTTCCCCGATGGCGGAGGACTTCACGGCCTTCAGGTCGAGATTGCCGGTGAGCGCAGCGAGCGCCCATCCTCGATCGGGATCAGGCGCTTCGCGCAGATAGGCGGAGATCAGGTTCAGCTTGCCGTTGCGCGCGCGGGTGTAGACCAGGCCGTCGAGGAGTTGCGAGAATGCGCGCATCACCCCTCATCCTCGTCTTCGCGGCCGACCATTGCCAGCGCGCGCGCCCGTATCTGATGTGTCATGCACCAGTGGAGAAGGGCCTCTTCCCGCCCGTGTGTGATCCAGGTTTCGGTCGGCGCGACTTCGCGGATGGTGTCGGTCAGCTCATCCCAGTCCGCATGGTCGGAAATGACCAGAGGCAGCTCGACATTTTTCTGCCGCGCCCGCTGCCGCACACGCATCCAGCCCGACGCCATGGCGGTGACGGGATTGGGCAGGCGGCGGCTCCAGCGGTCGTTGAGCGCTGACGGCGGCGCCAGGATGATATGGCCCCGCATCTCCTTGGCGGGGACGCCGGCGACGGGACGAAGCGCGCCCAGGTCGACGCCGAATTCGGCATAGAGCGCGCACATTCGTTCCAGCGCGCCGTGGATGTAGATGGCGTCATGATGGCCCCGTGCCCTGAGTTCGCAGATGACCCGCTGCGCCTTTCCCAGCGCATAGGCGCCGACCAGCACGCATCGGTCCGGTTGGGCGTGGAGCGCGGTAAGCAGCCGATCCATTTCGCTGCCGGTGTCCGGGTGGCGGAACACGGGCAGGCCGAAGGTCGCCTCGGTCACGAATATGTCGCACGGCACCGGTTCGAACGGCTTGCAGGTCGGGTCGGGGCGGCGCTTGTAGTCGCCCGTTACCACCACGCGCTCACCGGCATGTTCAAGGATGATCTGCGCCGATCCCAGCACATGACCGGCAGGGACATATTGGATGGCAACGCCGCCCATGCGCAACGTTTCGCCATAGTCGACCGGCGATCCGCTTGCCGTGCCATAGCGCAGGGCCATGATCGCCAGCGTTTCCCGTGTTGCCCAGACATGGCCATGGCCGCCGCGCGCATGGTCGGCATGACCGTGGGTCACGAGCGCGCGGTCGACCGGCACGGAAGGGTCGATCCACGCGTCGGCGGGGCGGACGTAGATGCCGGTAGGGTGCGGTTCGATCCAGTGGGCCATGGCAACAAAAGATGGGATGCGTGCCGTGGGTTCCGCAAGAGTGTGTGTCCGAAGGGGAGTCATCGCGGCGTAATGCCATCGTCATGCACATGACACGCCGTTGCCCTACTGCGCGCGGATCGAACGCGCAGCGGGGAGTAGCGCACATGGCCGTGTCAGCCCATCGGAACATCGCCAAGGCCGTGCACCGGCACCGCCACCTGTCCAGGCAGGGGCTGCTGGAACGCGCCTTCACCTTCGCCTTTCGCGGCCTGGTCTACGCCCAGATATGGGAAGACCCTGCCGTCGACATGGAAGCGCTGGCGATCACGCCGGACAGCCATGTCGTCACCATCGCGTCGGGCGGGTGCAATGTTCTTTCCTATCTGACTGCCGATCCGGCCGGGATAACGGCGGTTGACCTCAACACCGCCCACGTCGCGCTGAACAGGCTGAAACTGATGGCCGCGCGGACCTTGCCCGATCACGCTGCCTTCCACCGCTTCTTTGCCCAGGCCGACGACAGGGCGAACGTCGTGGCCTATCGCGACCTGGTTGCCCCACATCTGGACGATGCCACCCGGCGATATTGGGAAGGGCGCGACCTGATCGGCCGGCGGCGGATCGGCGGCTTTGCGCGGGGCATCTACAAGCATGGCCTGCTTGGCCGCTTCATCGGCGCGGCGCATCTGCTGGCGCGGCTGCACGGCGTCAATCCCCGGCGGATGCTCGACGCGCGGACGCGCGAGGAGCAACTGGAGATTTTCGAGCGCGAACTGGCGCCGATTTTTGAAAAGGGTTTCGTCCGTTGGCTGACGAGCCAACCGGCCTCGCTCTTTGGCCTGGGAATCCCGCCCGCGCAGTTCGAGGCGCTGGCCGGGGACGAACGGATGGATGCCGTGCTGAAAGCACGCCTCAAGAAGCTGGCCTGCGATTTTGATCTGAAAGATAATTATTTCGCGATGCAGGCGTTTGGACGGGGCTATGTGGCCGATAGTCCGGAAGCCGGGGCGCCGTTGCCCCCCTATTTGCAGGCGGCCAATCATGCCGCAGTGGTCGAGCGGGCGGACCGCGTGGATGTGCGGCACATCAACTTCACGGACTTCCTGGCGGGGCAGCCGGCCGCGTCGTGCGACCGCTATGTCCTGCTCGATGCGCAGGACTGGATGGACGACGATCAGTTGAACGCGCTGTGGGCGCAGATCACGCGAACCGCCCGTCCCGGCGCACGCGTCCTGTTCAGGACGGCCGGACAACCCAGCATCCTGCCCGGCCGGGTGCGCGGCGCGATCCTGGATCGCTGGACCTATCAGGCAGAAGCGTCGCTGGATTACACGGCGCGCGACCGGTCGGCCATTTATGGCGGCGTGCACCTCTATGTGCTGAAGGATTGAGCCGCGTGGACCATCGGAGCCTGATGGACGGCGTCTACCGCTGGCAACGGCATATCTACGACGCGACGCGCAAATATTATCTGCTGGGGCGCGACGGGCTGATCGCCGACCTCGATCCGCCGACCGGCGGAACGGTGCTGGAGATTGGCTGCGGCACTGGGCGCAACCTGATCGCGGTGGGCAAGGCATGGCCGGCAGCCACGCTCCATGGCGTCGACATCAGCGAGGCTATGCTGGCAACGGCGCGCGCCTCGGTGGTGAAGGCGGGCATGGGCGACCGCATCACGCTGGCGCAGGGCGATGCGTGCGGGTTCGACGCGCGGGCCCTGTTCGGGCGCGCGACGTTCGACCGGGTGTTCATCAGCTATGCGCTGTCGATGATCCCGGACTGGGAAGCGGCCCTGCGGCAGGCGGCGCGTTGCGTGGCGCCGGGCGGCAGGCTGGAGATTGTCGACTTCGGACAGCAGGAGCGGTTGCCGGCGCTTTGGAAGCGGGCGCTGTTCGGATGGCTGGGGGCGTTTCATGTGGCCCCGCGCGCGGGCCTGCGCGCGGCGGTCGAGCGGCTGGCGCAGGATGTCGGCGGCGTGGCACAGAGCCGGGCGCTCTATCGCGGCTATGCGGTGCGCGGCGGGTTGATCCGGGCTGAGGCATAAAATGCTTGCTGACGTGGTGTTACTGGGCGTCGATCGTCAGGTTTGTGTACAAAAATTCGCCGGTAGAGCAGATGAGACGAACAACCGGCACATCGACATCCAAAGCTATCGTCTGCTGCTGGCCAGCAAATTGCGCCACCACGGATTTGCCGTCATAGGCCAGGCTGAAAGGCCGTCCATCTTGCGTGTCTGCTAGGGGGAAGGGATCATGCGAAACCTCCCTGCCGCCTTTGCGTTCATCCCAGTTCGCAAAATGAAGGACTGCGTTCTTGTCCTTTGTCTTCGCGCCCAATTTTCCAGCAGGCAGGGCCGATAGGCTGAAGCCCGCCTGGTTTTGGCTGCTCGCGCCTGACTTTTCAGCCGCTTCCACAATCGCCAGACGTGTAAGTGGTACATATTCCTCAGATGCCGCTATGGCATTCACCTTCACCTGACCACGCACAATGAAGGGACCTTTAGGTGCTGGCAGCACCAGTTCAGAGAAATGGTCGGCGGCAGTATCGCAGTCGTAGGTGATGCCATTTGGAGCCGCCATTGCCGGCGCCGACGTCATCATGGCGAATGACGCTATCATGGCAGATATAATGCCAATCGTCCTAGAACTGCGAACCCTAATCATTTCTTCCCCTGCGATGAAGCAGGTGGCCACGAAAAAGACACGACCGCCAAGGCCTTGAGCCGCATCTAAGCCGCCCGCCGCTCCGCCTTTTCCAGATCCAGCCGGTCCCAGATTTCTGTCAGAGCCCCCACCAGATCGCGCATCATCGCCTCGTCATGCGCCGGGCCGGGGGTAAAGCGCAGGCGCTCCGTGCCGCGCGGAACGGTGGGGTAATTGATCGGCTGCACATAGGCGCCATATTCTGCGAGCAGGATGTCGCTGATCCGCTTGGCCTTGACCGGATCGCCCACCATGAGCGGAACGATGTGGGTGACCGAGTCCATCACGGGCAGGCCGGCGTCGCGCATCAACTGCTTCAGCAGCGCGGCCGATGCCTGTTGCCCCTCGCGCTCTTCGCTGGAGCCCTTGAGGTGGCGCACGCTCGCCAGCACGCCGGCGACCAGCACCGGCGAAAGCGACGTGGTGAAGATGAAGCCGGGGGCATAGCTGCGGATCACGTCGACGATCATCTGGTCGGCCGCGATATATCCTCCCATCACGCCGAACGCCTTGCCCAGCGTACCTTCGATGATCGTCACGCGATCCGCGACCTCGTCGCGTTCCGAAATGCCGCCGCCGCGCGGGCCGTACATGCCGACCGCATGCACTTCGTCCAGATAGGTAAGCGCGTTATATTCCTCGGCCAGATCGCAGATCGCGGCGATGGGCGCGACGTCGCCATCCATCGAATAGACGCTTTCGAAGGCGATCAACTTGGGCGCGTCGGGATCTTCGGCCGCGAGCAGTTCGCGCAGATGGTCGACGTCGTTATGCCGGAATACTCGCTTTTCGCAGCCCGAATTGCGGATGCCCGCGATCATCGACGCATGGTTCAGTTCGTCGGAAAAGACGATGCAGCCGGGCAACAGCTTCGCCAGCGTCGAGAGTGTGGCTTCGTTCGAGACATAGCCCGAGGTAAAGAGCAGGGCCGCTTCCTTGCCGTGCAGGTCGGCCAGTTCGGCTTCCAGATCGACATGATAATGGGTGTTGCCGCCGATATTGCGCGTGCCGCCCGATCCGGCACCGACGTCATGCAGCGCTTCCTCCATGGCGGCAACCACCTTGGGATGCTGCCCCATGGCGAGATAATCGTTGGAACACCAGACGGTGATCGGCTTGGGACCGTTATGGCCGTGGAAACAGCGGGCGTTGGGGAAGGCCCCCTTGTTGCGCAGGATGTCGATGAACACGCGATAGCGGCCCTCACTGTGGAGCCGGTCGATCGCTTGCGAAAAGATGTGCTTGTAATTCACTACGCCTGTCTTCCCGTTCATTCGCGCGTTTTTCTCTTTATGCCGCGCCATCCCCTGCATGTGCCGCCGCATTTAGCCAAGCGGCGCGATCATTACCAGCGCTAACCGCTCGCAACGATACGCAGAAATCCCTATCACCCTGATAGCGGAATTGGGCCATTGGACAAATGGCCCACCCCGGATCAAAGCGTTTCCAGGCGTGTGAGGCCATAGCCGGCCAGTGCGGGGCGCAGGGCTTCGACCCCTTCGTCCAGGCGGGTAAATATGGCGATCCCCGGCCCGGGCACGGCGGGCCAGGGCTGGTCGCGGGTCAGATAGGCGATGCGCCGCGCGATCCCGTCGCCGCCATGGACGAAACGGATCGGCTGTCGCGCCGCCTCCGTCAATTCGGCCTCCACCAGCGGGAAATGGGTGCAGGCCAGCACGACCATGTCCATCCGGTCCCCACCCGGCTGGTCGAACAGGCCCGCAAGCGCATTGCGCGCGACGGTCGGGTCCAGCGTTTCGCCGCGCAGCTTCGCCTCCGCCAGTTGCACCAGCGCCGCCGATCCGTGGCGCAGCACGGTGCAATCGGCGCCATGCTCGGCCGCAAGCCGGTCGACATAGGGCTGGCGCACTGTCGCATCGGTGCCCAGCACGCCGAATACCCGGTTTTTCGACAGCAGGGCGGCGGGCTTGATCGCCGGGACGGTACCCACCACGGGAATGTCCAGCGCTGCGCGCACATGCTGAAGCGCGATGGTCGACGCGGTGTTGCACGCGATGACGGCAAGGCGCGGGCGATAGCGTTCGACGAGCCGGCCAAGCAGGGCCGGCACGCGGGCGGCGATCTCCGCCTCGCTCTTTGTGCCGTAGGGAAAGCCCGCGCTGTCGGCCGCGTAGACGATGGGCGCCGTGGGCAATGCGGCGCGCGCCGGAGCAAGGATGGAAAGTCCGCCGACGCCGGAATCGAAGAAGAGGATGGGAGCGTCTGGTGCGACCTTCATGCGCCCGTGTGTCGCGGCGCCCGCCGACAGTGTCAACATCCGCATTGCCCCGCGCGCTTGTCACGCTATGGTCGCGCGTATCTTCTATCGGCGAACTTCATGGCACCTTTCTGGCTTCTTCCCCTTTTTGTGCTGGTCCTGGGCTATCTGCTCGGTTCCATTCCTTTCGGCCTGTTGCTCACCCGGTTCACCGGCGCGGGCGACCTGCGCCAGATCGGGTCCGGCAACATCGGCGCGACCAATGTGCTGCGGACGGGGCGCAAGGGGCTGGCGGCGGCGACCTTGCTGCTTGACCTGCTGAAGGGCGCGGCCGCCGTTCTGATCGGCGCGGCATTGCTGGATGGTGGCGGACCGATGGCCGGAGCGATGGCCTTCATCGGCCATTGCTATCCCGTATGGCTGCGCTTTGCCGGGGGCAAGGGCGTCGCAACGATGATGGGCGTGGTCAGCGCGCTATACTGGCCGGCCGGGATCGTCTTCGCGCTGGTGTGGCTGGCGATGCTGTTCGGCACGCGCTGGTCGTCCGTCGGCGGCATGTCGGCGGGCATCAGCGCTCCTGTCGCGATGTTTTTCCTGGGCCGGATCGAGTTCGTGCCCATATGCCTCGCGATGGCGCTGATCCTGCTATGGCGGCACCGCGCCAATATCGCGCGGCTGATGAGGGGCGAAGAACCCAGGGTCGGCAAGTCCAAGAGCGCCACCGCCGAATGAGCGAGCGGGAACGGTTCGACCGGCTGCGGCTCATCCGCTCTCCCCGGATCGGACCGGTCAGCTTCCGGCAATTGCTCGCCCGGTTCGGGACGGCGGGTGAGGCACTTCGCGCCATTCCCGATCTTGCGGCGCGCGGTGGCGGCAGGGCGAGCGTGGCCGATGCCGGCGCCGTCGAGCGGGAGATTGCTGCGACGCGAGCGCTCGGCGCACGATATTTGCTGATGGGCGATGCCGATTATCCGGCGCTGCTGGGCCAGATGGAAGGCGCGCCGCCCGCGCTGATCGTCCGGGGCGACATCGCGCTGACGGATCGGCCCTGCGTCGCGATGGTCGGCGCGCGAAACGCATCGGCGGCTGCATGCCGCTTCGCCCGGACGCTGGCGCAGGATCTGGGGGGACGGGGCGCGGTCATCGTGTCCGGGCTGGCGCGCGGCATCGATACGGAGGCGCATCGCGGATCGGTTGACAGCGGTACGATCGGCGTGATCGCCTGCGGCATCGATATCGTTTTTCCGCCGGAAAACGCGGATATGCAGGAGCGGATCGCCAGCGAAGGCCTGCTCGTGACCGAGCATCCACCGGGCGTGCAGCCGCTCGCCCGCCATTTCCCGGCGCGCAACCGGATCATCGCCGGGTTGGCGCTGGGGACGGTGGTGGTGGAGGCGGCGCCCAAATCCGGGTCGCTGATCACCGCGAGGCTGGCCGGAGAGGCAGGGCGCGAGGTGATGGCGGTGCCGGGATCGCCGCTCGACCCACGTGCGCAGGGCTGCAATCTGCTGATCCGCGAGGGCGCGATTCTGGTGCAGAATGGCGCGGACGTGATGGAGGCGATCGGCGGTTTCGATCCAAGGATGGTGCGGCAGGGCAGCTTTGACTTCATCGACGCGCCGGTGTCGAGCGACGTGGCGGAGGGCGAGCGCGCGGCGGTGATCGCGCTGCTGGGCGCGGCGCCGGTGCCGGTGGACGAAATCATCCGCCTGTCCGGCCTGTCGCCGGCGGTGGTGCAGACGGTGCTGCTGGAACTGGAGCTGGCGGGCGGGCTGGCGCGCCATGCGGGCGGGCGGGTCGCGCTGTCATGAGCGAGCCTGTCATGATCGCCGGGTCGGCGCGATGATCCGGTTCGATCGCAACCTGCGATCGCTGGCGATCGCGCTCGCCTTCCTGGCGGGCTATGTCGATGCGCTTGGCTTCCTGACCTCGTCGGGCTTCTTCGTGTCGTTCATGAGCGGCAATTCGACGCGGCTGGCGGTAGGGATCGCGAGCGCGCGGAGCGATGCGATGGCGGCCGGCATCCTGATCCTGTGCTTCGTGGCGGGTGTCTGCGGCGGGGCGATCGTCGGCGCCGCCGCCGGTCGGTGGCAAAGCGCGACGATTTTGGTGCTGGTCGCGGTGCTGCTGGCGGCGGCAGGACTGGTGACGGGGCATTCGCCGCTATGGACCGCCGGGCTGCTGGCGCTGGCGATGGGTGCGGAGAACACGATATTCGAAAAGGAGGGGCGGGCGCCGCTGGGGCTGACCTACATGACGGGCAGCCTGGTGCGCATCGGTCTGGGGCTGGCCGGTGTCGTGACCGGCCGGCGGCATCCCGGCTGGGGTGGCTATGCCATGCTGTGGCTGGGGCTTGTTGCCGGAGCGGTGACGGGAGCATCGCTGTTTCCGATGCTGAAGCATGATGCGATGTGGGTGGGCAGCGGCGCGGCGTTGCTGTTGGCATTCCTGACGGAGATGGCGCGGCGGCAGCAGAACGCTTGACGCCTTCCGCCACCCCCCTACAGACTCGCGCGTGTACGTGAGAGACTTTTCTACCGGGGCCTGAATGCAGCTTGTCATCGTCGAATCGCCGGCCAAGGCGAAGACCATCGAGAAATATCTGGGCGGCGATTTCCATGTCCTTGCCAGCTACGGTCATATCCGCGACCTGCCGGCAAAGGACGGTTCGGTCGATCCCGACGATGGCTTTGCCATGCAGTGGGAAAATTATGGCGACAAGGGCAAGCAGCTCAAAGCCATCGCCGACGAGGCGAAGAAGGCGACCCGCCTGATCCTGGCCACCGACCCCGATCGCGAGGGGGAAGCGATCAGCTGGCATGTGCAGGAAGTGCTGCGCGCGAAGAAGGCGCTGCCGCAAACGGTCGACCGGGTGACGTTCAACGCGATCACCAAGGCGGCGGTGCTTGACGCGATGGCGAAACCGCGCGCCCTGGACGAGGATCTGATCGACGCCTACCGCGCGCGGCGGGCGCTTGATTATCTGGTGGGCTTCACCCTGTCGCCGGTGCTGTGGCGCAAGCTGCCGGGCGCGAAGTCGGCGGGGCGGGTCCAGTCGGTCGCGCTGCGGCTGGTGGTGGAGCGCGAGCGCGAGATCGAGAGCTTTACCCCGCAGGAATATTGGTCGGTCGCCGCCGAAATGGAGCAGGGCGGGCAGGCCTTCACCGCGCGCCTCGTCCGCTGGAAGGGCGAGAAGATCGAGCGGCTGACCATCGGGCGCGAGGGCGATGCCATGGCGGCCAAGGCCGATGTGGAGGCGGGGCGTTTCACCGTCGACAAGGTCGAGACCAAGCCGCTCACCCGCAATCCTCCGCCCCCCTTCACGACTTCGACCTTGCAGCAGGAAGCCGCGCGCAAGCTCGGTTTCTCCGCCAGCCATACCATGCGGATCGCGCAGCAGCTCTACGAGGATGGCGCGATAACCTATATGCGGACGGACGGCGTGCAGATGGACGGCAGCGCCATTTCAGCGGCGCGCAAGGCGATCGCGGATCGTTATGACGGCGGCTATCTGCCCGAAAAGCCGCGCCAGTATCAGACCAAGGCCAAGAATGCGCAGGAAGCACACGAGGCCATTCGCCCCACCGAGTTCGGGCGCGACAAGGTGGGGTCGGGCGACCATGCACGGCTCTACGACCTCATCTTCAAGCGGGCGCTGGCGAGCCAGATGGCGTCCGCGCGGCTGGAGCGGACCACGATCGACCTGGTCGACGGCACGGGCCAGCATGCGCTGCGCGCCACCGGCCAGGTGGTGATCTTCCCCGGCTTCCTCGCGCTCTATGAGGAAGGTCGCGACGATAGCGACGATGATGATTCAAAAATCCTGCCGCGCATGGCGCAGGGCGACGCCCCCGCCAAGAAAAGGGTGACGGCCGAACAGCATTTCACGCAGCCGCCGCCGCGCTATTCCGAAGCGTCGCTGGTCAAGAAGCTGGAGGAACTGGGGATCGGGCGACCGTCCACCTATGCGTCCACGCTTCAGGTGCTCAAGGACCGCGACTATGTGCGGATCGAGAAGAACCGCTTCTTCGCCGAGGAGAGCGGGCGGCTGGTCACGGCCTTTCTGGAGCGGTTCTTCGAGCGCTATGTCTCCTATGATTTCACCGCCGGCCTCGAGGACGAGCTGGACGAGATCAGCGGCGGCCGTGCCCAGTGGCAGGAAGTGCTGGAAGCCTTCTGGAAGGATTTCAAGCCCAAGACCGCCGAGGTGATGGAGCAGAAGCCGTCGGACATCACGGCGGCGCTGGACAAGTTCCTGGAGCCGATGCTGTTTCCGCCCAAGGCGGACGGCAGCAATCCGCGCGCTTGCCCGCTGTGCGGCGACGGGCAGCTTTCCCTGCGCGGCGGGCGGTTCGGCGCGTTCATTGCCTGCTCCAACTATCCCGAGTGCAAATATACCCGCAAATTCGGCCAGCCGGGCGGCAAGGAAGGCGAGGACACGGGGCCGGAGGTGCTGGGGCAGCACCCGGAGACCGGACAGGACATCACGCGCAAGTCCGGTCGCTTCGGGCCCTATATCGAGATGGGCGAGGGCAAGGAGGCCAAGCGCGGCTCCATCCCCAAGGATCTGCCGGACGGCGAGCTGACGCTCGATTGGGCGGTCAAGCTGTTGAGCCTGCCGCGCGAGGTAGGGCTGCATCCGGAGACGGGGCTGCCGATCGTCGCCAATATCGGGCGCTTTGGTCCCTATCTGCTGCATGACGGCAAATATGGGCGGCTGGCGAACACGGCCGAGATTTTCGAAGTGGGCATGAACAGCGCCGTTGTGAAGCTTGCCGAGGCCGCCAATCGCGGAGGGCGCGGGGCATCTGCGCGCGCGCCGCTGAAAATATTGGGCGCGCATCCGCGCACGGAGGCCGAAATCAAGCTGATGGAAGGCCGTTATGGCGCCTATGTCACCGACGGGACGACCAACGCGACGCTGCCCAAGACCATCGACAAGGACCAACTGACGCTGGAGGAGGCGGCGCAACTGATCGACGCGCGCGCTGCCGCGGCTCCGGCGAAGAAGGGCAAGAAAAAGGCCGCCCCGAAAAAAGCGGCAGCAAAGAAGGATGCCGGAGCGAAAAAACCGGCCGCCAAGAAGGCCCCGGCGAAGAAAAAGGCAGCGGCCGCCGAATGAGGATCAGGCGGCGAGGCGGACCTGGTTCCTGCCCGCCGCCTTGGCTGCGTACATGGCGAGGTCGGCGCGGCGCAGCATCTGTTCCGCGCTCAAGCTATCCCGGGCATGGGCGCATCCGACGCTGATCGTCGGCCGGATGACCGGCCCATGTTCGGCGCGGATGACAAGAGCTTCCACCGTCTCCCTGATGCGCTCGGCCATCGTCGCGCCAAGCGCTTCCGGAACGCCCGACAAATAGACAGCGAATTCCTCGCCGCCCAGCCGTCCGCAAAGATCCTCGTCCCGAACGGCGTGCCGCAGGCTTTCCGCGATGCTCTTCAAGGCCTGATCGCCTGCCGCATGGCCGGCACGGTCGTTGATCGCCTTGAAATGATCCACGTCGATCAGCAGGCAAAGCCCGGGCGTTGCCAACCGTGCCTTTTCCAGGCGCGACAGAAAGCTGGCCCGGTTGAGCAGGCCCGTCATCTGGTCGATTTCCGCCAACCGGCGCAATTCTTCCATCGCGGCATGCAGGGTCTTGGCAAGCTGCCGTTTCTGTTCGGCCTGTCGCGCGAGCAGCAGGCAGACAGGCGTGGAAATGAACAGCGGCGCGCAAAAGCCGAATATCCAGTAGGGCAACGGAATGCCCATGCCCGGAAAGCATGACATGATGGCCATGCCGGCCATCGATGTGCTCACGGAAAATACGACCCCGATGACGGCTCTGAGATATGGACGCATGACCGCCGATTAGGCACGGTCGGTAAATATTCGATTGCCGTGACGCGTCAGTCCACCCAGTCAAGGCCGATGTCGCGATAGATGAAGCGGTCGTCCTCCCAGTCTTCCTTCACTTTCACGTGCAGATAAAGATGAACCTTGACCCCCAGTAACTGGGCGAGTTCGGCACGCGCTTTCGACCCGATTTCCTTGAGCCGCTGTCCGCCCTTGCCGAGAACGATGGCCCGCTGTGTCGGCCGGGCGACGAGTATCTGCTGATGCACCTCGACCGAACCGTCTTCGCGCTCCTTATATTGTTCGGTATCGACCGCGGCGGCGTAGGGCAGTTCGGCATGAAGCTGGTGATAGAGCTGTTCGCGCGTGATTTCCGCTGCCAGCATGCGGTCTGTGGCATCCGACACCTGGTCTTCGGGGAAATGCCAGGGCCCGTCCGGCATGGCGTCCGCGAAGGCGGTCTTGAGCTGCGCAAGGCCGTCGCCCGTCTGGGCAGAGATGAAGAACGTCTCTTCGAAGGCCACACGCTCGTAAAGCTTCTGCGTATGGACCAGCAGCTTTTCCTTGATGGCGATGTCGACCTTGTTGAGGATCAGCCATTTGCGTTCCGGCCGATGGATCAAAGCCTCGACGATCGGTTCCATCTTGGGGCCAAGGCCTGCCTTGCCATCGACGATCAGTGCGATCAGGTCTGCGCCTTGCGCGCCGCCCCAGGCGGCCTGCACCATGGCGCGGTCCAGCCGCCGACGCGGTGCGAAGATGCCGGGCGTGTCGACCAGCACGATCTGCGCATCGCCTTCGATAGCCACGCCCATGACGCGGGTACGCGTCGTCTGCGCCTTGGGGCTGGTGATGGCCACCTTCTGCCCGACCAGCGCATTGACCAGCGTCGATTTTCCGGCATTGGGCGCGCCGACCACGGCGACAACGCCGCAGCGCTGGGATGATTGAAATTCTGGCCTTTCCAAACTTAACTCCGTTCGCGCTGAGCGTGTCAAAGCGCCTTACTTTTCCGTGTTCGATCACGCCAAGCTGGCGATCAATGGCCAATCCTCCCTGATCAGAGCCGGTTTCTTCGCCCGGCTCCAGCCCTTGATCCGCCGCTCGGCCTCAAGCGCTTCCATACGCGTGGCGAACGGCTGCGACCAGACCAGTTTTATCGGCCGCCCGGTTTGCGTGCAGCCCAAGATTTGGCCTTGCTCATTCGGGGTGACGCGGGCTTCGAGATTATCGGCGTGACCCATGTTGAAACTGCGGTCCGCGCAATGGAACATGTAGGTCCAGAAGGGCATCACGCGCGAAAAAGAAGAAGTGGAGCGCTTCGACAAGTTCAGCGTGAACGGCTTTTGCAGGCTTCCCTAGCCCGCCAGCTTCTCCAGCAGCGCTTTCGCGGCAGCGGTTTCGGCCTCCTGCTTCGATCCGCCGGTTGCCGTGGCCTCGCCCGCGCCCTTGATCGCGACCGTCACGGTGAAGCGCAGCGCGTGATGCGGCCCCGACCGATCCGTCAGGCTATATTCGGGCGGCTTGCGCCGGTTGGCCGCGGCCCATTCCTGGAGTGCGGACTTGGGATGGCGCGGCGCGCTTGTCTGGGTATCGACGCGGTCGCCCCAGAGCCGCCGGACCAATATTCGCGCCTCGTCCAGTCCGCCCTCCAGATAGAGGGCGCCGATCAGTGCCTCCATGACGTCACCCAGGACATTGTCGCTGTCGGCCGCGCCGTCGTCCCGCGCCTGCTTGCCCAATATGACATGCTTGGGCACGTCCGCGCGACGGGCGACCTCCGCACAGGTTTCACCGGATACCAGCGCGTTGAACCGGCGTGAAAGCTTGCCTTCCGGCTCGTTGGCGAACCGTTCGTAGACCCATTCGCCGATCAGCAGGCCCAACACCCTGTCGCCCAGAAACTCTATCCGCTCATAATTGACGGCATTGGCGCTGCCATGGGTCAGTGCCTGCACGAAGGCGGCCCGATCGCGCGGCGCGCGGCCGATGAGCGCCGCCAGCCACCCGTCCGTGTCGGGCCTGTTCAAAAACCCTCCCCGATGCGGTTCCAGCGCGCGGCGGTGAACCATGTCCAGGGCAGCAGCCAGTTGGCGCTCCCGTCGGTCGAAAAGACCGAAATCATCGCCCTGCCGACAAGATTCTGTTCCGGAACCAGGCCGATGCCGCCGCCGTCCACCGCGGGAAAGCGGCTGTCGGCGCTGCGGTCACGATTGTCGCCCATCATGAAGAGATGTCCTTCGGGAACGAGCACGGTGTCGCGGTCGTCAGCGGCCCCGTCCGGCACCAGGTCCAGGACATTGTAGCTTTTGCCGCCCGGCAAGGTTTCGCGATATTGGGGATAGCGGCATTCCCGCCCGCCGCCGGCCGCCGCCTCCTCGAATTTGGCGCGATAGCAGGGCGACGGGCTACCTTCCTTCTGCGCGGCGTCGACCATGTTCGGCGTTACCGGGATAACCAGATCGGCGACCTTCTGCTTGGGGATCGCCTGGCCGTTCAGATAGACGGTGCCGCCCCGCACGGCGATCATGTCCCCCGGCAGGCCGATCACCCGCTTGATATAGTCGTTCTTCTGGTTGGGCGGTGCCTTGAACACCACCACGTCGCCGCGCTGCGGCGTGGAGGCGAAAATCCGGCCGGGAATGAGCGGTACGGAAAAGGGCAGCGAATAGCGCGAATAGCCGTAGGGCCATTTGGCGACGAGCAGATAATCGCCGATCAGGAGGCGCGGCTGCATCGATTCCGACGGAATGTTGAAGGGCGAAACGATGAAGCTGCGCAGGATGAAGACGAATACCGCCAGCTTTGCGAGAAACCAGAGGAAGTCCCGCGTTTCCGATTTTGCGCTCATGCGTGCCCGTCATTTCCTTCGTTTCGGCCCGCAAAGAGGCCGTCGCGGCTTTTGCGGCCTCGTAAACCCCGCGTCAAGCACGCTGCATGGTGCAATGCGTCGCGCACGCGTCTAAGCAGAGCGGGAATCGACCGGCGCGGCGTCGCTTTCGACCAATGTCATGAGGGGGAATGAGAATGCCCAATTCTGCAATCGCGGCGATCGCCGCGCTGCCACAGCCCGAACTCAAGACCGTTTTCGATACCGATCCGGACCGCCTGTCGAAATTCGTCCTGGCGCAGGGGGCCATACGTTTCGACTGGTCCAAGACGCATCTGACCGATGCGGCGATGGATGAATTTCTGGCACTTGCGGACGCCCGGGGCTTCGCCGCGCAGCGCGATGCGCTGTTCGCGGGCGCCGCCGTCAACAACACCGAAGGGCGGGCGGCCGAGCATCCGGCCGAACGCGGCGAGGGCAATCCGGAAAGCGTCGCCCGGGCGAAGATGCTGCACAGCCGTATGCGCGGGCTGATCGATGCGATCGAGGCGGGTGCCTTGGGCGATGTGCGGCACATCCTGCACATCGGCATAGGCGGATCTGCGCTTGGGCCAAAGCTGATCGTCGACGCGCTGGACGGTGACGGCGTGCGCTACGACGTCGCCATCGTATCCAATGTCGACGGGACCGCGCTCGAACGGGCGATCGAAGGATTCGATCCGCATGCGACGCTGATCGCTGTCGCATCAAAGACGTTCACCACGACCGAAACGATGCTGAACGCGGCAAGCGCGATCAACTGGATGGTCGAAGCGGGGGTGGACGATCCCTATGGCCGCGTCATTGCCTTGACCGCGGCGCCGGACAAGGCGATCGAATGGGGTGTCGACGAAACCCGGATCCTGCCATTTTCCGAAAGCGTGGGCGGCCGCTATTCGCTCTGGTCGTCGATCGGCTTTCCGGCCGCTCTTGCGCTGGGATGGGACGCGTTCGAGAGCCTGCTGGAGGGCGCGGCGGCGATGGACCGGCATTTCCGCCTGTCTCCTCCGGCGCAGAACGCTCCGCTGATCGCGGCCTTTGTCGACCAATATTATGCGCGGGTGATGGGGTGCCAGTCGCGTGCATTGTTCGCCTATGACGAACGGCTGGCGCTGCTGCCATCCTATCTCCAGCAACTGGAAATGGAGAGCAACGGAAAGAGCGTGACCCGCGACGGCAGCCCTGTCGAGGGGCCGACTGCGCCCATAACCTGGGGCGGCGTCGGCACCGATGCGCAGCATGCGGTATTCCAGCTTCTGCATCAGGGGACGGTCCTGACGCCGGTCGAATTCATCGCCTCGATCGAGCCGGGGCATGCGCTTGATCCGGCCCATCACCGGGCGTTGCTGGTCAATTGCTTCGCGCAGGGCGCCGCGCTGATGCAGGGGCGCGCGAACGACAGCGATCCGGCGCGAGCCTATCCCGGCAACCGGCCATCGACCACCATCCTGCTGGACGATGTGACGCCGGAGACCCTGGGCGCGCTGCTGTCCTTCTACGAACATCGCACCTTCGCCAATGCCGTCCTGATGGGCATCAATCCGTTCGACCAGTTCGGCGTGGAACTGGGCAAGGAAATCGCCAGATCCATCGAGGCGGACGGTCCGCGAGGATTCGATCCGTCGACGATGGCGCTGATCGACCTGGCTTTGGGGCGCTGAAGCTCCCGCGCCCTCGGCGAATATGAAGAGGCAGAAAATCCCGTTTGTAACTGGTCCCCCCAGCCGCCATATCCGCCGCATTCCCAGCGGAGGCAGGCATGAGCGACTATGATTTCGACCTTTTCGTCATCGGCGCCGGATCGGGCGGCGTCCGCGCGTCGCGCGTCGCGTCGGCCCATGGGGCGAAGGTGGCCGTGGCGGAGGAGCACAGGGTCGGCGGTACCTGCGTCATCCGCGGGTGCGTGCCCAAGAAGCTGTTGATCTATGGCGCGCATTTCGCCGAGGATCTGAAGGATGCGCGTCGGTTCGGCTGGAATGTGCCCGATTGCGATTTCGAGTGGACGACGCTGCGTGACAATGTGCTGGCCGATGTCGACCGGTTGGAAGGGTTGTACCGGAACACGCTGGACAACCACAAGGTGGAACTGATCGCGGAGCGGGCGACGGTTACGGGACCGCATTCGGTCAAGCTGGCCGGCGGGCGCGAAATCAGCGCGAAATATATATTGGTCGCTACCGGTGCCTGGCCGGTCGTGCCCGATGTCGAGGGTGCCGAACATGGCATCACGTCGAACGAGGTGTTCCATCTCGATGAATGCCCCGGTCGCATCGTGATCGTCGGCGGGGGGTACATCGCCAACGAATTCGCCGGCATCTTCCACCAGTTCGGCAGTCATGTGACCATGGTCAATCGTGGCGGCACGCTGCTGCGCGGCTATGACGAATCGGTCCGCGACCGCCTGCTTCAGATTTCCATGACGAAGGGCATCAACTTCCGGTTCAACGCCCACATGGAAAAGGTCGAGAAGAATGAGGACGGCACGCTCTGCGTCCGCTTCAAGGACGGGGATCCGGTCCCGGCGGATGTGGTCCTGTTCGCCACCGGGCGCCGGCCGCATACGGACGGATTGGGGCTGGAGGCGGCCGGGGTCGAACTGGACGACAAGGGCGCGATCAAGGTCGACGAGTATAGCCGGACCAGTTGCGACAGCATCTACGCGGTGGGCGACGTAACCGACCGTCTGCAATTGACGCCCGTCGCGATTCGCGAGGGACACGCATTCGCCGACACCCTGTTCGGGAACAACCCCCGCACCGTCGATTATGGGTGCGTGCCCTCCGCCGTATTCAGCCATCCGCCGCTGGCGGGCGTCGGCATGACCGAGGCGCAGGCGCGCAACACGCTGGGCACGGTCAAGATTTACACATCGGATTTTCGACCGATGAAGAATGTCCTGGCCGGGCGCGAAGAACGCGCGCTCTACAAGATGGTCGTCGATGCGACGACCGATCGTGTCGTGGGTCTGCACATGATCGGCCCGGATGCGCCCGAGATATTGCAGGCTGCCGCGGTGGCGGTGAAAGCGGGCCTGACCAAGCAGGATTTCGACGACACGGTGGCGCTCCATCCCAGCATGGCGGAGGAACTGGTGCTGCTCAAATAGCGGTTTACGTCGTCGCGAACGTCACCACCAGCGCGTCACGCCAGGCAGGCTGTCGGGGATCTATGGCGTGGATCTCGGTGACGCCATGAAAGATGCGATGATCATCGACCATCATGGCGTCGCCGGGATCGGCCAGCGTGAATTCCCCCAGCGGCGTGCCGTCGGCCGTGCCGATGCGGGTCACGCCTTCCCGCACATTATGTCGGTCGATCAGCATCACGAAAACATGGTCGACCCCGTCGCGATGCATTCCTTCGGGCGTGGGGCGTCCCGACGACCCCTCTTGCGCCTCTATCCTGAACTGGTGCATTTCGATGTGCCAGCGACCCGCGCCCGACGGGTCGAATGCATGCAGGCAGAGGCGAAAGACGGCGGGCATCACGGGGTTCTCGACGGTGGCGGAAGCGACCGGGTCGAACCAGCGCTGAACATCGCCGTTCAGGGGGTTATAGTCGCGGCTCTGGAAGTGCGGCTGGTGGCTCTGGCGGACGATCCGGCCATATTCGCTGAATAGTGTGGCGTGGCGGCGCCGGCGATAGCGCCCGCCATCGGCCATGTAGAGATCAGGACCCAGATTGTTCCAGCTGTCTGCAAACTGGCGCCAGTCGTCGGCTTCGACATCCAGCAGGGCGAAACATTCCGCCGCCGGAAGCCGTGCGAAGCCGATTTCCGCAAGGGCGCGTCTCAGGGTGTCGCGGGCGGCCGCTTCGGTCATCATGGCAAATGGCATAGTCTGCCGGTCAGACGAACGACAGGGCCGCTGTCCGCCAGCCGGACCGCATCGGGCGTTTCAGGTAATGACGCTGGGTCCGCGCATGCCGGTGAAGCCGCTGATGTCCGCGATCTCCTGCGCGGCGGCTATCAGAGGCGCCAACGCATCGCCGGTGTCCAGCGCGAGATCTCCGCCTGGGGCGACATAGCGCTCGATATAGACGCGCAGCGTTGCTCCTTCGGTGCCCGTGCCCGAAAGGCGGAACACCACGCGCGAGCCATCCGCGAACAGGATGCGGATGCCCTGGTTGCGGCTGACCGACTGATCTGTCGGGTCGGTGTAGGCGAAGTCGTCGGCACTCTTCACCATGCCGCCGCTGTTCGATGTGCCCGGCAGGCTGTCCAGCTTGCCGCGCAGCGCGGTCATCAGCGCGTCGGCCCGGTCCTTGGCGATCGCCTCATAATCGTGGCGGGCGTAATAGTTGCGGCCGTAGGTTGCCCAATGGTCTGCCATGATCGCAGCGACGCTTTGCCGGCGGACGGCAAGGATGTTGAGCCAGAGCAGCACGGCCCAGATGCCGTCCTTTTCGCGCACATGGTCGGACCCGGTGCCGGCGCTTTCCTCGCCGCAGATGGTCGCCATGCCGGCGTCGAGCAGGTTGCCGAAGAATTTCCAGCCGGTCGGTGTTTCATATAGCGGCAGCCCGAGCTTCTGCGCGACCCGGTCGGCCGCGCCGCTGGTCGGCATGGAGCGGGCAATGCCCTTGAGCCCGTCGGCATAGCCGGGGGTGAGATGCGCGTTGGCGGCAAGCACCGCCAGCGAGTCCGAGGGAGTGACATAGCAGTGGCGGCCGATAATGAGGTTGCGGTCCCCGTCGCCATCGGAGGCAGCCCCGAAATCGGGCGCGTCGGTGGCCATCAGCCGGTCATAGAGCTGTTTCGCGTGGACCAGGTTAGGGTCGGGATGATGATGGCCGAAATCGGGGAGCGGCGTGCCGTTCATCACCGTGCCGGCGCGCGCGCCGAGGCGGGTTTCGAAAATCTCCGTCGCATACGGGCCGGTAACGGCGCTCATGGAATCGAAGGCGAGGGTGAAGCCGCCGGCGATCATCGCGCGGATCGCGTCGAAATCGAACAGGCTTTCCATCAATTCGGCATAAAGGGCGACCGGATCGACCACCTCTACGGTCATGTCGCTAAGCCGGCTGGTGCCGATTCTGTCGATGTCGACATCCGCCGCGTCGAGCGTGCGGTAGCTGTCGATCGTCAGCGTGCGGGCGTTGATCGCGTCCGTCACCTTCTCCGGCGCCGGGCCGCCGTTGCCGATATTATATTTGATGCCGAAATCCTCGTCCGGACCGCCGGGATTGTGGCTGGCGGACAGGATGAGCCCGCCGAACGCGCCCGACGATCGGATCAGGTGCGAGGCGGCCGGGGTGGACAGGATGCCGCCCGCACCCACCAGCACGCGTCCAAAGCCGTTGGCGGCCGCCATTTTCAGGACGGTCTGGATGACCTCGCGATTGAGGTAGCGGCCGTCGCCACCCACCACCAGTGTCTTGCCGGCGAACCCTTCAAGGCTGTCGAACACCGACTGGATGAAATTTTCCGCATAATGGGGCTGGGCGAATATCCGAACCTTCTTGCGCAATCCGGACGTGCCGGGCTTCTGGTCGGTAAAAGGGGTGGTCGCTACGGTCTCTATCACTCCGGCATCCTTCTGGCCTGGCGTGTCGGTTGATGCATCTATGGCCCGCGCGGGCGCATCTTCGCAAGGCGGCTGTTCAACGCTTCCGCGCAAACCAGATGATGTGCCGTGGCCCCTTGCCATTGTCGCGCGCGCGGACGGCCACCTCATCGACGTCGAAACCGGCGCCACGCAGGCGGCGAGTAAAGGCATCGTCGGAGCCGGCGGACCAGACGGCGAGGATGCCGCCCGGTTTCAGCGCGGCGCGCGCGGCATCCAGCCCCTTGCCATTGTAGAGCCGGTCATTGGCGGCGGCGGTCAGGCCGTCCGGGCCATTGTCGACGTCGAGCAGGATTGCATCATAGCGGCCGTGGCCCGCCGCGATAACATGCACGACATCGTCAAGCACCAGGCGCACACGCGGGTCGTCCAGGCAACCGGCGGCCAGGTCGGTCATCGGGCCACGCGCCCATTCGATGATCTCAGGCACCAGTTCGGCCACGGTGATTTGCGCAGAGCCGTCAAGCGCCCCCAGCGCCGCGCGCAGGGTAAAGCCCATGCCATAGTCGCCGATCAGCAGATGCGGCGCCTTGCGCCCGGCCAATCGATCTATGGTCATCAGCGCGAGTTGCTTTTCGGAGCCGCTCATGCGGCTGCTCATCAACTCGTTGCGGTCGAGCACGATCATGAAATCGCTGCCTCGCCGATAGAGTTTCAGTTCCTGCCCGCCCGGCACGGCGGCGGACCCCAGATATTCGCGCGGCGTCATTTTTCCCTTTCCGTGAGTTCGGCTCCGCATGGCATCTTGGCTTCCGTCGCGCAAATGCTACAGGCGGTCGGACACCGGCTCGGCGATATGGCCAGCCATTCGTCGTCGATGGTATCGCATTCCTCGACTCCGGCGATGATCGCCGCATCAACATGGATATGGACGGGCCTTTTCTTCTTCATGCGCTATTTTCTCGACACCGAATTCAACGGCTTTGGCGGAACGCTGATCAGCGTCGCGCTGGTACCCGAACATGGCGACCAGGAACTTTACGTCTCCATGCCGCTGCCTGACGAGATAGAGCCCTGGGTGGAAAGCCATGTCATTCCCTATCTGCGGCACGTGCCCGCAGGCACCGATCATGAACTGGACCGGGTTGAGGCGGCCGACCTGGTCGCCGCTTATCTTGCAGGGGACGAGGACCCGGTCATCATCGCGGACTGGCCCGAGGATCTTGCGCATTTCTGTGCGTTGCTGGTTACTGGCCCTGGCCGCATGGCGGGTGTCGATTTCGGCCTGAAGCTGGAACTCATCAATGCGGCGGGTTTCAGCGCTGCGGCCAACAGTCGCGTGCCGCACAACGCCCTGCACGACGCGCGGGCGCTGCGGGACTTCTACATGGTCGACAGAGTCGCGTAACCGGCCGAAATATCCGCGTGAATGCGCAGAATAATGTGGTCGGGGAAAGAGGATTCGAACCTCCGGCCCCTGCCTCCCGAAGACAGTGCTCTACCAGGCTGAGCTATTCCCCGACCGAGAACGATGCCGCCTTGGAAGCGGCCTCGTAAGGCAGGAGTGCGCCTATAGTGAGGGCTTTCCGGGCTGGCAAGCGCTCAATGACGCTTTTTTTGCGAAGTTCAGAGCAGGCCGCGCGCGCGGAAGCTGAAGTGCGTATCGCCCTGAACAATCAGATGGTCGACCAGATGCATGTCGAGCAGGCGAAGATGGCGGAACAGGGCGCGTGTCAGCGCCACGTCGCCCGGCATGGGCACCGGCGAGGCCATGCCCGAACGAAGCTGCACCAGCGCGAGCCATCGGCTTCCCTGAGCGAGCAGCGCCCTGGTGACGGCGGTCCAGTCAGGCCCGGCCGGTTGCCATATCCGGGGCTGCCAGCCTTCATCGAGGATTGCAAACATCGCAGCGTGAATCATCCGACGCAGCATGATGCCGCGGCGACCGGCCTCGCATCCGCAACCCGATCCGTTTCGGAATGCCTGTCGGCGGGTTCGATCCGACGGCTCGGTTGGCGGCGGCGGCCGCCTCGTTTAGAGCGATTTCATCCGAGTCACTTCAGGATGAAGTCTACACCGCCATGTCCCAGCCCCATTACGAACAACAATATCTGGACCTGATGCGCCGGGTATGGCGCGATGGTGACGAGCGGATCGACAGGACCGGCGTGGGAACAAGGTCCATTCTGGGTGCGACTATGCGCTTTTCGCTGGATGACGAGGCCGTGCCGCTGCTCACGACGAAGCGGGTCTATTGGAAGGTGGCAGCGCGCGAGATGCTGTGGTTCCTGACGGGCGACACGAATATCCGCGAACTGGTGCGCCAGGGCGTGCATATCTGGACCGACTGGCCGCTCGACGCCTATCGCCGGGCGACCGGAGAGGCGATCGACCGCGAGGCTTTCGAGGCGCGTATCGTCGAGGATGACGCCTTTGCCCGTCAGTGGGGCGACCTGGGGCCCGTATATGGGGCACAGTGGGTGAACTGGCCCCGATATGAGCCGGTGGGCGACGGGCTGTATCGCAAGGCGGGGAAAGGGCATGACCAGATTTCCGATCTGGTTCGGGCCATTCGCGAAACGCCCGGTTCGCGTCGGCTGCTTTTTACCGGATGGAATGTCGCCGAAGTGGGGCGGATGGCGCTTCCGCCCTGCCACATGACCTATCAGTTCCAGGTGGCGAACGGGAAACTCAACGGACTGTTGTTCCAGCGAAGCTGCGATCTGGGACTGGGATTCGCCTTCAATATTTTCGGATTGTCGATGATCACGCGGATGCTGGCGCAGCAATGCGACCTCGAGCCGGGCGACGTGGTCTGGCAAGGGGGCGACGTGCACCTCTATCTCAATCATGCCTCGCTGGTGGACGAACAATTGTCGCGTATTCCGGCGGGACGCCCGAAGCTACGGATCAATCGTCGGCCTTCAAGCATTTTCGACTATAGGATCGAGGATTTCGAGGTGGTGGATTATACGCCGCAAAGCCATATTCCGGCGCCCGTGGCGGTGTGATGCCATTTTGGCAGCACGGCCGCGATGGCATGTGAGGAGGGATATGGGTCAGTAAGGCTTGCCTTTTGCGGCGTTGAAATATAATATCTGCGTAACGCAATATTATTGCAACGCACAATAGGAGGCTGGATGACTGGTCCCGAGGATTCGGATGGCGCGCCAGCGTCGGCGGGACGTAACCTGCCGCCGCTGCGCCTGCATGTGCCTGAGCCGCCCGCACGTCCGGGCGAGAGCGCCGACTTCACCCATTTCGACATTCCCGCTGCCGGCAGCCAGCCCAGGCCGGACGAGGCAGCGCAGCCGGCGGAGATGCGTGAAATGGCCTATGGCCTGATCCGCGTGCTTGATGAGGACGGGCGGGCAGTTGGGGCCTGGAACCCGAAGCTGCCGCCTGAAACGCTGCTCCGGATGCTGCGCTACATGGCGCTCACGCGGGCCTTCGATGCGCGCATGTTCCGCGCGCAGCGGCAGGGAAAGACCAGCTTCTACATGAAGTCGACCGGCGAGGAAGCGGTGTCGATCGGCGCGGCGCTGGCGCTGGCGCGCGACGACATGTGCTTTCCCAGCTATCGGCAGCAGGGCATATTGATCGCTCGGGACTGGCCCATCGTGGACATGATGAACCAGATCTATTCAAACAAGGGCGACCGGCTGAAAGGCCGCCAGTTGCCGATCATGTATTCGGCGCGGGACGCAGGCTTCTTTTCCATTTCCGGCAACCTGACGACTCAATATCCGCAGGCCGTCGGCTGGGCGATGGCAAGCGCGGCCAGGGGGGATACGCGTATCGCGGCGACCTGGTGCGGGGAGGGATCTACGGCGGAGGGCGATTTCCATTCGGCATGCACCTTCGCCAGCGTCTATCGCGCGCCTGTCATCATGAATGTCGTGAACAACCAGTGGGCGATCAGCAGCTTTTCGGGATTTGCGGGCGCTGAATCGACCACATTTGCGGCGCGCGCGATCGGCTATGGCATCGCCGGGTTGCGGGTCGACGGCAACGACGTGCTCGCCGTCTATGCGGCGATGCGCTGGGCCGCCGACCGGGCCCGTGCCAATGGCGGGCCGACGCTGATCGAGCATTTTACCTATCGCGTCGAGGGGCACAGCACGTCCGATGATCCCAGCGCGTACCGGTCGGCCGAGGAAAGCACTCTTTGGCCGCTGGGCGATCCGATCGCCCGGCTGAAGCAGCATTGCATCGCCCAGGGGATATGGGACGACGAGCGCCACGCGGCGATGGACCGGGAACTGGCCGAAATGGTCCGGGATGCCGCGCGCGAAGCCGAAAAGAACGGCATATTGGGCCATGGCCTGCATCATCCGATGGAGACGCTGTTCGAGGATGTGTTCGAGGACATGCCCTGGCACCTGAAGGAACAGCAGCAGCAAATGCTGGACGAATGGAAGGCGGCGGGCCTGTGAGCGAAGCGATCGAACCGGTGGCGGCGAGCGCCGTCGTGAATGCGGAATCGCGTGTGGACGCGAAACAGATGAACATGATCCAGGCGATCAACAGCGCCATGGACGTGATGATGGATCGGGACCCGGACGTTGTCGTCATGGGGGAAGATGTCGGCTATTTCGGCGGGGTGTTCCGCGCGACCGCCGGGCTGCAACAGAAATATGGCAAGAACCGCGTATTCGATACGCCGATCACCGAGTGCGGGATCATCGGCGTTGCGGTGGGCATGGGCGCCTATGGCCTGCGCCCCGTGCCGGAAATCCAGTTCGCCGACTACATCTACCCTGCGCTGGACCAGTTGGTGAGCGAGGCGGCACGGTTGCGCTATCGTTCGGCGGGCGAATTCATTTCGCCGCTCACCGTGCGCTCGCCCTTTGGCGGCGGCATATTCGGCGGGCAGACGCACAGCCAGTCGCCCGAGGGCATTTTTACCCATGTGTCGGGCGTCAAGACGGTGATCCCGTCGACGCCCTACGATGCCAAGGGCCTGCTGATCGCCGCGATCGAGGATAATGACCCGGTCATCTTCTTCGAGCCCAAGCGCATCTATAACGGCCCGTTCGACGGCCATTACGATACCCCGGCGAAAAGCTGGGCCGGGCATCCCGAGGCGCAGGTGCCGCAGGGCTATTATCGCATTCCGTTGGGCAAGGCGCGGATCGCGCGCGCGGGCGAAGCGCTGACCATCCT
Source organism: Sphingobium sp. OAS761 (assembly GCF_024168485.1). Classification (GTDB taxonomy): domain Bacteria; phylum Pseudomonadota; class Alphaproteobacteria; order Sphingomonadales; family Sphingomonadaceae; genus Sphingobium. The sequence continues at coordinate 132,510 of NZ_JALJVY010000009.1, forward strand.
GTGCTACGGCACGATGGTACATGTCGTCGAAAACACCGTCGCAGCCACCGGCGTCGATGCAGAGATACTCGATCTGCGTACCCTGGTGCCGCTAGACATCGAAGCGATAGAGACATCGGTGAAGAAGACCGGTCGCTGCCTCATCGTCCACGAAGCGACGCGGACGAGCGGATTTGGCGCCGAGCTGCTCAGCCAGGTGCAGGAGCGGTGCTTCTATCATCTGGAGGCACCCATCGAGCGCGTCACCGGATTCGACACGCCTTATCCGCACAGCCTGGAATGGGCCTATTTCCCTGGCCCCGTGCGTATCCGCGAAGCCATTACCAAGATCATGAAGGACTGAGCGTCATGGCTCTCTTTACATTCAAGCTGCCGGACATCGGCGAAGGCATTTCCGAGGCGGAGATCGTCGGATGGCACGTGCGCGTCGGCGACCGTGTCGAGGAGGATCAGCCCATCGCCGACATGATGACGGACAAGGCGACCGTGGAGATGGAAAGTCCTGTTGCCGGCACCGTCTTGAGACTTGCAGGCGAACCGGGCGATCAGGTGTCGATCGGGGCCATGCTCGTCGAGATCGAGACAGAGGGTGAGGCCTCCGCGGCCCCGGCGCCGTCGCGCGACCTGATCGAGGCAGAAACGCCGGGTGACGCTGCTGTGCACGAGGGAGCCGGGAGTCCCGAACCGCGCGGGGACATTGCCGACGAGCCGGAAATTGCCGCCATTGCGGATGGCGATGCGACGACGCGCGACCATGCCATCCTCGCGTCGCCGGCGGTTCGTGCGCGCGCCCGGGAACTGGGCATCGATCTCGCTCAGGTAAAAACGACCGGCGACCGGGTCAGGCATGCCGATCTGGACGCCTATCTGCTCTACGGACAGAGACAGGGTTATCGCCCGGCAGGACGATCCGCCCGACGGCAGGATGAGCCTGTGAAGGTCATCGGGATGCGTCGGCGGATCGCGGAGAATATGGCCGCGTCGAAACGGCACATTCCGCATTTCACCTATGTCGAGGAAATAGACGTCACCGCGCTGGAGGCCTTGCGCGAACAACTCAACGCGAATCGCGGCGAGCGGCCCAAACTGACGATGCTTCCGTTGCTGATCGTCGCCATCTGCAAGGCCGTTCCGGAATTTCCCATGATCAATGCTCGCTACGACGATGAAGCGGGCGTGGTGACCCGGCACGGGGCCGTCCATCTCGGGTTGGCGACGCAGACGGATGCGGGGCTGATGGTGCCGGTGATCCGCGATGCGCAGGATCGCAATGTGTGGCAGCTTGCCGACGAGATCCGGCGCCTGGCGGAAGCGGCGCGCAGCGGCAAGGCCAGGTCGGACGAACTGTCCGGGTCCACATTGACCTTGACGTCGCTGGGTCCGCTGGGCGGGATTGCGACCACGCCGGTCATCAACCGGCCGGAAGTTGCGATCATCGGTCCGAACCGGGTGATCGAACGGCCCATATTCCGGGGCAGGGACGTGGTCGCGGCCAAGCTGATGAACCTTTCGATCAGTTGCGACCACCGTGTCGTGGACGGCTGGGACGCGGCGAGCTTCGTTCAGGCGGTGCGGCGCCTGCTGGAGGCACCGGCGCTGCTGTTCGCGGATTGAGGGATGTTCCGGGCGATTGTCGGCCCGGCGCTTGATAAAGGCGGCCGACCGCTCCATATAGGCAGGTGCCGGGTTCGCCCGGCTATGGTGATAAACTATATCGTGCAATAGGCGCAGCGGACCCGGGGGCAGTACCCGGCGGCTCCACCAAATTTCCCGCCCGGTCGACAAGGCCCGCGGGGGTTCTGATGGGGCCGAACTAGGATCGACGTGTGTTGAAAAGCGGTGTTTTTACCCGGCCTGAGTAAGCCGTAAAAAGGTTCAAAACTCACAAGTGCCAACGATAACGAGGCTCTTGCTCTTGCTGCGTAATTGATGGCCTCACGGCCTGACATTACCCAAAAAGAACGCGGTTGAACCCACCGGGCAACAGAAGGGAATTCAGCGGCCCCCGGAGGCGCCGGGCAACAGAAGCCTCCGGACCTTTCCCATGAAGATGGATCACAGACCGGGTGCGACCTGTCGACGCTCTGTGTCGATTCGAATCGGTGCTTTTAACCGATCCGCTTAAATTGCAGTTTTATGACATTATCATGTAAAACTTATAACCACTTGAAAATACGCCTAAGAAAATGGAATTTTAAGCTTTTGTCGCGCCTTGCGCCAATGTCATATCAATGAAATAATCCCAGCTATATTAGAAAGTTTTGCCGGGAGAAAATCTGTGAAGAAGCTTGCCATAGCGTTGGGTTTCGCTGTCGTCGCTCTGGTGCCGGGGGTCGCAGCCGCGGCGTCGGAAGAGTTGGTCGTCGTCGGTTCGCCCGACGGGATGCTGGCGGCTCAATCCCTCCTTGCAGGCCGCTTCGAAACGGCGCTCGCCAAGCTGGAGCCGATGCAGCCCTATGGTGAAAATGACCCGGCTCGCTTGATCAACCTCGGCAACGCCTATGCCGCAGTGGGTCGAACGAAACAGGCACGGGAGGCTTACCGGGCTGCGGGCTTTGCCCCTGAAATGACATTGCTGCTGGCGAATGGCGAGGAGGAATCGTCGCGAACGGTGGCCCGGCGGGCGCTTGGCCGGCTGAATCCCAGCTACGCCGCGCGTTGAGATAATCGCGGATTTCCGCATTGCGGAACAGGGCGTCGTCCATCGGGCGGCGCCCTGTTCGCACGATTGTCATAAACGTCTTTAAATCGTCATATTACAGACGCCATTTCGTCATCGAAAAGGAATGAGGCTGTCATCGCCCCTCCCTAACTGCCACCGCTGAGGGCGACAGGGGGCGTCAGTCCGATTCGTAAATACCCCTGCGCTCCGCAGTTCAAACAACCCGGCAAGAGCCGGAAGCGGAGACGACATGGCCAAGATCAACCGAATCCATACGATTTTGATGGCGAGCTGCGCCTGCGTGGGCTTGAGCGCCTGCGGCGCGGACGACATTGCATCGCCGGGCGAGGGCACTATCGTCATCCCGACGCCGACGCCGACGCCCACGCCGACCCCTACGCCGACGCCGACCCCCACGCCCACCAGCGTGACGCCGGCCGACAGTTGCCCGACGCTGTCCGGAGCGGACCAGCTTAGCGATCTGGGCACCATTTCCGACGGCACCAACACATGGCGCAACTGCGCCTTCCCCGCGCGCTTCAACAGCTCGACCGCCATCGCCAAGGTGGCCGGCGTCATTTATTCGCTTCCCGGCCGCGTCGATGTCGGCACCGATCAGGGCGCCGCGAGCACCAACACCGACGTGACATTGACGGTTGATCCGGGCGTTGTCGTGTTCGCGTCCACCGGCAATGCCTATCTGGCCGTAAACCGCGGCAACAAGCTCAACGCCGTGGGCACCGCGAGCAAGCCCATCATCTTCACCAGCCGTGAAAACGTCCTGGGCACCACGACGGACCAGTCTTCCGGCCAGTGGGGCGGCGTCGTGCTGCTTGGCCGCGCCAAGATCACCGACTGCCAGGCACCGGCGGCCGAGCCCGGCACGACGGCGTGCGAGCGCGACACCGAAGGCACCAGCAATGCCCTTTACGGCGGCGCGAACGATGCCGACAGCTCGGGTCGCATGAGCTATGTCCAGATCCGTTATTCGGGTTTCGTGCTTGCAGACGGCAAGGAACTTCAGGGCCTGACCCCGTCGGGCGTCGGCACCGGCACCGTGATCGACCATATCCAGGTGCACAACAGTTCGGATGACGGCATCGAAACCTTCGGTGGCGCGGTGAACTACAAATATCTGGTCTTCACCGGTAACGAGGATGACAATCTGGATACCGATGTCGGTTTCCGCGGCACGGCCCAGTTCGTGATCTCGGTCCAGCGCGAAGGCAACAATATCGGCGACACCTTCCTCGAAACCGACTCCAATGGTTCGGCGACGAAGAGCAATGCCAGCGAGGACGCTCTGCCCCGCCAGTATCTGAAGGTCGCGAACTTCACGCATATCCAGCGGTCGACCACCGGTGACGACGGCGCGACCATGTTGCTGCGCGGCGGCGCCGACCTGGCACTGGTGAACGGCATCATCGTCAGCCCGACTCAGACCTGCCTGCGCATCAACAGCGCCACCACCGTTCGCGATGCGGACACGACCCTTCAGGACGCGGGCAAGCCGCGCTACATCTCGGTCGTGATGCAGTGCAATTCCACGCCGTACAAGGGCACGGGCGGTGTGGATGTGTCTGTCGTCCAGTCGATCTTCGAGGCCGGCCCGAACAGCACGATCAGCTACACGCCGTCGCTGACCAGCCTGTTCATCAACGGCGCAACTGAAACCGCCGTCACGGCCACCGACCCCAAGACGATCGACAGCGCCTTCACCACGACAAATTATGTCGGCGCGGTGAAGGACAGCGGCGACACCTGGTATGCCGGCTGGACCTGCAACTCGGCCACTGCCAGCTTCGGCAGCGCCAGCGGCAATTGCACCGCGATCCCGACGACCTGATCGACACCTGACCTCAACAGGGGCGGGGGAGCGTGAACCGACGCTTCCCCGCCTTCTTGCTCAAGACAGATCCCAAAAGGGGGAATTTCGCATGTCGAAGCCGCTTACATTGGCGCGCCTGCTCCTGATTTCCACCGCGCTAGCCGCCCCGATGGCGATGGCGCAGACCGACACTGCCACTACTGCCGGTGATGCTGGCGAGGCCGCTTCAGCCCCCGCCGCCGCGCAGGAGGACCAGGTCGATGTGTCCATTCCCGGTTCCGACATCGTCGTGACGGGGCGTCGGACGGCCAATATTTCCCAGTCGGCGCCCCAGGTGGTCAATGTGCTGTCGGCCGCGGACATCAAGCGTACCGGGGAGGGCGACATTGCTGGATCGCTCCAGCGCGTGACCGGCCTGTCGGTCGTGTCCGGCGGCTATGTCTATGTACGTGGTTTGGGCGACCGTTATTCTCTGGCGCTGCTCAACGGGTCGCCGCTGCCGAGCCCCGAGCCGCTCAAGCGTGTCGTCCCGCTCGACATTTTCCCCACCAGCGTGATCGCGTCGACACTGGTGCAAAAGAGCTTTTCCGCGAATTTCCCCGGCGAATTCGGCGGTGGCGTCATCAACCTGACGACCAAGGCCATTCCGACCGAATCCTATCTGGAACTGAGTGTCGGCAGTTCGGCCAACACCGAAACCTCCGGCCAGCTTGGCTACAGCTATTATGGCAGCAAGTCGGACTGGACCGGCTTTGACGACAGTTCGCGCGACGTGCCGCCGCTGCTCAAGAATGCATTTGGCAGCGGCGTGCCGTTCGCCAACATGGAGCGGGCCGACCAGCAGGCGATCATGATGCAGTTCCTGAACAGCAAGACGTCGGTGCTTCAGCGCACCAACAGCCTGCCGTTCAACTTCTCCGGCTCGCTCAATGCCGGAACGGCGTTCGACGTGGGCAGCGACGGCCGACTGGGCATCATCGCCACCGCCGGATACAGCAACAAATGGCGCACGCGCGCCAACCTGCAACAGGCATCGCTGACGGTGTCCGAAGGCGCAGGCAAGAGCGTCGATCAGGTCATCACCGACAACCAGATCACGGTCAACGGCCTGCTCGGCGTCGGCCTTGAGTGGGGCGACCAGAAGCTGCGCTGGACCAACCTTTATATCCGCGACACGCTCAAGCGCGGCGCGCTTTCTGTCGGGCAGAATGACGGCCAGATCCAGGGCGCCGATTATATGACGCAGCAGACCGCCTGGTATGAGCGGCAGCTGATCGACACGCAGCTCGTCGGCGAATTCAAGCTGAACGATGCTTTGAGCCTTGACCTCCGCGGTGGCTATGCCAATTCGCAGCGGGAAGCGCCCTATGAGCGCGAATTCGTCTATGTCCGGACCAACCGTGACCTGGACGTCGATCCCGTCGGGGATCGTTTCGTCAACGCGCTCAACCGTCAGCGCGGCGACGCGTCGATTACCTTCAGCGACCTGAATGAGGATCTCTGGTCGGCGGGCGCGGACCTGAGCTACAAGATTGCGCCGGGCTTCAACGTCACGGCCGGTTATGCGTTCACGGATACGAAGCGCACCTCGTCGCGCTACGAGTTGCATTTCGATGCCACCAATCTGCCGATCGCGGTTCAACAGGAACGTCCCGACTATCTGCTGTCCGACGCCACGATCCAGCTCTTCGACCTTGGTCTGCTTGATTTCTCGGGCAATTATCCGGTCTATGATGCTGCGCTGCGGGTGCATGCCGGCTATGGCCAGGTGAAGGCGGAGCTGTTCCCCGGCCTGAGTTTCGACGCAGGTGTCCGCTATGAAAGCGGCCGCCAGTCGGTGACCGGCGTCGATGTCTATTCGACCGGCGTGATACCGTTCAACCAGATCAAGAACGACTATTGGCTGCCGGCCCTGACGCTGACCTACGATGCCGGCGGCGGTTTGCAGTTCCGCGCGTCGGGATCCAAGACGATCGCGCGCCCGCAATTCCGCGAACTGATCGCTCAGCCGTTCATCGACACGGAATCGAACCGCTTCTATCGCGGCAACCCGTTCCTCAAGGACAGCGAACTGTGGAACGCCGACATCCGCGCGGAATGGTATATGAGCCGTGACGAGCGGCTCACCGCGTCGGCCTTCTACAAGAAGATCGACAACCCGATCGAGACCTATACCACCATTACGGACACCTATGCGGTCACGACCAGCTTCGCCAACGCGCCGGAAGCAACGCTTTACGGCGTCGAGGTCGAGGCGCAGAAATATGTCCCGCTGGATGGTCTGAGCGGCCCCTTCTTCGAAAGCCGACGCCTGGTCCTGATCGGCAACTATACCTATACCCAGTCGAAACTGAAGGTGGGCGCGGGCGACACGACCATCCCCTACACCTACACCACCGGCGATCTGCCCGCAGCATCCGACTATTTCATCGACGGCGCGCCGTTGACGGGCCAGTCGGATCATCTGGTGAACCTCCAGATCGGGCTTGAGGACACCGACAGGCTGTCGCAGCAGACGCTGTTGCTGACCTATGCCAGCCCGCGCGTCACGAGCCGCGGGCCGAACCTGCAACCCGACATCAAGGAAGAGCCGGGCCTGACTCTGGATTTCGTGGCGCGTCAGGCTGTCACCCTGCCGGGCGGCGTCAACAGCGAGTTCAAGCTGGAGGCGCGCAACCTCACGGGACGGAAATATCAGGAGTTCCAGGAAGAAGGCGGCACCAAGGTGTTCTACAACCGCTACAAGATCGGCACGACCATTGCGGCGTCGCTGACTGTCGCCTTCTAGGCGGTCACGGCCGCAGGGCGAAACCCGCCGTCACGACAAGCATCGGCCGATCCATGTCACCCATGGATCGGCCGTCATTTTATCGTCGGAACGGCAACATCGCGAACTATCGCCGTCATGGGGACCTGAAACGTCCCCATATGCCGACGAAGCATCGCGTCAGGGGCGTTTAGCCCCAGGGCTTTTCACGATACCATTTTGTGATCACATGCTTCACTCCGGCGCGCACTTTCATGCCGTGATGAAGACTGGCGGGATTGGGTTCGCCCGGACCCAGACGATTGTTCCATGCCAGCAATTTGCCCGTTTCCGGTTGGACCGTCTTGCCGATCTTGGTGAAGCGCGTGGCGCCGCCGGCACGCGGCTCGTTCAGATAGACCATAAGGGTCCAGGTCCGGTTGCCCGCGACCGAGCAATATTTGGCATAGTCCAGGCCCTTGGGATCGAAGTAATCGGTGTGCGCCTTGAATTCTTGCCCCACCGCATAGCGCTGACCTTGAATCGGTTCGCCATATGCAGGGTCAATACCGGCGAAGGCAGCGAGTTTCGCATCGATCGTCGCGACGAACGGATCATTGGGGTCCAGATCGCAGGTTTCGCTGGTCCGGAAATAACCATCGCCATTGGCGTCGGCGATGGTCGAGGGACGGCGTTGCGCGTCGATGCACGTCATCAGCGCGCCGCATTCCTCGGCTGACAGGAAATTTCGCTGAATGAAAAGGGTGAGATCGCGATTCGGCACGCGCTGAACGCGCGGCTGGCTGGCGATCCAGATTGGATCGGCATCCGGGGCGCAGGGGCGCACGGCAAGATCGGACATGACTGTTCCCGGTCGTATGAGTGTGCAGTGCGAAATTTGCCGCCTTGCTATCGCTGGTGCGGGAAAATGCAAGTCTTTGGGGCCGCGCCGGCGCCACGTCATATAAGCGACATAAAATCGTCATTCGTCCGTAATGCATATTTCCTAGCAGGCATGCGTCACTCTAGGGGGTTGGTGAAATCATGCGTGTGCCGTTCGGCGACATGGTCCGGGGATGGAGCGCCGTTACCCGGCCCTTGGACTGGCTCAAGTTGACGGAGCGTGTCGTGCTTGCGCTGCTGATGCTTCAGGTCGTGCGCTTCGCCTGGGTGATCGTCACTCCGGTCGGCAGCTTTGGACCTTGGGAAGGCCGCCAGGCGCAACTGATGCCGATGGCAGGGCGCCAGGCGCTGTTCGCAAGCTTCGATCCCTTCTTTGGTTCCGACGCGCGCGAGGCGACGGGCAACGCCGTGGTCACGTCGCTGGCTCTCACCCTCTTTGGCGTTCGCCTTAACGAAGGATCGGGACTTGGATCGGCGATCATCGCCACACCCGACGGCGTGCAGAACAGTTATGCCGTCGGCGATCAGATCATGCCCGGGGTAGTCTTGAAAGCCGTTGCTTTCGATCATGTCAGCATCGACCGTGGCGGCGCCGAGGAACAGATATTCCTGGACCAGTCCACGCCCGTCGGGACGACGGCGCCGGCCGAAGCGTCACAGGATAGGGCGAGCGCGCCGCCGCCGCCCCAGGTGGACGGCCCGGTGACCGCCGACATGCTGAAGCGCGACGTCGGTTTTGCCCCGCGCATGGAAGACGGACGCGTTACCGGCCTGGTCCTGTCGTCGCGCGGACCCGGCTTCGCCGCAGCGGGCTTCCGCCCCGGCGACATCATATCGAAAATCAACGGCCAGCCGGTCGGTGCGGCCGGCGACCTCCAGACATTGCAGAACCAGATCGCGCCGGGCGCGCGCCTGTCCCTTACCGTGGAGCGCGGCGCCGCCGTCGCTTCCGTCAACCTGATCGTGCAAGGCCAATGACTCGCAAATATCTTGTTTCCGCCGCCATCGCGCTTGCGCTGGCCGTACCGTTGCACGCCCCGCTACAGGCACAGCAAACGCTCAACGTGCGCGACGCTGACATCCGTGCCTTCATCCAGGATGCGGCGAGGGTGACCGGACGGACTTTCATCATCGATAGTCGCGTGCAGGGAAAGGTGTCGGTCGTGACCGACCGGCCGCTGTCCCGGTCCGAATATTTCGAGATATTTCTTTCTACCATGCGGGCGAACGGTCTGGTCGCCGTGCCCGCGCCGGGCGGTGCCTATCGCATCCAGCCGGCCGACGGCGCCGCCGGGCAACCCAGCGGCGTCGGCCGCGCGGCCAACCGCAACAGCTTCGTCACGGAAGTCTTCCGCCTGCGATCGATCGACGCGCAGAGCGCGCTGGAGACGCTGCGACCGCTGGTAAGCAAGGACGGATCCGTAACCGCCAACCGCGCGGGCAACAGCGTGGTGATCGCCGATTATGCCGACAACATCGCCCGCATCCGGCAGGTGATCGCACGGATCGATCGTGACAACGCGGCCACGCAGATGGTCATGCTGAAAAATGCAGGCGCGCGGGAGATCGCGACATCGTTGCAGGCGCTGGTCGCATCCGGCGGTGGCGAGAATGCGGCGCCATCCGTCGCTACGGTCGTGCCGATCGACAGCAGCAATTCCATTGCTATCCGGGGGGATGCCAACAGCGTCGCCCGCCTTGCCGCCATGGCGCGCGAACTGGACCGCCAGGCAGCAAGCGGAACCGAAATCCGCGTATACTGGCTTGAACATGCCGACGCCGAAAAGCTGCTGCCGGTGCTTCAGCAACTGGTCGGCCAATCGACCAGTCAGCCGGTGAGCGCGGCAACGCCGGCCGACGGCGCGCCCGCGAACGCATCGGCCGCATCGCAGGCGGCGGTGCCGGCTGCTGCGGCATCGCCCGGATCGTCGGGCGGCGGCATATCCACGCGGGGACCCGCTATCGTCACCCGTTACGAAGGGGCCAATGCGATCATCGTCGCAGCCAACAGCGACGTGCAGCGGATGCTGGGCGAAACGATCCGGCAGATCGACACGCGGCGAGAGCAGGTGCTGGTGGAGGCGATCATCGTCGAGATCAGCGACGCGGCGGCAAAAAAGCTGGGCGTCCAGTTCCTGCTGGGCAGCACCAGCACGGGCTTCGCCGCGACCAACTATTCCAACGCCTCGCCCAATCTGCTGACCCTGGCGGGCGCCTATGCCGCCGATCGGCTGGGGACGACGAAAACGACCGTGGTCGCGGCCGACGGGACCACCACGACGACCGAGACCCAGACCAACAACGACCTTGCGAGCACGCTCCAGTCAGCGGCGGTCAACAGCCTGCAAAGCGCGACCGGCGCCATTGCGGGGCTGGGCGGCAGCATCGGCCAGAACGGCATTTTCGGGGCGATCATCAACGCCGTGAAGTCCGATACCGAAAGCAATCTGCTGTCCACGCCGTCGGTGATGACGCTGGACAACCAGAAGGCATCGATCCTGGTCGGGCAGCAGGTGCCTGTGACGACAGGCGAGGCGCTGAGCCAGAATTTCGACAACCAGTTTCGTACCGTCCAGCGGCAGGATGTCGGTATAAAACTGGAAGTGAAGCCGCAGATCAACACCGGCGGAGCGATCAAACTGTTCCTGCGACAGGAAGTGTCGAGCGTCGCCGGCCCGGTCAGCAACAGCAACAGCGATCTGGTAATCAACAAGCGCGAGATAGAGACGACCGTGACGGTCGACGACGGCGAGATATTGGCGCTGGGCGGCCTGCTCGACGATAATGAGCGAAAAACCATCGAACGTATCCCCTTGCTGTCCGACATTCCCGGTATCGGTGAATTGTTCAAGAGCCGCAGCCGCAGCCGGACCAAGACCAACCTGATGGTCTTCATCCGCCCCACCATCCTGCAGTCGAAGGAGGACGCGCGGCGCCTGACGCAACAGCGCTACGGCTATGTCCGGAACATGCAGCTCAATCGCAACCCGGATATCGAGCCGTCGATCGACGAACTGGTGCGCGACTATATGGGCGCGACACCGCCGCTGCCGCCGCAGCCGGGCGACACGCTGGTCGAGCCCCAGGCGCAGGCGACGCCGGAAGTGATCGAGCCGTCCGTCCGCCAATCCAGCGGCGTGGTGCGGCCCGTCGAGATACCGGCAAGCGGAGGGGGGCGATGACCGAAGGCTTCGACGAGCCGATCTTGCCTGCGCCGTCCGCAGCGCGCCCCATCGACATTCCCTACACCTTCGCGCGCAAGCATGGCGTGGTGTTGTTGCCGCCGGAGGGCGAGCGCCTGACGATCGCGGTACGCGACGGCAGCGATCCGCGCGTCCTGCTGGAGGTGCGCCGCCATCTGGCACGCAGTTTCGACGTGCGGTTCGTGGAGCCGCCGCAGTTCGACCGCCATCTGTCCGATCATTATGCGATGGAGGGGAGCGCGGCTGCGATGGCAGGATCGCTGGAGGTCGGGGCCGACGAGTTGGATATCCTCGCTGCCGATATTCCTACTGCCGACGACCTGCTGGACAGCGCCGACGATGCTCCCGCCATCCGCCTGATCAACGGGATCATTGCCGAAGCCGCGCGGCAGGGCGTGTCTGACATCCACATCGAACCTTATGAAACGGGCCTGATCGTCAGGATGCGGATCGATGGCCTGCTGCGGGAAACCCTGCGCATGCCGCCCCATGTCGCGCCCGTCGTCGTAAGCCGGATCAAGGTGATGGCGCGGCTAGACATCGCAGAACGGCGGGTGCCGCAGGACGGGCGCATCGGCCTGACGCTGGGCGGCAAGCTGCTCGACGTGCGCGTGTCGACGCTGCCCAGCCGGGCGGGCGAGCGCGTGGTGCTGCGCATTCTCGACAAGGAGAATGCGGGCATGAACCTGGACCTGCTGGGCATGACCGGGGCTCCGGACCGCATCTTCCGCGAGGGGCTGAGCGAGCCGAACGGCATCATCCTGGTCACCGGTCCGACCGGATCGGGCAAGACGACGACACTGTACGCCGGCCTGCGTCAGCTCAATGACGGCAGCCGCAACATCCTGACCGTCGAAGACCCGGTCGAATATGCGATCGAGGGAGTGGGGCAGACGCAGGTCAATGCCAAGGTCGGGCTTACCTTCGCGGCGGGGCTGCGCGCCATCCTGCGCCAGGATCCGGACGTTGTGATGGTGGGCGAAATTCGTGACCGCGAAACCGCTGAAATTGCGGTGCAGGCGTCGCTGACCGGGCATCTGGTGCTGTCGACGGTCCACACGAACGATGCCGTGGGCGCCATCACCCGGATGCGCGACATGCGGGTCGAACCCTTCCTGCTCGCTTCAACCCTGCGGGCGGTGATCGCCCAGCGGCTGGTCCGGCGCCTGTGCCAGCATTGCCGTGAACCTGTGCAGGCGGACAAGTCGGCCAGTGCGCTGCTGGGCTTTGATCTCGGCACGATCATCTACCGGGCGCGCGGCTGCGAGGAATGTAGCGGCACCGGCTACAAGGGCCGCATCGGCGTGTTCGAGGCGATCCGCGTGGATGATACGATCCGCCGCCTCATCAATGACGGCGGCGATGAATCGCTGATCGCACGCCATGCTTTTCTCAACGCGCCGAACCTGGGATCGGCGGCACGCGCGCTGGTGCGCGATGGACAGACTACGGCGGAGGAAGCCATTCGCGTATCGCGCCGCGATGCGATAGAGGTGGAAACGATCTCCGATGGCTGATTTCGATTATGCGGCGATCGATCCGGCCGGGAAGGAACGGGTCGGGAAGATCAAGGCCGATACGATCGACGATGCGCGGGCCAAGCTTGACGCGCGTCGGCTGTTCATCGTGCGCCTGGAGCCCGGCGCAGTGGAGGCGGCCAGGCGGCGAGCGAACCTGTCGTTGCGCACGCCGCGCCTCAGTGCCAAGGAACTCACGCTCTTTACTCGTCAGCTTGCCACGTTGATCCAGGTCAGTCCGCTGGAGGAGTCGCTGCGCACGATCGGTCGCCAGAGCGAGCAGGACCATGTTCGTGCCATCGCGGGCAAGGTGCATGGCGGGGTATTGGAGGGGCGGCGTCTGGCCGACGCTCTGGGGGCGGAGCCGAAAAGCTTTCCCCCGCTCTACCGTGCCATGATTTCGGCCGGCGAAAGCTCGGGCAGCCTGCCCACGATCATGGAACGTCTGTCCGACCTGATGGAACGGCAGGCGGTGATCCGTTCGAAAGTCCTGACTGCGATCGCCTATCCGTCGGTGCTGGCTGCCTTCGCCGTGTGCGTCGTGGCTGCGCTGATGATCTTCGTCGTGCCCAAGGTGGTGGAACAGTTCGACACGGTCGGCCAGGACCTGCCCCTGCTTACGCGGATAGTGATGGCCGTTTCGGCTTTCCTGGCGGGCTATTGGTGGCTGCTGCTCCTGATGATCGGCATCGCCGGGCTGGGCCTCTGGCGCGCCATGAAGATCGAGGCTTTCCACTATCGGTTCGACGCGACGCTGCTGCGGCTGCCCTTGCTGGGCCGCCTGATCCGCGATCTGCATGCGGCACGTATGGCGCGCACGCTATCGACCATGGTCGCAAGCCGCCTGCCGCTGATGGAAGGGTTGTCGCTGACCGCGCACACGGTGCACAACCGCGTGCTGCGAAAGGCGTCGGACGACATTGTCGAGGCAATCCGGGGCGGCGGCAGCCTGTCTGCGGCGCTTCGGCGAGCGGGCGTATTCCCCCCGCTTCTGGTCTATCTGGCTGCGAGTGGCGAAAGTGCCGGGCGGCTCGACACCATGCTGGAACGCGCCGCCGACTATCTCGAGCGGGAATTCGACAGCTTCACCTCCGCCGCGCTGGCGATGCTGGAGCCGGTCATCATCATACTGATGGGCGGCATCGTTGCCGTCATCATCCTGTCCATCCTGCTGCCGATCTTGCAGCTGCAAAGCCTGACCGGGGCTTGAAGGAGTGAAAATGCCGAACTGGAAGAATATCCGCGCCGCGGGGATCGAGGACGACGAAGGGCCGACGGCCGTCGGGCGCTCCGCCGAACATGGTTTCACGCTGGTGGAGTTGATGGTCGTGATCGTCATCATCGGCCTGCTGGCCACGATCGTGGCGATCAACGTCATCCCGGCGACCGACACCGCCCGCGTCGAAAAGGCGAAGGCGGACATCGCCACCATAGAGCAGGCGCTCGAGCAATATCGGCTCGATAACCTGACCTACCCGGCGGCAAGCGACGGCCTGCAGGCACTGCTCAGCCCGCCGGCTTCGCTTGCGCAGCCGCAACGCTATCGCCGGGGCGGTTATATCAAGAAACTGCCCGACGATCCGTGGGGCAGGGCCTATGTCTATACCGTGCCGGGGCGCAAGGGCGCTTTTGACATCAGTTCGCTGGGCGCCGACGGTCAGCCGGGCGGGGATCAGGAAAATGCGGATATCCACTCCGGCGATCTCTGATCGGTCGCAGGGCGGCTTCACGTTGCTGGAACTCATGGTCGTGCTGACCATCATCGGCTTCATCTCGGCAGCCGTCATTCTTGCCATGCCCGATCCGCGCGGCCGGGTGGTGGAGGACGCCGACCGCTTCGCCGCGCGCGTTGCCGCCGCCCGCGACGAAGCGGTCGTGACCGCGCGGCCCATGGGCCTGTGGGTCTCGGCATCGGGTTACGGCTTCCAGCGCCGCGATGGCGGAATCTGGGCGCCGGTGGACAGCAGGCCCTTTGCAACGGCCAACTGGAACAAAGGCACGCGGGCACTGGTGGGCGCGGAAGGACGTCAGCAAATCGCCTTTGACGGCACCGGCCTGCCGACCGATCCGCTGACCGTGACATTGGCCCGCGAGGGCGAACGCGTGTCGATCACCGTCGACATGGCCGGGAAGGTGCTGGTCGGTGGTTGAAACGGCGCGTTCCCGTGAAGCGGGGTTCACCCTGCTGGAAATGCTTGTTGCGCTGGCGGTATTCAGCCTCGCCGCGCTGGCGCTGGTCCGGTTGCAGGGCGTGACCCTGCGAACGGCCGCCGATCTGGACAGCAAGGCGTTGGGGCAGATCGTGGCGCGCAACCTGATGGTCGAAGTCCAGACCGACCCTGTTCCGCCCTCGATCGGCGAGACGGAGGGTGACAGCGAAAATGGCGGACGGCGCTGGCACTGGCGCCGCGTCGTGACGGCGACCGACGACAAGCGCCTGTTGCAGGTCGAGGTCACCGTCGATGGCCAGGCCGGCGCCTCGCCGGTGGTGCTCGATTTCCTGCGGACTACCGCATGACTAAGGCAAGCCCGCCGATGTGCGACGAACGCGGCTTCACCCTGATCGAATTGCTGGTCGCGCTGATGATTTTCGCGATGCTGGCGAGCGCGGGCGTGCTGCTGCTCGGCAACAGCGTGTCGGCGCAGGCTCAGGTCAAGGCGCGGCTGGACGATCTGGCTTCCGTGCAACGTGCGGCCGGCGCACTCTCCGCAGACCTGGGCCAGGCGGTCAGCCGCGTGACCCGGACGGAGGCCGGGACGCTGGCGCCGGCCTTCTGGGCGCATGACGATGGCGATGCGCTGCCCGTCATGCGGTTCGTGCGGGGCGGGTGGGACAATCTGGGCGATCTTCCCCGGCCCTCGCTGCAGAAGGTCGAATATTGGGTGCGTATGGGGCGGCTGGAGCGGCGGACCTACGCGCAACTCGACGGCGCGGCCGGGGACGATCCTGCAACGCTGCTCGATCATGTCGAGGATGTACGGCTACGTTTCCGCGATGCCAGGGGGGCGTGGCGCGACGACTGGACGCCGGGGCAGCCCGATCTGCTGCCGCGCGCGGTGGAGATGACGGTGACGCGAACCGGAGAACCGCCCGTCACGCTGCGGTTTCTGGTCGCGCCCGGACCGGACGAGCGGCCGTTGGCGGAAGGAACGAGCGATGCCTGATCCGCGCAAGCATGATGAAAGCGGCGCTGCCCTGCTCACGGTCCTGCTGCTGGTGGCGGTGATGGCGGTGGTCGCGTCGACCGCGCTCGAACGGGTCGCGCTGGCGACGCGCATGACCGGGAACGGCGGAGCCATGGACCAGGCGCGTGCCTATGCCGACGCCGGAACGGAGATCGCACGTTTGCGCATCGGCGATCTGGTCGCTTCCAATCCGGCGCGGATCACCTTGAAGGGCGGATGGATGAACGCGCCGCAAGCGATTCCGGTGCCCGGCGGAACGGCAATCGCGCGCGTGACCGACGCAGGCAACTGCTTCAACCTGAACAGCGTCGTCAGTGGCGACAGTGAAGCGGCTCTCAAGGTACGTCCGGCCGGCGTCGCTCAGTTTCAGGCCCTGCTCCAGGCGCTGGGGGTCGACGCGCGCGCGGCGCAGGGTGCCGCAGCGAGCCTCGCCGATTGGATAGACAGCGACGGCGTGCCCCAACCGGGCGGTGGCGAGGACGAAAGCTATGCCCGGCTGGCGCACCCATATCGGACCGCGAACCGCATGATGGTCGATCCCAGCGAGTTGCGTGCCGTCCAAGGGGTCACGCCGGCGATCTACGATCTCGCGCGCCCCTGGATATGCGCGCTGCCTGTCACGGATCTGTCGCCGATCAACATCAATACGCTGCTGCCGGACCAGGCGCCGCTGTTCGCCATGCTTTTGCCGGGGCAGCTCAGCGTGGCGCAGGCGCGGCAATTGCTGGCGCAACGACCCGAGGACGGCTACGGCAGCACGGTGCGGTTCTGGGCGCTGCCCGCGCTTGCGGGCCTGTCGCCGATGGCGGAGGTCGCCGAGCAGGTAAAGCTCAAGACCGGATTTTTTGGAGTGGACGTTTCGGTGGACGTGGGGGGAACGCAACTGGTGGAGCGGGCGCTGGTCGATGCGCGCGAAAACCCGGTCAGGCTGATACGCCGCAACTGGGGGGCGGGGGCATGAGCAGCAAGGATGCCCTCATCCTGTTCCTGCCCGAGGCGGCGGATGCCG
Organism: Sphingobium sp. OAS761; assembly: GCF_024168485.1. Classification (GTDB taxonomy): domain Bacteria; phylum Pseudomonadota; class Alphaproteobacteria; order Sphingomonadales; family Sphingomonadaceae; genus Sphingobium. The sequence continues at coordinate 149,564 of NZ_JALJVY010000009.1, forward strand.
AACCGCGCTGGATGCGCGTGATCGATGGTGTGCCGGTTCAGTCCGGATCCGGCGTGAACTGGCTCGCCGCCTGCGGCATGGCGGCCCTGCCTGCGGACATGCGCCAGTTGCTGGTGCCTCCCGCTGCCCTGACGGTGCTGCATTGGGTGCGGCATCCGGAACTTCCGGTACGTCAGGCGCGCGCAGCGGCCCGTCTCGCCGCGCTCGGGGCATCCATCGCGCCCGCAGACCAGATGTTTGCCGCCGCCGACGCCAACGAAGACCCGGCCCGTCCCCATATCGTTGCGGTCGCGGCGCGCAGCGACATGCAGCATTGGTTGCTGTGGGCGCAGCATCATGGACTGGACCCGGACATCATCGTGCCGGCACCTTTGCTGCTGCCCGAACCGGAACAGGGCTTCGCGCGGGGAGATATCGGCGGTACGGCGGTGCTGCGTGGTGCCGATCTGGCGTTGACCCAGGACATGGCCTTCGACGTGCTGGCGGGCGCCGCCGCCATGGTCGACGTGCCCCCCGGCGTGATTGACGAGCGGGCGATCGCCGCGCTCGACAAGCCGCCGCTCGACATGCGGCAGGGCGACTTCGCCAAGCGGGTGCGGCGGCCGATGGACCGATCGGTGCTCGCCCGCATCGCATTGTGGAGCGGCCTCATTCTGGTGGCGAGCCTGCTGATCGCGTTGACCGGCATCGTCAAGCAGCATGTCGAAGCCGGCCGGCTCGATCGGGAAAGCCTGACGCTGGCGCAGCAGGTCGTGCCGGGCGCGACGGACGCTGTCCAGGCCCAGCAGCAGATGGAAGCGAAACTTGCCGCGCGCGGCGCCGGCGGACGGGCATTCACCGCGCCGGTCGCTGCCTTGTTCGCGGCGATACAGGATACGCCGGGCGTTGCCTTGACGGGTCTGTCGCGCGATCCCGACGGTCTGGTCCGGGCGACGCTGGCGGCCGCGCGGGCCGATGATATCAACAATGTGTTGCTTGCGCTCCAGGCTGCGGGTTTCACCATTACGGCGACGCCCTCGCAGGATCCGGGCGGGCGAACGCTGGCGGACATAACGGTGCGATCATGATGGACAGGCTGCAAACCCTATGGGCCGAACGGTCGCCGCGCGAGCGGTGGATGCTGGGTGTCATGTTCGCCTTGCTGGGCGCGATTTTGTTGTGGTTCGGCCTCCTGGTTCCACTTGACCGGGCTCAGCGCGACGCGCGGATGACGCTGCGCGAAGCGACCGACCGCAATGCCGCCGTCCGCGCCGCCGTCGCCCAGCTTCGTGCCTTGCCGCGCCCGTCTCGGGCTGCGGTGCCCGCCATGGCGCTGGACCAATATGTCGGTCAGAGCGCGGGAGAAGCGGGCCTGACGTTGGAACGCGCGCAGCCTCAGGGCAATGACCGGATGGAGATCGCCATTGCAGCGGTGCGGCCGATCGCGCTTTTCGCCTGGCTCACGGGATTGGAGACGCAGGGTGTGCGCGTGGAAACGATGAGCGCGCGCCCCTCACCGACGGCGGGCAGCGTATCGGTACAGGCGGTGCTGGCAAGAGGAGGCGGGCAATGATGGGCCTGCGTCTGGGGCGCCGTAGCCGCATCGCATTGCTGCTGGTGCTGCTATTGGGGATGATCCTGTTCTTTCCGCTGCGCGTCGCGCTCGGCTTTTCCGGGCTGGATCGGCTCGGCGTTGCGGCCCGCGACGTCAGCGGGACGATCTGGATGGGGCGGATCGACCAGCTGATGCTGGGCAACATGCCGATCGGGCCGGTGCGCGCGGGCCTGTCGCCCATGTCTTTGCTGGTCGGACGGGCAAGGTTCGACATCGCACGCACCCAGGGCCTGGCCGACGACATCAGCGGCGCATTGACGGTCGGATTCGGCCGGATCGGCATTGACGATGTAACCGGCCCGATTCCGTTGGGCCGGACCTTCGCGCCCCTGCCGGTCGGCAGCCTGATGATGGAGGATGTCACTGCATGGTATCGCGGCGACAGTTGCGGCCATGCCGAAGGGCGCGTGCGTGCGCGCATGGCCGGCCAGTTCCCCGGACTTAACCTGACGCAGGGATTGTCCGGCACGGTGACGTGCGATGGCGATGCAATCCTGCTTCCGCTCGTGAGCCAGTCCGGCCTTGAAAAGATCGACCTGCGCATATGGCGATCGGGACGATATGTCGCGCAGATGCGGATCGAGACCGCCGATCCGGCGCTTTCGGACATATTGGCGCTGTCGGGCTTTGCGCGAACGGGTAACGCGCAATCGTTGCGGGTCGAAGGCCGGCTGTGATTGCCGTGCTGCCGGCGGTGCTTGGTGCCTTGGCCGGTGCGATTTTCGGCAGCTTCCTGGCCACGCTGATATTGCGCTGGCCGGTGGGGACGAGCGTTTTGCACGGCCGGTCGGCCTGTGATGGATGTGGCCGGACATTGGCGGCCCGCGATCTCGTCCCGGTCCTGTCGGCGCTGGTGCAGGGGGGGCGTTGCCGGACCTGCGGTCAGGCGATCGATCCGTTTCACGGCTGGATGGAGGTGGGCTGCGCCGCCATCGGCGCGCTCGCGGTCGGTCTGTCACCGGATCTGGGCGGGGCGGGCTGGGCCTGCTTGGGTTGGCTGCTCCTGACGCTGGCGGTGATGGACTGGCGCCATTTCTGGTTGCCCGATGCGCTCACCCTTCCGCTCGCCTTTCTCGGCCTGACGATCGGGCTCTGGTCCACGGATACGGGACTGGCTGACCGCTTGATCGGTGCCGCTGCCGGTTATGGCATATTGTTCGGCATTGGGTTTGGCTATCGCCTGCTGCGCGGCCGCGATGGGTTGGGGCTGGGCGACGCGAAGCTTCTCGGCGCGCTGGGCGCCTGGTTCGGATGGCAGGCCTTGCCCTTCCTGCTGCTGATCGCATCCATGACCGGCCTGATCGTCATGCTGGCGACGGGGCGCGCCCGAAACGGAACGGCGCGCGTTCCCCTGGGTACGTTTCTTGCGCTGGCTGCCTTCCCCGCATGGCTGCTTGTCCAGCACCTCTTCTAGCGCACGACCAGTTCCGCGTCGGTCTCACCGTGACACCGCGCGGACCCATGGCGCCATTGCGAAGCCGAGCGGGTGTCAGCGCCCTTCGGTCCAACGCGCCGTCGGGACGACCAGCGGGCGCTGGCTGGTCAGGTCGATATGGCTCGTCACGCCATAAACGGCACGCAGCCGGTCCTCGCGCAGCACGTCATTGACCGATCCGTCAGCGACCAGCCGTCCCTTGTCGAGCAGCAGCAGCCGGTCACAGTAGCGCGCCGCCATCGTCAGGTCATGAAGAACAGCGAGAACGAGCGCGCCTGATCGTGCCTCGGCCGCCAGTAACTCCATCACGTCGATCTGATGTCCCGGATCCAGCGAGGCAAGGGGCTCATCGACCGCCAGCGCTGGCGCCTCTGCCGCCAGCGCGCGGGCCAGCATGACGCGCGCCCGTTCGCCGCCCGACAATTCGGTGGCGGCCCTGTCGGCCAGATGCCCGATGTCGGCGCGGTGCATGGCCGCCTTCACCGCTGCCATATCCCTCGCCCCCGGCCGGGCCAGTGGCCCCAAATGGGGCAAGCGGCCGAGCGTCACGAGTCGTGTCACGCTGAGCGGCCAGTGCAGCATGTGGCCCTGCGGCAGATAGGCGATGGTCTGGGCGATCTGGCGCGTCGAAAGCTGCCGGATGGGTCGGTCGTCGAATGTGATCGCGCCGCCGCTGAGCGGAACGAGGCCCAGGATCGAGCGCATCAGCGTGGATTTTCCCGCCCCGTTGGGGCCGATGATACCGACCAACCTGCCGGGGGCGATCAGGCCGCTGATATCGTGCAAGACGTCGCGGCGGCCGATCCGTGCCGAAACGCCGTCGAGCCTGATCGTCACCATAGGCGTCGCTCCCGGAACAGGTGGAGCAGAAAGACCGGCACCCCCAGAAAGGCCGTGACGACACCAAGTTTCAGCTCGGTGCCGGTCTGCGCCAATCGCACGGCGATGTCGGCCAGAGTCAGCAGGACTGCACCGCCCAGCAGTGAGGGCAGCAGGATCGCGGAGGGGCTGCGGTCGGTAAGGGGGCGGACGATGTGCGGCACGATCAGGCCGACGAAGCCGATCGCCCCGGAAACCGCCACCGCGCTGCCAACGCCGACAGCCAGACTGAATATGATGCGCAAACGCAATCGTCCAAGGTCTACACCCAATGATCGCGCGCCATCCTCGCCCAGTGCCAGCGCGTCCAGCGCCCGTCCGTCGACGAGCAACAGGGCACCGCCGATCAGGATACCCGGCAGGGCGATCCAAAGATGCTGGGTCGACCTGTTCTCGATCGACCCCAGCAGCCAGTTCATGATTTCCATGGCAGCAAACGGGTTGGGCGACAGGTTGAGGGCGAGGCTGATCCCCGCGCCCGCAAGGGTCGAAACCGCGATGCCGGCCAGAATAAGGGTCAGCCCGCTTTCCGAACGGCCTGCGATGGCGAACAGCAGCAGCATCGCCGCCAGCGCGCAGGCGATCGCCAGCAACGGCAACATCGCGACATGCCACTGGGCGATGCCGAAATAGAGTGCAGCGACGGCGCCGAGCGCGGCGGCGTTGGATGTGCCCAGCACGGACGGTTCGGCCAGCGGGTTGCGCAGATAGCCCTGAAGCACCGCGCCCGCCAGTCCCAGCATGGCGCCCACGATCAGTCCGACCAAGGTGCGCGGCAATCGCAATTCCCACAATATCGTCGTTGCGACGGGGTCGCCATGGCCAAGGACCGCCGACCACAGGCGCTCTGGCGACAGCGCCACCGGACCGAGCGCCAGCGACGCCAGCGTGGCGCCGAAAAGGCCAAACAGCAGGAGCGGCAGCAGCAGGGGGTGGCGCGCGGCTGGTTTCAAACCGGCATCGCTTTCGCGCCGCTTGTATGCGTTTGGCGGCCTGCTATGGGAAGGCGGTGCCCGCCGTCCCTGCCATAGTTCGCCTGTCGGCTTTTCTTGTGCTCGCTACGCTCGCCGGCAGCAACGCGGGCGGCGCCGGCACGGTTGCCGGGGCCATGAACGGGGCGCCGCGTCGCATCCTGTCGATCAACGTGTGCGCCGACCAGTTGGTGCTGGCGCTGGCCGACCGCGACCAGATCGCCGCCCTGACCCGGAATGTCACCGATCCCGAACTGTCCGCGTCGGCGAAGCAGGCGCGCGGCGTGCCGACGGTCGGCGGGTCCGCAGAGGAAATACTGGCGCTGGCCCCCGACCTCGTCGTGGGCATGCCGGCCAGCGGAAGCCCGGCGCTGCTGGCACTGGGCACCCGGCGATACGCGACACTCGATGTCCCGTTCGCCAATAATTATGCCGATATTCTGACGTCGATCCGCGTGGTAGCCCGCGCGGTCGGTCATCCCGACCGGGGGGAGGCGCTGATCGCGCGGATGAATGCCGGTCTTGCCCGCCTGCCGCGTGCACGGGCACCGGTTGTCGCGGCCTATTATCAGCGGCGCGGTTACCTGACCGGCACGGGCACGCTGGTCGACGATATGATGCGGCGCGCGGGCATGGTGAACCTCGCCGCCCGGCTGAACCGTCCGCCGTTGTCCATCCTCAGCCTGGAGGAAATGGTGGCCGCGCGCCCGGACTATCTGATCGTCGAGAGCCCGACCGGTCCCGCGCATGACCAGGGCACGCAGATGCTGACCCACCCCGCCCTGCGCGATATCCCCCGCATCGCCATCCCGCAGGCATGGACCGTTTGCGGCGGACCCGCCTATGTGCAGGCCGTGCGGGCGCTGGCCATGAAGGCCAACGCCCCTCGACCGGCGACCGGTTCGGTCAGAAGCGGACACTGATCCCGCCATAGGCGGCACGGCCAGGCGTCGCATAGCTGAACACGTCCTCATAGGTTTCGTCGGCCAGGTTTTCGATCCGCCCGAATACCGTGATCGACGGGGTCAGCTTATAGTCCGCGTTCAGATTGGCGAGGACATATTCCCTCAGCGAGACGGATACCGGGACATAGCTGGGATCGGTATAGGCCTGATCCTGCTGCCGTCCGTTGTATCGCAGCGTCAGCGTGCCGGAGAACCGCTCGTCACGACTGAATATGGTCGCGTTGAAGCTGGCGATATGCCTGGGCCGGCGGATCTCCACCGCCCCGTTCTCGCGCGCATGCAGCCATGTATAGGCGGCGTCGATCCGGATTTGCGGGATCGGGCGTGCGCTCAGGAAGACTTCCACGCCGTGCTGGCGCGATCGCGTCGACCGGTTGTCGGGTGTTGCGACATAGGTGGGCGCCGGATAGCTGGTGTAGATCTCGTCTTTCAGCTTCGACTGGAACCAGGTCGCGCCGATGGTGGACGTGCCGCCCAGTTCCTGCTCGATCCCGGCTTCCCAGCCTTCCGACTTTTCCGGCTTCAGGTCGGAGTTGCCGATATATCGGCCGTCCGAATAGCCATAAAGTTCATAATAGCCCGGATTCTTGACCCCCGTGCCATAGGCGCCGCGCACCCGCGTGCCGGTCGCAAAGCGATAGCTGCCCTGAACACGCCATGTCGTGGTGTCGGCGAAGCGGTTGTTGGCATCGTGACGGACGGAGGCACCCAGCGACAGCGCATCATTGGCCGACAGCTCATATTGACCCACGAGCCCGACATTGTCGGTATGCCGTTTGCCCTGAAAGGTGAAATCGGACGGCGTGAGGTTGCGGAACTGTTCGCGCTCGACGTCGACGGCGGCGGTCAGCCGGTGCGACAGGCTGTCGTCGCCCAGCCGGATGCTGGATTCGAACGACCCCTTGTAGCGTTGTCCCTTGTCGCCATTGTCCAGCCCGCCATAGGCATAGCCCTTGCGCTGCGTGTCGGCGATCTGCGCCGTGACCGCGTTGGTCCAGCGCCCGTCGAGCGCCGTCAGTTCCGCGCGGACCAGGCCGTAAAAGGCGCGGTTGCGGTAATAGACGCCGGGGCTGTCGACGATATAGCCGAATGCGGGGCTGCCCGGATCGAGTTCGCTGTTGTTGGTTTCCGCACGCGTATAGCTGTAGCGGGCAACACCGGTTAGGGTGAAGTTGTCGGCCGGGGTCCAGATCAGCTTGGCGCTCAGTCCGGCATTGTCGGACCCTATGTCGCGTGAACCGTAACGGGCCGTCGGCGTCCCGTCGGTGCGGTAATAGGCACCCGACAGAGCATAATCCAGATCGCCGGAGACACCGGCGGCGCGGACGGTGCCGGCGGCCGTGCCAAATGATCCGCCCTCCGCACGCGCGCTGAAACCGGGCGCTTCCTTGCCCGTCAGCGTGATGTAATGGATCACGCCCCCGATCGCGTCGGACCCGTAAAGGGACGATTGCTGGCCACGCAGCACCTCCACCCGCGCCATCGGGTCGGCGATCAGCGTACCGAAATCATATTCGCCATAATAGGGATCGGATGCTTCGATGCCGTCGATCAGCACCAGCACATGGTTGCTTTCGGTGCCGCGTATGCGGATCTGGGTAAATCCGCCGATGGTCCCGGAACGGCTGACCGCCAGGCCCGGAACATCGCGAAGTATGTCCGACACGATGCGTGTCTGCCGGGTTTCCAGCGCCTGTTGGTCGAGCACGGTCACGCTGGCCCCGGTCAGGTTGACAGGCACCAGATCGCCCGATCGCGATCCCGTGACGATCAGCGAGGTGTCGGCTTCTCCCGGGAAAGTCTGGGAACCGTCGCTCTGGCCCAATGCGGAGCCGGCCCAGCAGAGCGAGAGAAGAGATACGGCGATATTGCGTTTCATGATAACCCCCTTCGCGCCTGAGCAACAGGGCAGGGGCTCGCCGAGTTTCGGGCGTGGAGACGTCCCCCCCTCGCCGCAAGCGTCAGCCGGCCGTCATCCATGGCCGGGCGCATGTTCGCCCATGGATCCGCCCGCAGCGGCCCCGGCCGCTTCATCCTGTCGCTCAGACGGAAAGGTCCGTGCCATGGCCAACCCCTGGGCCAGGGCAAGAGCGACGCATCGCCGGCAGGTCTCCTGGCTCGCGGGTCTGGGCTTGACGCACACCTTCCCAGGTCCGGCCCGCAGGCCGTGACCCAGTGGTCGCTTCCCCCATGGGGGAAGCCCGTGCGTCGCGCTCTCCGCTTACAGTTGCAGGGACAGCTGCGGCTTGGGATGGTGGCCATCGCCCCATCCGCACCGCCTTCCCATTTTAAGCCTCTTGCGAGGCACCGGCGCGATCATGGCGGCGACCCTTGGGACCGCCGTCCGCCCGCGCCTTAGCGGTCATGCGCGCCGCTGCCAACCGCAAATGACGGTCGGGCCTGAACGTCCCGCCGCTCAGCCGCCGATATGATATGTCAGGCGCGCTCCGACCATGCGCGGCTCGCCATAGAGGGACGTGGTGAAGCCGAGCGAATAATAATAATTGCCGCCGCCCACGCGATACAGCTTGTTGGTGACATTGCTTGCGTAGAGGCTGAGGTCGAACCCGCTCTGCGCGATGTTGTTGATGCCCGCGCTCAGCGACAGGAGGCCATAGCCCTTGATGACGATGTCGGGGTCCAATGCATCCAGGTTCCGGAAACTGCTCTGATAGGCGTAGGTAGCATTCAGATCGAGCTGACCCGCTTCGCCCAGGTCCCCATTATAGCCCGCGATCAGGGTAAGCTTGTGCTTGGGGGTATAGGGCAGGGGCAGGCCGGTATAGCTGGTGCCCGACAGGGGATCGACAAAAGTCCCATATTTCGACTTCAGGTAGGAATGGCGCGCGCCGAGCGAGAAGCCCCGTGCCGGCTCGATGGTGAACTGGGCTTCGAAGCCCTTGATCGTCGCGGTCGAGGCGTTGACCAGATACAGAGCAAAGCTGGACCCTGATGGGAAAAGGAGCGCGCGCTGAATGTCCTTGAACTTGTCGCGGAACAGCGCGACCGAAGCGCTGAACGGCATTGTCCCGATCATGGTCTTGGTCTTCGCGCCAATTTCTATGTCGTCGACCGTTTCCGGCGCGAAGCTGCTGTAAAGGTCCGATGGCGGGGCGGGCAGGTTGATGCCGCCGCTCTTGAAGCCGCGTCGGGCCGTCGCGTAAACCATCGTGCTCTGCGTGGCCTGATAGCTCAACCCCAGCGTCCAGGTCGTTGCCTTGAAAACTTGTGGCGCAAAATCATAGCGGCAATTCGGAGCGCTCGTCGGCAGATATTCGCACGGCTGACCCGGTACGTCGAAATAGCGATCGGCGTAATCCTTGCGCCGGTCGCGGGTATGGCGAATGCCACCGGTGGCCTTCAGGCCGGTCAAGGCCGGATCGAAAGCACCGAAATCCAACGTCGCCTGGGCATAGACTGCCTTGCTGACCAGATCGTCCCCCTGCGACGAATAGGCCGGCGGTGCACCGAATATGGCCAGTTGCTGCAGCGTCAGGTTGGCCTTGGGCCTATTGTGCTGGAAATAGGCGCCGACGGTCCAGTCCAGCATCTTGTCGATCGCCTTGCCGGTCAGTTGCAGCTCTTCGGTGAACTGGTTGAAAGCAGGCGTGCCGTTGTTCTGCAACCCGCCCGGCTGGCCCGTGGGGATATAGCTGATGCCCGCGATGGTCGACCCGTCCACGTCGATCAGCGCCGTGTTGCGATAGGTTGCGTAGCTGATGATATTCTTCAGTGTCACGTTCGGGGCCAGGTCGATCCGGCTACGATTGGTCACCAGAAATATCTTCTGTTTGTCGATCTGTGCGCCGTCATACGCCACCCGGCGCGGTCCCCAGGATGCCTGCTGGGCCACGATGTCGTCGAATGCCGTCCCATAAAAGCCGGGATTGACGAGATGAAGCTGGCCGCCCGCGCCATGCTCGTTGCGATGCATGAAATTGAGCGTGGTCAGGTTCTCCACAGCGTCGGAAGGCGTGAAGAGGATGGAGAGGCGACCGGCCGTGTAATTGATATTGTCGTAGTCGCGTCCGGTCACGACATCCTTGGTATAGCCATCGCGGCGGCGATGGCTGATGCCTGCCCGCACCGCCAGCACGCCCGGTACCAGGGGGACGTTGACGATCGCCTGTTGCTCGAAATTGTCGTGATTGCCGTAACCGACCATCAGGCGCGCCTCGAACTGATCGGTCGGACGCTTGGGCTCGAACAGGACGGCGCCACCGGTCGTATTGCGCCCGAACAGCGTCCCTTGCGGCCCGTTGAGCACCTGGACGTTGGCGAGATCGAACAGGTTGCCGGCCCCGCCGCCGCCGCCGGGCAGGGGAACCTCCGCGAAATAGGCGACTACGGCCGGGTCGGTCCCGAACGTCGTGCCGACGCCGCGCAGCGACAGATTGTCCGTGTTGCGTGTATTGTTGGTGCTGACGCTGAGAGACGGCGAAAGATATTGAATGTCCTTCAATCCGGTAATGGTGCCGCGGTTGAGCGTGCGATCGTCTATTGCCGTAACGGAGATGGGAACGCGCTGGATCGCTTCGGCTTCGCGTCGGGCGGTAACAATGATGTCGGCGTTGGCGTCCACGCCGGAAGCAGCGCCCGCCTGCTGCGCCCATGCGGTGGGCATCGCCATGGGTGAGACCGAAGCAAGAAAGCCGGCGGTCATGATTCGCGTAAACGAATGCTTGCTCATTCTCACATCCCCTCGTTGATCGCGCTTCGTTCTTTGCGAATGCGCAGCCCTGTTCCTGTTTGATAATATGTTCGATGGGCGATGAACAGTCCCCAAGCGCGCCATGTGACCAGCCTCGACACGCTTTATGTGAAGGCTCCTCGCTTCATCGCGCCTGGCAAGGGGTGAGGGGGGAAGGGTTGCGTCGTCGGGGCGCACGTTCGCCGCAGCCCCTTCCTCTGGCAGGCCGCTGACCGGGCGCTTGGCAGCCGTGCATGGCTTCCCACGCCTGCTGCTCATCGCTGTCCATATTTTCGGCTTCGCAGCCCCGATGTCGCGCCATCCGGGCAGGATCGCAAGCGAGACATAGCTGACTGATCGGTTACTTGAAGCGCCCGGCAAGCTCACATAAGGGTTGAGGCCACAAGACCGCGACTGACGCGAGAATTTAGGAAGATGAGGGGTATGGCCGATGTTGCCGGACTTCCGCGGCTGCCCTTGCCCGACGCCATGGATGTGCTTCGGACAGGCCGACGTCCTGATCCATGCGCACCGGCAGACGAGTATGGCGAAAAAACTCGGGGGCGGGGCGCATCCTGCTCCATCCCGACGAGGACCGTCCTGAGCGACAAGCTATTCTGCTCGAAGAAGATAACGGCATGAGGGGGCGACGAATCCGCCGGGGCTCAGTCGAGGGCTATGGGGAGCCGGGATGAGCGATCCATATTCGCAAGCCCTGTCGCTGAATGACTTTCAGACGCTCGCGCGGCGGCATCTGCCTTCCCCTCTGTACACTTATGTGTCGGGCACTTGCGAAGATGGCTTGACCCATGAAGCCAATCGCGCGGCCCTGCGGCGTGTCTGCCTCGTCCCCCGCATATTGCGCGACACGACGTCGCGCACCGCCGAGACATCCCTGCTCGGTTGCGCCTGGTCGGCACCGATCGGGATCGCACCGATGGGCCTGTCCGCGCTGATGGCCTATCGCGGCGACATCGTTCTCGCCCGTGCCGCGCTGGCTGAGCGCATTCCGATGGTCATCTCTGCTACGGCACTTACCAGGCTTGAAGATGTCGCACGGATCGCGCCGGGCAGCTGGTTTCAGGCCTATCTGCCGGCGGACCGCGCATGGATCGACGGCGTCGTCGATCGCGCGGCGGATGCCGGCATCGGGACACTCGTGTTGACCGCGGACTTACCGGCAGCGGGCAACCGGGAATATCTTGCGCGCGGACGCTTTTCCACGCCGCTCAAGCCGTCTCTGCGACTGGCGCTGGACGGGCTGACACATCCGCGCTGGCTGTTCGGCACCTTCGTGCGAACGCTCATGAACCAAGGCATGCCGCATTTCGAAAACTCGATGCCGGGGCGCGGTGCGCCGATCATCGCGCGTAATGTCGAGCGTGAATTCGGGGCACGCGACGGCTTTTCATGGAAGGACGTCGCGCATATCCGTTCCCGCTGGAAAGGCCATCTGGTGATCAAGGGCGTTCTGCATCCGGAGGATGCGCGGCTGGCCGCCGATGCAGGGGCGGATGCCGTCATCGTGTCCTGCCACGGCAGCCGCCAGCTTGACGGGACGATCGCCTCGCTCGATGCCCTGCCGGGTGTGGTGTCCGCCGCCGGGCCTTTGCCGGTGATGATCGACAGTGGTTTCCGGCGCGGCTCCGACGTGCTCAAGGCGATCGCCTTGGGGGCGAGGATGGTCTTCATCGGCCGCCCGTTTCTCTATGCCGCAGCCGTGGGCGGCGAAGCAGGCGTTCGCCATGCCGTCACCCTGCTCAAGGCCGAACTTGACCGCAACATGGCGATGCTGGGCATCCGCACGCCGGCGTCTTTGGGTCGCGATCAGATCCACATCGCGGGAGACGACCGATGACGCATCCCGATTCCGTGGGGGGACCATGTTCCGTCTCGCGCAATGGCCGGACTTCCTGATAGTCGCGAGACCTTCCACTGATATCTCCGATACCCTGAAACGCATGACTGCGTATCGTCATTATACTGTCATCGCCGCGCCCTTCCTTGAGCTGCCGTCCGGAGACGGTGTGAACTTTGGCGGCGTGACCGAAAGGAAGTGCCTTGCGACACTATGAACTTCGGGACAAACGGACGGTCCTGGGGCATCCAGTGACAGTGTGAACTTCGGGGGTGGAATGACGCAATCGGTCGGCAGCGATTATGTGATGGATGCGCGGCGGGACCGGCTGGTCATCACCGCTTCTGCGCTCGGGACCGTGTTCGAATGGTATGATTTCTACATTTACGGCGTGCTGGCGCCGATCATCGGGCGCACCTTCTTCCCGACGGACAACCCTACCGTCGAACTGCTCTACACATTGGCCGGCTTCGCCATCGGTTTCGCCTTCCGGCCGCTCGGCGCCATGCTGTTCGGCTATCTCGGCGACCGGCTGGGGCGCAAATATACATTCCTGGCCACCATCATCCTGATGGGCGCGGCGACCGCCGGCGTTGGCCTGACACCCTCGGCCGCCAGCATCGGCGTGGCCGCGCCCGTCATCCTTATCCTGCTGCGGGTCGCGCAAGGGCTGGCGCTGGGCGGCGAATATGGCGGGGCGGCGATCTACGTCGCAGAACATGCACCGGCCGGCAAGCGCGGCTTCTATACCAGCTTCATCCAGGCGGGAGTGATCGGCGGATTCATCCTCTCCCTCATCGTGGTCGTGGGCACGCAGGCCGTGGTAGGAAAGGCTGTGTGGGACGCATGGGGCTGGCGTATTCCCTTCGTCCTGTCGCTGCTGCTGCTTGGGATTTCCCTCTGGATGCGCTTGATGCTGCGCGAAAGCCCGGTGTTCCTGGCGATGAAGCAGGCGGGCGAGCAGGCGCGCAATCCGTTGCGGGAAGCGTTCACCGCGCCGGGCAACAAGGGGCGGATGATGGTCGCGATGATCGGCATCGCGGCGGGATTCACGGTCATCGCCTATACCGTCATGTTCCAGTCGCTGTATTTCCTGCAAAACGGCCTGCATGTTTCGCCGGGCATGGCGCAACTGCTGGTCGGGGGCAGCGCCTTCTTCGGCATGGCAGCCTTCATCTTCTTCGGCTGGCTGTCGGACCGCATCGGGCGCAAGCCGCCGATTGTCGCCGGATATGCGCTGGTGCTCCTGCTCGTCTTTCCGCTCTACCATTTCATGGGGGCAACTGCGAACCCGGGACTTGCCACTGCCGCGCAAAACGCGCCCGTGGTCGTGCGCGGCCCCGATTGCGTGTTCGATCCCTTCGCAAAGGTCCAGCCGACCGCCTGCGGCAAGCTGCTCGATCATTTCTCCAAGCGCGGCATCCCTTATGAAAAACGTGGCGGCGCTGCGACAGGCGTCACCATCGGCCAGGCCGCCGTTCCCGATCTTACCCCCGATGGACTGGATGCGGCACTGGCGGATTCTGGCTATTCCTTCGATCCGGTTACGCCCGATACGGGCCGCGCAATGCTGTTGTTCATCGCCCTGCTGCTGTTCTGGACGCTGTCCGGCGCGACCTACGGGCCGGTCGCGGCGCTGTTGTCGGAATATTTTCCCGCCCGCATCCGCTATTCCTCACTCTCTATCCCCTATCATGTCGGGACGGGATATTTCGGCGGTTTCCTGCCGCTGGTCAGCCAGTATATCGTGGCGCGAACGGGAGATCCCTATGCCGGGCTATGGTATACCGTGGTCATCGTCGCGGTCGCGCTGGTCACCTGTGTCCTTGCGCTTCCCGAAACCCGCCACCGCCCCCTCGACGCCTGATCGGCGGGGCGCTATCGGCTGTCGGCAATGACTGGCTACATCGCACCGCTGCGCCTGCGCCTTGATGCAGGGGCGCTCATTTCCAACTGGCGCTGGCTGGCGGAACGAAGCGGCGCGGCGGCGTGTGGCGCGGCGATCAAGGCCGATGGCTACGGCCTTGGCGCTGCGGCGGTGATGCGGCGGCTTGCCAGTGCCGGATGCCGCGATTTCTTCGTTTCGAACTGGGGTGAGGCGGCGGAACTCGAACCGCTGCTGGAAGATGGCATGACCCTGTCCGTCCTGCACGGCGTGCGCGAGGAGGACATGGCGCAGGCCCTGTCCTCACGCGCCCGGCCGGTGCTGTGTACAGCGGCGCAGGTCGCGCGCTGGCGCGCAGCGAATGGAGGGCCGTGCGACCTGATCGTGGATACGGGCATGAACAGGCTGGGCCTTGACTGGCGGGGCGAGGTTGCAACGCTTGCGGCAAATCTGAACCTCGTCACATTGCTCAGCCATCTGGCATCCGCCGACGAGGATACGGCGCTCAACGCTCTCCAGCTTTCCAGATTCCGGGCTATTGTCGCCACGGTCCCGGCGCAGCGATACAGCCTTGCGAACAGCGCGGGCATTTGCCTAGGCCCCGATTACGCTTTCGACGTCACCCGGCCCGGCCTGGCGCTTTATGGCGGCATAGCATCCTTGGTAGCCGTCCCGCATATCCGGCAGGTGGTATGGCCGCAGGCGCAAATCCTGCAACGTCGCCGCCTTTTGGAAGGGGATACGATCGGCTACAACGCCACTTTCCGCGCGACGCGGGATCACGAGGTCGCGATACTGAATCTGGGCTATGCCGACGGCTATTTGCGGGCGTTTTCGGGACGGGGCGTCGCCCGGTCGGATGGCACGCCGCTGCCGGTGCTGGGGCGTGTGTCGATGGACCTGATGGCGGTGGACGTATCAGAGCGCCCGGACCTGTCGGAGGGCGACTGGATCGATATCGCCTATGACCTGCGGGAGGCTTCGGCCCAGTCGGGGCTTTCGCAATATGAACTGCTCACCGGTCTTGGAAGACGCTACGACCGGATTTGGGCCTGAAGAGGCGATGGCTGCCGGTCATGCACCCGACAGCCATCGATCATGTCCGGCTTAGCGTTCGATGCACATGGCAACGCCCATGCCGCCGCCGATGCACAGGGTGGCCAGACCTTTTTTTGCGTCGCGCTTCGCCATCTCGTACAGCAGCGTGATCAGGACGCGGGCGCCCGACGCGCCGATGGGGTGGCCTATAGCGATCGCCCCGCCATTGACGTTGACCTTCTCGGCATCCCAGCCCAGTTCCTGACCGACCGACAAGGCCTGCGCGGCGAAGGCTTCGTTCGCTTCGATCAGGTCTAGCTGGTCGAGCGACCAGCCGGCCTTGGCCAGCGCCTTGCGGCTGGCCGGGGCAGGGCCGATGCCCATGATCGCGGGGTCGACGCCGCAGGTCGAAAAGCCCGCGATCCGACCAAGCACGTCGATGCCGCGCCGGGCGGCCTCATCCGCCGTCATCAGTACCAGTGCGGCCGCACCGTCATTGATGCCGCTGGCATTTCCCGCTGTCACCGTTCCGTCCTTCTTGAAGGCGGGCTTGAGCTTCTGCATCGCTTCGATCGTCGCGCCTTCGCGAATATACTCGTCCTGGTCGACGACTGTATCGCCCTTGCGTCCCTTGATTGTCACGGGCGCGATTTCGTCGACGAAACGGCCGGCAGCACGGGCGGCCTCAGCTTTGTTCTGGCTGGCCACGGCAAAGGCATCCTGCGCGTCCCGGCTGATCTGATATTTTTCGGCCAGGTTTTCTGCCGTGACGCCCATATGATAACCGTGAAAGGCATCGGTCAGGCCGTCATTGATCATCGTGTCGACCAGCGATATCGCGCCCATCTTGACGCCGCTCCGCAGAAGTTGTGCGTGGGGCGCCATGGACATGCTTTCCTGCCCGCCCGCGACCATGATGCGCGCGTCACCGGCCCGGATCGCCTGCGCGGCGAGGGCAACCGAACGCAGGCCCGAGCCGCAAAGCTGATTGATGCCGATCGCCGTCCGCTCCACCGGAATGCCGGCGTTGACCGCAGCCTGCCGCGCCGGGTTCTGACCCTGCCCGGCGGTGAGGACCTGCCCGAGAATGACCTCGTCCACATCATCCGGCGCGACGCCCGCTTGGCCTAAGGCCGCGATGATTGCCTGACGCCCCAGTTCATGCGCGGGCGTGGACCCGAAAGCACCCAGAAAGCTACCGACAGGTGTGCGCTTCGCTGCGGCAATGACAATATCTGACAAAGCTTCCATCCTTATTTCTGCATATTTTGCGCGGGCTCATAGCATCATCCGCCATGGGTTGAAAGCCACGCAGACAAGGGGTGCCAGAGCCGTTCCCGTGCCATTCCTCCGACCACCATTCCCACATGGCCCAGGGGCAGGTTCAGGATTTCAGATAGCGGCGGGCAACTGGCAGCCGGAACGATCCTGTCGGTCGTTGACCGCACGGACAGCGAGGGGCAGTTCAGTGCCGAGGGATCGATATGCCGCTCGCCGATCGTCCAGTCGCCGTTTCCGCTCATATTATCGGCATAGAATTTCGCGAACAGGTCGTCTCCGGCCGCGAAGGTGAGGGGCGGACCGCCATTGGCCCAGTCCTCGACCGCCAGGAAGGCGCGTTCGGCATCGGATCCCGGCGCGGTATCGGCAAAGGCGGCATATTTACGGATCGTCCGAGCGGGATCCATTGCCCAGAAGCCCGATTGCAATACTTCCATGGGCACATAGCCGAGCCTGTCGCACAAGGGTTTCGCCCGATTCCAGAGCGCACCGATCTCGGTCCGGTCATGGTCTGGAAAACCGGCAAAGTCCCACGGTGCCGCGATGGTTGCGATCGCCTTCATTGTGCGCAGCACCGCAGCACCGAGCGCCAGCGTTCCGCCAAGGCAATAGCCGACCAGAATGGGCGGGCGGGGCAAATGCGCCAGCATCGGCAACAAACGCTCGGATACATGCCCCGCCAAGCCGAGCGTCGTGTCTCCGGGCTGCGGCGTCCCCCAATCTACGAGCCAGGCATCATGCCCTGCTGCGGCCATGTGGCGCAGCAGGGATCTGTTTTCGGATAGATCGAGCACCTGCGGGGGGTTGATGAGAGAAGGAATAAAAACAACCGGATGGCGGCCATTATCGGTGCCATAACGAAGCAATCGAGCATGGCCGGCACATGGTCCCGGGCCAGGCGCGGGGGGCGGCGGCGGCCGCGTTGCTTCCTGATATCGGCGCAATCCGCGGAACGCAGCGCGGCGCAGTTCCGGATCAGACTCCGTTTCGCGCCATAAAATGTTGAGAAAAAGGGGCAATGGCCGCGGTCCATGTTGCGGTGCGACATTGCTCTGTGCTAATGCAGTATGTGCAGCTGTGGGAGAGGCTTCCATGTCCAAAACAAAGGCCGCGAATGAATCCGATCCGGTCGTCATTAAGAAATATGCTAACAGACGGCTATATAATACCGAAACCTCCAGTTACATAACCCTCGATCTGCTCTCGCAAATGACGCGCGAGGGACGGGAATTCGTCGTCGTGGATGCCAAGACCGGTGAAGACATCACCCATAATGTCCTGACGCAGATCATCATGGAGGAGGAACAGCGCGGCAAGAACATGCTGCCGGTCAATTTCCTGCGCCAGTTGATCGCGATGTACGGCGATTCGATGCAGTCCATGGTGCCGCAATATCTGGAATCGTCGATGGAGGCGTTTCGCAAGAACCAGCAGCAATTCCAGGAAGCGATGAAAGGCGCGTTCGGTGGCGGACCGCTGGCCGAAATCGCCAAGCGCAACATGCAGATGTTCGAGGCTGCGGCCAGCGCGTTCGGTTCGGGCATTCCCGGCGTCCCGCCAGCACCCAATGCGTCGGACGGCAGCAAGGATCAGGAAATCGCCGAACTGAAGGCGCAACTCGCGGCGCTCAACGCCAAGATCGACAAGCTGAGCTGATCCCTTCTTCAAAGGGTCGACAGGGATGGCGCGTCTGGCCTATGGCGCGCCATCTTTTTTGCATCGTTACCAAGGTTCGCCAACAGTGAAGCATGCCCTTTCCGTCACCCGCGAGCAGGATTTCGCCGCCTGGTACCAGGCCGTCATTTCAGAGGCCGACATGGCCGAGGAAAGCGGCGTGCGCGGATGCATGGTCATCCGTCCCTGGGGCTACGGGATCTGGGAACGGATGCAGAAGCTGCTCGACGAGCAGATCAAGGCGACCGGCCACGAGAATTGCTATTTTCCCCTGTTCATTCCGCTGAGCTATTTCGAAAAGGAGGCCGAGCATGTCGACGGCTTCGCCAAGGAAATGGCCGTCGTCACGCATCATCGCTTGATTCAGAAGGACGGCAAGCTGGTGCCGGACCCCGAAGCGAAGCTGGAAGAACCGCTTGTCGTACGCCCGACGTCGGAAACGGTCATAGGCGCAGCGTTCAGCCGCTGGGTACAAAGCTGGCGCGACCTGCCGGTGCTGATCAACCAGTGGGCGAACGTCGTCCGCTGGGAAATGCGCACCCGCATGTTCCTGCGCACCGCCGAATTTCTCTGGCAGGAAGGGCACACCGCCCACGCCACCGTGCAGGAGGCGATGGACGAAACGCTCAGGATGCTGGAAGTCTATCGCGCCTTCGCGGAAGATTGCGTGGGACTGCCGGTGATTGCCGGTGAAAAGCCCGAAAATGAGCGATTCCCGGGCGCCGTCGCCACCTATTCGATCGAAGCCATGATGCAGGACGGCAAGGCCTTGCAGGCCGGCACGTCGCATTTCCTGGGGACGACATTCAGCCAGGCGCAAAACATCCGGTTCCAGAATGCGGACGGGCAGCAGGAACTGGCGCAGACCACGAGTTGGGGCGTGTCGACCCGGATGATCGGCGGCCTTATCATGGTTCATGGCGATGATGACGGGCTGCGCGTGCCGCCGCGCGTTGCGCCCTGGCAGGTCGTCATCGTGCCGATGCTCCGTGACGCCGATGAGGATGCGGCTATCATGGATTACTGCACTGACCTGGTGGCACGGCTGACCAAGCTGGATGCGTTCCGTGAGCCGGTGCGCGCGCTGCTCGACAAACGCCCCGCCAAGGCGGCGACCAAGCGTTGGGGCTGGGTGAAGAAAGGCGCGCCGATCGTCATCGAGGTTGGCGGCCGCGATGTCGCGGGCGGCAATGTCTCGGTTATCCGCCGTGACCGCCTCTATCGCGAGGACGGCAAGCTGGACAGCCGCATCATCGCAAGGGAAGATTTCGTTGCCGACACAGTGGCGACGCTGGAGGATATACAGGCGTCGCTCTTCGGGGATGCAAAGGCGAGCCTGGACGGCAACATCAATCGTTCGATCACCGACATCGATGCGATGAAGGCCTATTTCAACGCCAGCAGGAAGCCCGGCTGGGCACTGGTGCAATGGGCCAAGCCGACCGGTGTGGAGCTGGAAAAGGTGGTCCAGTGGCTGAAGGGCGAAAAGCTGACCCTGCGCAACGTGCCATCCGACGCGGAAGCGGCGGATGGCCTGTGCATCTTCACTGGTGAAAAGGCTGTGGAGCGCGTGCTGGTCGGCCGCGCCTACTGACCGATCGGACGAAGCCCGGAACGGGCCAGGCCTGCGTCCGATAAATACCCATTTGGTCTACCGCGCCACGCCAAGCTGCTCCAGCGTGAAGGCCATATATTCCGCCTGATCGCGATAGCGGCGGAAGCGACCGGACTTGCCGCCATGGCCGGCCTCCATATTGACTCGGAAGACTAGCGGATTTCTATCCGTCTTGGTCGCGCGCAGTTTTGCGACCCACTTGGCCGGCTCGTAATATTGCACCTGGCTATCCCAAAGACCTGTGCCCACGAACAGGCTTGGATAGGCTTTCGGCTCGATATTATCATAGGGCGAATAGGACAGCATATAGTCATACCATTGCTGCTGTTCGGGGTTGCCCCATTCGTCATATTCGCCGGTGGTCAAGGGAATGCTTGAATCCAGCATCGTCGTGACGACGTCGACGAACGGCACCTGTGCGACAATGACCTTGTAATCCTGCGGCGCCATGTTGGCCACGGCACCCATCAGCAGGCCGCCCGCACTGCCGCCCATGGCGGCGACGGCATCTTTCCTGGCATATCCCTGATCGACCAGATAGCGCGTTACGTCGATGAAATCGGTGAAGCTGTTCCGCTTTTTCATCAGGTGCCCGTCATCATACCATTGCCGGCCCATTTCCTGACCGCCGCGGATATGGGCGATGGCGTAGACCAGCCTGCGGTCCAGCAGGTTCGGCAGCATCGGCTGGAAATAGGGATCGGTCGAATAGCCGTAACTGCCATAGGCATATTGGAAAAGCGGGGCCGAGCCGTCCTTCTTGAAGTCCTTTGCATGGATTAGCGATACAGGCACCTTGGTACCGTCACGGGCGGTAGCCCAGACCCGTTCCGTCACATATTTGGCGGGATCGTAACCCTTTACCTCCTGCACCTTCAATACACGGCGCTCGCCGGTAAGAGCATTGACCTCATAGGTCGTCTCGGGGGTGCGCAGGCTGTCATAGGTATAGCGGACCCACGGCGTCCCGCTTTCCGCGTTGACGTCCAGCGCCATGGCGTAGGCAGGTTCATCAGCGTCGACAAAGCTGCTCTTCCCAGAAGCCGTCAACAGCCGCAGGCGCTTGTTGCCTTCCGACCGTTCCTCAATGGCCAGGAAGTCGTCAAACGGCTGGAAATTCTCGATAAAGACGGTCGGACTGCTCGGCACGATGTCCTTCCACGCCGCGCGGCCCTTCTTCACATCGGTGTCGGAAACGGTCATCAGCCGGTAGTTTGGCGCCTGCCAGTTGGTCCGGATCGTCCACTGGCCGCCGACATTGTCGCTGCTGTAGAGAAAATCCCGCTCGCGCGGCGCAAGCACCACGAAGGCCTCCGGATCGGCGGACGGCGTGCAGCGTTCCTCATTGCTGACGGTCGATTGGAGGATGATGCAGATATATTTTTCGGACGTCGTCTTCCGCAATCCCATGTAGAAGGTGTCGTCCTTTTCCTCATAGACGAGCCGGTCGGCTGTGACCGGCGTGCCCAGCACATGGGCCTTGACCCGTTTTCCCAGGAGGGTGGTCGGGTCCTTCTCGACATAGAAAATCGTCTTGCTGTCATCCGCCCAGGCGAAATCCGGTTCGGCGTCCGGTATGGCGTCGGCCAGCATCGCGCCATCGGCGATCGATTTGACCCGGATCACATATTGGCGACGCCCCACCAGATCCTCTGCATAGGCCAGCAGCTTGTCGTCCGGGCTGACTTCCCGTCCGCTGACCGCAAAATATCCCTTGCCGGCGCCCATGCGCGGTTCGTCGAGCAGTATCTGCTCGCGAGCGGTCATGGTGCCCTTGCGCCGGGCTATGATCGGATAGTCTGCACCTGTTTCGAAGCGGCTGTAATAATAATAGCCGTTCTTCCGGTACGGAACGCTGCTGTCGTCCTGCTTAATCCGGCCGGTGATTTCGGTGTAGAGCGTGTCCTGCAACGCCTTGGTCGGGGCGAGCACTGCATCGGCATAGGCATTTTCGGCCTTGAGATAGGCCAGCATTTCCGGGTCCTTGCGGCTGTCATCGCGCAGCCAGTAATAAGGATCCTGCCGCACCGCTCCAAACGGCGCTGTGACTTCGTGCGGCTTTTTCGCCGCGACTGGGGGGGGCGGGTCCTGTGCCTGCGCCGCGCCAACCGCGCACAGCGCAATGCCGATGAAAAACGCCGACCTGCCAGACATAATGCCTCCGCTGCGAATCATAGGATCGCAAGCTGGCATGTCGGCGCGCCGGAGGAAAGAAATGTCCCGTCCGGACGCGTCGTCATGCACGGAAGGGTGCTACCGGTTACAGCACATATTTGCTGAGGTCGGTGTTGCGTGCCACCGCCGCGAGTTGCTTTTCGACATAGGCGGCATCGATCAGCAGCGTTTCACCGCGGCGATCCTCCGCTTCGAAGCTTACATCTTCCAGCAGCTTTTCCATGACCGTCTGGAGACGGCGGGCGCCGATATTCTCTACCTCTCCGTTTACTTCCGCGGCGATCCGGGCGACGGCGCCAATGCCGTCAGCCGTCAGGTCGATCGTCACTTCCTCGGTCGCCAGCAGCGCGCGATATTGTGCGACAAGGCTCGCCTTGGTGTCGGACAGGATGGCGACAAAATCCTCTTCGGTCAGCGCCTTCAATTCCACCCTGATGGGCAGGCGTCCCTGCAATTCGGGCAGCAGGTCACTGGGCTTTGCCACATGAAAGGCGCCCGATGCGATGAACAGGATATGGTCGGTCTTGAGCGGGCCATATTTGGTCGAGACGGTAGTCCCTTCGATCAGCGGCAGCAGGTCGCGCTGGACACCCTCCCGACTGACCGAGCCGCCACGAACGTCGCTCACCGCGATCTTGTCGATCTCGTCGAGGAACACGATGCCATTTTGTTCGGCACTGGTGACCGCGACGCGCGCGACGTCGTCCTGATCCAGCCTTTTGTCCTGCTCTTCCTCGATCAGCTTGTCCCAGGCGTCGGCCACCCGCATCCTGCGCCGCTTCTTCTGGGCCTGGCCAAATGCCTTCGACATCATGTCGGACAGGTTGATCATGCCCACCTGGCCGCCCATGCCGGGTATCTCCATCGGCATCGAAGGGCTGTCGGCAACCTCGACTTCGACCTCGACCTCGTTCATCTGGTCATTTTCGATCCGCTGGCGGAAAGACAGGCGCGTGGCTTCGCTGGCATCCTTGCCCGTCAGCGCGTCGAGCAGCCGCTGCATGGCCGCCTCGGACGCGGCTTCTCTCACCGCCTCGCGACGACGGTCCTTCTCAAGGCGCACCGCTTCCTCGACCAGGTCGCGGACGATCTGCTCTACATCGCGCCCGACATAACCGACTTCGGTGAACTTGGTGGCTTCGACCTTGACGAAAGGGGCGTCGGCCAGCTTGGCGAGGCGACGGCTGATCTCCGTCTTGCCGCAACCGGTGGGGCCGATCATCAGGATATTCTTGGGCGTCACCTCATCGCGCAGGTCGGCCGGCAGATGCTGCCGGCGCCAGCGATTGCGAAGCGCCACCGCGACGGCGCGCTTGGCATCCTTCTGGCCGATGATGTGCGCGTCCAGCGCGGCGACGATGGCTTTGGGGGTCAAATTGTCGTTCATGCTCATTTCTTGATGTCTCAGGAAGCGCTGTCGAGCGTTTCGATCGTGAGCTGGTCGTTGGTATAGACGCAGATGTCGGCGGCGACGGCCATGGCCTTGCGAGCCAGCGCCTCTGCATCCTGCTCGTAATCCACCAACGCGCGGGCGGCGGCCAGAGCGAAATTGCCCCCCGAGCCGATGGCTGCGACGCCACCAACCGGTTCCAGTACGTCGCCGTTGCCGGTCAGGATCAGCGTCACATCCTTGTCCGCGACGATCATCATCGCCTCCAGGTTGCGCAGATATTTGTCCGTGCGCCAGTCCTTCGCCAGCTCGACGGCGGCGCGCATCAGTTGGCCATTATGGCGTTCCAGCTTCGCTTCTAGCCGTTCGAACAGGGTGAAGGCGTCGGCCGTCGCGCCGGCGAAACCGCCGATGACCGACCCGTCATGCAGGCGCCGGACCTTTCGGGCGTTGGGCTTCATGACGGTTTGGCCCATCGATACCTGGCCGTCTCCGGCCACGACAACCTTCCCATTCTTGCGGACGGACATGATGGTGGTGCCATGCCAGACAGGCATGGGCGAAACGCGCTGATCACTCATGGCCCGCATATGGGAGGGGATGTGAGCGGACGCAAGGCATACAGGGCGTGCGCCGAGCCGTTGCAATTCGGCGACCATCTTCGGGCAATCGGACGACGGGTAAACTTACATCAATTGACATTGTGCAGCGCACAATGAATGATGCCCGTCCGCATTCGGAAGGAGTACCGCATGTCGCTGAAGGCCAGGGCACAGGAAAAGGTCGAGCGTTCGGGTATCTCGAACTATTCGTTCGACCGGGACATATTGGTCATGTGCGGCGTACGCTATACAATCGAAGCGTGCAATTGCGGCGAACCGGGATGCGACGGCGTGCGTTTGCGCAAGAGCCTGACGTCACTTGCCAGCGGAATGTAATAGCCGAGCGCTTTAGTGCATTACTTCCTTGCCGGCGCGACCCACCGATTCGATGTCGCGCCCCACGCCTTGCACGGTGTTGCAGGCTGTGAGGGCAACGATGAGAAGTCCTGCAATGGCGAGAGCGTATTTTTGCCGCATATCAAGCGATCTCCTGAGCAATAGCGATGGTATAATCGTATTGCCTCGCGCCGGGAAAGCTTTTTGCCCTCGATCACCGCGCTTCTCCGAAAGTGCGCTTGACAGGACGCGCCGCCGATGCCAATCGCCGCCTCCTCCTTAAAGGGGGCGCGTAGCTCAGCGGTAGAGCACACCCTTCACACGGGTGGGGTCACAGGTTCAATCCCTGTCGCGCCCACCACGGCTCGCGGAGCCGTGGCCTGATAGAAAATTTCCCGGCATTGATCTTTTTATTCGCGTCGCGGTAAGCGTAGGTCATGTCGCGGCGTGTCCATGCGCCGATCGGAAAGGACGACCATGCCTCCCTATCTCAAAGGCGGCGCCGCGATCGGCGCGCTGTTGCTGATCTGCTGTTTTCCCGCCCAGGCCGAGGAAAAACTGACGCTGGAACGTGTTTTCGGTAGTCCTGACCTCGCCGGGCCGCAGCCGCGTGCGCTCAAATTGTCGCCGGACGGCAGCCTCGTAACACTGTTGAAGCCAAGGCCGGATGAAAAGGAGCGGCTCGACCTCTGGGCAATCGACACCCGCACCGGTGAGCAGCGGATGCTGGTGGATTCCCGGAAGACCGGCAGCGGCGCCGAGTTGAGCGAGGCGGAAAAGATGCAGCGCGAACGGGATCGTTCCGTCGCGGGAAGCACCGGCATCACCAGTTACGACTGGTCTCCCGACGGCAAGACCATCCTCGTTCCCGTCGACGGCGATCTGTATCTCGCCGCGCTGGATGGCAAGGTCACGCGGCTGACCGATACGCCCGAGGGCGAACTGAACGGCGTGGTCAGCCCCAAGGGCGGCTATGTTTCCTTCGTTCGGAGCGGCAATCTGTTCGTCGAGCCGATTGGCGGTCCCGCGCGGCAGG
The DNA here is from genome assembly GCF_024168485.1 of Sphingobium sp. OAS761. Classification (GTDB taxonomy): domain Bacteria; phylum Pseudomonadota; class Alphaproteobacteria; order Sphingomonadales; family Sphingomonadaceae; genus Sphingobium. Next base: position 174,988 of record NZ_JALJVY010000009.1, read on the forward strand.
TGACACAGGGAGCCAGCGATACGGTGAGCTGGGGCGTTGCGGAGTTCGTAGCGCAGGAGGAAATGGACCGGCGCACCGGTTACTGGTGGTCGCCCGATGACAGGTTGATCGCAGTCGCGCGCGTGGATGAAGGGCCAGTGGGGATCGTGACCCGCACGGCGATCGGAGGCGAGGGGACGAAGGTGTACGACCAGCGCTATCCCGCTGCCGGTACGCCCAACGCGCTCGTTGAGCTATATGTCATGGCGCCGGACGGATCGGGACAGGTAAAGGTTGACCTGGGCACGGACAGGGACATTTATCTGGCCCGCGTAGACTGGTCGCAGGACGGCAAGATTCTATACGTTCAGCGCGAAAGCCGGGACCAGAAGAAACTGGATTTGCTGGCCGTCGACCCTGCGACCGGGAAGGCGAGGGCCATCCTCACGGAAACAGCCAAAAGCTGGATCAACCTGTCCAACAATTTCCGTCCGCTCAAGGACGGAAGCCTGCTATGGTGGTCGGAGAAATCGGGCCATGGTCACCTCTATCATGTCGATCATGGGCGCTGGGCCGCGATAACCGCCGGCGATTGGGATGTGCGGGATGTCGTGGCGGTCGATGAGCCGAAGGGACTGGTCTATTTCACGGGCAACCGCGAAACGCCGCTGGAACAGCAGCTGTACGTAACCTCGCTGGGCAGGCCGGCCCCCGCGAAAGCCCTGACCCAGGGCGGCTGGTGGAATGATGCGGTCATGGACGGGGCGGCGTCGCGGGTCGTGGTGACGCGCCAGAACAGCGATCAGCCCAAGCAGGTCTATCTGTCCGACACCACCGGCAAGCGCCTGCAATGGCTGTCGGAAAATGCACTGACGGGCGATCATCCTTATGCGCCCTACGTCGCCGGCCATGCCAAGACGACGTTCGGAACGATCAGAGCTGATGACGGGACAACGCTCTATACCAAATTGATGATGCCCCCGCTCGAGGCTGGCAAACGCTATCCGGTATTCATGATCCATTATGGCGGCCCGGGCGCGGGAAGGCAGGTGACGAACACATGGTCGGGCGCGCTCAACCAATATCTGGTCGATCGCGGCTGGATCGTCTTTTCCGTGGACAACCGAGGCACGCCCGACCGGGGCAAGGCATTCGAGGATCATCTCTATCGCGCGATGGGGACGGTTGAAGTGGCCGATCAGTTGAAGGGCGTCGAATGGCTCAAGTCCCAGCCGTTCGTCGATCCGCGCCGTATCGCGACCTATGGCTGGTCCTATGGTGGATATATGTCACTGAAATTGCTGGAAAAGGCTCCCGGCGTTTTTGCCGCGGCGATCGCCGGCGCACCGGTTACCAAGTGGGAGCTGTACGACACGCATTATACAGAGCGATATCTGGGCAAGCCCCAGGACAAGGCAAGCGCCTATCCCGGTTCCGACGCAGTGGACGACGCGGTCAGCATCCGTGACCCGATGCTTCTGATCCACGGCATGTCCGACGACAATGTCGTGTTCGACAATGCGACCGCGCTGATGGCGAAGATGCAGGGCGCGGCGGTTCCGTTCGAGATGATGGTCTATCCGGGCCAGACGCATCGGGTCGGCGGGCCGAAAATCAGCGTTCACCTGTGGCATACGATCGAGGATTTTCTGGCACGGCGCGGGGTTGCACCGTCGCAATGAGGTAAAAAGCCGTCACCGCCAGGCGTGAAACACCGCCCGGCGGTACCGGTCCTTCGACCGGAACGGCATCGCCCATTTGCGCCATCCGGTGTTGTCCAGCGCTTCCGGAACGACCTTGAACCGGCTATAACCGAACCGCCTGCACATCTCCTGCAGCGCCAGGATATTGGGTGCCCAGAAATTTGTGGGGTCGGCATCCAGTTCCAGTTCGGTGAACAACCGCATTGCAGGAACCGGTTCGTGCCGCAGGGCGGTGACCGTTTCGATCACCAGATGATCGCGGCTCATGGCGGCCGCGGCCTCCAGGGTGCGATAGGGGTCTTCCACATGGTAGAGCACGCCCAGCAGCATCACGAGGTCGAATTGGCCAAGGTCCGCGACCCTGTGCTGTGCGACATCCAGATCCAGCGAACGAACCTTCGATCCGAAACGGGCATGGGCATGGTCAAACCCCCGTCGGTCGCCCCAGCCTGGCCCCGACCAGCAGAAATGATCGGTGGCAAGCACTTCGGCGGCGCCGCGCCGTTCCGCCTCGAAGGAGAAGAAGCCGTCCCAGGCCCCGATGTCGAGCACCCGCTTGCCAGCGAGCGACGCGGGCAGGATCTGATCCGCCTCCTCGCGCAGCGATTCCAGCGGCTTGACGCCGTCTACACATTCTCCATCGGGAAACTGGAAACTGTGGAACCAGTGATCGGGCAGCGGCGGTAACGGGACTGGATGGGACAAGGATGGTTCCGCGAAGAGTGGATGAGAAGCAATGTGGCGCGATAATCCGCTTGCTATGCCCCGCACAAGGCCTTCTTTCTGGACAAATGGCGCAGTATCGTTATGGCGCCCACTCCGCAATATCTGCATCGGAGTGGAGTTTCTAGTCATGGGTTACAAGGTCGTCGTCGTCGGAGCCACCGGGAATGTGGGCCGCGAAATGCTGACCATTCTCGCCGAGCGCGAGTTCCCGATTGACGAGATCGCGGCGGTGGCTTCGCCCCGGTCGCAGGGCACCGAAATCGAATTCGGTGAAACCGGCAAGATGCTCAAATGCAAGAATATCGAACATTTCGATTTCGCGGGCTGGGACATCGCGCTGTTCGCGGCGGGATCAGGCCCGACGGCCGAATATGCGCCGAAGGCGGCAGCGGCCGGCTGTGTCGTGATCGATAACAGTTCGCTGTATCGCATGGACCCGGACGTGCCGCTGATCGTGCCCGAAGTGAATCCCGACGCGATCGACGGCTACACCCGGAAGAATATCATCGCGAACCCCAATTGCTCGACGGCACAGATGGTGGTGGCGCTCAAGCCGCTGCATGATGCCGCGACGATCAAGCGCGTTGTCGTTGCCACTTACCAGTCGGTATCGGGCGCGGGCAAGGCAGGGATGGACGAACTGTTCGAACAGTCGCGCAACATCTTCGTGGGCGATCAGGCGGAACCCAAGAAATTCACCAAGCAGATCGCCTTCAACGTGATCCCGCATATCGACGTTTTCCTGGAGGATGGCTCCACCAAGGAAGAATGGAAGATGGTTGCGGAAACGAAGAAGATTCTCGATCCCAAGGTGAAGGTGACCGCCACCTGCGTTCGCGTGCCCGTTTTCGTCGGCCATTCCGAGGCGCTGAATATCGAGTTCGAGAAGGAAATTTCCGCCAAGGAAGCGCAGGACATATTGCGCGAGGCGCCCGGCGTGATGCTCGTCGACAAGCGCGAGGATGGTGGCTACGTGACGCCGGTCGAGTGCGTCGGCGACTATGCCACCTTCATCAGCCGCGTGCGCGAGGATTCGACGATCGACAATGGCATCAACCTCTGGTGCGTCAGCGACAATCTGCGCAAGGGCGCGGCGCTCAACGCCGTACAGATCGCGGAGTTGCTGGGCCGCCGTCACCTCAAGAAGGGTTGAAGGCCGGGATGTCCGACCTGCTCCTCGAACGCCATGTGATACAGGGCCTCGGCGGGTTGCCGATTGCCGTACACATGGCGGGCGCGGGGCGGGATCTGGTGTTGATCCATGGCTATTTCTCCAACGCCTGGACCAACTGGATACGTTATGGCCACGCCGCGCAACTGGTCGAGGCGGGCTTTCGCCTCATCATGCCGGACCTGCGCGGCCATGGCGAGAGCGGCAAGCCCCACGATGCCAGCGCTTATCCGCACGACGCCCTGACCGATGACAATCTGGCGCTGATCGATCAGTTGGGCCTGACCGATTACGATCTGGGCGGTTATTCGCTGGGCGCACGCACGACCGTGCGCATGCTGGCGCGCGGCGCGACACCGGGGCGCGTGATATTGGCCGGCATGGGGTTGCGCGGACTTGTCCATACGCTCGACAAGGGCGGCTATTACAGGAACGTCCTTTCGAACCTGGGCAGTTTCGAACGCGGCACATCGGAGTGGATGACCGAGGCATTCCTGAAGACCACCAAGGGCGACCCGGTGGCGATGCTCCATATTCTGAACACCTTCGTCGACACCCCGGCGGAGGTCATCGCCGGCTTCCCGCAACCGACGGCCGTGATCTGCGGCGCGGATGACGGGGATAACGGCATAGCTCAGGAACTTTCCGATATTCTGCCAAATGGGCGGTATGTCGAGATTCCGGGCAACCATATGAACGCGGTGACGCGCAAGGAACTGGGCCGGGCGATGGCGGCGTTCCTGACTGCTTGACTGTATCGCCCGGCCAAGTCACCCTTGCCCTCATAAGTCTATGAGGGAAATCCCATGAAAATCGCTGTCTCTCTGGCCGCCATGGCGGTCGCCCTGGTCATATCGCCTGCACTAGCCCAGGACTCGACGCCTCCGCCCACCGCCGCGCAGGCCGAAGAGTTCCTGGCCAGGGCGGAAAAGGCGATGTTCGACCATTCGCTGATTTCCGCAAAGGCCGACTGGATCAACGCTACCTATATTTCGGACGACAGCGACGCACTGGCGGCGCATTTCGGCGCCATGCGCACGACCATGAATGTCGATTACGCGCTGGAGGCCGCGAAATATGCGACGGCCCCGGGGCTGACTGCGGAAACCAGACGACGGCTGAACATGCTGCGCACCGCCTTGACGCTGCCGGCCCCGACGACCGAAGGCGCTGCGCAACAGCTCAACGAACTCGCGACCCGTCTTCAGTCGGCCTATGGCAAGGGGAAGGGGATGTTCGATGGCAAGCCGATCAACGGCAGCGACATAGAGGAGAAGATGGGCACCGTCCGGAATCCGGACCAGCTCAAGGAAATGTGGGTAAGCTGGCACGACAATGTCGGTGCGCCGATGCGCGGGGACTATGCCAAGCTGGTGGGCATCGCCAATGCCGGCTCCAGGGAACTTGGTTTTGCCGACACCGGGGCGATGTGGCGGTCCAAATATGACATGCCTGCCGATGACTTCGCCAAGCTGACCGACAAGATCTGGGCAGAGGTCAAGCCGCTCTATGACCAGTTGCATTGCTATACGCGGACCAAGCTGAACGAGAAATATGGTGACGCGGTGCAGCCGGCGACCGGCCCCATCAGGGCAGACCTGCTCGGCAATATGTGGGCACAGGAATGGGGCAACATCTATGACGTCGTCGCGCCTGTCGGCGCGGGTGACCTGGGCTATGATGTGGGCGAACTCCTCAAGGCCAAGGGCTTTGTCGAGACCCGTCCCGATCAGGTCGACCTGCCCGGCACGCCGGAGAAGGAACGGCGCGGCTATTGGGAAAGGCAGATGTTCAAGATCGGGGAGGGCTTTTACTCCTCCCTCGGGATGGACCCGCTGCCTGCGACCTTCTGGGATCGGACGCAGTTCATCAAGCCGCTGGACAGGGAAGTGGTCTGCCATGCGTCCGCGTGGGATCTCGACAATCGCGACGACCTTCGTGTCAAGATGTGCACGAAGGTCAACAGCGACGATTTCGTGACCCTGCATCACGAGCTGGGCCACAATTATTATCAGCGCGCCTACAAGGATCATTCCTATCTTTACCTAGACGGCGCCAATGACGGCTTCCATGAAGCGATCGGCGACTTCGTCGCGCTGTCGATCACGCCGGATTATCTCGTGAAGATCGGACTGCTGGACCCTGCGCGGGTACCGGGCGCGGACAAGGACATCGGACTGCTGCTGCGGCAGGCGATGGACAAGGTCGCTTTTCTACCCTTTGGCCTGCTGATCGACAAATGGCGCTGGGGCGTGTTCGACGGCTCGATCCCGGAAAGCCAGTATGAGAAAGGCTGGACAGACCTGCGCCTGAAATATCAGGGTGTCGTCCCGCCGGTATCCCGGGATGAAACGAAATTCGATCCGGGCGCCAAATATCATATTCCGGGCAACACGCCCTATACCCGCTATTTTCTTGCCCGGGTGCTACAGTTTCAATTCTACGAAGCCGCCTGCCGTCAAGCAGGATGGAAGGGGCCCTTGCACCGTTGTTCCTTTTACGGGAACAAGGACGTCGGAGCCAAATTGAACGCCATGCTTGAAATGGGGGCGTCGAAGCCATGGCCGGACGCATTGCAAGCCTTTACAGGCAGTCGGGCAATGTCGGGCAAGGCACTGGTCGATTACTTCGCGCCATTGCAGAAATGGTTGAGCGACCAGAATAAAGGAAAGGTGTGCGGCTGGTAATTGGATCGCAAGGCATGTAGATGAGCCCCCCAATGAGCCCCGCGATCATCATCATAGCCCTGCTTTTCTTCACCAGTGCCATCATGTTCGTGGCCATGGGTGTCGCCTGGATCCACTTCGGCAGGCGCGCCCATGTCCGCAGCTGGGCCATTTCCTATGTCGCGTCCATGCTGCAATGGGTTGCCAATGCGGGCGGGATTTTCTTTGACAGCAGAATGCTCATGGCGGTGGCCGCCCTGTGTATTGTCGTCAGCGGAACGCTCGTACTGGTCGGCGTCCGCCAGCGGAATGGGCAAATCGTTCCTTGGCCTCCGCTGATAGTTGCGGGAACCATGGTAGCGGTGGCTGGCACCTACGCCGCCCTGATTGGTGACAGAGCGCTCCAGGGCATCATCGTCCCGGGCTATGTCGGTTGCCTGATGGCATGGTCGGCTGCGTCGCTCCGGCAACGCGATCGCACATTCACAGCCCCGGAAACGGCGTTGTTCGTCATGTTTTGCCTCTTCGCACTGTTTCAGTGCAGCCTGGCCGGCAGCGCCGCGCTGGATCTGGGCGGTGCGCCCGGCGCGGGCATAGCGATCTATCGCGCCATCATGGCGCTTTTCCTTCCATCCATCTATGTCGCCACCGGTGTGGCCGGGGTGTTGGTGGTCGCAGGGGACCTGGCGCATCAACTACGGCGGCAAATGCGCCACGACCCGTTGACCGGCGCGCTCAACCGGCGGGGACTGGAAGAGGCGGCGCACGGCGCGATCGCGAACGCGCGTCGCCACGGTCGCCCGCTCGCGCTGGTCGTGTGCGACCTGGACGGGTTCAAGGCGCTGAACGACAATCACGGCCATGTCACCGGCGACATGGCCCTGCGCGGATTCGCGCAACTGCTGATGAGCGCGGTGCGTCGCGGGGATATCGTCGCCCGGCTCGGCGGCGACGAATTCGGGCTTTTGCTGCTGGAAACGGACGCATTGGCCGCAGCCGAAGTCATGGAGCGGGTGCGCGCCGAAGTGAACTGCTTTACACTGTCCGAAACACCGCAAGTGCAATTGAACGCCAGCTTTGGCGTGGCACAGCTGGATGCCAGTGACGAGACGCTGGAACAGCTTGTCGGCCGCGCCGATTCAGCGCTGTATGCGGCCAAGAAAGACGGCAAGAACCGTGTCGCGATATGGCGGGTCGCCGCCTGATCAACGGAATGGCGGTTCGTTGAAGGCGCGCAACTTGCGACTGTGCAGCCTTGCGCCCTCTTCACGCAGCAATTCGCAGGTCCTGATGCCGACCTGCAAGTGACTGGCTATCGCTTCCTCGTAGAAGCGGTTTGCCTGTCCCGGAAGCTTCAGTTCGCCATGGATCGGCTTGTCGGAAACGCAAAGCAGCGTGCCGTAGGGCACGCGAAAGCGATAGCCCTGCGCTGCGATCGTCGCCGATTCCATGTCGATGCCGACCGCCCGCGACAGGCTGAAACGCAAAGCCGAGTGGGAATAGCGCAATTCCCAGTTCCGGTCGTCGGTCGTCACGACCGTACCCGTCCGCAGGCGACGCTTGAAATCCTCCGGATTGCCGCTGCCGAGTACGGATTCGGCAGCGCTTGCCATGGCGACCTGGACCTCCGCGATTGCCGGCACCGGAATTTCCGGCGGCAACATGGCGTCCAGTACCTTGTCGTCGCGCAGATAGGCATGGGCCAGCACATAATCGCCGATCCGCTGGCTGGGCCTCAGGCCGCCGCAATGGCCGATCATCAACCAGGCCTCCGGGCGAACAACCGCCAGATGATCGCAGATCGTCTTTGCATTCGACGGACCCACGCCGATGTTGACCAGAGTGATGCCGCTGCGACCGGGACCGATCAGGTGGTAGGCCGGCATCTGATGCCTGCGCCAGGCGCTGTCGGCAATCATGCGCGCCGGATCGGCGGTCTCCGGGGTCACATAGACGCCGCCTGCGCCGGACAGGGCGGTGAACCGGCTGCCGTCCCGTTGCAGTTCGGCACAGGCCCACGCGACGAATTCATCCACGTAGCGATGATAGTTGGTGAACAGGATATAGCGCTGCACATGTTCGGCCGGCGTTCCGGTATAATGTTTCAGACGTGCCAGCGAAAAATCTGTGCGCAGTCCGTCGAACAAGGCCAGCGGACGATCGCCGTTGGCCGCCGGGAAAAACAGGCCGTCGGCGATTTCATCCCCGATCTCTGCCAGTTCGGTGGCCGGGAAATGCCGGGCCAGTTCGGTCGGCGGGGTGCCGTCGAGGGCGGCTATGTCGAGCCCGTCAAGCACGTAGGGAAAGGGTATCGGCTGGGCGCTCAGGCCCGCCTCGACCTCCACCCCATAGTCGCGCACCAGCAGATCGATCTGCTCTGCCAGATAGTCGCCGAACATAGCCGGGCGCGTAATGGTGGTTGCATAGCCGCCGGGCCTGGACAGACGGGCGAACGACCTTCCAGGCGGGGGCGCGTCGCTGTCGCCATGATAGACGACACGTAATTCAGGATAGCAGAAACGGCGATCGCTGCGCGCTTCTGCGGGTGGGACGCTGCCGTCTTGAGCATATGCGCGCATCGCGTCGCGAAGATTGCCGATGGATGTCTGGTATATGTGGTCGAGTTGCGCGACCGTCGCGGTACCGATGCTTTGTGTCATCGCCCCCTGTTACCGCAGAAGCATGACGGAGAAAAGACGTGCGCCGATGTCCATCCCGGCGCACGCCGAGAGATCAGAGCTGCCCGAGCATGTGATCGGCGGACGATATTTTGAAATCGCCGGGTTCCTCGACATTCAGTTCCGCCACGACGCCGTCCTTGACCAGCATGGAAAAACGCTGGCCGCGCGTGCCCAGGCCGAACTTGCTGCCGTCCATGGTGAGCCCGACCGCCTTGGCGAAATCGCCGTTGCCGTCTGCCAGCATGGTAACCTTGCCGTCGGCACCGGCCGATTTGCCCCAGGCGCCCATGACGAATGCGTCGTTCACGGCAGTGCAGGCAATCTCGTCGACGCCCTTGTCCTTCAGTGCCTGAGCCTTGTCGATGAAGCCGGGAAGATGCTTGGCCGAGCAAGTAGGCGTGAACGCACCGGGTACGGAAAACAGCGCGACCGTCTTTCCGGCGAAAAAGCTGTCGGTCGGCACGGCTTCGGGGCCGTTGTCCGTCATCATGGTAAGGGTCGTGCTGGGCAGGTGGTCACCCTTCGCGATGGTCATGCTGTCTCTCCTGAGCTGAAAGCGCGCCGGAAGTCGGGACTCGAACGGGTCCTGTCAAGGGGGCGGGCGCGATCAAATCTGTCGTAACGCCCGGGTGGAGCGGCGGCTTGTTATTGGATTGACGCGCTCTGTCGCTATAGTCGGGCCATGGACCAGTCACGTTTCTATGGTGGGCATTTTCTGCTCGCGCTTCCCGGGATGGAAGATGAGCGCTTCAATCACGGCGTGATCGCGCTGTGCGCGCATGATGCCAATGGCGCGCTCGGGATCGCCGTGGGAGAAGAAATGGACAATGTCGGCTTGCACGACCTGCTGGGCAGTTTCGATATCGATGCCGGTGACGTACCCAACACGCCCGTCCTGCGGGGCGGGCCGGTGGAGCCTCGTCGCGGCTTTGTGCTGCATTCGCTCGACTGGGCCGGGCAGGACATGCTCCAGGTCGGAAAGGAATGGGGACTTTCCGGCTCGCTGGATATCCTGAAGGCGATCGCCAGCGGGCGAGGACCCAGCCGGTATCTAGTCGCGCTGGGCTACGCCGGATGGGGCGCGGGCCAGCTTGACGGCGAACTTACGGGTGCGAGCTGGTCGGTCATACCGGGCACTGCGTCGCTGCTGTTCGATATTCCAGCGCCCGGAAAATGGTCGGCTATCTTTGCGTCGATCGGCATCGACGCCAGTCATCTGGTTGGCGGCGCCGGGTCGGCATAACTACATAAAGAAAACTTTATGTAGAGTTGCCACGGTCGTCACGCGTTGATATTGGAGCGCGCATAGCATCCGCCGGCCTATGCTGGCGCATGGCCCATTCTAGAGATATGGAGACAGGCTCGTGGCCACCGCATCCGCCACCCAGGCGCAGGATTATGTGATCGCCGACATCGGCCTTGCCGGTTTTGGCCGCAAGGAAATTGAAATCGCCGAAACCGAAATGCCCGGCCTGATGGCACTGAGGCAGGAATTCGGCGCTGCAAAGCCCCTAAAGGGCGCGCGCATCACCGGTTCGCTCCACATGACCATTCAGACCGCGGTGCTGATCGAGACGCTCGCCGAACTTGGCGCGGAACTGCGCTGGGCATCGTGTAACATCTTTTCGACGCAGGATCATGCCGCGGCCGCCATCGCCGCGCGCGGTATTCCGGTGTTCGCGATCAAGGGCGAGACGCTGGAGGAATATTGGGACTATGTCGTCCGGATATTCGACTGGGGGCAGGATACAACCTGCAACATGATCCTGGACGATGGCGGCGACGCCACCATGTTCGCTCTGTGGGGTGCGCGGGTCGAGGCGGGAGAAGACCTGTTTTCGCCGACCAACGAGGAAGAGGAAATCTTTGTCGCGACGCTGAGGCGGTTCCTGGCTGAACGCCCGGGCTACCTCACCAAGACGGTGGCCGCGATCAAGGGTGTTTCTGAAGAAACCACCACCGGCGTCCATCGCCTGTATGAACTGGCGAAGAAGGGCAAGCTGCCGTTCCCGGCCATCAACGTCAACGACAGTGTTACCAAGTCGAAGTTCGACAATCTTTATGGTTGCAAGGAATCGCTGGTGGACGCGATCCGTCGGGCGACGGACGTAATGCTGGCCGGCAAGGTAGCATGCGTGGCTGGCTTCGGCGACGTGGGCAAGGGTTCGGCGGCGTCTCTGCGCAACGGCGGTGCCCGCGTGCTGGTGACGGAAGTCGACCCCATCTGCGCCCTGCAGGCGGCGATGGAAGGCTATGAGGTCGTGACCATGGAAGAGGCTGCATCGCGCGCCGATATCTTCGTCACGGCGACGGGCAATGCCGACGTCATCACGCTCGATCACATGCGCGCGATGAAGAATATGGCGATCGTCTGCAACATCGGCCATTTCGACAGCGAGATCCAGATCGCCGCGCTCGGCAATCTGAAATGGTCGGAGATCAAGCCGCAGGTCGATGAAGTCGAGTTCGCCGACGGCAAGAAGATCATCGTGCTGGCCAAGGGTCGTCTGGTCAATCTGGGCTGCGCCACGGGCCACCCGAGCTTTGTCATGTCGTCCAGCTTTACCAACCAGGTGCTGGCGCAGATCGAATTGTGGACGAAGGCGGACGACTACCGGAACGAAGTCTATGTCCTGCCCAAGCATCTGGACGAAAAGGTCGCTGCGCTGCATCTGGAAAAGTTGGGCGTTAAACTGTCCAGGCTCAGTCAGAAGCAGGCCGATTATATCGGCGTTCCGGTCGAAGGGCCGTTCAAGCCGGACCATTATCGCTATTGATGGAACGTGGCGGGGTAGGGTGATGTACCCGCCCCCGCCGATTGCCGGCAAACTTCGCCTTGCCGCTTTTCGCCTTGGTCCAGTTGCGTTAAGCCCGTGCGGACTATGGATATCGAATGGCCAGTACGGCATGTTTCAGGGGTGACTAGGTCGTGACCGGCCTGTCCCCCTTTGCCGCCATCATATTCGGTCTTGTGCTTGCCGCATGGCTGACCGCGGCACTTTGGGCGCTCGCCAGCGGGCAGCGAATGCGGCGCGAGGGGATGCAGGCGCAAGGCGGGCTGAATCGGCTTGCCGTTCTGCTCGCCTCGGCGCCCGCTGTCCCGGTTGTCCTTCACCCCGACGGTCGCCTGGAAGCGGCCGACCGGCTGGCCAAATGGCTCGGCAAGCCGCGCGTTCCGTCTTTCGCGTCGGAATTGACGGCCGCCGATGGCGGGCTGGAACCGGATGACGCGGCTACGCTTGCCGTGGAGATCGCCTCGGCCCAGCGGGCGGGCAAGAACTTCACCTTGCCGGTACGAGGATTGAACTCATCGCGTTTGCTGCTCGTGCGGGGCGCGCCTGCCGGTCCGGAACTGGCGGCCAACGGCGGTGTGATCCTCTGGATCTTCGACGCTACCGAGAGCCAAACCGAGATACGCGCGCTCAGTGCTCAGGTGGCGCAACTGCGGGAAGCGCTGGAAGCGTTGGCCGGCCTGGTCGAAGCTGCCCCTTTCCCTATGTGGCACCGCACACCGGACTTGCGGCTCAGCCTGATCAACAGCGCCTATGTTCGCGCGGTCGATGCCGCCGACGCGCGTGAAGTCATCGCAAATGGCACCGAGCTCATCGAAGCGACGGGGGGCGTTCCGCCCGAAGCTGCGGCAGCCGATGCGATGGCGCGGGGCGAACCGGTCGAACGGATGGTGCCGGCCACGATTGGCGGCGAACGCCGGATGATGCGGGTCGTGGACGTACCCTTGGGCAGTGCGGGTGTCGCCGGCTATGCCGTCGACCAGCACGCGCTGGAGCAGGCACGGACAGAGCATCGGCGCCTGGAAGCGGCACAGCGCGACCTGCTTGACCGCCTTTCGGCAGGCGTTGCTCGCTTCGGTCCGGATCGGGCTCTGCGATTCTGGAACCAGCCTTTTGTCAGCCTGTTCGGCCTGCAAAAGGATGCACTGGGCGATGCCCCCATGTTCGAACGGGTGCTCGACCAGATGCGCGACGCACGCCGGTTGCCGGAACATCGTGACTTTCCTGCCTGGCGCGCGGAACGACGGGACTGGTTCCTGTCGCCAGAGGCCAAGGAGGAAAACTGGCTTTTGGCGGATGGCACCCATTTGCGGGTCTACGCGCAACCGCTGCCGGACGGCGGTCTGCTCCTGATTTTTGAGGATCGCACCGAACAGGTCCAGCTATCGAGCGCGCGCGATACGCTGCTTCGTGTCCGCACGGCGACGTTCGACAATCTGTTCGAATCGATCGGCGTCTTTTCGGCGGACGGACGGCTCCAGATGTGGAACAGCCGGTTTCGCGAGACCTGGGGCGCCAGTGACGAAATGCTGGCCGCCCATCCGAGGATCGACGATCTGATGCGCGAAGTTCAGGCTCGTCTCGCCAAGCCTGAGCAGTCGAATCTGGTTCGGGAACTGGTGCGGACCGCCACGATGGAGCGAAAACAGCGCGCCGGGCATGTCGGGTTCGCGGATGGTCGCATCTTCGAGTTCGCGGCCATCCCCCTCCCCGATGGCAACGCGCTGTTCACCATGTTGGATGTCACCGACAGCCGCCGGGTGGAACAGGTGCTGCGGGACCGCAACGATGCGCTGGAACAGGCGGACAAGGTAAAATCGGCGTTTGTGACCAGCATGAGCTATGAATTGCGCACCCCGCTGACCACAATTGCCGGTTTTGCCGAGATGATGAGCGCGGGTTATGCGGGCGAATTGTCCGATTCCGCCAAAGATTATATCGACGGAATACTCCATAGCACCGCGCGACTGGGTACGCTGGTCGACAATGTGCTCGATCTGACACAGGGTGAGGCAGGCACGTTGCCGATCGAGCGTGCATCCGTGGACCTCGCAGCGCTCAGTCGCGCGACCGTCGAACGCATCGGCGCGGCTGCTTCCGCAAAGGGGATAGATTTGGTGCTGCATCTGGAGAACAGCCTTGGAACGATAAGCGGCGACACCCGGCGGATCGGACAGGCGATCGACCATTTGCTGGAGAATGCGATCCATTATTGCGGCGCCGGCGCGCGCGTTCTCCTGCACGGCGACGGGACCGGCGACCACGCGCGTATCGTGGTTTCCGACAATGGGCCGGGCATCGCGGCAGCCCAGCAGGCTGCGATCTTCGAACCCGCGGCGCGCGCAGATCAGGTACGCGCCGGTGGCAAGGCAGGTATCGGACTGCCGCTGGCCCGGCAGATCGCGCGGTCCCATGGCGGCACGCTGGAAATGGTGTCGGAGGCCGGGCAGGGAACGATGGTCACGATCGAGTTGCCGCGTGGCTGATCGGGAACTCCATCTGGATGACGCGCGCGCCATGGATGAACTGGGGGGGCGGATAGCGGCGCAAGTCCGGATCGGCGACGTCATCGCACTGGATGGAGGCCTCGGCGCCGGAAAAACCACGTTAGCTCGCGGCATCCTGAAGGCGCTGGGCCTGGAGAGCGAGGCACCCAGTCCCAGCTTCGCCATCGTTCAGCCCTATGACGTGCCGGAGGTTCGATTGCCGGTTACGCACGTCGACCTCTATCGCCTCGACGGACCCGAACATACGGCGGAACTGGCGCTGGGCGAATATCTGGCCGACAGCTTGCTGATCGTCGAATGGCCTGATCGCCTTGGCGCGCGATTGTGGCCGCACAGCTTGCGCCTGCATATTGCCGTCGATACCGACAACGGTCGACGCTTGACAGCGGACGTGCCGGACGCTTGGACGGAGCGATGGTCCCAGATATGATCCCGCCCGCCGGGGCGAATGACTTCCTTGCCAGCGCCGGCTGGACCGACGCCGCTATCCTGCCGCTGGCTGGGGATGCCTCTTTCCGCCGTTATTTCCGGGTTGTCGCCGGGGACCGTCGGGCGGTGTTGATGGATGCACCCCCGCCGCATGAAGACCCGGGACCTTTTATCGCCATCGCCGAACATCTCTGTGCGACCGGATTCGCGGCGCCTGGCATAATTGCGCGCGATCTGGGTGCCGGGCTGGTGCTGATAGAGGATTTCGGCGACGTCCGCCTCAAGGAATATGTAGAGGCTGTGCCTCAGGATGAGGTGCCCGTCTATGCGCGGGCGGTCGATCTGCTGGTGGACCTCCATCGGCTGCCGGCCGCCGAACTGCCGCCCTATGATCGCGCCGTCTACCGCCGTGAAGCGGCATTACTGACCGAATGGTGGGCGCCCGCTGCCGGAATTACGGTCGATCCGCACGCCTATGAAAAGGCATGGGATGCTGTCCTGCCCATCGTCGAGCAGTCCGCTTCGCCCGTCGTCACCGTGCTGCGGGACTATCACGCGGAAAACATCATGTTGATCGACCGGGATTGGTCGCACGGCCTTGGCCTGCTGGATTTCCAGGACGCGCTTGCGGGGCACCCCGCCTATGATCTGGTGTCCCTGTTGCAGGATGCACGTCGCGACGTGCTCCCCGAGGTCGAGGCTGCGATGCTCGCGCGTTACCGTGAAAGGAGTGACGCTCCCAACGATTTCGACGCGGCCTACGCGGTGCTGGGGGCGCAGCGCAATGCGAAGATTATCGGGATCTTCACGCGCCTTTGGCAACGCGACGGGAAGCCCCGTTATCTGTCATATCTGCCGCGGATGTGGGCGCTTCTGGAGCGTGACCTGGCGCATCCCGCACTTGTGCCCGTGGCCGAGTGGGTTGCGTCGAATATCCCGGTCGATCGCCGCCATGATGCGTTGGCGGAGATGGCGGCGGTATGATCCGGACGGCAATGCTGATGGCCGCAGGGCTCGGCAAGAGGATGCGCCCGCTGACGGCGACGCGACCCAAGCCGCTCGTCAAGGTGGCGGGGAAGCCGCTGATGGATCACGCACTGGACCGGCTGGAAGCGGGCGGCATCGAGCAGGTGGTGGTCAATGTTCATTACCTTGCCGATACGATTGAAGCACATCTGCGCGCCCGCCGAGGTACGTTGAAGTTTTCGGTTTCGGACGAGCGAAGCAAGCTGCTGGAAACCGGCGGAGGATTGATGCGGGCACGGCATTTGCTCGGTGACACGCCCTTCCTCTGCGCCAACAGTGACAATTTGTGGATTGACGGGCCGCAGGATACGATCGGGCAAATGCAGCGGATCTGGGACCCCGAAAGGATGGATGCCCTGCTGCTGGTTGTACCGCTGGCGCGCGCGCACTGCCATAGCGGGCCCGGCGATTTTCACATGGATGCGCGCGGACGCCTGGCACGACGCAAGACGGCACATGTCGCTCCGTTCGTGTTCACCGGCGTTCAGATCATGGCGCCCAGCCTGCTGGTCGATCCCCCGGGCGAGGTATTTTCCACGAATATCCTGTGGAACAGGGCCATGGAGGCCGGCAGGCTCTATGGTGTTTCTCACCAGGGCTTGTGGTTCGACGTGGGCACCCCTGGCGCCATCCCGGTGGTGGAAGCCATGCTCGCCCATGGGTGAGCGCGGCAAACCCGCGCTATACACCATCCCGGCGCATCGTGCTTTCGCCGATTCACTCGTTGCGGGACTTTTGGCGCGTCATGGCGCGGATCGCATGGCGCTTGCGCAGGGTATCGTCCTGTTGCCCAGCAACCGAGCGATCCGGGCGATTCGCGATGCCTTCGTCCGGCAATCGCGGGGTGGATTGCTGCTGCCGCGGCTAGTCGCGCTGGGCGACGTCGAGCTGGGCGAACAGGTCGGCAATGCCCTTGATCCCATGGGAGAGGCAGAGCCGGTTCCGCCAGCCATCGGACCGATGCGCCGCCAGATGATGCTGGCGCGCATGGTGCAGGACGCACGACCGGGAACCGACGCGGGGCAAGCGTTGCAACTGGCGCGCGCTCTGGCCAGCGTGCTCGACCAAATGCAGGTTGAACAGGTGCCGCTGGCGGCCCTGCGCAATCTGGATCTTACGGCCGATCTGTCGCAGCATTGGCAGGCGTCGCTGGCCCTGTTCGACATCCTGCTGGGCCGTTGGCCTGAGGAACTCGCCAGATCGGGATGCATCGACCTTGCGGACCGGCGCAATCGCCTGTTCGACAGGTTGGCCGATCGATGGGCCGCGACGCCGCCGCCCGGATTCGTCGTTGCTGCGGGCATATCGACCACAGCGCCCGCAGTCGCGCGATTGCTGCGCCGGATCGGCGAAATGCCGCGTGGCATGGTGGTCTTTGCCGGGTTGGACCAGCACATGGATGATGAAGCGTGGGGGGCGATCAGCGCGGCAGACGGGGCGCCCAACGGTTCCGGCCACATCCTGCACGAAACCCATCCGCAATTCGCGCTGAAACGCCTGCTCGACCGCATGGATGCCACGCGCGACGATGTGGCGCTCTGGCGCTGGGGCAGCGAATATGATGCGCGCGCGGTGCGCGGACGAAACATATCGAACGCCATGTTGCCGCCTCGTCTCACGACCCGATGGCGCGATATGAGGACCGCAGACCGGTCCCTGACGGGCGTGGAGGCGCTGGAAGTCGGAACGCCGGGCGAAGAAGCGCAGGCCATAGCCATTGCCCTGCGCGAAGCGCTGGAGACCGAGGAACGAACAGCCGCCCTAGTGACCCCGGATCGTCAGCTTGCGGCTCGCGTCTCCGCGCATCTGCGCCGCTGGGGCATCGAGGCGGACGATTCCGCCGGCCTGCCGTTGTCGCGCTTGCCGCCGGGAACCTTGCTCATCGCGATGGCCGAGGCGATGGCCACCCGATTTGCCCCTGTTTCACTGCTGACATTGCTCAAGCATCCGCTCGTGATGCGGGGAGAGGGGCGCCTCGACTGGCTGGACAATGTCCGGGCCCTCGATCTGTTGCTGCGCGGACCACGCCCGCAGGCCGGGCTTGTGGGCATCGACCTGCTGGTCGCGGCGCGGGATGACGAGGATCGCCAAGCCGCCCTGAGGGCGCGTGTCCGTGCCTGGTGGCCGTCCGCACGCGCACTGCTGGAACCGCTGGAGACGGTTCATCTTGCCGCCACGGACCTGGCCGGGCAGTTTGCCGCCTTGCGATCCCAGGCGGGAATATTGTCATCCGATGCGGTCTGGGCCGGGCATCAGGGGCATGCCGCCGCAGATTTCTTCGCCGAACTCGAAGCCGCCGCGCAGGAGGGACCTCGCGCGGCCAATCCGCTCGCACTGCCTGACCTGCTGGAGCAGATGCTGGGCATGCAGGCCCTTCGTCCGCCGCAGGGCGGCCATCCCCGGATAGCGATCCTGGGTTTGATCGAGGCACGGCTGGTTCAGGCCGACCTGATGATATTGGGCGGCCTGAACGAAGGCACATGGCCCGGCCTGCCGGCGCCCGACCCCTGGCTCGCTCCCCGGATCCGCAGAGAGCTGGGCTTGCCTGGACTGGAGACGCGCATTGGTCTTGCCGCCCATGACTTCGCGAGTGCGCTGGGCGCTCCGCAGGTCCTGATCACCCGGTCAAGGCGCGGAAGCGGCGGGCCGGCCATCGCATCCCGATTCTGGCTGCGGCTCAAGGCGATGGCGGGTCCGCAGTGGAAGGAAGCGGATCGCTACGGTCAATTGGCACGCGGGCTCGATCGGCCCGACGGTCATCATCCGGCCAGCCGGCCTGCGCCGTCGCCACCGCTCGCAGCACGTCCGCGCGTGATCCCGGTGACAGATGTCGATCGGCTGAAGGCAGACCCTTTCGCCTTTTACGCGCGCCGCATATTGGGACTGGTGCGGCTCGACCCGGTCGATGCCGATGCCGGACCGGCCTGGCGCGGTACGACCGCCCACGCGATCCTTCAGCAATGGGCGGAAGGCGGCACGCTCGATCCCGACGAGCTGGAACAGCGGGCCCTTGCCATGTTCGACGCGCCCGAGGTGCATCCCCTGTTGCGCGCCTTGTGGCAGCCGCGCCTGATCGAGGCAATCCGATGGATCGCCGCGGAAGTCGCGGCGGACAAGGCCGCCGGCCGGCATATCCTTGCCGTTGAGCGCGAGGGTAGGGCCGACATCGCCGGCGTCACGCTGATGGGAAAGGCCGACCGTATCGACCGCCTGCCCGATGGCAGCGTCGCTATCATCGACTACAAGACCGGCAAGCCGCCGAGCGCGGCCCAGGTCAAGGCCGGTTTCGCGCTTCAGTTGGGGCTGCTTGGCCTGATCGCGGAGCAGGGCGGGTTTCCGGCGATAGCTGGCGGGACCCGGGCGGGCGATTTCGAATATTGGTCGCTCGCAAAGAAGGGGGATCAGTTCGGCTATCGCGAGCGACCGGTCGATCCCCAGGGGCGCCGGGATAAAATCCAGACGGACGAATTTACCGCGATCGCCCTGCGCCACTTCGGCGACGCGGCGCGCGATTATCTGCTGGGCAATGCCCCCTTCCGTGCGGAGATCAATCCGGAAGTCGCGAATTATGGGGACTATGACCAATTGATGCGGCTCGAGGAATGGTATGGCCGGGACTAGACGGATCGCGCCGCTCCAGCCGCTTGCCGGTGCGCAGGGCAAGGCATCCGCGCCGGACGCGCATGTCTGGCTGTCCGCTTCGGCAGGCACGGGCAAAACCCATGTTCTTACGGCACGCGTGTTCCGGCTGCTGCTTCAGGGGGTCAGGCCCGAAAATATCCTCTGCCTGACCTTCACGAAGGCCGGAGCGGCCGAAATGGCGGACCGTATTCATGACCGGCTTGCCGCATGGGTGCAACTCGACGGCGTGGCGCTGGCGGCGGATCTGATGGCGTTGGGTGAGGATCACGGCCCGGAACAGCAGGACAAGGCGCGGCGACTGTTCGCCGAAGTGCTGGAGTCGACGGGTGGAGGTCTGCGTATCCAGACGATCCACGGCTTTTGCCAGCAATTGCTCGCCGCTTTTCCGATGGAGGCGGACCTCGCGCCCGGTTTCCGCCCGCTTGACCAGCGTGAACAATCAGCGCTTGCGCGGGAGACGCTGGCGAACATCGTCGTGCAAGCGCAGGAACAGGGCGACGAGGAATTGATGACGGCGCTCCAGTCGCTCAGCCTGCGCCTGGGTGAGGCGGGTGCGACCCAATATCTGATCCGCTGCGCCGCAAGCGTCGAGGCGCTCAACCAACTGCCTGACCCCATCCACCCCTGGCTGGCCGCGCAGTTCGACCTGCCGGAAGGCGATATCGACCAATGGCTGGCGATGGCGTGCAGCGACGATGCTTTCGACATGCGGAGCCTGAGGGAGCTGGTCGAAGCCAATCGGGAATGGGGCAAGGCACGCGGGATAGAGCGTTGCGAACGGATAGCCGACTGGATCGCGCGCGATCCACCCGAGCGTGCGGCCAGCCTGTCCGATCTGCATCGGGCATGGGCGAAATCGACCGGGGAGTTGAATGAGTCGAAGGGCTATGTTCCGCCTGTCGAAAGTTATCTTCCGCTGGCTCGCCGGCTGTTTGATCGATGCGCCGACCTGCTCGCGACCAAGGCATATGCCGATTATGCGGCCCTGCTGGCGCAGGCGTTGCACGCGGGCCGCGCCTATGCCCGCGCCTATGGCGAAGCCAAGGCCCTGGCCGGGGCGGTAGATTTCGACGACCTGATCGCCCGGACCGCCAACCTGCTCAACCGGCCGGGGATTGCCGACTGGATTCGTTACAAGCTGGATCAGCGGATCGACCACATATTGGTTGATGAAGCGCAGGATACCAATGTTCATCAATGGACCATCGTCGCCGCGCTCGCCGCCGAGTTTTTTGCTGGCGAAGGGGCGCGAGGCGACAAGATCCGGACGATTTTTTCCGTGGGTGACTTCAAGCAGGCCATTTTCGGTTTCCAGGGCACCAGCCCGATACAGTTCGCGGCAGCGCGGACGCTGTTCCGACGTCATGCCGCCGCGGTAGAGCAGCACTTTCACGATCTTTCGCTAGATCGCAGTTTCCGTTCCACGCCCGCCGTGCTGGAGGTGGTGGACAAGACCATCGAGGCGCTGGGAACCGATCGGCTGGGTCTCGATTCCGGCGATGTCCGGCATGTCAGCGCCAACCGGTATCCCGGCGAGGTTCTGCTGTGGAAACCCGTAGCCGCGTCCACGGCCACAGATGACGCGGAAGGCGAGGAGGATTGGGCTGCCGGGCAGGAACGATTGCTGGCCCAGAATATAGCACGCCAGATTCGCGAATGGATCGATTCCGGCCTGATGCTGGAAAGCGAGGGCCGTCCGATCCGGGCGGGAGACATCATGATATTGGTGCGCCGCCGCAGCGAACTGGCGCGCCTGATCGTTGCCAGGCTCTATGAAGAGAATGTCGCCGTGGCCGGGATCGATCGGCTGCGCCTGAACGCCCCGCTGGCCGTGCGCGACCTGCTCGCAGCGCTTCGCTTCGCGGTTCAGCCCGACGATGACCTGAACCTGGCCTCGCTTCTGGTGTCGCCGCTGATCGGCTGGACCCAGGACGAAGTGATGGAACGGCTGATCGGTCACAAGGGTTCGCTCTGGCGACACCTTATGCGGACGCAAGGGGGTGAGCGACTGGCGCCGCTGCTTGGCTTGCTCGGCGTGGCGGATTTCACGACGCCCTACCGCTTCCTGGAGGCGATACTTTCGCAGGAGATGGACGGACGACGGCGCCTCATAGAGCGTTTGGGCATTGAGGCCGCCGACCCCATCGAAGAACTGCTGAACGCCGCACTGTCATTTGAAACGGACGATCATCCCTCGCTTCAGCGTTTTATCGACTGGTTCGACCGAGGGGAGGTGGAAATCGTGCGGGATGCGGCGGGGCAGGGCGACATGCTGCGTCTGCTGACCGTTCACGGCGCCAAGGGGCTTCAGGCGCCGGTCGTGATCCTGGCCGATGCCTGTCTGGATCCCGACGCCGGCAACCGGGCGGACCGCCTGGAGTGGGAGGGCCTGCCCATACCCGCGCCACGCAAGGCCGATCGGCAAGGGCTGATCGGCGACGTCGCGCAGGAGGCCGCCGATGAGGAGCGGCGCGAACATTGGCGGTTGCTCTATGTTGCGCTGACGCGGGCGGAAGAGCGATTGGTCGTCGCCGGCTCGCTCGGCCCGCGCGCCCGGGGCGCGGTCAAGCCGGAAAGCTGGTTCGCGGCGGTCGAGGCAGCCATGGCATCGCTCGGCGCGGAGTGGGAGGACGATGCGCTGTGGGGCAGGCGCCGACGCTGGGAGGGGTTTGAGCGCCTGGCACCCCGCAAGCAGGTGCCCCAGGTGGCAGCAAGCGCCCACGTCCTGACGGAACCTGACTGGCTGCGACGTCCCGCGCCGATCGAGGCCCGGCCGCCGCGTCCGCTCGCGCCGTCGGCATCGGTCGAGGATGACGTTCCCTATCCGCCACCCACGCTTGCCCTTCGCGCGGCCGCGCAACGTGGACAATGGCTTCATCGCCTTTTCGAACGCCTGCCCGACCTGCCGGGTGACCGTCGCCGGCAAGCGGCCGACCGCTGGCTGGCAGGACAGGGCGCCGACGATGCGGCGATCCGGCGAGAGGTGGTGGACCAGGTAATCCGGGTCATGGACGACCCGGCCTTCGCGTCCCTGTTCGATGACGACGCCCTGGCCGAAGCGCCGATCGCGGCGGTAGTGGGAGAGTCGGTGATTGCGGGCACCGTCGATCGCCTGCGTGTCGGCACCGATCTGATCCAGCTCGTAGACTTCAAGACGGGGCGGCATGTTCCCGCGACCATCGCGGAGGTGCCGACCGCGCATATCCGGCAGATGGCGGCCTATGTCGCGGCGTTGCGCGTAATCTTTCCCGACCACAGGATTGATGCGGGGTTGCTGTATACCAGCGCGCCGCGGCTGATCCAGTTGCCCGATGCGCTCCTGTCGATGCACAAGCCCGGCTTTGCGGCGACGCAGGAGAATTTGCCCTCTTGACCCGTTGTGACCAGTAGGCGAGCCGCCTAGATATGGGTTCAAACAAGGAGATTTGATCCATGGCCACCAAGGCAGTTACCGATTCCAGCTTCCAGGACGATGTGCTGGGTGCGGACAAGCCCGTCCTAGTGGATTTCTGGGCCGAATGGTGCGGCCCGTGCAAGATGATCGGCCCGGCGTTGGAGGAAATCTCCGATGAATTGGCGGACAAGGTGACGATCGCGAAGATCAACATCGACGAAAATCCGGATGCACCCGGAAAATATGGCGTGCGCGGTATTCCGACGATGATCCTGTTCAAAAATGGCGAGGCTGCCGCCACGAAGGTCGGCGCCGCGCCGAAGAGCGCTCTGAAAGGCTGGATTGAGAGCGTTCTCTGACCCAATGCCGGCCTATGTCAGCAAGATCATGATCGATCGGGCATGGGCCGGCTTTTGGAACTGTCGAACGTACCAGTCGCGCACATGGGATAATTCCGGGCGATCCATCTTCAGGATGAAGAAGGTTTGGGCATATACGCCCATGGGGACATCCGCGGTCCCGGTGGCCGCTCCCGACAGCCAGGTTCATTCTGCCAATGCCTGGTCCATGATCGACATCGCCATGCCAGCCCGGTCCGCCGATTTCGCGATGGCGTCCAAGTCGCGGTCGTGCGGGGATCGGCGGATCAGATTGATGAATGCATCCCTTTAGGGGCCCGGCGAGTGTGAATAGCCGGGACGAGCCGATTTCATCGGCGAACCGGGCCGTTGCTGACATTGTGAGAGTCCAATCGGCCCCATATCGTCAGCATTGTCGTCCCGTCGGCTTTTATCCGTACAGGATTTTCGCTGCATGATCCCATAGTCGGGGGGAAGACGCGGCCAGAAGGCCCCGTTGCAGATCGCCCACGACATAGGGCGTTCCGTCCAGCCGCTGGCAGCACCCTCCCGCTTCATTGACGAACAGGGTTCCTGCCGCATGGTCCCATGGCAGGGTTCGGGCGAACACGGAAATGTCGTTCTGTCCCAGCACTAGCCTGGGATATTGCTCGGCGGCGCAACGCGGAATGTCCACGATGCTGAAGCGGCCGGTCGACCGTCGCTGAATATCCGCACGCTCCTCGGCTGTCATGAAGTAGACGGCAAGAGCCGCGATGGGCAGTTCTTGTCGGCTTTCCCGCGCGATGACCCGCGTGCCGTCGATATGGCTGCCGGCGCCCAGCATTGCATGACATAGGCGACCCGAGAGCGGGTCCAGTATCCAGCCTGCAAGCGTCGTTCCACCATCGGCCAATGCAACCATGATGCCGAAGGGCGGTCGGCCTGCGGCGAAGTTTCCGGTCCCGTCGATGGGATCGACGATCCAGTTCAACCCTTCGCCGGCACGGTCCAATATGGCCGGATTGGCCGCGCAGGCTTCCTCACCTATGATGCCGGCTTCGGGCAATATGACCGCCAGTCCTTCCGCGAGGCGCGTCTCGCTTTCCTTGTCGGCGATGGTCACCAGATCGTCCGCGGCCGATTTTTCGGCGATCTCGTCGGCGGCGAGGTTACGATAGCGCGGCATCACGATGTCGCGCCCGACCTCCCGCATCAGCGCGACGACCGCATCGTGCAGTTCAAGCGTCATCAAGCCGGACCGCTCAGCTACGATAATCGGCGTTGATCGAGATATAGCCGTGCGTCAGGTCGCACGTCCATATCGTCGCCCGGCCTTCGCCCAGGCCGATGTCCACGCCCAGCACGATCTCCTGGCCCTTGAGGTGCGCTGCGACGGGTGCCTCGTCATAGCCGTCGACCGCCAGGCCGCCCGTCGCGACCTGCGTCGCGCCGAAACGGATGGACAGCTTGTCGCGATCCGCCGGTTCGCCGGCCTTGCCCACGGCCATGACGACCCGGCCCCAATTTGCGTCCTCCCCGGCGATGGCGGTCTTGACCAGCGGCGAGTTGGCTATTGCCATGCCAATACGATGGGCGCTGTCGTCGCTTTCGGCGCCTTCGACGCGGATCTCGATGAACTTGGTCGCACCTTCTCCATCCCGAACGACGAGGTGCGCAAGCTGGCGGCACAGGTCCTGCAACGCCGCGAAGAAAGCATCCGCGCCCGGATCGTCCATCGAAGTAACGGGAGCATTGCCGGCCTGCCCGGTCGCAAAGGCCAGCACTGTGTCGCTGGTAGACGTGTCGCTGTCGACCGTGATGCAAGAAAAGGTCGACCGGTTGGTGGCGGCGAGCATCTGTTGAAGGAGTGCGGGCGAAATCGCCGCGTTGGTAAAGATGTATCCCAGCATCGTCGCCATGTCGGGCGCGATCATGCCCGATCCCTTGATGATGCCGACCAGGTCCACGCGCGTTTCGCCGATCATGGCCGACACATGGGCGCCTTTGGCGTAGGTATCTGTCGTGCCGATCGTCGTAGCCGCTTCTTCCCAGCTGCAAGGCGCAGCGGCAAAAACTGCTTCCAGACCGGCCTCGGCCTTGTCGACAGGCAGGGGCACGCCGATCACGCCCGTTGAAGAGATCAGGATATCGGACGGCAGGCAGGACAAGTGGTTGGCGACCCGCGCCGCAATGGCCTCGACCGCTGCCCGGCCCCGGTGGCCCGTAAAGGCGTTTGCATTGCCCGCATTGACGACCAGCGCCCGGGCACGCCCAAGCGGAATCGCATCACGGCACCATTCCACCTCGGGCGAGGGGCATTTGCTTTGCGTCGTGACGCCGGCAAGCGCGGTACCGGCAACCAGTTCGATATAGGTAAGGTCGCATCGATCCCATGTCTTGTATCCGGCACGGGCCACTCGTGTCGTGACGCCCTTTATGACGGGCAGGAGCGGGAAAGCTGCGGGAGCGAGGGGTGATCTGTCCATGCGGATGCCATAGAGCGCGCTACCGTCAATTGCCAGTCCGACCCGATGCACGGTTCGTGGAATGGATGCGGATTCACCTTGCGCGTGGCGTCATGCTAAGAGGTCACTATATAAAACAGATCGGGCGCAAAATATGAAAAGCAGCAAGAGCGGTCGCTTCGCCTTTTATGCGAAACGGTTTTCGCGATCGAAAGCCAGCATCCGGCTCCGGGTGCTGGGTCCGATGGATGCGCTGCGCGAAGCCGGGATCGACGCTCTTCGCTTCCGTCGTTCCGAACGATACGATGTGATCATCATCTCCAAAGCGTTTGGAAAAGGCGCGGCCAACGCCATCCGCGCCGCAAAACAGACGGGTTGCGGCCTGATATTCGATATTTGCGACAATCGCTTCGCGAGCACTCGCGTCAAGGGATCGGCAAGTCGCGAAAGCAGGATGTGCGAGTTCCTGACCCAGGCTGACCTGATCACCGTACCAACGGAGAAAATGGGCCATTTGCTGACGTCATGTGTCGCCGGCATCGAAGGCCGCATCCGGATCGTGCCCGACATGCTCGAAAATATGTGCGCGGACAGCGGGCCGCGCCCTACCCTGATGGACCGCGTGCACCTCGCCCGTCTCCGCGCCTTTCACGCACGCCATCCCGGCGCACTCCATTGCGTCTGGTTTGGCAACAATATGGCGGGCGTATCCGGTGTCGGACTTCTCGACTCGGCAATGGCTCATTTGCGCAGTTTTTCTGCCAGCCACCCGGTCACACTGACCATCATCAACGACCAGCCTATGACTTACAGGCGGGCGGCCGCCGGTTGGGGTATTCCAAGTATCTTTGTCCCCTGGTCGCTGACCGGCTTTTCCGCCGCACTGCGTGCGCACAGGGTTGCGGTGATACCGGTCGCTCACAATGATTATACGCTGGGCAAATCGATCAATCGCCCGGCTACCGCGCTCATGGCCGGACTGGGGGTGATCGCCGATGCCATCCCGTCCTATGAGGAATTGCGTCCTTTCATCGTTCTCGATGACTGGCAAGGCGGATTGATGCGTTATGCCCGTGGCTGGGAAGGGGAACAGCCGATGCTGGCCCAGGCGCGCGCGCATCTCGACCTCCACTATGGCCGCGACCGGATCGCGGAGCGATGGGTCGAGGTGCTGGCCGAAATCGGACAGGACCGTCGAACGAAATCCGGCGCCTGATCGTTCTTTGGTGAGGATAGCCGACGAACGCCGAATTGACGTTCGGCTGAGCGATCCCTATTTGCCGCTCAATCTTTGCCGGCGTCACGATGGGCGCCGTCCGCCTTTTTGCTCAGGGAGAGCTCATGTTCGGCGCACTCGCCAAGTCCGTCTTCGGATCATCCAACGATCGCTACGTGAAATCGCTGGGCCGTGTCGTGGATCAGATCGCTTCCTTCGAACCCTCGGTTCAGGCACTGAACGACGACGAATTGGCTGCTCAGACGGTTAGGTTCCGTGAACGCCTCGCGGCGGGTGAGACGCTCGACGACATTCTGCCTGAAGCGTTCGCGACCGTTCGCGAAGCTTCGGTGCGTGTCCTTGGCATGCGCCATTTCGATGTGCAGATGGTGGGCGGTATCGTTCTGCATCGCGGCGAGATCGCGGAAATGCGCACGGGCGAGGGCAAGACGCTGGTGGCGACGCTGGCGACCTATCTCAACGCGCTGGAGGGCAAGGGCGTCCATGTCGTCACGGTGAACGACTATCTGGCCAGCCGCGACTGCGAATGGATGGGGCAGGTCTATCGCTTCCTGGGGCTCACCACGGGCGTCATCGTGCCGAACCTGTCGGAGGACCAGCGTCGCCAGGCCTATGGCGCGGACATCACCTACGCCACCAACAATGAACTCGGCTTCGATTATCTGCGCGACAATATGAAGTTCGATCGCGGATCGATGGTCCAGCGTCCGTTCAACTACGCGATCGTCGACGAAGTGGACTCGATCCTGATCGACGAGGCCCGCACGCCGCTCATCATCTCCGGTCCGACCGACGACAAGTCGGAGCTCTATGTCGCGGTCGACGCGATCGTCAAGCAGATCGCCGAAGACGATTATGAGAAGGACGAGAAGCAGCGCAGCGTCACGCTGACCGAGGACGGGACGGAAAAGATCGAGCGGTTGCTGGAGGATGCGGGCCTGCTGCAAGGCGCGAACCTCTACGATTTCGAGAACACCGCTGTCGTGCACCATGTCAATCAGGCGCTGCGTGCCAACGTCATGTTCCGTCGCGACATCGACTACATCGTCAAGGACGGCAAGGTCATCATCATCGACGAGTTCACGGGCCGCATGATGGACGGGCGCCGCTGGTCCGACGGCCTGCACCAGGCGGTGGAGGCCAAGGAATCTGTCCAGATCGAGCCGGAGAACCAGACGCTCGCTTCGATCACCTTCCAGAACTATTTCCGCATGTATCCCAAGCTGGGCGGCATGACCGGGACGGCGGCCACGGAAGCCACCGAATTCTACGAAATCTACAAGATGAACGTCGTTACCATCCCCACCAACAAGCCGGTGCAGCGGATCGACGAGGAAGACACGTTCTACAAGAATCTGGAAGACAAGTTCCGCGGCATCGCCCGCACGATCAAGGAACACCAGATCAAGGGACAGCCGGTGCTGGTCGGCACCGTGTCGATCGAAAAATCGGAAATGCTTTCCGAATTCCTGAATCAGGAAGGCGTCAATCACGCGGTGCTGAATGCCCGCTTCCATGAGAGCGAGGCGCATATCGTCGCGCAGGCGGGCCGCAAGGGGGCGGTGACGATCGCCACCAACATGGCCGGTCGCGGCACCGACATCAAGTTGGGCGGCAATCTGGAAATGCGGGTCGAGGACGAATTGCGCGACATGCCCGAAGGTCCGGAGCGCGAGGCGGCAATCAACCGTATCGAGGCGGAGATCGAGGCTGAGAGGCAGGAAGTGCTGTCGGCGGGCGGCCTTTTTGTGCTGGCGACGGAGCGGCACGAAAGCCGCCGCATCGACAATCAGCTGCGTGGCCGGTCCGGGCGTCAGGGCGACCCGGGCCTGTCGCGCTTCTACCTCAGCCTCGATGACGACCTGATGCGCATCTTTGGTCCGGACACGATGTTCGCGAAGATGATCCGTTCCAACCTGGAGGACGGGGAGGCGCTGCCGCCGTCCAAGTGGCTGAGCAAGGCGATCGAAACGGCGCAGAAGAAGGTTGAGGCGCGCAACTACGATATCCGCAAGCAGGTCGTCGAATATGA
Organism: Sphingobium sp. OAS761; assembly: GCF_024168485.1. Classification (GTDB taxonomy): domain Bacteria; phylum Pseudomonadota; class Alphaproteobacteria; order Sphingomonadales; family Sphingomonadaceae; genus Sphingobium. The sequence goes on from NZ_JALJVY010000009.1 coordinate 203,779, forward strand.
CGACGTCATGAATGACCAACGGAAGGTCATCTACGAGCAACGCAGCGATATCATGGATGCCGACACGGTAGACGATGTCGTCACCGACATGCGGCACGAAACGGTCAATGACTTGGTCGGGGCATCCTGCCCTCCGGGCACCTATCCCGAACAGTGGGATATGGACCGTTTGAAGGCCAGAACCTCTGAAATTCTCGGGCTCGAGCCTGACTTCGATGCCTGGCTGTCGGAAGATGCCGTCGATCCGGAATTGATCGAGGAACGTCTCGTCGCGCTCGCTGACGAGGCGGTGGCCGAAAAGGTCGCCGAAATTGACGGCAACGACTGGCACATGATCGAGAAATCGATCCTGCTCCAGAGCCTCGACCACCATTGGAAGGAACATCTCTCGACGCTCGACGCGTTGCGTCAGGTGGTGCATCTGCGGGCTTATGCGCAGAAAACGCCGATCAACGAGTATAAGCAGGAAGCGTTCGCGTTGTTCGAACGCATGCTGGAGAATATTCGCGAAGACGTGACCGGATCGATCGCACGGGTGCAATTCCGTATGGATCAGGCACCGCTGCCGGAATTCGAACTGCCGGTCCTGCCGGATTTCATCACGACGCACATCGATCCTTTTTCAGGCGAGGATAACAGTGCGGATATCGACGCCGGCCAGATCGGCGGCATCACGACGACGATCCCGCGTGCGCCGGTGGTATCTCCGGAAGATGGCGAATTCACCAATCTGGATATCAGCCGCAACGCCCCATGCCCCTGCGGCTCCGGCCAGAAATACAAACATTGCCATGGCGCGTTGGCCTGATTTTCGGCGAAAGCGCCATTAATCACTTCTGGTAAGGGACATGCAGCAACTTCGGACGACCCTCGGACTTAGCCGGGGGGTGACCGGAGATTCGAGCATGGAACAGCTTGTGCATCGCGCCATCGCCGACCGCCGTCGCGAACGGCGCTATCATGTGGACATAGGCGGCACCTTGATCGGCGAGGATGGTGTGAGCATCGCCGTCATGGTCCGCAATCTGTCGGTCTATGGCGCCCTTGTCAGTGGCAGCCCCATGGTCAGGATCGGCGAGCGGATGACGCTCATCCTGCCTTTTCTCGAGCGGGAAGCTACGCTGATCTGGCACGATCTTGATCGATGTGGGCTATTGTTCGATCGCCCGATCGACCCCGTCATTGCGCTGGTCAACGCCGCATCGATGTCGAACAGGACAGGATTTGAATCCACGATGGGCATAAACCCACGGCGGATGTCATCTTTACCGTAACCGGCGTTAGCGCACGGTTGCTCCGGCTTTATAAGCAAAGCCGCGACCGTCGCCCATCGTCATCATGTGCGGCTCGTTCGACGCGTTCGCCGACGCCACCTATGCGGAAGTGATGGCGGGCACGCTGGCAGGGGATTTCCTGCTGATCCTCGACCATCTCCGCGAATGGGACGAGGGCGGGGTATGGGCGCTGGCATATGCCCGCTGACGGTGAACCCGCGTGGCTACTAGCGTGGCAGGACCAGCAGAGTCAGCGGTAGATCGCGTCCCGTTGCAAAACATTGGGCTTCTTACGACAAAAATCGATGGCGGCATTCCACCGTGTCTCAAACCCAGCGATGCTCTGTCTCAATGCTTCCTGATCGCCTCTAGCTCGCTGAATAAGAGAAAGCATCTCAAACCCGATTTCCATTTTGTAAAGTTCATGATCTTTGAAAGACTTATCTGGATTTACAGATTTCCACCAATCCATGTCGCGAACAAATTGCGCGCATTTGTATTGAAGGATGCCCATCCCTCCAGGCGCTTTATAAGCGACCAGATCAAAGGGCATGGAAATTACCACGGGTAGCGGCGCGCCATTGGCATCCTTGGCGGGAGTGAAAGTGGAAGCGTTGGCGGCAGCAAGCGCAATTTGATCAAGGACAGGCGCGTTGCTCGTCAGCTTAATGCGCGCCTCGCTCATTTTACCGTCAATGCCAATTATGCCTTGAACAACCACTGGGCCATGATGGCCTAACGCTTTCTCAGATTCAGGCAACTCCGCGCGCGGCCCCTCGACGAAGGAAGGGGCGACCTTCATTTTCGGCTTGTTCGCGTCTGCCTCGGTCCACGTTTGACTTTGTCCAGTTGCAACAGCCGAAGTTTCTCCCTCGGCGACGACCCCCGCTGCCAGCAACGCCGCACCCGCGATAACTGCAAACATGCATCCCCCTTACAACGATAGTCACGCAACTGGCGGAAGAGGTGGGATTCGAACCCACGGACGGGTTGCCCCGTCGCCGGTTTTCAAGACCGGTTCCTTAAACCACTCGGACACTCTTCCATGCCGTTTCGGGGCTGGCAGCTTACGACAGGCTTATGGGCGAAACCACTCGGCGAATCGGACCTACGCTAACCCCTTGTAACCACACTCCTATTTCAACGCACAGGTCACCGGCTCCGGTAGCTTTCAAGACCTCTGCTTCTGACCAACCGGCCACCTGTCTTGGCCCGCTTCCTAGCGTCCGCGGCGGGCTTGCCAAGGAAAATATGCGAGGAACCGTTCGTCGCCTTCCGTGGCGGCAAACGCAATAAGGGATTCACGTTCCGTCCCCGCTGTGCAACAACAAGCCTATGGGAGATTCTCTGCGCACAGCCATAATTTCGGTTATTCTCGGTTGCGGCATGATCGCGGCCGGCGCGATTCCGGTCGCTACGCACGCTCAGGATGACGCCGGTTTTCAAGCCTATCTTGAGAGCCTGCGGCCCAAGGCCGCAGCGATGGGCATCAGCGACGCGACATTGAATCGCGTGTTTCCCGAACTGACGCCCAATCCGCGCGTCATCCAGCTCGATCAGAATCAGCCCGGCGGCGGTGCCTATTCGCCCATTCCCAATTTCGAGCCTTACCGGCAGAAACACGTCGATTCGGCGCGGATCAGTCGCGGCCGTATCGCCTATCAGGCCAACCGGGCTCGACTGGCCCGGATCGAGGCGGAAACCGGCGTTCCCGAGGAGATCATGGTCGCGATTTTCGGTCATGAAACCAATTACGGTTCCTACACCGGCGATTTCGACCTGATACGGTCGCTCGCAACCTTGTCATGGGAAGGGCGGCGCAGGACGCTTTTCGAGCCGGAATTGCTCGCCACGCTGAAGATGCTGGATAATGGAGTCCCCCGATCCCGGCTTGTGGGAAGCTGGGCAGGCGCCACGGGCTATCCGCAGTTTTTGCCAAGCGTCTATCTTCGGTTGGGCAAGGATGGCGATGGCGATGGCAAGGCCGACATCTGGACCAGCGAAGCCGACGCGCTGGCGTCCATCGCCAATTATTTCGTCCAGTCCGGCTGGCGGCGCGGACAACCTTGGGGCATATCGGTTTCGGTCCCCGCGTCGCTGGACCGGGCCAGCATGGCCGCACGGACATCGCCGACCCGGTGTCCGCGCGTGTTCAACCGCCATAGCCGCTGGCTCACCATTGCCGAGTGGCGGCGCTTGGGCCTGGTGCGAACAGGGGGGAACTGGCCGGCCGACACCGTCATGGCGACGCTGCTGGAGCCGGACGGGCCGAACAAGACGGCCTATCTCCTGACCAGCAACTATCGGGTCATCCTCGATTATAATTGCTCTAATTTCTATGCCTTGTCAGTGGGATTGCTCGCGGATGCCGTCAAACAATAGGGTATTCAGCCTGGCCGCCTTGGTCGCGCTGTCCGCGTCGGGCACGCCTTCGATGGCGCAAACCGCAACGCAGCCTGTCTCCATGGTAGCAGATACGCCGGTGGTTCTTGGCGCGCCCTATAGCGTTGGCGGGGTGACCTACCGTCCGGCCGATCCCCCCTATTATGACGAGACGGGCTATGCCGGTCGTTACGAACATGGCAGTCAGGACGGGACCACGGTGAATGGCGAGGCCTATGAGGCAACCGCCATAGCCGGGGCGCACAAGACCCTGCCCGTTCCAAGCTATGTCGAGGTGACATCGTTGGATAGCGGGCGCACCATCCTGGTCAGGGTCAACGATCGCGGTCCTATGCGGAACGATCAGATCATCGCATTGTCGCCCGGTGCGATCGCGCAACTCGGTGCGAAGGGCGATCCGTTTCCGGTCCGGGTCCGGCGTGTCAGTCCTCCCGATCAGGAACGCGTTGTCCTTCGGTCCAATGGTCGGGCGGCCGAGCGCCTGGAAACGCCGGCGGCTTTGCTTGCCGTCCTGCGTGGCAAGCTGCCGGCGGGCACATCCCCTGTCGCGACCGGTAAAACGGGAACGGCCGTTAAAGCCGCAGCTGCGCCGCCCAAAACATCGACCGCGCCCAGGGCGGGCGCGGATTTCGATGGAAAGGCCGCGCCCGCGCCACTTCACCGGGCATCTTCACCGGCGCCGGCAAAGTCTTCGCCCGACGGCGGCACCTATGTCGTTCAGGTCGGCGCTTTTTCGTCGCAGGCCCGGGCGCAGGCGCTGGCCCGGCGAGCCGGTGCGCATGTCGAACAGAACGGCGCGCTGTGGCGCGTCCGCCTCGGGCCCTACGCAACGCTGGATGCGGCGAAGGCCGGCGCGCGCAGTGCGGCCGCCAAGGGGTTTGAGAATGGCCGCATCATGGCTAAGGACGCGAATTGAAGCGTGCCGCGCCGCGATTCCCAATCAGTTGAAGGCAGTTCCCGATGAAGAAGTCCCTTGCCGTCCTCCTCGCCGCAGGATTGCTGGCCCAGCCGCTGATCGCGGCGGCGCCCCCCTACACGACCGAGGCACCGATCGCCTATATGAAGGATCTTTCGTCCGGGGCGGTGCTGTACGACAAGGGTGGCGAGACAAGGATACCGCCTGCGTCGATGGCGAAGATGATGACGGCGCATGTCGCTTTCCGCCTTATCCAGAAAGGCGAGCTGAAGCTGGACTCCAAATTCACGGTGCGCCCGGAAACCTGGCAGCGCTGGCATGGTCCGCAGGCCGGATCGACCATGTTCCTGTCGGCGGGGGAGGAGGTTTCGGTCGAAAACCTGCTCCACGGCATCGTCACCCTGTCCGGCAACGACGCCTGTGTCGTTCTCGCCGAAGGGATCGCCGGGACTGAGCAGGCCTTCGTCGCGCTGATGAACGAGGAAGGAAAGCGGCTGGGCCTGAGCAACAGCCATTTCGGCACCAGCAATGGCTGGCCTGACGAAGGCGTGACCTACGTCACCGCGCAGGACCTGGCGAAGCTGGCGCAGGCGACCATCGAAGAGACCCCGGATCTCTACAAGCGTTTCTACGCTACTCGTTCGTTCACCTGGGGCAAGACGATGGGCGGCAGCGACATCGAGCAGGCCAATCGCAATCCCATATTGGGCAAGATCGCGGGTGCGGACGGTCTGAAAACGGGCCACACCGAAGAAGCCGGCTTCGGCTTCACAGGGTCGGCCGAGCAGGATGGCCGTCGCCTCGTCATGGTCGTGGCCGGGTTGGGCAGCTTTAACGGACGTATCGCTGAATCCGTCCGGTTCATGGACTGGGGCTTCAAGGCCTGGAAGGCGCAGCCGCTGTTCCGGAAGGGACAGACCGTCGAGACCGCCGAGGTCCAACTCGGCAGCGCAACGAGCGTGCCGTTGGTGGCACCCCACAATATGGCGGTCACGCTGCCGCGCACTGCATCCGCCAATGTGCAGGTCAAGGTGGTCTATACCGGGCCGATCAAGGCGCCCATCGCAAAGGGGCAGCAGATCGCGCAACTCGTCGTGCAGACGCCCGATACGCCGCCGCAGATCATGCCTCTGGTGGCCGGTGAGGACGTGGCGGAGGCCGGTATTTTTGGCCGTCTCTGGAACGGCCTGAAGTCGCTGTTCGGGTGACGCCTGGGCGGTTCATCTCGCTGGAAGGCGGAGAAGGGGCCGGCAAGTCGACGCAGATTCGCGCTCTTGCCGACGCGTTGCGCGCGCGTGGTATCGACGTGGTTGTAACCCGCGAGCCGGGCGGAAGCGATGGGGCCGAAGCGATCCGCGCTCTGCTGCTGACGGGCAATGCCGATCGTTGGAGTGCCCGCGCCGAAGCTCTGCTGTTCGCGGCTGCCCGCGCCGACCATATCGAAAAGACGATCGCCCCTGCACTGGCACGCGGGGCATGGATATTGTCGGATCGTTTCCTTGATTCCAGCCGGGCCTATCAGGGCCAGGGCGAATTGACGGACGTGGACATTCTGACGCTCCACCGTATCGGCAGCAACGGCTTTCTGCCGGACAGGACGCTGGTGCTTACGCTGCCGGATACCGAGGCCGCACGGCGGGCAAAGGCACGCGATGGCGACTCGCCCGATCGGATAGGCGGCCGCAGCGATGAGTTCCATCGCGCCGTGACCGGTGCATTCGAACGCATCCTGCGGGAAGAACCGGGCCGTTGCGTCGCGGTCGATGCCTGCGGAGATGCGGAAAGCGTGACTGCCCGTCTGGTCGCCGCCCTGGCCGACATCCTGCCATGACCATGCTGCTGGGACATGATGCCCATGCAACGATGCTCATCAATGCGGCGCGGGGCCGACGCATGCACCATGGCTGGATTCTCGCAGGCCCCAAGGGCATCGGCAAGGCCAGTTTCGCCCGCGCTTTGGCGATGCGCCTGCTTGCCGATGCCGCCGGACCACAGGTGGAGCATGATGGCCTGCCGGTGCCCGAAAACCACCCCGTCCGCCGCCTGATAGAGGCCGGTGCCCATCCGGACTATGCCGAGTTGTCGCCGATCGAAAAGGAGGGAGTGACGGCCCGCAACATCAGCGTGGATCAGGTTCGCGGCCTGCAACGGTTGACGCACTCCGCGCCGTCTCTCTCGTCCCGGCGGGTTGTAGTGATCGACAGCGCCGACGATCTGGAACGCGGCGCCGCCAACGCTTTACTCAAGACATTGGAAGAACCGCCGGCAGATATGCTGTTTCTGCTCGTCAGTCATGCGCCGGGCCGTTTGCTCCCAACAATCCGGTCGCGTTGCCGCACCTTGCGGTTCGATCCGCTGGACGATGCAGCGATGCGGACGGCCCTAAAAGCAACGGATTCGTCTATCGCGTCGTCCGAACTGGAAGCGCTGGTTCGCATTGGCGACGGGTCGCCCGGAAGGGCGCTTCGATACGCGGGCCTCAACCTCTCCGAGATGGAACAGGCGCTCGCCGCACTGGCGGCGGAAGGGGATCTGGACAATCGGCAACGCCTCGCTCTGGCGAAAGCGCTTGCCTTGAAATCGGCACGTCCGCGCTATGAGGCGTTTCTCGAGCGCGCGCCGTCATTCATCGCGCAGGCAGCGCGCCACCGCGACGGGACCGCATTGAGGCAGGCCCTCGATTGCTGGGAAACGGCGCGTCATCTTGCCGCCGGTGCGCTAATCCTGTCGCTCGACCCGGCCGCGGTCGTTTTCGAACTGGCCGGTCATGTCGCGGCACTGGCACCAGGACATAAGGCCTGAAAAGCGTCTTTGCGCGGAAGCAAACTGCGGTTAGGGATGCCCCATGTCTCAGCCTTACACCATCACCACGGCCATATCCTATCCCAACGGCCGCCCGCATATCGGCCATGCCTATGAAGTAATAGCAACCGATGCGTTCGCCCGGTTCCAGCGGATGATGGGACGAGACGTATTCTTCCAGACCGGCACGGACGAACACGGGCTGAAAATGGCGCAGACGGCCCGGGGGCGGGGCCTCGCACCGGCTGAGCTTGCGGAAGAAATGTCAAGCTACTTCAAGGATATGAACGACAGTTTGAATATCAGTCATGATCGTTTCATCCGCACCAGCGAGCCGGATCATCATGGTGCCAGTCAGGCCATCTGGCAGGCGATGCAGGACAATGGCGACCTGTATCTGGGCCGCTATGAAGGCTGGTATTCGGTACGCGACGAAGCCTTTTACGACGAAAAGGAAATTGTCGACGGGGAAGGCGGCATCAAGCTGTCGCCTCAGGGGACGCCGGTCGAATGGACCGTGGAGGAAAGCTGGTTCTTCCGCCTGTCGGCGTATCAAGACAGATTGCTGGCGCTTTACGCGGATCAGCCTGGCTTCATCCAGCCAGAAAGCCGTCGCAACGAGATAATGCGGTTCGTCGAAGGTGGCCTGAGCGACCTTAGCGTGTCCCGTACCAGCTTCGATTGGGGGGTGAAGGTCCCCGGCAGCGACGGCCATGTCATGTATGTGTGGGTCGATGCGCTGACCAACTATCTGACGGGCTGCGGCTATCCCGATGATCTCGAGCGGATGGCGCGCTATTGGGCCGAAGGCGGTGACATCACGCATATAATCGGCAAGGATATCGTTCGTTTTCATACGGTTTACTGGCCGGCTTTCCTGATGAGCGCCAAGTTGCCGCTGCCCCGGCAAGTCTTCGGCCATGGCTTTCTGCTCAATCGCGGCGAGAAGATGTCCAAGTCGCTCGGCAATGTCGCCGACCCGATGGAGCTGGCCGACCGGTTCGGCGTGGACCAGCTTCGCTATTTCCTGCTGTCAGAAGTCACGTTCGGCAACGACGGCAGCTACAGCGCCGACGCGATCGTCGCGCGGTCCAACAGCGATCTTGCCAACAGCTTCGGCAATCTGGCGCAGCGCACCTTGAGCTTTATCGCCAAGAATCTTGCAGGCGCGCTTCCCGAGGCTGCCGCCCAGGATGTCGATACCGCCTTGAGCCATACGGTCGCGGATGCTGCTGAGGCCTTCCGCACAGCCATGGACGGCCTTGCCCCGTCGGTCGCGATCGAGAGCTGGCTACGCGCGGTTTTCGCCTGCAACGCCTACATTGATGCGCAAGCGCCCTGGACCCTGCGCAAGACCGATCCCGCACGCATGGAGGCTGTGCTCGCCACCCTGTACGAGGCTATCGGTAATCTCGCGATCATGATCCAGCCGGTCATCCCGTCAAGTGCCGAGGCGCTGCTCGAACAGATGGGGATCGGATTGGCGAAACGGACCTATGACGTCATAGGGCAGGACTGGTATTCCGATCTGCGTGCATCGGGTTTCACGCTGGATGCGCCCAAGCCGCTTTTCCCGCGTCTCGATCTGGATACATGACGTCATGCTGATCGATAGTCATTGCCACTTGAATTACAAAGGCCTGGTGGAAGATCAGCTGAATATACTCGAACGCGCCCGGCAACGGGGCATCGGGCTTATGCTCAATATCGCCACGCGCGAAAGCGAGTGGGACGCGGTACTGGACACTGCGGTCCGGGAGCCTGACGTGTGGGCAACTGTGGGAATCCACCCCCATGAAGCGGACGATCATCCGCATATCGACACCGCAAAGCTCATCCAGTGGGCCACCCATCCTCGTGTCGTGGGGATCGGCGAGACCGGCCTCGATTATTATTATGACCATAGCGACCGCCAGCGCCAGCAACGCAGCTTTCGCGCCCACATTGCGGCCGCACGCGATACCGGCCTGCCGGTGATCGTGCATACGCGCGATGCGGAGCAGGACACGCTGGCCATCATGCGCGAAGAAATGGAGAAGGGCGCCTATAGCGGCGTGATTCACTGTTTCACCGCCAGCGGCGCCTTTGCCGACGCCGCGCTGGACCTGGGCTTATATATCAGCCTGTCCGGCATCGTGACCTTCAAGAGTGCGCGAGACCTCCAGGAAACCGCGGCGCGGCTTCCGCTGGACCGTCTGCTGGTCGAAACCGATTCACCCTTTCTGGCACCGGTGCCGCATCGGGGGAAATCCTGTGAGCCCGCCTATGTTGCCGACACGGCGGCGTTCCTCGCCGACCTGCGGGGCGAAACGCTGGAGGATCTGGCGGCCGCGACCACCGCCAATTTCCATGCGCTGTTCGCCAAGGCCGCATGAGTTTCAAGGTGACGATCCTGGGCAGCGGCACCTCATCGGGCGTGCCCAGGATCGGCAATGACTGGGGTGCATGCGACCCGGCCGAACCGAAGAACCGACGCACACGGGTGTCGATTCTGGTCGAGAGTTCGACGACGCGGATCCTGGTCGACACATCGCCGGACATGCGTGCGCAATTGCTGGCGGCGGATGTGATCCATATCGATGCAATCCTGTGGACGCACGATCACGCGGATCATAGCCACGGACTGGACGACGTAAGGCAACTCTACCACTACCGCCGCGCGCCTTTGCCCGGATATGCACGTGCGGAAACGCTGAAGCATTTGCAAGACCGGTTCGCCTATGCGTTCGAGGGGCGGAACGGGTATCATCCGACCATTGCTGGCCAAGTCCTGCCGGACACACTGCGCATCGGCGACATAGACATTGCCAGTGTCGATCAACCGCATGGCGAAATATGGTCGACCGGCTTCCGTTTCGTGCATTCGGGCCGTTCGATCGGCTATGCGACCGATTTTCACGAGATTACTCCGGCCATGCTGGCTCTCTATGACCGACTGGACATATGGGTCGTCGACGCCCTGCGCGAAAAGCCCCATCCAACCCATCCGCACCTAGCCATGACGCTGGGTGGTATAGCCGCGGTCCGGCCGGGTCGGGCCATCCTGACCCATATGGATCAGAGCATGGATTATGCGTCGCTTTGCGACAGCCTGCCCAACGGAGTCGAACCGGGCTATGATGGGCTGGTCATTGACCTTGCAACGATCGGCGACGCGTGATGGACGGGGATGGGGCAGCATCGGCGATTTGGTACCTTCTCGCCATGGTGCTCGTGGGATCAGCGCTGGTGGCCAGGCGCCTGCCAATCAGCAGCATCTTGCGGCTTGCTCTGGTCTGGGTCGCCATATTTGCGGGACTTCTGGGGTTGCTAAAGCTTGCGCAGGGGCAGGGTTATCTGACCGGGCGCTGGGCGGAGCAGGGGGGGGCGTCCGCTGATAACGGAACCATGATGTCGCTTCCGCCTGTCCGGGCGGAAGGGCAGAGCATACACATCGCACAGGCTCCCGATGGCCATTACTGGGTGGAAGGGACCATCAACGGAACGCCGGCACGGTTTCTGATTGACAGTGGTGCGACCTTCACCGCCTTGTCCGAAAACACGGCCCGCATCGCTGGCCTGAATTTCGATATCGGGGAACCTGGCATCATTATCAATACGGCGAACGGGCAGGTGCAGGCGCGACGTTCCAATGTCGCGACCCTGGCGATAGGCCCGGTGCAGACGAGCGATCTGCCCGTCGTCGTGTCGCCCGCGTTCGGGGAGGTCAATGTGATCGGCATGAACATGCTGTCGCGGCTGAACAGCTGGGGCGTACGCGACGGCGACATGGTCTTGACGCCATGACGCCACCGCCCAGCCAAAAGGACCGCCTGAAAGCCATATTGGGCGGGTCCACCGGCAATCTTGTCGAATGGTATGACTGGTATGCTTATTCGGCCTTCACCCTCTATTTCGCTCCCCATTTCTTTCCGAGCGAGGATCGCACCGCCCAGTTGTTGAGCGCAGCCGGCATATTCGCAGTCGGTTTCCTGATGCGGCCCATCGGTGCATGGTTGATGGGAATCTACGCCGACAGCCGGGGGAGGAAAAGCGGGCTCACGCTGTCCGTCTTGCTGATGTGCGCCGGATCTCTGCTGATCGCGGTCACGCCGGGCTATGAAACGATCGGTGTCGCCGCACCGTTGCTGCTGGTGCTCGCCCGGCTGATGCAGGGCCTGTCGATCGGTGGCGAATATGGCGCCAGTGCTACCTATCTGTCGGAAATGGCCGGTCGCAACCGGCGTGGATTCTTCTCCAGCTTTCAATATGTGACGTTGATCGCCGGGCAACTCGTGGCAATCTGCGTGCTGCTTGTCCTTCAGGCCGTGTTGACCACCGCACAGCTGGACGCGTGGGGCTGGCGTATTCCCTTCTTCATCGGCGGGCTGCTGGCCGTCATTGTTTTCTGGTTGCGGCGCGGTCTTGCCGAAACGCAGAGCTTTGTCGTCGCCCGCGCTGCGCATGCGCCCAAATCCGGCTTTATCGAACTGATGGCAAGGCATCCGCGCGAAACGTTGACGGTCATGCTGTTGACCGCAGGCGGGACCATCGCGTTCTACGCCTATTCCATATACATGCAGAAGTTCCTGGTGAATACCAGCGGCCTGAGCCGTGTTCTCGCGTCGCAAATCAATGCGGTAACGCTGTTTCTTTTCATGCTCTTGCAACCGTTGGCCGGCGCATTGTCCGATCGCATAGGGCGAAAGCCGCTCATGATCGGTTTCGGTACGCTGGGCATGATCTGCACCTATCCGATCTTCGCGACGCTGGCGGTTACGAAGGACCCGATCGTGGCCGGGCTGCTGGTTATGGCGGGTCTGGTCATCGTGACCGGCTACACGTCGATCAATGCGGTGGTGAAGGCCGAGTTGTTTCCGGCCCATATCCGCGCCCTTGGCGTCGCGCTGCCTTACGCGCTTGCCAACACCTTGTTCGGCGGCACGGCGGAGTTCGTGGCGCTCGGCCTGAAACAGGCTGGGCTCGAGTCCGCATTTTATATCTATGTTACCGTGATGATCGGCATCTCTCTCATCGTATATATCCGGATGAAGGATACGGCCCGACACAGCCTGATCCTGGAAGACTGAGACGAAAAGGGACAGGCGCTCTAAATTGTAGTTTAACATAATATATATTATCGAACCAGAATATCATAGCACTGCGTTGCCCGGTCGTCTCTCCATCGATCATTAGTCCCACCATTCGGAAGCCGTCATGTCTACTGCCAGTTCCACCGACATCATGCCGCTCGCGAGAGTAATGGCCAGATTGCGCGATCCAGACTCCGGATGTCCGTGGGACATCGCGCAAGATTTCGCATCGATCGCGCCCTATACGATCGAGGAAGCTTATGAGGTAGCGGACGCTATCGCGCGCGACGACATGTCCGCTCTCAAAGAGGAACTGGGCGACTTGCTGCTACAGGTCGTGTTCCATAGCCGTATGGCCGAACAGGCCGGGCATTTCCGCTTGCAAGATGTCGTGGACGCCATCACCGCCAAGATGATCCGGCGGCATCCGCATATATTCGGCAACGGTGGATGCCGGGAGGACGGGCATGCCCAGTGGGAAGCCATCAAGGCCGTCGAGCGTGCCGAAAAAGACCCGGACCGCAGTGCTTTGGCCGGTGTGGCGATCGCCCTGCCCGCGCTGCTCCGCGCGGAAAAGCTGCAAAAGCGCGCTGCGCGCATGGGATTTGACTGGCCGGACCTGAACGGCGTCATGGACAAGATCGCCGAAGAGATCGATGAAGTGCGCGATGCGACGACATCAGCCGAACAAGAAGAAGAAGTAGGCGACCTTCTCTTCGCGGTCGTCAACCTGGCACGGCACATGAAGATCAATCCGGAAAAAGCTCTTCATGAGGCAAACAGGAAATTCGACCGCCGGTTTCGATCCATGGAATCGCTTGCCGGCGATGATTTTGCCGCCCTGCCCCTGGAAGACAAGGAAGCCTTGTGGAAGCAGGTGAAGCGCACCGGTCAGCAAAGCTGAGCGACGCGCCTCCCCCGTCTCATTATTCCTTATCCTCGCTTAGGATCAGGAGCCAATCAGCTTCATGACGCCCTGCTGGCTCTGATTGGCCTGCGCCAACATTGCGGTTGAGGCCTGGCTCAATATCTGTGCCTTCGCGAGCATGGTCGTCTCGTTGGAGAAATCCGCGTCTTCGATGCGGCTGCGCGAATCCGTCAGACTGAGTATCTGGGTCGACAGATTGTTGACCACGGATTCCAGCCGGTTTTCCATCGCGCCGAAATTACTGCGCGACGACGATATGGTAGATAGTGCGTCGTCAAATTTCGCAAGATCGGCGCTGCTGAAGGCCCCGGCGGTCGGATCGATCACGGAACCACCAGCCGATACTATGGCGGTAAGCGTTGCGTCGCCGAGCAGGTCGTCGAGCGTAATAGATAGTTGGTCGGCAGCGTTGGCGCCAGCCTGTATCCCGATCGAAGCAACCGAACCGTCGAACAATTTGGCGCCGTTGAAGCTGCTGTTGGTGAGTTGATCGTTGATCTGGACAGCGAGCTGATCCATTTCCGTCTTGATCGCGGATTTCGCATCAGCGTCGTTGGTGCCGTTAAGCGCCTGCACCGTCAGTTCGCGCATCCGCTGCAACATGTTGGTGACTTCACCCAGTGCACCATCGGCGGTTTGCGCCAGCGAAATGCCGTCATTCGCGTTACGGATGCCCTGCGTCATTCCCCGGATCTGCGACGTCATCATCGTCGAGATACCAAGACCGGCGGCATCGTCTTTCGCGGAATTGATGCGCTTGCCGGTCGACAGACGTTCCATCGCCTTGCCAAGCATGGCGGATGCGGAGTTCGAGGCATTTGTCGTCCGCAACGCGGCCGAATTGGTTCCGACGACAGTCATAGAGTCCCCTTCCATGAACCATGTTCGATTGACCGAGACCACCATGTCCGGCCTTCACAGGAGCCAGAACGGCATCCTTCCAACGAGCTTTAGAGATGTTGCGGAAAAAGGTTAGCGACCAGGTAACGGTGATGCATAACATATTGAAATATATATCATAACGTTACCCAGTCGGACCGCATCGTGCATTCGGAAATGCTAGGGGGCCGGGAGGCCCGGTCATTTTCTTCCGAACAGCTTTTCAATGTCGCCATGCTGAAGTTTTACCCATGTGGGGCGGCCGTGATTGCACTGTCCGGATCGCGGCGTCACCTCCATCTCGCGTAGCAATGCGTTCATTTCCGCGACGCTGAGCACCCTTCCCGCGCGCACAGACCCATGGCAGGCCATCGTTGCGGCGACCAGGTCCAGCCGTTCGCGAAGCGAAAGCGTGCTGTCATAGGCGGCAAGGTCGTCGGCGAGATCCGACACCAGCCCCCGGACGTCCGACTGCCCGAGCATGGCCGGAACCGCGCGCACCAACATCGCGGCCGGCCCGAACCGCTCGATCTCAAGCCCGACTGACCGGAACTCGGCGCACCTCTCCTCCAGCCGGTCGCAGGCTGGCTCATCCAGTTCCACCACTTCTGGCAGCAGAAGGGCCTGGCTCGTGACGCCCTGCCCCTCCATCGCGCGGCGCATCCGTTCCAGCGTGAGCCTTTCATGGGCGGCATGCTGGTCGACGATGACCAGCCCGTCTTCCGCTTCCGCCACGATATAGGTTCGAGCAACCTGGCCGCGCGCTACGCCCAGGGGAAAGCGCGTACCCTCTGGCACCGAAGCGACAGCCGGTTCCGCGCGTGCATGTGGCGGGGGCGTGATGAACGACGCCCGGCGGTCGGCCAAGCTCGTTCGCGCAAGTGGATTATAGTCTGCCGGATCCCCGGCCGCCTCGAAAATGGGAAGGGCGCCGATGGATGTCGGCGACACGGGCTCGGCCTTCCAGGCTTGCAGCGCGGCGGGATCGGGGTGTTGCACCGCCCGGAATCCTTCCGCGTCCAAGGCCCGGCGAAGTCCGGAAACGATCATCCCGCGCACCATCGCCGGATCGCGAAACCGCACTTCGGTTTTCGCCGGATGGACGTTCACGTCCACGTCGAGCGGTGGTACGTCCAGGAACAGGGCCACGACAGGGTGACGGTCGCGCGCAAGCATGTCGGCATAAGCTCCCCGGACCGCTCCGATCAGCAACCGGTCCCGGACCGGACGGCCGTTGACGAACAGATACTGGTGATCGCCCACCCCCCTGTTATAGGTGGGTATGGAGGCGACCCCCGACAGGCGGACGCCATCGCGTTCCAGACTGACGATCACGTGATTGTCTGCCAGTTGTCGGTCAGTCAGAGCGGCGACACGGTCTTCGCGCGCTTCGCCGCCCTGAACGCCCAGAACGCGCCGCCCGTCATGTTCGACGGAAAAGGCAACCCGGGGGTGTGCCATAGCGAGACGGCGCAGGACGTCGAGGCAGGCGGCATATTCGGATTTGGGCGACCGGAGGAACTTTCGGCGGGCGGGAACCCGTCCGAACAACTGCTCCACGGTCACGCGGGTCCCGGGAGGAATGGCGACCGGCCCTTCGGCGGCCAGCCGGCCATTATCCACCGTCCGGTTCCATCCGTCTGCACCGGCGAGCCGGCTGTCGATCGACAACCGGGCGACACTTGCGATGGATGGCAGCGCCTCCCCTCGAAAACCCAAAGTGGCCACATTTTCAATGGCCTCATCATCCGGCATCTTCGACGTCGCATGCCGTTCCAGGGCCAGCGCCATGTCTGTCGCATTCATGCCGCAACCGTCGTCGCTCACCTCGATCCGGTCCAGCCCGCCATTGGAAAGTCGGATGGCAATACGAGTCGCGCCGGCGTCGAGCGCGTTTTCGACCAGTTCCTTGAGCGCGCTGGCGGGTCTTTCGACCACTTCACCGGCGGCAATGCGGTTGACCAGATGTTCAGGCAGACGGCGTATTGACATTGATTAGGGACTAGCCCAAGCGAGCGCTTTCCGCGACCCGCGAACCTAAAATTTTTGCATCTGCTAGGTGCAGGGAAACAGGGATTGGCGGGAAACGGAACGGCACACCGACCGATCCTCTCTTCGCGTCATGGGGACGGCTGGCGAAACAGGATAAGGCATGTCGATCTTCTCGCGTCTCTTCAAATTTTCCTCGCAGGATATGGCCATCGACCTCGGCACCGCAAACACGGTGGTCTATGTTCGCGGACGCGGCATCGTCCTCAATGAACCCTCGGTCGTCGCGGTCGAGACGCTGAACGGCGTCAAGCGGGTGAAGGCCGTTGGCGAAGATGCGAAGCTCATGATGGGCAAGACGCCCGACTCGATCGAAGCCATCCGTCCGCTGCGCGATGGCGTGATCGCCGACATCGATGTCGCCGAACAGATGATCAAGCATTTCATTACCAAGGTGCACGGCGGCAAGCACAGTCCATGGCGCGCGCCCGAAATCGTGATCTGCGTGCCGTCGGGATCGACCAGCGTTGAACGTCGCGCAATCCGCGACGCCGCGAGCAATGCCGGCGCGTCCCAGGTTTTCCTGATCGAAGAACCGATGGCAGCTGCGATCGGGGCCGACATGCCGGTGACGGAACCGATCGGTTCGATGGTGGTCGACATCGGCGGCGGCACCACCGAAGTCGCCGTGCTGTCGCTGCGCGGCCTCGCCTACACGACCTCGGTGCGCGTCGGCGGCGACAAGATGGACGAGGCCATTGTCTCGTTCGTCCGGCGCCATCACAATCTGCTGATCGGTGAAGCCACTGCGGAGCGGATAAAGAAGCAGTTCGGCGTTGCGCAACCGCCCGAAGACGGCGTGGGCGAGACCATCCATATCAAGGGTCGCGACCTGGTGAATGGCGTGCCCAAGGAAATCAGCATCAATCAGGGCCAGATCGCCGACGCGCTGGCCGAACCGATCAGCACCATTGTCGAAGGCGTGCGCATCGCCCTCGAAAATACGGCGCCGGAACTGGCTGCGGACATTGTCGACCAGGGCATCGTCCTGACCGGTGGCGGCGCGCTGCTCAAGGGGCTTGATGACGAACTGCGCGACGAGACGGGCTTGCCGGTCACAATCGCCGAGGATCCGCTGACCTGCGTCGCGATCGGGACCGGCCGGGCGATGGAGGATCCAATCTTCCGGGGCGTGCTGCAAACTGCCTGATCGCGAAAGGGGAGACCGTAGATGGCGCGGCCACCCAGCCGACGTCCCGGGGTCAACCGGAAGGCGCAATATAGTCTGTTCGCCAGCTATGTGGCCGCCCTTACGGGGGCGGCAGTCGGGTTGCTGCTGGTGGCGATCGCGATATTCGATCCTACCGGTTTTGTCGCCCTGAGGACCCTGACCGCGGAACTGACGCGACCGGCATCATCCGGTTTGCGCAACATGATGAGCGGTATCGGGTCGGTCGACGAGGTATTGGCCGCCTATTGGCGTGCGGGGTCGCAGAATATCGCGCTACGCCGGCAGGTGGAGGCCGAACGCAACCGGGTGATCGAAGCAAAGGCTATCGCCCAGGAAAATATGCGCCTCAAGAAGCTGCTTAAGCTCGTCGACGATGACCAAAGCGACCTGTTGACCGCTAGGTTGATCAGTTCCTCTTCGTCCAGCGCGCGCCGTTTCGCCCGGTTGAACGCCGGACGGTGGCAGGGCGTGCGCACGGGAATGCCGGTGCGCGCCGCGGAGGGATTGGTGGGCCGGGTGTACAGCACGACGCCCAATACGGCCGACGTCCTGCTCCTGACCGACACCGCCAATATCGTTCCGGTGCGCCGGGCAAATGACAGCGTCCCCGCTATTTCAACTGGCGCCGGAGACGGATCGGTGGAAATCCGGGCCTTGTCTGCCGGTCGCAACCCGTTCCAGCCCGGCGACCTTCTGGTGACGTCCGGGGTCGGCGGCATCTATCAGCCCAACATTCCCGTGGCTGTCGTCGTCCGGATACAGGGCGAGGTCGCATGGGGCTTTCCCCTGGCCAATCCGTCCCGTATCGACGCTGTCGTCGTGGAACGGGCGTTTGAGGAGGTCGTTACCCGATCGGATGCGGCGGGCCCTGCGTCAGGGGGCGGGCAGCCTCCTGCCGTTGACGCTTCCGCGCCATGATCGACCCGCATCTTCGACATGTGCCACGCCTCGGCAAGCACCCCAGCCGTTTTCGGTTGGCGGGCACGCCGATCGTCACGGTCCTGATCGGATCCATGGCAACGGCTCTTCCCGTCATCGCCCAGTCTCCCGTCATGCCGCAGTTCGGCCTGTTGCTACTGCTGTCCTGGCGGTTGCTGCGTCCGGAAATGTGGCGGCCGTGGGTCGGCGTGCCCCTCGGTCTTTTCGATGACATGCTCAGCGGGCAGCCGATTGGTTCGGCCATGTGCCTGTGGACGATAGCACTGATCGGTATCGATGCGATCGAACATCGCCTGGTCTGGCGCAGCTATCGACAGGACTGGCTAATCGCTTGCCTGGCCATTATAATCTGCTCCGTCGTCGGTTGGTTCTTCGCGCGCATCACCGGCGGCGGCAATGTCAGTTTCTGGTTGATCACGCCCCAAATGGTCTGGACGATCCTGCTTTTTCCCTTCGTCGTCCGGCAATGCGCCCGGATAGACCGCTGGCGCGTGATGGCATGAAATTTCCCTCCACGAAGCGAAAAGTCGTAACCGAGGCTACCCAGACCCTCACCTTCACGCGCCGGGCCACGATTGTGGGCGCGATTCAAGGCGGTATAGGAGCGGTTCTTGCAGGCCGGATGGCCTGGATAAGCGTGGTTGAAAATGAGAGATACAGCCTGCTGTCCGAGAGCAATCGCGTCAATTTGACGCTTATCCCGCCGCGCAGAGGCTGGATTCTGGACCGAAACGGCAAGCCGCTCGCAAATAATCGCACCGATTTTCGCGTCGACCTGATCCCGCAGCGGGTGGTCGATGCCGAAGCCACCATCGCCAGTTTGACCCGCCTGCTCAACCTGGAGCGCGAAGAGGCCGACCGGATACGGGAGGAACTCGAGAAGTCGGCCGGTTTCCAGCCCGTGCAGGTCGCCGACAAATTGACCTATGATCAATATGCCGCAGTTTCGGTGCGCCTGCTCGATCTTCCCGGTGTCGCGCCGAGCCAGGGATTTTCCCGCTTTTACCCAGCGGGTGCGTCGGTCGGCCACCTGCTGGGCTATGTCGGCGCGGCGACGGCGGAAGAATATAAAAAGAGAAAGGATCCCCTGCTCATCACGCCGGGGTTCAAGGTCGGCAAGGACGGCCTGGAGAAGGCATTCGACGAACAACTGACGGGCAAGCCCGGTGCCAAGCGCGTGGAAGTGACCGCGCGGGGCAAGATTGTGCGCGAACTCACCACCCGGCCCGATACCCCCGGCAACGCGATGAAGTTGACCATCGACGCGGGTTTGCAGGACTTTGCGGGTCGCCGGCTGGCGACGCAGAGCGGCGCGATTGTCGTGCTGGATTGCGCCAACGGCGACGTGCTTGCCATGGCATCCATGCCCAGTTTCGATCCGAACAGCTTTTCGGACGGTATCAGCCACCTCGAATGGGACATGCTGTCCAGGGACGATCATGTGCCCTTGCGCAACAAGGTGCTTCAGGGCCTGTATCCACCAGGATCGACGGTGAAGCCGATGGTGGCACTGGCCTTGTTGGAAGCTGGAATTTCACCGAACGATACAGTCAGCTGCGGCGGCGCCATCCGCGTGGGTAACACGCTGTTCCACTGTCACAAGCGGCGTGGGCACGGCTCTCTCAACATGCGCGGTGCGATCGCGCAGAGCTGCGACATATATTTTTACCAGATGGCCCAGCGCATCGGCATGGACCGGATCGCCAGCATGGCCCGGCGAGTAGGCATGGGGCAGCGGTTCGACATCCCCTTCCCCAGCCAGAGTTATGGCACGGTGCCGGACCCGGCCTGGAAGGAGCGCAAATACGGCAAATCCTGGCAGGTCTACGATACCGTCAACGCAACCATCGGCCAGGGCTACATGCTGATCAATCCGTTGCAGATGGCAGTTATGGCGGCTCGGCTCGCCACGGGCCGACAATTGATGCCCAATTTTATTCACGGTGCCCGCCGCCCCGCGCCACAACTCGTCGGGGTCAATGATGAACATCTGGTCGTGATCCGTGATGCCATGAATGCCGTGGTCAACGGCGGCGGCACGGGCGGCGCGGCGCGAATGAATATTCCCGGCGTCATGATTGCGGGAAAGACCGGAACGGCGCAGGTCCGCCGCATCACCATGGCGGAGCGCGCAGGCGGCGTGCGGGGCAACGCCTCCCTCCCCTTCAAATTGCGCGACCACGCACTTTTTCAGGGTTTCGCGCCTTTCGACAAACCTCGCTATGCGGTCGGATGCATCATCGAGCATGGGGGGCATACCATCCGCAACGAAGATGCTCCGATGATAGCGAGCGATACCCTCTCCTATCTGTTCGACCCTGAGCGCGCGATGGAGAAGCTCGTAACGCTTGAAAAAGGCTGGGGCGGCACGCCGGCGGAACGGCAGGCACGACAAGTGGCCTCCTTCCGCCTCGCCAAGGCGATCGAACGGGGCGAGGCAACGGCGTCAGAAGCGAACAACGCCACCAATGCAGCGGCGCCTGCAAACGCCAGCGCTACACCGGCCAGCCCCGACGAAGATGCCGCGGACGTGCCGCCGCCGCCCGGTGCGGAGGCAGCGACGACGCCGTGAGCATCATTCCGCAGCCCCTGACCCAATTTCCATGGCGCGTCATCCTCTTGCTGGTTGCTATCGCTACCTTCGGAACGCTGGTCCTCTTCAGCGCCGCCGATGGCAGCGTCTTTCCCTGGGCGATCAATCAGGCGGTGCGATTCTGCATATTCAGCGGTATGGCATTGACGCTCAGCCGCGTGCCGCCCGGCCTGTTCGCGCGCTTCGCCTTTCCCGCCTATGGCGCGATCCTGGCGGCTCTGGTGCTGGTAGAACTGATCGGGGGTGTCGCGGGCGGCAGTCAGCGCTGGATCAATCTGGGCTTCATGCAACTCCAACCCTCGGAATTCATGAAACCGATCATCGTGATCGCGGTAGCGCGCTTCTATGCTCTGCTGCCGGTGGGGGAAATCCGCCGCTGGAACGCGATATGGCCGGCGCTTGTGCTGATCGGCCTGCCCTGGTCGCTTGTGTTGATCCAGCCTGATCTGGGCACGGCGACAATGATCCTGGCCGGCGGTATCACCGTGATGTTCCTGGCCGGCCTGCCGCTGCGCCTGTTCGTGGGGTCCGGCCTGGCGGTTGCGGCCGTCATCCCGATCGCTTTCAGTTTCCTGCACGATTATCAGAAGAAGCGTGTACTGATCTTCATGGATCCGGAGAGCGATCCACTGGGCGCGGGTTATCATATCAGCCAGTCCAAGATCGCGATCGGATCGGGCGGCATATGGGGCAAGGGCTTCCTCCAGGGAACGCAGAGTCATCTCGACTATCTGCCCGAAGGGCATACGGACTTTGTGTTCGCTACCATGGCGGAGGAATGGGGACTGGTCGGCGGCGTGCTGCTCATCGGGGGGTTCATGCTGCTGTTTCGCTGGGGCCTGCGCGTCGCGATGCGGACGCCGGACAAGTTCAATCGACTGGTCGCCGCGGGGCTCACGACGACCATCTTCTTTTACGTCGCAATCAACCTGATGATGGTGATGGGGTTGGCACCGGTTGTGGGCATCCCCCTGCCCTTCATGTCTTATGGTGGTTCTTCGATGCTGACGGTGATGCTGTGCATCGGCATCATCATGGCCATTGACCGGGGAAACAAGCGTGCCAGCAGTCCGCGCAACTGGGGGTAAACGACCGCGGCGAAATTTTTCCGCGCCGCAGCGCAATTTGGGGTTTGCGAATCCGCAAGACGCTGCTAATTGCCCGCCCACGCCAACGGACACTGGCTTCGCCATCTGTCCAATGCCGGTGTGGACGCATAGCTCAGTTGGTAGAGCAGCTGACTCTTAATCAGCGGGTCCTAGGTTCGAGCCCTAGTGCGTCCACCACTTTCTCCTTATAAATCAATGTCCTGTATGACCAGATCAAGAGCCTCCGATTGAGCGGTTGAGTTCTAGGTAGCTCTCTAGGTAGCAGGACGGCCGAATCTAAAATTTCTTGTCGTCAGCGAAATTTCTGCGCAGATGCCTCGATCCGCGCCTCCCGCAACTCGCCCTGCGCCTGCTGGACAATTTACCCACTGCCGCCGACGCCCAAACCGTGATCGATGCGGCCAAAGGCATGGGGACCCTCGATCACGGCGACATCACGGAACTTCAGTGGCCTGCCATGAAATGGGCTTTGCCATAAGGCCGGAGCTACTCGCGGACATCAAGGTCGGGGACAAGGTCAATTGCGAGATCGATTGGGATGTGAACCGCCCCGGCTTTTCCGGAGGCATTTTCAATTGAGTCATGCGACCATATCGAGGGTCTCAATGGCTGCATAGTAGTTGGCCTCGGCCTCGGCGGGCGGGATGTGCCCGATGGGGCCGAACAGGCGGTGATTGTTGAACCAGTCCACTCAGCGCAGCGTTGCCATTTCCACGGCCGATACGCCCGGCCATGAACGCTGCCTCCAGATGACCTCGGCCTTGTAGAGGCCGTTGATCGTCTCCGCCAAGGCGTTGTCATAACTGTCGCCGACGCTGCCGACCGACGGCACGAGATTGGCTTCGGCCAGGCGCTGGGTGTAGTTCATGGCCAGGTATTGAACGCCTCTGTCGCTATGGTGGATCAGGCCATCCTCGGCACTCGGCCTGCGGGCATGGATCGCCTGCTCCAGGGCATCCAGCACGAAGCCTGCGGTGGCGCTGGTGCTGACCTTCCAGCCCACGATCCGGCGGGCGAAGGCATCGATCACGAAGGTCACGTAGACGAACCCGGCCCAGGTATGGACGTAGGTGAAGTCGACCACCCACAGTGCATTGGGCCGGCTGACGCGGAACTCGCGGTTGACTTTGTCCAGCGGGCATGGGGCCTTCGGGTTGCTGATGGTCGCCACCGTCGTCTTGCCCCACCGCACGCCAGCCAGTCCCATGACGCGCATCAGCCGCTCCACGGTGCACCTGGCCACATTGATCCCTTCGCGGCGCATCTGGTGCCAGACCTTGCGGGCGCCATAGAGACCAAAGCTGTTCTCGTGGACGCGCCTGATCGCCTTGCACATCTCGTCGTCGCGCCGGGCGCGAGCCGGACGCCTGCCGGGATCGGCAAGGCGGGCAGCGTGTTCGTGGTAGGAAGAGGGGGCGACCGCCAGTTCCCGGCAGATCGGCTCGACACCCAGTTCTTCCCGGTGAGCGTCAAGGAACGACATCACCATTTGCCGTGGCGGTCGAGCTCCGCCTGCGCAAAATACGCCGAGGCCTTGCGCAGGATCTCGTTCGCCCGGCGCAGCTCCTTGACCTCGCGCTCCAATGCCTTGACCCGGTCCCGTTCACTGACGGCCTGCGCCGCTGGCCCCGCTCGCCGGCTCGCCTCCTCGCGGCACCAGCGGCGCAGCGTCTCGGTCGTACAGCCGACCTTCCCGGCGATCGAGGTCAGCGCCGCCCACTCCGACGGGTAGTCTCCCCGGTGCTCCTCCACCATCCGCACCGCACGATCGCGAAACTCAGGCGAGAACTTCTTCCTTGTATTGCTTATCGTGGCTCCTTCTCACAGATAGGAGCCTCCAGAAAAGCCGGGGCGGTTCACCCTGTTCCCGTCAGCACCAATGGCACAGATTTGAGGTTGTGATTTAAGGAGTGTTGGGGCTTCGTCGTAGTGACGAAGGAACGAAGATGAAGCCCCAACACTCCTTGAAAAAATCGGCGACGAAGGCCCCTGCTGAGCGGGTCGTGAAGGACATTAGGCGCGCAACCTGGCGCCACTTCTCGGCCGAGGACAAAATCCGGATCGTGCTGGATGGCCTGCGCGGCGAAGACAGCATTGCCGAG
>NZ_JALJVY010000010.1 GCF_024168485.1 Sphingobium sp. OAS761
AGCGGATCGCTGCATCGGAATCGGCACTACCCGCCCGCTCGCGCCTTCTCCTGCGTCCATCAGGACATAATCCGACGGTTCTTCGAGGTGTCCAGTTGGTAAAGGCGATCGGTGCATAGTCCCGCCAATTGCCTTCAAAGGCGAAACCGTCCCGCCCGACCTGTTCTTCGTCCATGACACCCCCGGAATATTTCCCGGACAACAGAAGACAGGGAAGCATCGCCCCGGTCAAGCCGACAACAACTTAGTCACGTATGAAAATCTCCTCGATCGTCAGGCCGAACAGGTCGGCGATACGAAAGGCCAGCGGCAGAGAGGGGTCATATTTACCGGTCTCGATCGCATTGATGCTCTGTCGGGAGACGCCGAGTTGGACAGCAAGATCGCTCTGGTTCCAGTCCCGCTCAGCGCGCAATATCTTGAGCCGGTTCTTCATGCTCGCCCGCCTGGAAAAAGAGGCGCCAGGAGCAGGCCAAGATTCCAGAGGATGAAGGCAGCATAGGCCGGCGCATGAGGCGCTAAGCCCGATCCTTCGAGCAGGCCCCAGACGGTGGTTATCACCAGCATGAAGCCGGACGCGATCAGCGCGCGCCGGGCATGGACCATGCGCAGATATTCATCCGTCTCCTCAACCAACAGGCGCCCCATCGCCCAGATGAAGCCGATCAATGGCGGCGCGGGTAGCAATGCCAGCAGCACCGCCCAGATGCCCGTCGGATGCCATTCACGCTGGATCGTGATGGCAGCGACCACGGTGACGACATTGGCGACGAGCAGCGGTACGACCCGGCTGATATAGCGGGCAATGGCCGATCCTGGAATGCTACGCGCGAGACGCAACGCTTCCCACATCAGCCAGCCAAGCGCCAGCAGGCCGGGGACCATCAGCGACAATTTGCCATTGCCGTGAATGGTGAGGATGTTGGCGGCCACCCCCGCTCCGATCATCAACAGGGTGAAGGCCGCAGCGGCGCAGATCATGCGCCAGGGAAGGCGGAAAGCGGGTTCGGGTTGCATGGACATTCAAGCCTCCTGTTCTGCAAGGTCAAGTACCCTTTACAGAAACAGAAGGCAGAGAGTCAATGACACTTTACATTTTGTCTTTAGTACTTGTCAAAACTGACCATAGCGCTCGTTACCGACAAAGCCGAGATTGGTTATGCCCGCGCGCTTAATGTCGGCCAGCACTGCGTCTACAGCCACATAGCGGGCGGCTGCGTCCGGCTGGAACTGGAGTTCCGGTTCGACCGGCATTCTCAGCGAGGCGGCCAGATATTGCCGCAAGGTCAGCCTGTCGATCGCCGCGCCGTTCCAACGGATCACGCCATCCGCATCGATCCCAACCTTGTTCTTGATCGGGTTCATCTCGAAATTGTCGGGAATGGGTCGCGGTAAGTCCACACCTACGCTGTGCGTCTGCACCGGGATGGTGATGATGAACATGATGAGCAGGACCAGCATGACGTCGATCAGCGGGGTCGTGTTCATCTCGCCCAGCGGCCGGTCGGCGTCCGTGCGGGCTTCGGGCTGCGAAATGGAAAGCGCCATGACATCCTCCTCAATGATGTGTTATTTTATATCGTTATGTTATTCTATTTCACGCTTCGAACGCAAGAGGGCTTCTATTGACAGTGCGGACGGCCCATTTAAGGGGAACAGGCGGCGTTCCGTGCCGCGCCATCTGCCCTTTCACAAGAGAGTCCGTCCGTGTCCGCCATGCTCAAGATCACCCTGCCCGACGGTTCCGTGCGCGAAGTCGCGCCCGGCACGACCCCGGCGGACATTGCGGCGGCGATCGGGCCGGGGCTGGCGAAGGCAGCGATCGCCGCGCGCGTCGACGGCGAACTGCGCGACATCACCCGTCCGCTGGAGGCCGACGCGCAGCTTGCGCTGGTCACCGCGCGTGACGAGGCGGACGCCTTGGAACTGGCGCGCCACGATTTCGCGCATATCCTGGCCGAAGCGGTGCAGGCCCTCTTCCCCGGCACGCAGATCACCTTCGGCCCCGCGACCGACGACGGCTTTTATTATGACGTGATGGCCCCGGCGTCGCGCGATCCCTTCTCGATGGACGATCTGCCCGCGATCGAGGAGAAGATGCGCGACATCATCCGCGCGGACAAGCCCTTGCGCCGCGAGGTGTGGAGCCGCGAGGATCTGATCGCCAAGTGGCAGGCGGACGGTGAAAGCTTCAAGGCGGAATGGGCGGCCGAACTGCCCGAGGGTGAGGAACTGACCGTTTACTGGTCGGGCAGCGACTGGCTCGACATGTGCCGGGGGCCGCATCTGGCCTCCACCGGCAAGCTCGATCCGCAGGCGTTCAAGCTGATGCGCGTGGCCGGCGCCTACTGGCGCGGCGACCAGAAGAATGCGCAGCTCACGCGCATCTACGGCACCGGCTGGCTCAACAGGAAACAGCTCGACGCGCACCTGACGCGCCTCGAAGAAGCGGGCAAGCGCGACCATCGCAAGCTGGGCGCGGAGATGGACCTGTTCCACCTCCAGCAGGAAGCGCATGGCAGCGTCTTCTGGCATCCCAAGGGCTATGTCATCTGGCGCGCGCTGGAAGCCTATATGCGCCGCGCCATCGACGAGGCGGGCTATCGTGAGGTCAAGACGCCGCAGGTGATGGACGCGCGCCAGTGGGAGCAGTCCGGCCACTGGGGCAAATATCGCGAAAATATGTTCGTCATCCCTGACGAAGTGCCCAATGTCGATGACGACGGCCCGCTGGTGTCGGACGATGCCGACTGGATGGCCTTGAAGCCCATGAACTGCCCGGCGCATGTCCTGATCTTCCGTCAGGGGATCAAGAGCTATCGCGACCTGCCGCTGCGCTTCTATGAAAACGGCTGCTGCCACCGCAATGAGCCGCACGGCGCACTGCACGGCCTGATGCGCGTGCGCCAGTTCACGCAGGACGACGCCCACATCTTCTGCCGCGAAGACCATATCGTCGAGGAAGTCCGCGCCTTCTGCGCGCTGGCCGACCGGATCTACAAGGATTTCGGCTTCACCTACTCCATCAAGCTGGCGCTTCGCCCGGAAAAGCGCTTCGGCACCGAGGAGATGTGGGACAAGGCCGAGGAGGAATTGCGCAATGCCGTCGCCGCCGCCGGTCTCAACACGCCGGAATATGGCTGGGAGGAATTGCCCGGCGAAGGCGCCTTCTACGCGCCCAAGCTGGAATGGCACCTGACCGACGCGATCGGCCGCACCTGGCAGGTCGGCACGATCCAGTCCGACCGCGTGCTGCCCGAACGGCTCGACGCATCCTATGTAGGCGAAGACGGCGAACGCCACCGCCCCGTCATGCTCCACCGCGCGATCTTCGGCAGCTATGAACGCTTCATCGGCATCCTGATCGAACATTATGCGGGCAAATTCCCGCTCTGGCTCGCCCCGGTGCAGGCCGTTGTTGCCACCATCGTGTCCGACGCGGACGATTATGCGAAGGCGGCGGTCGAAAAACTGCGCGCGGCCGGCATCCGCGCGGAAATCGACATCCGCAACGAGAAGATCAACTATAAGGTGCGCGAGCACAGCCTGGCCAAGGTGCCCAACCTGCTGGTCGTCGGCCGCCGCGAGGCGGACGAGGGCACGGTCGCCCTGCGCGCACTGGGCAAGGACGGGCAGAGCGTCCTTTCGCTGGACGATGTGATCGACCGTCTTGCAAATGAGGCGCGGGCACCCGATATGCAGTGAGGCAGAAATGCCGCAAGGGTGCGTGATTCCGTTACGACGGAAGCACGCACCCCTTTCGGCTTTTCGCAAAAGCCGTTAAGAGCCATCCGTTCTTGCAACGACCACAGGAGATATTGCTATACGTCCCCCGATGATGCGCCGCCCGCTCGCGCCGCCGCCGAAGTCCGGCCCCCGCTACAACGAGTTCATCAACGTGCCCAAGGTGCGCGTGATCGATGACGAAGGCGAAAATCTCGGTGTGATGTTTACGCAGGAGGCGATTGAACAGGCCTATGAGGTCGGCCTCGATCTGGTCGAGGTATCGCCGAACGCCGATCCGCCGGTCTGCAAGTTCCTGGACATCGGCAAATACAAGTACGAAGCCCAGAAAAAGGCGAACATCGCCCGCAAGACCCAGAAGACGCAGGAGATCAAGGAGATCAAGATGCGTCCGAACATCGACGATCATGACTATGATACGAAGATGAAGAAGGTCCATGATTTCATTGGCGAAGGCGACAAGGTGAAGATCACCTTGCGTTTCCGCGGTCGCGAACTCAGCCACCAGCAGCTGGGCATGAACCTGCTCCAGCGCGTGGCTGAAAATGTCCAGGAAATCGCCAAGGTCGAAGCCTATCCGCGCATGGAAGGCCGCCAGATGCTGATGGTATTGTCGCCGAAATAACGGGCACGCTGCCACGCCATCGACAAGGAATGAAAGCGGGCCCTCTCGGGCTCGCTTTTTTCATGTACGCGCGCCGCCCGGACTTGGCGATCAATCTGGATCAACCTGTCTTTGCTTCCGGAACCCGCCGATCGGCGGCGTGATCGCAGGGCAGGACTATCATTATGAACGGCGCTATTCGAACATGGGCACGCTGACGCTCGACCCCAGGGGCAGCTACCGTACCGCCAACGGAACGGGCAGCTTTCGGGGCGAAGCGGGCGACGTGATCCGGCTGACATCCGGCCCCTTCGCCGGTGCGATCGGCCATTTGCAGCCCGACCGTTCCGGCCAGCCCGCGGTCTATTTCGAACGGGATGAAAATCGCGACGCGCGCGATGTCCACATTGTCGCTCCGCAGCGGACCAGTTGCACGGTGGCGCGCGGGAATTGATCAGGCGCGCCGCGACTCAGGCCGACGGCTTTTCCTGATACAGGTCCGGAAACATCTGCCTGAACGCGTCCAGCTTGGGCGCGTCCCAGCGCATGATATAGGGGTGGCGCGGGTTCTTGCGCATGAAGTCCTGATGGTCGCTCGCCGCGTCCTGAAATCCGGTGAACCGCTCCACCTTCGTCACGACCGGGTCACGCCACAGGCCGCTCTTGCTCAACTGGGCCAGATAGGCGCGCGCCGTCTTGTCCTGCCCCGCATTGAGCGGAAACAGCGCGCTGCGATACTGGGTGCCATGGTCCGGCCCCTGGTAATTCAGCGTGGTGGGATCGGCGATCACCGAAAAGAAGACGCGCAGCAGCGTGCCGTAGCTGACCACCTTGGGATCGTAGGTGACGCGGACCGATTCGGCGAAGCCGGTATCGCCTTCGCTCACGCGCGCATAATCTATCCGCCGCGAGTTGGGGCCGCCGGCAAAGCCGGACACGGCCAGATGCACGCCCTTCACATGCGACAGCACGCCTTCGACGCCCCAGTAGCAACCGCCGGCGAACACGGCCGTTTCCAGCTTGCGGGTCGCGGCGGCCTCGACATCGGGCGCGGGTGCGCGCACCACCCGTTCGGCGCGCACGGGCGCGGCGACGACAAGCGCCGCCAGGATCGCCAGGGCTATGCCGTCAAAGCGCCGCATCGGCCGGCTGCGTTGCGGCGACGGCGGTCGAACCGAACATCGGCGGTTCTTCGGGCTGCAACATCACCATGCCCACGGCGCCGATCGCGAAACCGCCCAGAAAGCGGAGGAACAGGTCGGATTTCAGAAAAGCCTTCATGGCCAATGCCTTTCACTTCGTCTTTGGCCCTTTGGCCCCTGGCTACGCTCCGCTTGCTTGCCCCTGTCTGAACCGCCCTCGCGGCGAGAGCCGCTTTCGACCAACGCAGGGATAATAACGACGAAAGCGATTTTGCCTTTAATCAGTTTCTATTCGCAACGGGGATATACGTCTCATCGCGCCGATCGCAAGACGGCACGGGTCGAAAAGAACCGTTTCCATTTTTGATGCTGACGGACCGCGCGCCGGGATGCGCGGTCCGCCACAGCGTCATTTCAGCGCGGCGCAGGCTTCCTGAATGCGCGTGCACGCCTTTTTCAGGACCTCGTCGGAGGTTGCGTAGCTGATGCGGAATGCGGGCGACAGGCCGAAGGCCGCGCCATGGACGGCGGCGACCTTGGCCTCGTCCAGGAAATATCCGATCAGCGCCTCGTCGCTGTCGATCACCGCGCCCTTGGGCGTCGTCTTGCCGATGACGCCGCTGGCATCGGGATAGACGTAAAAGGCGCCTTCGGGCGTCGGGCAATCCAGGCCGGGCGCGTCGTTCAGCATGGCGACCACCATGTCGCGGCGCTTCTTGAACACGGCGTTGCGCTCTTCCAGAAAATCCTGCGGGCCGGTCAGCGCGGCGACGGCGGCCGCCTGGCTGATCGAGCACGGATTGCTGGTCGACTGCGATTGCAGCTTGCCCATCGCCTTGATGATCCATTCGGGGCCGCCCGCGAAACCGATGCGCCAGCCGGTCATGGAAAAGGCCTTGGAACAGCCATTGACCGTCAGGGTGCGCTCGTACAGCTCCGGGCACACCTGCGCGATGGTGGCGAAGGGGGTGGCCGCATACCAGACATGCTCGTACATGTCGTCGGTCATCACCAGCACGTGCGGATGGCGCAGCAACACTTCGGCCAGCGCCTTCAGCTCGTCGGCCGCATAGGCGGCACCCGACGGGTTGGACGGGCTGTTGAGCATGACCCACTTGGTGCGCGGCGTGATCGCCGCCTCCAGCTGTGCTGCGGTGATCTTGTAGCCCTGGCTGGCGGGCGCCTCGATGAACACCGGGGTCCCGCCCGCGAAATTCACGATGTCGGGATAGCTGACCCAGTAAGGCGCCGGGATGATCACCTCGTCGCCTGCATCGACGGTCGCGACCAGCGCATTGAACAGGGTGTGTTTGCCGCCCGAATTGACGCTGATCTGGCTGCGCTTGTAGATCAGGCCATTGTCGCGCTTGAACTTGAACGCGACGGCTTCCTTGACGTCGGCGGTGCCGTCGACGTCGGTATAGCGGGTCAGGTTCTTGCGAATGGCGTCGATTCCCGCGTCCTTCACGAAGTCCGGCGTATCGAAATCGGGTTCGCCCGCCGACAGGCCAATGACGTCGACGCCTTCGGCTTTGAGCGCATTCACCCGCGCGCTCATGGCGAGCGTGGCGGAAGGCTGGATGCGTCCAAGGGCGGCGGAAGTCTGGCTCATGGCAATAATCTTTCTGAAATGTCCCCAAGTCCGCAACGGCAGCGGACGCCGCGTCCCTTAGTGCGCAACGGCTCCGGGGGCAACCGCCACATCGTCCCGACTGGCTATCGTGCCAGCGTCGCCGCCACCATGCCGCGCGCGGCATTGCCGATGAAAAAGCCGCGCTCCAGGTCGTGCGGCCGCAGGTCGCCCTCGACCGCCTCGCCCATGTCCAGCAGGCTCTGGCGCAATATGCCCGGCAGCAGGCCGCGCTTGAGCGGCGGCGTCACCAGCTTGTCGCCGCGCTCCACGAACAGGGACGAAAAACTGCCTTCGGTCAGAAAGCCGTCGGCATCCACCAGCAACACCTCATAGGTGCCGCCGCGCCGCAGGGCATCGCGATACAGGCTGCGATCGGTGGTCTTGTGGTGCAGGCGTCCATCGTTCGCGGGCGTATGGCGCGGCACCAGGGCCACGGGGACGATCGCCTGCGGCCAGGTCCGGTGCGCCCGCACCTCGATCGCGACGAAACCCCGGCGCGACACCAGCAGGCGCACGCGGCTGCGCTCGCGCAGGCGAAAGGTCGCGGCCTGAAGCTCGTTGCGCACGTCATGCCGGTCGAAGGCGAAGCCCAGCGCCTCCGCGCTGGCCTTCATCCGCGCCAGATGCAGATCGAGCAGCCTGACCCCCTCCAGCGGGTCGAAAGCCATGGTCTCGAGCAGATCGAACCGTCCATCACCCCATGCCATCCCTGTCATTCCAAGCCCTTGCGCCCGCCCAAGTCAAGCCGGAGAGAGAAATCGCCCCTTGGCCAGACATTCCGCCCATTCCGCCCCGACATCGGAATCCGCGACGATGCCCGAACCCAGTCCTATCCGGCCCGCTTCCGCACCGTCTTCGATGCAAACGGACCGGATGGCAACATTGAACGCCGCATCGCCTTCCGGGTCGATCCAGCCCATCGTCCCGGTATAGACCCCGCGCGGGTACGGCTCGACCATGTCGATGATCTCCATCGCCCGCAGCTTGGGCGCGCCGGTGATCGATCCGCAGGGAAACAGCACCCGCAAGACATCCACGGTCGACAGGCCCGGCAGCATCCGGGCGCGCACGGTGGATACCATCTGGTGGACGGTAGGGTAGCTTTCCACCTTGAACAGGTCGGGCACCGTGACGCTGCCCGCGCGCGACACCCGCGACAGGTCGTTGCGCAGCAGGTCGACGATCATCAGGTTTTCGGCGCGCTGCTTGACATCCCGGGCCAGCTGGCGCGCCTGCGCCTCGTCCTCGCGCGCATCGACGGCCCGCGTCGCGGTTCCCTTCATCGGACGGGCCGTCAACTGCCCGCGCACATGGGTGAAGAAAAGTTCGGGCGAAAAGGACAGGATCGTGCGTTCGCCCGTCCGGACAACACCGCCATAGCCCGCCGCCGCGCGGGGCCGGATCGCGGCATAATGGGCCAACGGATCGCCCGGCAGGTCGATCTCGCAGGGGAAGGTCAGATTGACCTGATAGATGTCGCCCGCCCCGATCAGATCCTGCACGCGCGCGAAAGCGGCCCGATAGGCCGCTTCGGTGATCATCGGGCGCAGCGGGCCCGGCCGGTGGCCGGCACCGTCGGGCAGCAACCCCGGCAGCTCGCCCGGCGCCAGGAAGCGCACGCCCTCGAACAGGCCGAACCACAGCAGCGGCCCGGCAGGGCGCGACCGTTTCGCCATCATCCTGCCCAGACGCGGTTCCAGCGCGTAGCCGGCCTCATAGGCCATGAAACCGGCGACGTGCAGCCCCGCTTCCCGCGCATCCGCGATCCGGTCCAGCGCGGACTGCACATCGGCCGGATCATGGGCCGTTACCGTTCCTACAGGGTCGCGATACAGGCGCGCGGGCGCCCCGCCCCGGACGCGCGCATCGTCGAACAGGACATAGGCTTCGTCGGGGCCGGGCAGCTGCATCGGGCTGTCTTAACAGGCTTTCGGCGCGGCGAAAGGGCGATGAACGGCCCGCAACGGTTGCGCGCCGCCGCGCAAGGCCCTAGCGGACGACACATGACCGACCCCCTGTCCGACACCGTACCCGACCGTCCCGCGATGGACGCCATCAAGCATGGCCTGCGCGGCCGCTGTCCCGCCTGCGGCCAGGGGCGGCTGTTTGCCCGCTTCCTGAAGCCGGTATCGTCCTGCCGCCAGTGCGGCACGCGCATCGACCTGCATCAGGCGGACGATTTCCCGGCCTATATCGTGATCCTGCTGCTCGGCCATATTCTGGTCCCCCTGATGATAGAGGTGAACGCGGCGCTGGCCATTCCGCTGGGCTGGCAGGCGGTGCTCTGGCCTTTGCTGGCGGTGATCCTCGCCACCGCGATGATCCAGCCGGTCAAGGGCGCGGTGATCGCCTTTCAGTGGAGCCGCAGGCTGGCGGGCTTCCGCTGACCCGTCAGGCGGGCTGCTTGAGGAAATTCAGTTCCATCGCCTCGCGCAGCGAATCGTCGATGCTGCGACGCCCCTCCACGCCGTGGGTCACGACCGTCGTGTCGCAGGTCGCGACGCATTCGCCCTTCTGGAACGCGGCCGAACTGATGGTCCAGCTGGTGCGTCCGATATGGCCGATGGCGCAGCGTATCTCGAACGGATAGGGGAAATGGGATTCCTGGATGAAGTTCAGCGACACCGCCGCCACCAGCCAGCGCACGCCCTGTTCCTGCGGATGCCGCCCCAGATGATGGTGAAAGCGGATGCGCGCCGTCTCGAACATGGCGGAAATCGCCACATTGTTGATATGCCCCATCGTGTCCACGTCCTGGAAGCGCGTATCGATGCTTGTGACGAAGCTGTAGGCATCGGGACCGAGCCGCCAGGATTCGGGTTTCGCCATGTCCTGCTTCCCCTGCAAAGATAACGCCCTCCCCATAGCCCGGATGGCCGGCGATGCAATCGCCTGCGCGAAATTGGCGATGGCGTGACCTTTTTGACACAGGCGAATGCAGGCGTTGCGCCATCCGCATCGATCATGACAATGCTGTCACACACTGGACGCGAAATCGTCAGCAATGTCTCATTGCACCGCAACATGACACGCTTAAGCGCCCCTCGCCGAACCGGATCATCCGGACCGGTTCAAAGGGGAAATCACCGTCATGCGTTCTCTCAACGCCCTGTTGCTCGCATCCACCATGCTGGCCGCGACACCTGCCCTCGCGCAGCAGACCGCACCCGCCGCCGATGACGCGGCCAGTGCCGACATCGTCGTGTTCGGCCGCGGCGAAACCCGCCAGGTGCAGGAAATCACCGGCCGCGACATCGTCACGCTCACGCCCGGCACCAATGCGCTCAAAGCCATCGAGAAGCTGCCCAGCGTCAATTTCCAGTCGGCCGACCCGTTCGGCAATTATGAATGGTCGCAGCGCGTCACCATCCGCAGCTTCAACCAGAACCAGCTCGGCTTCACCTTCGACGGCATTCCGCTGGGCGACATGAGCTATGGCAATCATAACGGCCTGCACATCACCCGCGCGGTCAGCAGCGAGAATATCGGCAGCGTGCGCGTCAGCCAGGGCGCGGGATCGCTCGGCACCCAGTCGACCGGCAACCTCGGCGGCACGGTCGAAACCTTCTCCGCCGACCCGGCCGACTATCTGAGCGGCGGCGCGTTCGGGGCGCAGGGCAACCTGACCTATGGCAGTAACGAGACGTGGCGCGCTTTCGGCCGGCTGGCGCTCGGCACCCGCGACGGCATTCGCGGCTATGTCTCCTACGGCTATGGCGCGACCGACAAGTATAAGGGCACCGGCACGCAGGACCAGCATATGGGCAATGCGAAGGTCGTGATCCCGGTCGGAGAGGCCACGGTCGACGGCTGGCTCAGCTATTCCGACCGGCGCGAGCAGGATTATCAGGACATGTCGATGGGCATGATCCGTCGCCTGGGCTGGGACTGGGACAACACCTATCCCGACTATGCCCGCGCGATCGACTATGCCAGCCGCCTCAACGACGTGGACAAGATCAGCAACACGGGCGGCTCGCCCTTTCCCGACGGCCGCTTCGACTACAGCGGCGCGCCGGTTGCTGGCGGGCAGGTCTATCCCGGCAATGTCACCAGCGCCGACGACGCCTATTATGACGCAGCAGGCCTGCGCAAGGACTGGCTGGGCGCGGTCGGCGTAACGACGCCGATCGGCGACGCGGTGACCTTCAAGATCAAGGGCTATTATCACCACAACAGCGGTATGGGCCTATGGGGCACGCCCTATGTCCCCAGCCCCAACGGCGTTCCCATGTCGGTGCGGACCACCGAATATGAGATGGATCGCTATGGCGCGTTCGGCAGCCTGGACTTCACCCTCGGCATCCAGACGCTGAGCGTTGGCGGCTGGTACGAGAATAACAGGTTCAACCAGGCCCGCCGCTTCTATGCCTTCGCCAGCCGCACCAAGCCGGGCCTTTCCTTCCGCGACTATCCCAAGAACCCCTTCTTCACCCAGTGGGAGTTCGATTTCACCACCGACACGTTCCAATATCATGTTCAGGACAAGATTGACCTGGGCATGGTGACGCTCAACGTCGGCTGGAAGGGCTTCAAGGTCACGAACAAGGCCGAGGCGGTGGTGCAGGCGAGCTTTCCGCAGGGCAAGATCGACGCGACCGACTGGTTCCAGCCGACCGCCGGCTTCGCCGTGGAACTGAGCCCGCAAGCCGAAATCTACGGCGGTTTCAGCCAGTCGACCCGCGCCTTCGCCTCGGCGACCACGACCGGCCCCTTCTCCACCAACCAGGCGGGCTTCGACGCCATTCGCGGCAGCCTGAAGCCCGAAACGTCCGACACGTTCGAGGCGGGCTTGCGCTACCACAGCCCGGTTTTCAACGGCACGCTGGGCGCCTATCTGGTCAACTTCAAGAACCGGCTGCTGGCCGTTCAGGTCGGATCGGCGATCCAGGGCAACCCGTCCGCGCTCCAGAATGTCGGCGACGTGCGCGCTGTCGGTATCGAGGCGGCGGGCGACGTGAAGCTGGGCAGCGGCTGGGGCGTCTATGGCTCCTACACCTATACCGACGCCACCTATCGCAACGATGTGCGCGACGGCAACGGCGTGCTGGTCGCGGCGATCGACGGCAAGACGGTGGTGGACGCGCCCAAGCATATGGCGCGGGGCGAGCTATATCTGGACGATGGCAAGCGCATCGCCCGGATCGGCGTCAACTATATGTCGCGCCGCTACTACAGCTACACCAACGACGTGTCGGTCCCCGGCCGGGTGCTGGTGGATGCGACCATCGGCTATCGCTTCACCGACCGGGTCGAAGTGCAGTTGAACGCCACCAACCTGCTCGACAAACGCTATGTCAGCACCGTCGGATCGGGCGGCTTCGGCAATAGCGGCGACGGGCAGACCCTGCTGGTCGGCGCGCCGCAGCAATTCTTCGCCACCTTGAAGACGGGGTTCTGATCCATGGGCAAGGCCGCGCTGCTCGCCGCCGTTCTCGCGCTCGCGCCCGTACCGGCGCTGGCGGAGCCGCTTCTCCTGATCTCCATCGACGGGTTGCGGCCCGGCGACGTGACGGATGCGGACACGCGCGGCCTTGCCATCCCCAACCTGCGCCGCTTCCTGACGCAAGGCGCCCATGCCAGCGGCGTCACCGGCGTGCTGCCGACGCTGACTTACCCCAGCCACACGACGCTGATGACCGGCGTCGCCCCGGCGGCCCACGGTATCTGGTCGAATACGACGTTCGACCCCACGGGCATCAACCAGGGCGGCTGGTATTGGTATGCGCAGGACGTCAGGGTCCCGACCCTGTGGGAAGCGGCCAGCAAGGCGGGACTTTCCACCGGCAATGTCCACTGGCCCGTCAGCGTCGCCGCGAAGGGCGTGACCTGGAACCTGCCGCAAATCTGGCGCACCGGCCATGCGGACGACGCCAGGCTGCTCGACGCGCTGGCGACGCCGGGCCTCAAGGCGGAACTGGAGGGGGTGGTCGGTGCGCCCTATGCGATGGGCATCGACGAAAGTCTCGCTGCCGACGAAAATCGCGGCCGCTTCGCCGGCGCGATGATCGCCGCGCACAAGCCGCAATTCCTGACCGTCTATCTCGCCGCGCTGGATCATGAGGAACATGCGACCGGCCCCGGATCGCCGCAGGCGAAGGCCACGCTCGAACGGATCGATGCGATCGTGGGCGATCTGGTGGCGGCGGAATTGAAGGCGCACCCGGACGCCGTGATCGCCCTGGTCAGCGATCACGGCTTCCAGGCGACCCACACCGCCGTCAACCTCTACCGC
Source organism: Sphingobium sp. OAS761 (assembly GCF_024168485.1). GTDB lineage: Bacteria > Pseudomonadota > Alphaproteobacteria > Sphingomonadales > Sphingomonadaceae > Sphingobium. The sequence goes on from NZ_JALJVY010000010.1 coordinate 13,359, forward strand.
CCCTTTCTGGACGAAGGGCTGATCACGCTGGGCAAGGACGGCAAGGTCGATTCGTGGCTGGCCATGCCGTGGCTGTCGGGCGGCTCGGCCGCGATCATGCTCGCGCGCCCGGACGACGCGGCGTTGCGCGACCGGGTGAAGGCGCTGCTCGACAGGCTGGCCGCCAATCCCGCGCACGGCATCGCCCGGGTCATGTCTCCGCGCGACATCGCCGCCATGGGCGGCAACCCGCGTGCCGCTTTCTTTATCGATCTCGCGCCCGGCTTCGTCACTGACATCTTCCGCGGGGCCGACGCGCCCATGCTCTCGCACAGCCCGGTCAGGGGCATGCACGGCTACGCCCCCGGCCCCGCCGCCCTGCAATCCACGCTGATGCTGATCGGCAAGGGCGTGGCGAAGGGCAAGGATCTGGGGCAGGTCGACATGCGCGCCATCGCGCCGACGCTGGCGAAGCTCATGGGCGCGACGCTGACGGGCGAGCAGGCGCCGATCGACCTGCGGTAGCAGGGCCGGTGGTAGCAGGGCCGCAATCCGGCGTTTCGGTCCGGGCGGTGGACTTGTGCCTGCATGCGACCTAGCGTCGCGCCCGACATCAGCCGGGGACCGTCCATGCCGCAGCGATACAGCCTGTCCGCCATCATACTGCACTGGGCGATCGCTGCCCTGCTCGCCTTTCAGATCGCGGTCGGATGGGCGCTGGAACATCTGGGCGCGCGCGGCTTTTCGCTGTTCCAGCTCCACAAGTCGGTCGGTATCTCCATCCTGGCACTGACGCTGCTGCGCATCGCCATCCGCTACTGGAAACCGCGCCCGCCCAAATCGGAAAAGGGCTGGCAGGCTATGCTTGCCTCGACGGTGCATTTCGGCCTCTATCTCTTCATGATCGGCGCGCCGCTGACCGGCTGGGCGCTGGTGTCGACGGCGAAGGTCAAGGTGCCAACCCTGATCTTCGGCGTCCTGCCCCTGCCCCACCTGCCGCTGCCCGCCGGCGCCCACGATCTGGCGCAGGGCAGCCACGGCCTGCTGGCCTGGATCGGCATCGCCCTGTTCCTGCTGCATGTCGCGGGCGCGCTGCGCCATCATCTGCTGATCGGCGACGGCCTGATCTGGCGCATGGTGCCTGCGCGTTCGCCGATCCTGCTCGCGCTCCTGCCCGCGCTCGTCCTCGCCGCGTTCGTGCTCGGCCGGGCCATCCTGCCTGCACCGGCATCGACACCGGCATCGGCCGAGGTCGCGTCGCCGGCTCCCGCGAACCAGAGCGATGCGGCGGCCGATCCCGCCAACGGGACCGAAGCGGCGGCGGTCAATGCCGCGGAACCCACGGCCGCCGCCAATGCCGTCGCGCCGCCGCAGCAGGATGAGGCGGCGGCGCCCGCCGGCCCGCCCCCGGCATGGACCGTGCAGCCCGGCGGCCGCATCGGCTTTTCGATCGGCAGTGACGGGGAAAGGATCGGCGGCACCTTCGCCAAATGGACGGCGCGGATCGCCATGGACCCCGACCATCCCGAAAGTGCCGCCATCCAGGTGGTGATCGACATGGCCTCGGCCAGCGTGGGCGACGCCTACAAGGACGGGATGCTGCCGGGCGAGGAATTTTTCGCGACCGCCGCCCACCCCACCGCCACCTTCACCGCCACGGGCGCGGAAAGCACCGGCCCGGGCCGCTACCGGGCGCGCGGCACGCTGGCGCTGAAGGGGGTGACGAAAGCGCAGACCATCCGCTTCACCCTGTCCGGCTCAGGCTCGACCCGCAAGGTCAGCGGCAGCGCGACCGTCACGCGCGGCGCCTTCGGCGTCGGCAACGGCGACAGCAGCGGCGGCCTCGCCCCCGATGTCGCCGTGGATTTCGCCTTCACCGCGCGCCGGCAATAGGGCGGACGGCCGGGGCGCGGGACATGGCCCGCGCCGTCGCCGCCTTCCTGTCGGCCGCCGGTTCAGAATTTCATGCCGACGCCCACGCCGAACACGAACGGGTCCAGGCTGACCTTCACGCTCTGCGTGCCCGCCGCCGTCGTCGTCAGCCGCGCCCTGGTGTCCATGTCGATATATTTGACGTCGAAATTCAGGAACATCCTGTCGGTCAGGTCGATGTCCAGCCCCACCTGCCCGGCCCAGCCGAAACTGTCGGACAGATGCACCTTGGTCTTGCCGACCGCCGCCACCAGCGCGTCGGACGCATTGTTGTTGAAGAACAAGGTGTAATTGATGCCCGCGCCGACATAGGGCCGGACCTTCGCGCCGGGCGCCAGATGATATTGCACGGTCAGCGTCGGCGGCAGGGCGTTGGTGCGCACCAGTTCGCCCAGCGATCCGGTCGTCCCCGTCCGGCCGCTCACCGTATGCCGGCTGGTCGCGGCGATCAGTTCGAACCCGACATGGTCGGTCGCCATGTAGGTGACGTCGATTTCGGGCGTGATCGTGTTGTTGACCGACACCTTCTCGCCGGGAAAGCCGGGCAGGACGCTGCCGCTCTTTTCGTTGGGCGCCACCATGATGCCGCGCAGGCGGACGAGCACGTCGCCCTGGGCGGCCTGGGCGGGGGCGGCGGCCGCGCCGGTGACGGCGGCGGCGGCGATCAGGATGGTGCTGGTTTTCATGATCGGGGGTCTCCTTGGTCTGACCCCTTCCCTCTGCGCTGCCCCGGCGCGGCCCGCATTGACGCGGCGCAAGCAATATTTTGACCTCGCGCAATGCGGCGGGCCGTCCGGAATGCAATCCCGGCGCCATGTGGACCTATCATCCTGACCTGCTCGCCCGGCCGGTGCCCCGCTACACCAGCTATCCCACCGCCGCTCAGTTCACCGGCGATGTCGGCCCCGCCGACATGGCGGCCCGGCTCGACGGCATCGCCGCGCGGGACGCGCTCTCGCTCTATGTCCACATCCCCTATTGCCACGACATATGCTGGTATTGCGGCTGCAACACGGGCGCTGCCAACCGGACGCACCGCCTGTCCGCCTATGTCGAGGCGCTGGAGCGGGAGATCGCGATGATCGCCGCGCGCCTGGCCGGACGCGGGCGGGTGGCGCGCATCGCCTTTGGCGGCGGCAGTCCCAACAGCCTGCCGCTGGTCGACTTCATCCGCCTGATGCAGCAGATCATCCTCTGCTTCGACGCGCACCATGCCGACGTTTCCGTCGAACTCGACCCGCGTCGGCTGGACGCGCAATGGATCGACGCGATGGGCGCGATGGGGATCGGTCGCGTCAATCTGGGCGTCCAGACCTTCAGCCCCCATGTCCAGACCCGCATCGGCCGCATCCAGCCGATCGACATGGTGGAACGCGCCGTCGATCGGCTGGGCGCGGCCGGCGTCGCCACCGGCTTCGACCTGATGTACGGCCTGCCCGGCCAGTCGATGGACGACCTGATCGCGACACTGAACGCGACGGTCCGGCTTGCTCCGGCACGCATCGCGCTGTTCGGCTACGCGCATATGCCGCGCCTGCTGCCGCGCCAGCGCCGCATCGACGCGGGCGACCTGCCCGATGTCGCCGCCCGGTTCGCCATGGCGGCGGCCGGCCACGGTCTGCTCACGGGGGCGGGCTATCGCGCCATCGGCTTCGACCATTTCGCCCTGCCCACGGACGGGCTGGCGCTGGCGGCGGCGGACGGACATCTGCGCCGCAATTTCCAGGGCTTCACCGACGATCCCGCGTCTGTCCTGATCGGCCTGGGCGCCAGCGCGATAAGCCAGTTTCCCGATCTGCTCGTCCAGAACGAGAAACAGGCCGGTCCCTATCGCGCCATGGTCGAGGCCGGGCATCTGCCCGCCGCACGCGGCATCGCGCGCACGGCGGAGGACCGGCGGCGCGGCGCCATCGTGGAATCGCTGCTGTGCCGGGGCATGGTCGACCTGGCCGATGGCGATCCGCTGCCGGACCTGTCGCGCTTCGTTGATCGCGGCCTGGCGCGGGTAACCGGCCGCCGGATCGTCCTGACCGCCGCCGCCCTGCCCTATGCGCGCAGCATCGCCGCCGCGTTCGACGCCTATCTGGCACCGGAGGAAAACAGGTTCAGCCATGCGGTCTAGCGCCGCCCTGCTGGGCACGTTCGCCTGCGTCCTGCTGAACCTGCCCCCCGCACCCGGCGCGGCATCGGCCTATTATTGCGGCGGCGCGTCGCTGCCCGCCGACTGGGTGCCGCCCTGGCTGCCGCGCCCCGGTCCCGGCCGCCACGACCTCGCCTGCCACCTGATGGCAGGATGCCGGCGGGAAGCAGGGGACGACGGCGACTGAACCGGCCGGGCGCGCCCCGCCGGGGGATAGACGGATCGGGCGCGCCGCGTCATTGTCCCGCGATCCAGCCCAACGAACGAATCGTCCATGCGCGCGCCTGTCCTCGCCCTGACCGCAACATTCCTTGTCGCATCCGTCCTTGCCGCAGCCCCGGCCGGCGCCGCCCCGCCCGCGGTCACGAGCGGCGCCTTCATGTTCGAAACCGGCACCAGCCTGCGTGCGAAATGCCGCAACAAGGCGCCCGAATATGCGCTTGCCTGCACCGCCTATATCGTCGGCGTGGTCGACGGCATCCGCAAGGACGTGTTCATCGGCCGCACGCACCCGGTCTGCTGGCCCGACCGCATGAGCGCGGACGAGGCGCGCCGGACGGTGCTCGCCTATCTGGAACGCTGGCCCGATCAACGGACCGCGCCCGCTTCCGTGCTGGTCAGCGTGGCGCTCAACGAACGCTGGCCCTGCCAGAAATAGACACGTCCGATCAGCCTGATCGCGACAATTGCTTACGCGATTCCACCCCGCGACCGCTATAAACTTGCCTTGAAAGCGCCAGACGCGTAGGTGCGGCGCCTATTTTATCTGTTCGAAGGAGACTCGACGTGGCGGCGAAGTGGACGCCGGAAAGCTGGCGGAGCCAAAAGGGCATCCAGATGCCTTATTATCGGGACGCGGAGGCGCTGGCCTCGGTCGAGGCCCAGCTTGGCCAGTTTCCGCCGCTCGTCTTTGCGGGCGAGGCACGCAACCTGAAGGCCGACCTGGCGAAGGTCGTCGCCGGCGAAGCCTTCCTGCTCCAGGGCGGCGACTGCGCGGAAAGCTTTGCCGAATTCCACCCGAACAACATTCGCGACACCTTTCGCGTGCTGCTCCAGATGGCGGTGGTCCTCACCTTCGCATCGAAGCTGCCGGTGGTGAAGGTCGGCCGCATGGCGGGGCAGTTCGCCAAGCCGCGTTCGGCCGATACCGAAACGGTGGGCGGCGTCGAACTGCCCAGCTATCGCGGCGACAATGTGAACGACATCGCGTTCACCGCCGACGCGCGCGAACCCGATCCGTCGCGCATGATCCGCGCCTACAACCAGTCGGCGGCCACGCTCAACCTGCTGCGCGCCTTCTCGACCGGCGGTTACGCCAGCCTGGACCGCGTGCATGGCTGGATGCTGGATTTCATGGGCCGCTCGCCCTGGGCCACGAAGTTCGAGGCGATGGCCGACCAGATCGGCCAGGCGCTCGACTTCATGCGCGCCTGCGGCCTGGACGCCGAAAGCGTGCCGCAGCTTGGCGGGACCAGCTTCTACACCAGCCACGAAGCGCTGCTCCTGCCCTTCGAACAGGCGCTGACCCGTCAGGACAGCCTGACCGGCGACTGGTACGACACGTCCGCGCACATGCTGTGGATCGGCGACCGCACCCGCTTCGAAGGGTCGGCCCATGTCGAATATCTGCGCGGCATCGGCAACCCCATCGGCATGAAATGCGGTCCCAGCCTTGAACCGGACGCGCTCATCCGCCTGCTCGACGTGCTGAACCCGGCGCGCGAGGCGGGCCGCATCACGCTGATCACCCGCTATGGCCATGACAAGATCGAATCCGGCCTGCCCAAGCTGGTGCGCGCGGTGATGCGTGAAGGCCATCCGGTCATCTGGTCGTGCGACCCGATGCATGGCAACGTCGTCAAGGCGGCCAATGGCTACAAGACCCGCCCCTTCGACCGCATCCTGGCCGAAGTGCGTGGCTTCTTCGCGGTCCACCGTGCCGAAGGCAGCTTCGGCGGCGGCATCCATTGCGAAATGACCGGCCAGAATGTGACGGAATGCACCGGCGGTGCCATTGCCATCACCGACGAAGGGCTGGCCGACCGCTATCACACCCATTGCGACCCGCGCCTCAACGCGGCGCAGAGCCTCGAACTCGCCTTCCTGCTCGCGGAAATGCTGAACGAGGAACTGAAGGAACGCCGCGCCGCGGCCTGATATTTTGCGCAGGGGCGCCGTGCCGATCATGGCGCCCCTGACAAATGGCAACAGCGTCCTTCCAATGTAGGATAATCTCTGGTCCATCCTGCCGGATGGAACCGGCCTTCCCCACCCGTCGCATCCACCTTCTCAGGGGCTACCCCGCCCCCGTCCGGCGCGCGCTCATGACCCGGGCGCCGCGCCCCGATGATCCTGCCGTGATCCGGGCGTGACCTGGTCGTGACCCTGCCCTTGCCGCGCCATGACCCGACGATGACCCGCGGCCGGATCGGGCGATGGGCGGCCGCGACTTTTGCGGCATCGGCCGGCGGCGCACGGTGCGCACAGGGCGACGACAGCGTGAACTTCGACCCGATGACCCTGGCGCAACCCGCCCGGCACGTCGTCGGCCTATTGCGTCCCGCGTCTTTTCTGTGCCCGGCGCGCGAAGATGTTGAGGCATTCGACCACCGTCGAAAAGGCCATGGCCGCGTAGATATAGCCCTTGGGCACATGCACGCCGAAGCCGTCCGCGATCAGCACCGCGCCGATCATCAGCAGAAAGTCCAGCGCCAGCATCACCACGGTCGGATTGCGCGCGATGAAGTTGGCGAGCGGGTCGGCCGCAACCAGCATCACCGTCACCGCCACGATGACGGCGATGTACATGACCGCCAGATTGTCGGTCATGCCGACCGCCGTCAGGATGGAATCCAGCGAAAAGATCATGTCGAGCAGGATGATCTGAACGATCGCGGCGCCGAACGTCATGGTCGCCACGCTCTTGCGGTCCAGCACGTCGTCGCCGCCATAGGGGTCGACATTATGATGGATTTCCTTCGTCGCCTTCCAGATCAGGAACAGGCCGCCGCCGATCAGGATCATGTCGCGCCAGGAAAATTCGGTTTCGAAGGTCGGCGCGCCATGGGCGCCGGGCGGCCCGCTGATCCCCAGGTCGAACACCGGCCGGGTCAGCCCCACGATCCACGCGATCATCGACAGCAGGACGAGGCGCATCACCAGCGCCAGCGCGATGCCGATCCGGCGTGCACGGGGCCGCTGCGCCTCGGGCAGCTTGTTCGTCAGTATCGAAATGAAGACCAGATTGTCGATGCCCAGCACCACTTCCATGACCACCAGCGCGATCAGCGCGGCAAGCGCGGCCGGGTCGGTGAAGGCGGTGATCAGGCTGTCCATGGCTTTCCTCTTGTTGATCTTGTCGACATCGTAACGAAACAACCGCGAAACTTTAGGCCGTCCCTATTGCCACTTGATGCCCGCGCCGACAATTTCTATTGCTGCGCACGATATTCGGGGGATTTTTCAATGCGTTTCGGTTTTTATTTGGGGGCGATCGCGCTCGCCGCGCCGGCCCATGCCGAAACCTTCGACATGGTCGGTCATTTCCCGGCGCCCTATCGCGACGTCAGCCTGGCGCGCAGTTTCGGCATCGACCGCATATCCGGGCGCGACGGTGCGGCGCTGGCGGTGGCGATCGAGGACCGGCTCGCCCATGACGGTCCGGACGGACGGCCCTATTACGACCTGATCGCGCTCAGCCGGCGGGGGCCGGACGCCGATGCCATCCTGTCGGGAACGGCCGACGCCACCATTCGCGAAAGCGACGTCAAGCGGAAGGTCGACCAATGCGTGGAGCAGGACGGGGATCGCTGCAACCGCAAGGAAAAGGTAGAGGCGACCTGCCTTCAGGAAACGGTCAGCTTCTCGTCCACCCTGCGCGTCGCGCGGGGCGAGGACGGCCGCATCCTCTACAGCCAGTCCCGGCCGCAGACCGAAACGCTGACGACATGCCCGGGCGACAAGGGCAAGCGGACGCCACGCGAAAGCATCCGCCGCATGGTGAAGACGGCCGCCGACCGGTTCGTCGCGGACATCGTGCCGCGCCATGAAAGATACAAGGTCCGGCTGCGCGAGGGGCGCGAAGGCATGGACAAGCCGACCGGCGAGGCGTTCAAGGCCAGCGTCAAGCTGTCGCAGCGCGACCCCGATGCCGCTTGCGCCCAATGGGGCGATATGGACGGCGCGCAGCCCGGCCAGCCTTCGCTGCTGTTCAACCTTGGCCTCTGCGCCGAACGCACGGGTGCCTATGGCAAGGCCGAACGCTTCTATGCGCAGGCCGGACAGGCGCTGGGCCGGGGCGACTTCAACGACGACATGAAGCGCGTTCGCGACCTGACGGTCGGGCGCGACGACGCCGCCGCACGCATGGCCGGAGATTGATCGCCAGCGGCTGGACTTGGCCGCCGACCTTGCCTAGCGAAGACCTCGACCCACCGGAACATCCCGTTTCGACCCGCCCCTGGAGAACAGACCCCATGGCCCGCACCACCCTTACCCGCTTCCTGATCGAACAGCAGCGCCAGGCCGGCATCCTGCCCGCCGAGCTGCGCCTGCTCATCGAAACCGTTGCGCGTGCGTGCAAGGTGGTTAGCTTCTCGATCAGCAAGGGCGCCCTTGGCGAGGTGCTGGGCAGCCTGGACAGCGAGAATGTGCAGGGCGAGGTCCAGAAGAAGCTGGACGTGATCGCCAACGAACTGCTGCTCGACGCCAATGAATGGGGCGGTCATCTGGCGGCCATGGCATCGGAGGAGATGGAAACCCTCTATCCGATCCCCAACCGCTATCCCAAGGGCGAATATCTGATGCTGTTCGATCCGATCGACGGGTCCAGCAACATCGACGTCGACCTGTCGGTCGGCACCATCTTCTCGGTGCTGAAGGCGCCGGAAGCCTGCGCCGGGCGCGATGTGACGGAGGAGGATTTCCTTCAGTCGGGCCGCCATCAGGTCGCGGCGGGCTACGCCATCTACGGGCCGCAGACGCTGCTGGTCCTGTCGGTCGGCACGGGCGTCTACGAATTCACGCTTGACCGGGAAGTCGGCAGCTGGGTCTTGACCGATGCCGACATGAAGATGCCGCAGGGCAAGTGCGAATTCGCGATCAACATGTCGAACCGCCGCCAATGGTCGCCCGGCATCCTGCGTTATGTAGAGGAACGGGTGCAGGGCGGCGAAGGTCCGTGCGGCAAGGACTACAACATGCGCTGGACCGCATCGATGGTCGCCGACATCCATCGCATCCTCAAGCGCGGCGGCGTTTTCATGTATCCCTATGACGACCGCACGCCCGGCAAGGCCAAGCTGCGCCTGATGTACGAGGCGAACCCGATGAGTTTCCTGATCGAACAGGCCGGCGGCGCGGCGAGCGACGGCTTCGGGCCGATCATGGACATCGCGCCCACCGGCCTGCACCAGCGCGTCGGCGTCGTCATCGGCGACCGCGCCGAGGTAGAGGCGGTGGTCGCCTATGGCCGGGAAGCGGTGGCGGCCTGACCGCCCCCGCACCGTCGGTTACAGCGGCTTTTCGTAGATCTGGTAGACCTTGTTGACCTTGCTCTCGATCGCGTCGGCGATCGCGTTCATGCCCTGATTGTCGTCCAGCACCCAGCCGATCTCGCCGCGCGTCGCGCCATAATGGGCGATGGCGTTGCGGCGGATATATTCGATCATCATGAAGGCGAGCTGGCTCGCCATGCGCGACGATTGCAGCCGCTGCACCACCCCCATCAGCGGCACCCGCATGGTGCGGCCATTTGGCTTCTTCAACCATTTCAACAGCTTGATCCAGCCGAACGGGAATAGGGTGCCGTTGAGCGGCGCGATCGCCTCGTTCAGGTCGGGCAGCGTCATCATGAAGGCGACCGGCTCCCCGTCCAGTTCCGCGATCATGATCAGATCCTCGAAAACGATGGGCTTCAGCTTCTTGCCGGTATGCGCCACCTCCTCGTCGGTGATCGGCACAAAACCCCAGTTATTGCCCCAGGCATCGTTCAGGATGGACAGCAGGATCGCCGCCTCCGCATCGAATTTGCGCTTGTCGACCTTGCGGATGCGGATGCGGTCATTCTTCTCGCCGGATTGCACGATACGCTGGATCAGCGGCGGGAAACCGTTGGTGATGTCCAGATCGTAGGTTTTGAGCTGCTTGACCGGAACATAGCCGGCGCCTTCAATCATCGCCTGATAGGCGGGGCTGTCATGACCCATCATGACCGTGGGCGGATGGTCGTGCCCCGCGATCAACAGACCCGGCTCCTCCCAGATGGACAGGGAAATGGGTCCCAGCACGCGGGTCATGCCCTTGGCGCGCAGCCAGTCCTCGGCCATGGCGATCAGTGCCTTTGCGGTTGGCTCGTCCTCCGCCTCGAACATGCCGAAATTGCCCGTGCCCGGCCCCATTCCCTGTTCGACCGGCTGCTCCAGCGCCAGATGATCGATATGGGCGGAAATGCGTCCCACCACCGTGCCGCCGCGCCGGGCGAGGAAATATTGCGCTTCGGCATGGCCGAAAAAGGGGTTCTTGCCGGGTGTCAGCAGTTCCTTCACCTCCGACTTGAGCGGCGGCACCCAATTGGGGTCGTTGGCGTAGAGACGCCAGGGCAGGTCGATGAAGGCCTTCATATCGGCCTTGCCGGAAACGGGGGTGATCACCAGATCATTTTGTGCCACGGGCGCCGCCTTGGAAATGTACGATGCGGTGCAGTTCGGCCCTTGTTTGCGCAATGTCAATCACGCGCGCGGACGCGGGGATTATCATGGTGAATATGTCATGGTGCTGCCATGAATTCAGCGCATTTGGAGACTAGGACCGCCAGCATGACAGTGCACGATCCCATTCTGGCCGCCGCGCAACGGGCGCGCGCCGCCATTCCCGACGATGCCGCCATGCTGCGCGCGGCGGCGGATCTGGCGCGCGAATATGCGGTCGCCAATCCACGCATCTTCTGGCCGGACATGCTGGCGTCGGCGCTGATCGGCTGGTCGGCGCTGGCCGCCGCGATGCTGGTCGGCAACATCGTCGTGGCGGTTGCGTGCGGTATCGTCGCGATGCTCGCGCTCTATCGGGCCGCCAGCTTCATCCATGAGCTGACCCATATCCGCAAGGGTGCCCTGCCCGGCTTCCGATTCTGCTGGAACCTGGTCGTCGGCGTGCCGCTGATGATCCCGTCCTTCCTGTATGAGGGCGTCCATACCCAGCATCATGCGCGGACCCGCTACGGCACGGCGGACGATCCGGAATATCTGCCGCTGGCGCTGATGAAGCCATGGTCGCTGCCGCTGTTCATCATCATCGCCTCGCTGGCGCCGGCAGGCCTGATCCTGCGGTTCGGCGTGCTGACTCCGCTCAGCCTGCTGGTCCCGCCGCTGCGTGCCAAGGTCGTGGCGGAATTTTCCGCCCTGTCCATCAATCCCGCCTATCGCCGCCGCGCGCCGGAGGGCGATTTCGCCCGGATGTGGGCGTGGCAGGAAGCGGGTGCCTGCCTGGTGGCGCTGGCCCTGATCGGCAGCGTGTTCGCCCTGGGCTGGAAACCGCTGCTCGTCTACATGGCCGTCCATTCGGCGATGACCGTCATCAACCAGTTGCGCACGCTGGTCGCGCATCTGTGGGAGAATGAGGGCGAGACGATGACGGTGACGGCGCAGTATCTGGATTCGGTCAACGTCCCGCCGCCTGGCATTCTGCCCTATCTCTGGGCACCGGTGGGCTTGCGTTATCATGCCCTGCACCATTTGCTGCCCAGCGTGCCCTATCATGCACTGGGCAAGGCCCATCAACGGCTGATGGCCCGGCTGGATGCGGATGCAGTCTATTATCGAGGCAATTATGCCGGGATGCTCCCGCTGGTCGGCAAGATCGCGCGGAGCACGATGGCGGCACGCTGACTTTCTGGGCCGGCCGGCATTTATTTTTGGGTTTCGGCTTGAAACCCGATAGGCGCGGGCCATATGCCGGATGTCCCGGCCACTTCCCCCTCCCCCTCATGGCCGGGACGCCCCCTTGCTGGACCCTGGCGGCATCCTTTGCCGCCGGGGTTTTTTGCCAAAGGGCGCGCGGCTATTCCTCCGTCCTGAACAGAACGGTTTCCCCGACCAGCAAAAACAGCAAGAAGGGCGCCCACGCCGCGAGAAAGGGGGGATAGGCGCCCAGATTGCCCATCGCGAGCGAGAAATTGTCCGCCACGAAATAGGCGAAGCCCAGCGCCATTCCCGTAACCGCGCGAATGAACAGCCGCCCCGACCGTGCCAGCCCGAAGCCCGCGACCGACCCCAATATCGGCATCAGCAGCGCCGACAGCGGCCCGGCCAGCTTGTGCCAGAGACTGCCTTCCAGCTCGGCCGTCGGTCGGCCGGCATCACGCAGATTGGAAATTGCATCCCGCAATTCGGCAAAGGTCATCGCATCGGCATCGACCTTGGCCAGGGTAAACTGATCGGGCCGGATGTCATGGCCGAACCGGACGGTGCCCACATCCCGCGCCGTTCCGCGCGCCACGTCGAACTGGCGCGCGCCTTCCAGCAGCCAGCTGTGCGTGGCCGCGTCATAATGCCCCTTGGGCGCCTGAACGATGGTTGTCAGGCTGTTGTTGACGCGATTGTAGATCTCGACCTTTCGCAACTGAACGACGTCGCCCCGGCCCGCGACGATAGCCGCATTGACCAGATTGTTGCCGTCGCGGACCCACGGGTTGGTCTTGACCCCGCTGTCCGTCGGGATCGGACCGTAATCCACCGCCTGCCAAGCGCTCAGCATCGCCGTCGCGCGCGTGACGATCCGTTCGTTGAAGGTAAAGCTCAGCATCGAAACGCCCAGCGCAGCAAGGATCAATGGCGCCAGAATCTGGTGGGCGGACAATCCCGCCGCCTTCATGGAGATGATCTCGCTATTCTGGTTGAGCGTCGCCAGCATGATGAGCGTGCCCAGCAATACCGAGAAGGGCAGGAATGTGGCAACGATCTGCGGCGCCCGCAGCGAGGCATAATGCCATAATTGCGCATCGCCATTGCCCGGATAGGCAAGGACGTCGCCCGATTCGCCGAGCAGATCCAGCGTCAGCAGGATGACCACGAGCATTGCCAGCACGGCAAAGGTCCGCGTCAGGAACAGACGCATCATGTACCAGCTGATCTGGCGGGACGGAAAAAAGTCGAACATCGATCAGGCCGCTCCTTCCGCCGCCGCCCGACGCCGCCCGAACCGCAGCAGGCGCAGAAGCTGCTTGCCCAGTTTACCGAACGCATATTCCAGCGCGGCGATGGGTTGTCCGCCCGGGCGGTGGGCGATGACATGATACATCCACAGGATCAGGCCGGACGCGAGCAGGAACGGCCCCCACAGGGCGATGATCGGGTCCACCTTGCCCAGGGCGGCGACACTTTCGCCATATTGGTTGATCTTGTGATAGGTGACGATGAACACGATCGACAGGAAAACGCCCAGGGCCGAGGTCGATCGCTTTGGCGGTACCGCAAAGGCCAGCGCCGCCATCGGCAACAGGAACATCATCACCACTTCGGCCATGCGAAAATGAAAGTTGGCGCGCACTTCATGCCGCAACTTTTCAGGCGTCGACGGGTCATGGCCCATGACCAACAGTTCCGGGATCGTCTTTTCCCGGTCCACATCCCGGCCGCGAAACTTTTCGATCTGCGGCAGGTCGATGGGAAGGTCATGGCTGGAAAAGGACAGGATGCGCGGACTTTTATATTTGGGCGAATCATTGACGAGCACGCCGTCGCGCAGGCGGAAGATGATCGTGTCCGGATCGTCCGTGGCCAGGAATGTCCCCTGCGCGGCGGTGACGGCGACCGATTGTCCGTCCTTGCCCTGCGCGCGCACGAAAATGCCCTGGAGATTGCGCCCTTCGTCCTTGCTGCGTTCGATCCGCAGGGTCATGCGCTTGCCCAGCGGCGTGAATTCACCGACCTTGATCGACGCGCCCAGCGCACCCGACCGCAGTTCGAAACGCAGCGCCTCATAGGCATGGCGCGACAGGGGCTGGACGAAGCCGACAATGCCGAAATTGATCAGCGCCAGCGCGATGGCGTAGAGATAGGGTACCCGCAAAAGCCGCCCGTAGGACAGGCCGACCGCCCGCATGACGTCGAGTTCCGAGGACATGGCGAGCTTGCGGAAGGCGAGCAATATGCCCAGCATGAGCCCGATCGGTATCGCCAGCGACATATATTCGGGCAGCATGTTGGCCAGCATTTGCCAAACGACGCTGACCGGTCCGCCTTCCGCCGCGACGAAATCGAACAGGTTCAGCATCTTGTCGAGCATGAAGAGCATCGCGGCGATCACCAGCGTGCCGATGAGCGGCAGGGCGATCAGGCGGGCAAGATAGCGGTCCGTAGCGGTCAGCATTTCAACTTATCGTCGTTCCATCACCATGTTTTGGCCGCAAACCAGACCCATATGCGAGTCAACAGGTTGCGGGGCGAACAGGGGCTCGCCGCCCGGTCCATGCCGGTCGGCTATAGCTTCCAGGAGTCTGATGGTCATGTTTAAAGTTGCAATGGGTCTGATGGTGGGAACGACGCTGTTCGCGGTCGCGCCGGCTATGGCCCATGGCCAGGAAATCGCCAATGATTTGTCGCGCTGTTCGGCCGATGCAAAGGGACCGGCGGTGCTGGTCGACGTGCGCGGTTTTACCGCCGCGGCCGGCAAGGTGCGTGTCCAGTCCTATCCCGGCACCAAGAACGCCTGGCTGTCGAAAGGCGAATGGCTGAACCGCATCGACGTGCCCGCGCGGCCGACCAACGGGGCCATGCGCTTCTGCATGCCCATGCCCCGGCCCGGCACATATGGCATTGCCGTGCGCCACGATAAAAATGGCAACGGCAAGACCGATATATCGAGCGATGGCGGCGGATTTTCCAACAATCCGTCGATCAGCATCTTCAACCTGGGCAAGCCGAGCGTGAACAAGGCAGCGTTTCAGGTCGGCCCCGGCGTGACGAAAATCACGATCAATCTGAAATATATGTGATCGGAAAAAATGGTCTGCGTCGCGCTTCTGTCCAATCCCAAATCGACGGGCAACCGGCAGTCGCTTCCGCGCGTGCGCAGCTATTGCGCGAGCAATCCCGACATCTTCCATTATGAGGTGGAGCATGTCGACCAGATCGGCCGGGCGTTCCAGACGATCGCTCGCGTCGATCCCTCCGTCATCGTCATCAACGGCGGCGACGGCACGGTGCAGGCGTCGCTGACCGAACTCTATCAGGGCGAACATTTCACCGGCCGGGTACCGCCGATCGCGGTACTGCCCAACGGCAAGACGAACCTCATCGCGCTGGACCTGGGCATCCACGGCGACCCGATCAAGGCGCTGGAACGGATCGTCCAGATCGCCAAGGCCGGGGTCGACGATCATGTGGTCGCGCGCGAACTGATCGCCCTGTCGGACGGACAGGCGGGTTCGCGACCGGTGCTGGGCATGTTCCTGGGCGGCGCCGGCCTTGCGGACACGATGCTCTATTGCCGCAACCAGATCTACCCGCTGGGCCTGTCCAACGGAATCAGCCACTTCATCACCGCCATCGCCGTGATCTTATCGCTGCTGTTCGGCGTGCGGGCGCGGTTCCTGCCGCCGGCGAGCAAGCCGGTACGCATCTCGCTGATTCGCGACGGCGAACTGGCCGGGCGGTTTTCGGTGCTGATCGTCACCACGCTCGAAAAACTGCTGTTCGGCACGCGCACCGGCGACAGCCGGCGCGGGCAGATGAAATTGATGGCGGTCGACCAGAATGTACCCGCACTGCTGCGCCTGGTCTGGGCCAGCCTGTTCAAGCGCGTGGGCAAGGCCAAGATGCAGGGCATTCACCTGGAACAGGGCGACATGATCCGCATAGAGGGCGACCATAGCAGCGTCATTCTGGACGGCGAACTGTTCGAGGCATCGGAAGGCCGGCCGATCGTGCTGCGGTCGACCGAGCCGGTGCCGTTCCTGCGTTTGGCGGCCTGACGATTCAGGCTGAGAAGGCCGGGGCCGCCAGCGCTCGGGCATGATCGCGAATGCCGGAGGGCCACTGCCCCGAAAGGGCCGCGAACAACGCGCCATCCTTCGCATAAAGGGCACGGATAGCCTCTTCGTAACCGGGCCGATCACCCGCCATCACCGTGACGAAATGATAGGCGGCATCCATCGCCCCGCGTGGCGATGGCGTATCGGCGCTGGTCTTGCGCGCGGCATCGACAAGCCGGCGCAGCACGGCCGACGCGCCCCCGGGCTGGGCAGCGAGCCAGTCCCAGTGGCGGGGCAGCAACGTGACCTCCCGCGCCTGCACGCCCAGTTTCGGGCGTCCCCGGCCGCGTGGCGGCGCATCGGCCGATACGCGCAGGTCTATGTCCAGTTGCTTCCCGGTGCCGTCGTCGAACAGCAGAATGTTCTGCGCATCGTCCCCCATTGCCCGAACGGCGTCGCGAATCTCGCCTTCGTCACCCGTCGCGATCCACAAATCGCCCGCAAAGGCCGTCAATGTCCGTTCCATGCCGATACTCCTTGGAGGCGGCATTATTACCCGGATTTTATTAAGTCAATAACATCCGGGTAAATTATTGCGGTCGCAATTCCACCCAGGTCGGCGCGTGATCGCTGGCCTTTTCCCGGCCCCGGAATTCCTTGTCGACCTGGGCGTCGATCAGCCGGTCGGCGGCGGCGGGGCTGAGCAGAAGATGATCGATGCGGAATCCCGCGTCGCGCGGCCAGGCGTTCATCTGATAATCCCAATAGGTCCAGACGCCCCCGGCGGGATGACGGCTCAGGACCGCGTCGGTCCAGCCGTCGGCCAGCATGCGTCGATAGGCAGCCCGGCTTTCCGGCTGCATCAGCGCATCGTCCGCCATCGCCTTGACCGAATAGACATCCGCGTCGCGCGGAATGACATTATAGTCACCCGCCAGGATCGCCGGCACCTCTTCGGCCCAGATTTCCGCCGCACGCGCCCGCAACCGCTTCATCCAGCGCAACTTGTAATCGAATTTCGGTCCGGGCTGGGGATTGCCGTTGGGCAGATAGATCGACGCGACGCGAACGCCCTTCACATCGGCTTCCAGATAGCGGCTATGTTCGTCCTCCGGTTCGCCGTCCAGCCCGCGGCATATTTCCACCGGATTTTCGCCCCGCGCCAATATGGCGACACCGTTAAATCCCTTTTGCCCGTGCCAGATCGCGCCGTAGCCCGCCTGTTCAATGTCCTTTACGGGAAAGGTCTCGTCGCTGGTCTTGATCTCCTGAAGGCAGGCGACGTCGGGACGCGTTTCGTCCAGCCATTCCAGCAGGCGCGGCAGGCGCGCCTTTATGCCGTTGATGTTGAAGGTGGCGATGCGCATCGAAACTCCCTCGGCCTGTCCATCTCCTTTGGCGAATGGCAAGCCGTTCGACAAGGGCGGCCCCGGCGGTCGGGCAGGATCAGACGGAGAAGCTGGTCCCGCAGCCGCAGCCGGCGGTTGCGTTGGGATTGGTCACCTTGAACGCAGCGCCGCCCAGATCGGACACGAAATCGACCGCAGCGCCGCGCACCAGGTCGATGCTGACATCGTCGACCACCAAAGTCACTCCATCCCGCTCAACGGCGAGGTCGTTCGCTTCCACATTGTCAGCGAGGCCAAAGCGATACTGGAAGCCCGAACAGCCGCCCCCTTCGACCGCGAGCCGAAGGATCGCGGGCTTGCCCTGCTTGATGGCGATTGCCGCGACGCGCGCGGCGGCGGAAGGAGTAAGGTCGATGTCGGCCATGCTGCCTAGATAGGCATAAGCAAATGGCCCGGCAAGCGCTTGCCGGGCCATAATCGAACTAGATAGGGGTTAGCGTTCAGTCCGCCGCCTTTTCCTGCGCCTTGGTCGGGCCGCCCATGGCAACCGGCGGCTTCGTGTTCATCGCCACCAGATAATCGGGACCGGCGACGAACGGGATGGGATTGATGGCCGCGCCGTCGACGCGGACTTCATAATGGAGATGACTGCCGGTCGAGCGGCCGGTCGAGCCCATAAGGCCGATCAGCTGGCCCCGCTTCACATAGGTGTTGGCGGCGACAAGCAGCTTCGACATGTGGCCGTAGCGCGTTTCCATGCCGCTGCCGTGGGTGATCTGGACGAGATTGCCGTAGCCCGAAGCCCAGCCGGCGCGGCTGACCACACCATCGGCCGTGGCGTAGATCGGCGTGCCGATCGGGCCGGGAATGTCGATGCCCTTGTGCATCCGCGCCCCGCCGTTGAACGGATCGGACCGGATGCCGAAGTTGGACGTCAGCGAAAGCTTGGCGACCGGCCGGCCCGAGGGGATGTAGGCCGACGCCTTGGGCTGGCCGTCCAGCCGCTGCATGCTGGCGAAGAGATTGGAAAAGCCCTGATCGACCTGGGCGGATTGTGCGGCCGGCACATCGCCATAGGGATCATCGTCGTCGGTGGAAGCCAGGGCCGGCGCCGCGGCGCCGAGAGCCACAGCCATTCCGAGCGCGCCAAAAAATTTCATCGCGGACTGGAACCCGAACGATCCGCGCGCATTGACCATATTAAGAATTGACATGCAGACCCCGACTTATCCGCCGGAGACCATTATCCCTCGGCGATATTCTTGATTTATGTTTGGCGACCGTGATCGCCCCCGCTGAGAACGCAGACTGCAAATCGGGGCTCAGCTTGCAAGCGCGACGTAGAATTCTTCCGTTAAACCGGCCTGTCGACGCGCCGAGTCGTTGAACGGCGGCTTAACCGCACCCCTGAAGTGCTGCCTGACCAGCATTTGGTAATGTTGCGGCGCGTCAACGCCCAATCGGTTCGTCTCTGCGCAAAACCACCTCGTCCCCGCCGATACATGGCGAATCTCATCGGTCATGATCCGTCGCAGCATCATCGCCGACACATGGTCTCCCACCCCCTCGAACCGGGCGACCGTCGCCGGGGTGATATCCAGCGCCCGGGCTTCCAGCACCATCGGCACGACCGCGAGCCGCGCCGCCGCATCGCCCGCCGTCGCTTCCGCGGCCTGCCAGAGACCATCATGCGCCGGACATGCGCCGTAATGGCTGCCAAGCTGTCGCAGACGCCGGTCCAGCAGCGCGAAATGCATGGCCTCCTCCGAACCGACACGCAGCCAGTCATCCACGAAGGCGGCGGGAAAGCCGTCGCCGAACCGCCCCACAAGATCAAACGCCAGGTCGATCGCGACAAATTCTATATGCGCCAGCGCATGCAACATGGCGATCCGCGCCCGGTCCGATCCGATCCGCCCGCGCCTGGGCATGCGGCCGGGCGGCAGCAGTTCGGGCAATGGCGGTCGCGCCGGCCTGTCCGGCATGGCAGCATCGAACCTGTGCGCCAGCCGCCCGAGGCGCCAGTCCCGCGCCACCGCGCGCGCTGCCATCAACTTGGCGCGCGGATCGGCGGTCAGCAGAACATGGGCGCAGGCAGCACCCACGTCCGTCACTTCAACCGGCAGGGTCAAAGCGCCTTCACCGCCTCCAGCACCTCGGCGGCATGGCCCTTCACCTTGACCTGAGGCCAGGCGCGCAGGATCGTGCCGTCGCCGCCGACCAGGAATGTCGCCCGCGCGATCCCCATATAGGCGCGTCCATACATTGATTTTTCGATCCAGGTGCCGGACGCCTCGCACATCGCTCCGTCCTCGTCCGAGGCCAGAGTGACGGCGAGGCCATATTTGTCGGCGAATTTCGCGAGCTTCGCGGGCTTGTCCCGGGAAATGCCGACCACCGCGACACCCGCTGCCGCAAAGTCGCCGGCCAGCGCGGTAAAATCCTTCGCCTCGTTGGTGCAGCCGGGCGTATCCGCCTTCGGATAGAAATAGACCACCACGGGATTGCCGCGATAGCGCTCCAGCGTGAAAACGACGCCGTCGGCATCCTTCATCGCCACGGCAGGGATGGTATCGCCCACGTCCAGCATCATTCGTCCTCCTGATAGGGCGCGGCTAGCGCGGCCCAGGCCTGGCCGACGCTTTGCCGCGCCCGCGCATAGCTTTCAAGCAACCTGTCCCAATTGTCAGCGCCGCAGGCCCGCGCGACGAGCGGGCGGGTCGCCGCCGGCGGTTCGGTGGACCGGGGCGATACCAGGCGCGAGACGATGAGGAAGCGCGTGATCAGGTCATGCGCGGAAAGCAGGGCGCCGGGCAGATGCCCGGCCGCGACCAGTTCCGCCAACGCAACCGAAAGGTCCGGGGCAAAGGCCATGCCATGGCGGAATTGCGACACATGGATCAGAAATTCCAGGTCGACCAGCCCGCCGGCCACCAGCTTGGCATCCAGGTCCCCGGCCGGCGGCTTGTGGCGGGCGATGTCGCGCCGCATGCGTACCGCTTGTCGCGCCAGATCGTCCACATCGCGCGACCGGTTCAGCGTCTCCGCCAGAATGCCGTCCAGCGCGGCGCGCGCCGTCGCCGATCCGTAGATCGGCCGGGCGCGGGTGAGTGCCAGATGTTCCCAGGTCCATGCCTCTTCCCGCTGGTATCTGGCGAAACTGTCCAGGCTGACGGCCAGAAGCCCTTGCGCACCGGACGGTCGCAGCCGGGTGTCGACTTCATAGAGCGGGCCTGCCGCCGTGGCGACGGACAGGGCGTTGGTCACGCGCTGGGCCAGCCGATTGAAATATTGCGTCGCCCCCAACGGCTTTGGCCCATCGGAATCGGCGAGGAAGTCGCCGGTGAACAGATAGACGAGGTCGAGATCGGACGCATGGGTGAGCACGCCGCCGCCCAGCCGACCGAGCGCCAGGATCACCAGTTCGCCACCGGCCACCCGGCCATGAGCCGCCTCGAAGGCGGCAATGGTCGCGCCGGTCAGCGTCTCTATCGCGGCTTCGGCGACGCGCGCATAGCCACGCCCTGCCTCGATAGGGTCGCCGCCGCGAATGATCTGCACGCCCAGCGCGAAACGCCGGTCGCCGACCCGCTGCCGCACGCGGTCCAGCAGCGCCTCATAATCCTCGCCCGGTTCCAGCACGGCGAACTGGCGGGCCAGCGTCGCCACGCCGGGCGGCGGATCGAAGGCGGTGGCGTCGATCAGCCCGTCGAGCAGCTCGGCCCGCCGCCCCAGCGCATCCGCGAGAATGGGGGCGTGGCTCAGGATTTCGGCGAGCAATGCAACCAGCGCCGGGCGCGCGGCGAGCAGCTTGAAGAAGTTGATCGCGGTCGGCAACCGGGCGATCATGTCGTCCAGCCGGTTAAGCGCCCGGTCCGGATCCGGCGCGCCCGCAAGCGCCGGCATCAGGCCGGGCAACAGATCCTCCAGCGCCTCGCGCGAAGCCGCGCTGCGCAACGCCCGGATAGTGCCTGCGCGCCAGCGTGCGATGCGTGCAAGCGGGGTGTCGACATCGACAAAGCCCATGTCGAGCAGTTGCTGGCGCAGCCTGTCCGCGTCGTGCGAGAGGCTGCTGTCGGGCTTTTCGGGGGTCAGGCGGTCATAGTTGCGACCGACCCATTCGACCTGCGGGCGGAGCAGGTCGAGCAGAGCCGCCCCGTCGGTCAGACCATGCAGCGCCGCCACATTGTCCAGCGCCGGCTGCGTCCGGGGCAACTCGTGCGTCTGGCGGTCTTCCACCATCTGAAGCCGGTGCTCGACGGTGCGCAGCAGGACGTAGGCGGCATCGAGACGGGCTGCCGTATCCGCGTCGAGAACGTCGGCGGCGACAAGCGCGGCAAGCGCCTCACGCGTGTTGCCCGAACGCAGCGAGGGATCGCGTCCGCCGTGAATAAGCTGATGGACCTGTGCGAAAAATTCCACTTCGCGGATGCCGCCGCGCCCGCGCTTGAGGTCATAGCCCGGGCCGAAGGCCTGACCCTGCGCATAATGATCGCGAATGCGGCGCGATATGTCGACGATGGCATCGATGGCGCCGAAATCGAGATTGCGGCGCCAGATGAAGGGGCGGATCTGGCGAAGGAAATACTCCCCCAGCGCCATATCCCCGGCGGCCGGGCGCGCCCGGATGAAAGCCGCCTGCTCCCACCCGAGGGCCGTCGATTCATAATAGCCGATGGCCGCTTCCACCGGCAGCGCGATCGGTGTCGCCTCGGGCGACGGGCGCAGGCGCAGGTCCACCCGGAAAACATAGCCGTCGCCGTCGCGCACGCTGAGCAATTCGCTGACCCGGCGACCGATGCGCACGGCTGCGTCGGCGACATCCTCCCGCGCACCATGGGGAAGGGTGGCGGGATCGTAGAGCAGGATGGGGTCTATGTCAGAGGAGTAGTTGAGTTCGCGGCTGCCATGCTTGCCCAGCGCGAGCACGACGAAACCCTGTGGCGCATGGTCGGGGTAACGTTCCGCGAAGGCGGCGGTCAGGGCGGCGGTCAGGGCCGCGTCAGCGAAGTCCGACAGGGTGCGCGTCACGCGGTCCAAATCCCACGCGCCGGAAAGGTCCGCCGCCGCCGTGACCAGCGCGATCGCTGCGCGCCGCTGGCGCAGCGCCCTCGCGACGCCGTTTTCCATCACCCCGGTCGACCATGCCTGCGACAGGGCCTCATCCGCATCGCCGTCGGCCAGCCGGGCCGCCAGGTCCGGAAAGCGATCCAGCGTGCGCGTCAGAAATGGCGAATTGGCACGGATGCGCGCCAGCGCTGCGGGCCAGTCGGTCACGGTAATCTCTCCTTCTGGCGGCGGTATCGCGTTACAATGAGACGAATGCCAGAAACTTTTGAAGCGCATGACCGTTCTTCAGGATATGGAAATGCAGCGCAAATGGACCGGCCGATCGGCACGCAGCATGGACAGTCGCCGACCCTCGATTGTTCATGTCGGCTTGCCCATGCCCTATGAAGGCGTCGGCAATGCGCTGCGGTCGACCTTTGCACCGGCAAAGGACGCGCTTCCGGAAGACATGCTGGATTTGTTGAGCAAGCTCGACCGGTCCTGACCGAAATGAAGGCAATTATTTACCCTTTGTCGATAAGAGCAGGCCGGATCAGATAAATCGCAACGGGTCGCCGCATTCATGCCTTATCGCAAGTTCGCCATCGGGACATTGATCGCGACCCCCCTTATCGTGATGGCTGTTCAGCAGTTCCTGCCGTCACCGCATGCAAAGGATGTCGGCAGCGAGAGCGTGTCGCCTCAGGACGCGCCGCCGCCGCCGATCGTCCTTCCCCAGGCACCGCCCATCGGCACACCGGCGCCAGCCAACGAGGTAGGCGACCTGGGCCAGCCACTTGCGGGCGCGGGTCAGCCGACGCTGACGCCGGGCAACGGCCTGCCCGACACATCAACCCCGCCTATGGTGGCAATGGGCACACCGGCCGTTCAGGCCACGGCGCCGGCGGGATCACCCAACGCCGAATAGGCGCTAGATCGCGCCGTTGAACGTATCGCACTGATCCGGATCGCCGGTGGACAGCCCCTTGCGCAACCACTGCATGCGCTGGGCACTGCTGCCGTGGGTGAAGCTTTCAGGCACGGGTCGACGCCCCGCGGCCTTTTGCAGAGTATCATCGCCGATCGCTTCGGCCGCCCGCATGCCTTCTTCCAGATCGCCCGGCTCCATCAGGTTGGTGTCGCGCGCGGCCCATACGCCGGCATAGCAATCGGCCTGCAATTCCATCTTGACCTGAAGGGCGTTGCCCTCGGCTTCCGATGCGCGTTGCTGGGCCTTGCGGATGCGATCCGCTTCGCCGGTAACGGTCTGAATATGATGTCCGACCTCGTGCGCGATGATATAGCCGATCGGGAAGTCGCCCGGGGCGTTGAAGCGCGTCTCCATCTCGCGGAAGAAATCGGTGTCCAGATAGATGCGCTGGTCGGCGGGACAATAGAAAGGCCCCATCGCCGATTGCGCGGCGCCGCAGCCCGATTGACCGTTCTGGCTGTAGAATACCAGGGTCGGTGGCGGATATTGTTGCCCTTCCGCCTTGAATATGTCGGCCCAGCGACGTTCCGTCGATCCCAGCACCTTGAGCGAGGTGCGCTGGACATCGGTCAGTTCGCCGGTCGAGGGCCGTTCCGTCTGCGCCGGTTGCCCGCCGCCTCCGCCGACCAGGCTGAGCGGATTGACGCCCATGACAACCAGAATGATGAGAACGACAGCGATGCCCCCGCAGCCGAACCGGCTTCCGATCAGCGGCAGCAACATGCCCAGGCCACCGCCGCCAAGGCCGCCGCCACGCCCGCTCTGCACTTCGAAATGACTGCTTTCCTGTTCGTCGTCGAGCCGCATGTCCGCCCTCCCTGCCTTCCGGTCTGCCTACGCCATCGCACGGCAGGATAAAAGCTTCCGGCAGGCGGAGAGTTGCGACGGACGGGAAATTAACCGTCAAGTTTGCGTTGGATCGGCGGCGGCATAACCTATATTGCACTGCGACATGGCTGAGAGCGAACCCCAACATTTCGAGGCACGGCCACCGCGCCGCGCCCGCACACCCCTTCCCCTTCCCCGCGAAGTCGCGCTGCTGTTGCAGGGCGGCGGGGCTCTTGGGTCCTTTCAGGCGGGGGTCTATGAACGGCTGGACGAGCTGGGCGTGGACGTCAGCTGGGTCGCCGGCATATCGATCGGCGCGGTCAATGCCGCGATCATCGCCGGCAATCCCCCGCACAAGCGGATGAGCCGGCTACGCAAATTCTGGTACACCGTCTCGGGCGGCATGCCGAACATGATCCTGCCGGAAATCGACCATATCCGCGAATTCGTGCATCTGATGGCGGCAGGCACCGTCGCCACGTTCGGCGTGCCCGGCATGTTCCGCCCCCGTTTATGGCCCACGCCGCTGATGCCGGAGGGCACTGCGGGCGCGATCAGTTTCTACGACAGCGCACCGCTCCGCGATACACTCAACGCCTGCGTCGACTGGGATCTGCTGAACGACGGACCGGTCCGGCTTTCAGTCGGCGCGGTGGATGTGGAAAGCGGTAATTTCGCCTATTGGGACACGCGCGGACCGGGCGGGAACACGCGGATCGATGCCCGACACATCATGGCGTCGGGCGCCCTGCCCCCGGGCCTGCCCCCGATCGAGATCGACGGGCGCTGGTATTGGGATGGCGGTATCGTGTCCAATACACCGCTCGCCCATGTGCTGGACCATCAGAAGGAGGACATGCTCGTCTTTCAGGTCGACCTTTTCCCGGCCGAAGGTCCGATGCCCCGGCAGATAACCGATGTCTATTCGCGCCAGAAGGATATTCAATATTCCAGCCGCACCCGCCAGGTCACCGACCAGTATCTGCGTCTGCGCCGCGAACATGCCGCGATCAAGGCCCTGCTGGACAAGCTGCCGGAAGACATGCGCGACGACGCGGACGCGCGCAGGCTGCGCCAGATTCTCGATTGCGGGTCGGTCAATATCGTTCACCTGATCTATCGCTCGCGCAACTGGGAAAGCGGCGCGCGCGATTTCGAATTTTCCCGCTCGACCATGCTGGATCACTGGAGCCAGGGCCGTGACGCCGTGGAGGAAGTGATGCACAAGGGTGACCTGATCGCCCGCAACATCCTGGACGGCAAGAGCGCGACCTTCGACCTCGACGCCCCCGATCACCTCAAGGAGAAAATGGCATGAGCACGTCCTTCGCCGGCAAGACCGCCCTGATCACCGGGTCAACATCGGGCATCGGGCTGGCCTATGCCAAGCTGCTGGCCGCGGAAGGTGCCAACATCGTCATCAACGGGTTTGGCGATGCGGACGAGATCGAAAAGGAACGGCTGGAGCTGGAGAAGGCGAGCGGCGCGAAGGCGATCTATTCGGGCCACGACCTGACGAAGGTCGAGGAGATCGAGGCGATGATGACGGAGGCGGCGGACGCTTTCGGCGGCGTCGACATCCTGATCAACAATGCCGGGATGCAGCATGTCGCCCCGGTCGAGGAATTCCCTGTCGAAAAATGGAACCTCATCATCGCGCTCAACCTGAACAGCGCGTTCCACACTACCCGGCTGGCCGTGCCCTATATGAAGGAAAGGAAGTGGGGTCGCATCATCCAGACCGCGAGCGCCCATTCGCTGACGGCATCCCCCTTCAAGAGCGCCTATGTGACGGCGAAGCACGGCCTGGCCGGCTTCACCAAAACCATCGCGCTGGAACTGGCGACGTTCGGCATCACCGCCAACTGCATTTCGCCCGGCTATGTGTGGACGCCTCTGGTCGAAAAGCAGATCCCCGACACGATGAAGGCGCGCAACATGACGCGCGAACAGGTGATGAATGACGTCCTGCTGGCGGGGCAGCCCACCAAGCAATTCGTGACCGTGGACCAGGTCGCGGCGATGGCGCTGTATCTGTGCAGCGACGCCGCCGCCAATATCACCGGCGCGAACATGAGCATCGACGGCGGCTGGACCGCCCAGTAAGAAGCCCGGCAAACGGCGGGTCCGGAAATGCCCCGGGCCTGTCGATGCGCCGCAATACCCCCTTTCGCACGCATTAAATCTGCCTATGCTTGGCGGCGACAAGGGAGAAAATGCCTATGCGCCATGCACTTGCGGCCCTGTGTGCCGCTGCCAGCCTTACGTCCGCCGCCGCACAGACGCCGCCGGCTGAACAACCATCGGACGTTACGTCGCGGAGCGCGATCGGGACGGCAATCGACCGCGACATGGACGGGCTGATGGCCCTGTATCGCGACCTGCATGCCAATCCGGAATTGTCGCTGCGGGAAGTGAACACCGCCGCAAAGCTGGCCCGGCGTCTGAAGGCCATGAAGTTCGACGTCACGGAAAAAGTGGGCGGCACCGGTGTCGTCGCCGTGATGAAGAATGGCAACGGACCGGTGCTGCTGATCCGGGCGGACATGGACGGCCTGCCGGTGGTGGAGCAGACCGGCCTCCCCTTCGCGTCGAAGATCCGGACCACGACGCCCGAAGGCGTGGAAACCGGCGTGATGCACGCATGCGGGCACGACACCCACATGACGGCCTTCATCGAGACCGCCCGTCTGCTGGCCGACCGCAAGGACGAGTGGAAGGGGACGCTGGTGATGATCCTGCAGCCGGCCGAGGAAGTCGGCAAGGGCGCGCGCGACATGCTGGAGGACGGGCTGTACACCCGTTTTCCGCGACCCACCCATGCCATCGCCTTCCATGACGCCGCCAATCTATCGGCCGGGACGATCGGCTACACCCCCGGCTACGCCCTTGCCAACGTCGACAGCGTGGACATCGTGGTCAAGGGCGTGGGGGGGCATGGCGCCTATCCGCAGACCGCCCGGGACCCGATCGTCCTGGGATCGCGCATCGTCACCAGCCTCCAGACGCTCGTCAGCCGGGAACAGGACCCACAGGACCCAGCCGTGGTCACGGTGGGCAGCTTCCAGGCGGGGACGAAGCATAATATCATTCCGGACGAGGCGAAGCTGCTGCTGACGGTGCGCAGCTATTCGGACGAGACTCGCGCGAAGCTGATCAAGGGGATCGAACGGATTGCCCGGGGCGAGGCGATCGCGGCAGGCATGCCCGACGACCGGATGCCGGCGGTCAGCGTGAAGGACGAATTTACCCCCTCGACTTACAATCCGCCCGAATTCGCACAGCAGATGGGCGGATTGCTCAAGGCGCATTTTCCCGCCGGCCGCGTGATCCAGACGCCGCCGGTCATGGGCGGCGAGGATTTCGGGCGTTTCTATCGTGCCGACAAGAATATCCAGAGCTTCATCTTCTGGGTTGGCGGCGTGCCGGCCGACAAAATGGCGCAGGCCGATGCGGGCAAGATCAGCCTGCCATCCCTTCACAGCCCCTTCTGGGCGCCGCAGGCGGACATGGTGATCGCCACCGCCAGCGAGGCCATGACGGTGCTGGCGCTGGACATATTGAAGAAGGACTGAAAGGGCGGGCCGGTCAGGCGGGCCGGTCAGGCGGGCCGGTGGCCCTTGCGCCATTTGGTCCAGAGGTGCCGGGCCAGCATCAGGGGCGGCATCCGCAGCCAGTGGGACCGCAGGTAGAAGGCGAAGACCAGCGCCTTACGCGTTTCGCGGCCCCAGCCATCGCGCGCCAGAAACCGGGCGACGATGATCCGGTCCCATGGGGTCAGGCGACTGCCCGCGCCATAAAGACCGGCCGCCAGCCGGCGTGCCTGACGCACATGGGCCAGCAGGCCGTGGCGGACCGCGCGTGCCTCCAGCCGCGCGGGATCGACATCGGCCAGCAGGCAGTGAATGTCCCAAAGGTTGCGAAGCCCCCCCTGAAGGTCGCCGTCCGCCAGCAAATGGGCGACGGCGTGGACGACACGATCCTCCGGCGACAACACGGACAGCCCGCCACCGATGTCCACCGCGTCGGCGATCAGCGCCGCCGCGTCGGGCGTCGGGCGGGCGGTGAGTGGCAAGATGGTGTGATGCACGTCGATCATCCGGTCGCGTTCGGCATGGATCATCGGCGGCAATTCATGCATCCATCGCCGGTAATAGGCGTCGTCATAGGGATCGGGCTTGGCCCATTCCCATCCGGCCGCCATCAGCCGGGCCTCCACATCGTCCAGGGCATCGCGCGGGACGAGAATATCGAGATCGCCGATGAAACGCCCCTGCCCGGCCGCCAGCCGGGCCGCGACATAGGCCGCTCCCTTGAGCAGGACCGGGCGCACGCCGCTGCCATGCAGCGCGGCGGCCGCGCGATCCGCTTCCCAGAGCGCCTGCTGCGCCTCGCGCGCCGCGTCGGCCCGTGCATCCGCCAGGACGGGTCCGGCAGCGCCGGGGACGGGCTGCCCCTCCAGCCGGAAGGCAAGCGCGCCGGTCAGCCGTTCCGCCTTCGCGGCGGCGAGAAGCCCGTTCCATCCAACGGCGTTGAGCCGCGCCGCGCCGGCAGGATGACGCAGCACCTCGACCAGCAGAGCGGCACTCATGCGCGCTCGTCCCACAGTCGCTCCACCATCGCGATGGCTTCATCGCCCGAGGAGAAGTCGACCGCGCGCGCGGGAACGTCGGCAACGAAGCGGGTCAGTGCGCGGAAGCCCGCTTCCCCCGCCGCCACATAGTTGGTGGACGCCTGCGTCAGGCGCATGAACACCTCGCCCTGCCCCACTGCTCGCTCTTCCGCCCGGTGGCCGAAGCGTGGAAACAGCAGCAGGCGCGGCGTCGCGCCCTCATCCATGCGGGAGACGGCGCCGTCGCGCGGGATCATGTGGCGAATGTCGCCCTTCGCGGTGGCGCGCAGCAACGGCCCCATACGCGCTTCACCCACTGCGTCGGCCACCACATCTATCGCGCCATTCTTCAGGCTGACGAGACGGGGAAAGGGCAGGATCGCGCCGCATTCGAGGTCGAGCAGGGCAAATTCGTCGCCCATCAGCCGCCAGCCGCGTTCTCCCAGCAAGGCGGCAAGGGTCGATTTGCCCGAACCGGATTCCCCGGTCATCACGAGCGCGCGCCCGTCCTTTTCCACGCTGGAGGCATGGAGTAACAAATGACGGCGCCAGCCCAGCGCCATCTGGAGATTCATGCCCATTTCCGCCGCCAGCAAACCATGGGCCAGACTCATCGGCGCGGCGTCGGCCAGGCCATGGTCGCCGGTGATGAAGATCGAGGGCCGAACCCAGCGACGCAGCATATTGGTGGGCTGTAGCCGGACCGTGAAATCGGCGATCGCGCCCTCGACCCGCGGATAGGCGGCATAGAGATGCGCGATCTGTGCCAGCGGCGCGCGCCAGGCCGACCCGATACGGAAAGTCGCCGGGCCGATGCGCAGGGTCAGCGCGTGCCTCATGCCGGACGGACGAGCCCAAGCGACGCCAGCGCATCGAGATGCGCCGCGATTTCGGCCTCTGCCGCGTCGCGCGGACCCAGATCATAGTCGCGCGCCAGGCAGTCGTGCAGGTCGCCTGCCGTCATGGCAACGCCATCTGCCATACAGGCCAGCAATTCGGGCACCGGGCTGATCACCATGTGCGTCTGGCCGGAGGCGTGGTGATACAATAGCGTCAGATCCTCCAGCGTGCACGGCGTCACCCGGTCCGCTGGATCGCGGCGGTAGGTCTTTTGCGCGTCCACTGTCCCGAACCCCTGCTGCACTCACCCCGCTCTATCGCAAAAGGCGTAGCCAAGTGCCTAACGCATCAGGACAAGGCTGGCGACCCGGCGCGAATCAGCGCGGCATCTGCAAGGAAGCGTAACAGGTGAAGCCGCTGGTACCGCGCTGCAGGCGGCGGATATAATTCAGATAGGCCTGGTTCTGATCGTAGCTGGTGCCCGGCAGCGGGCGGCCGCGCAACGCCTGCTTCACCTGTTCGCCGGTGAAGGAACGTCCGGTTCCGGGAAAGGCCCCCGGGGTGCCCGCCGGCACCAGCTGTCCGCTGGGCGCGATATAATTGCCGGCATGCCCCTGGTCGGGCACCGGAATGGTGCAATTGAGTACGGAAGCAGCGGTATTGGCCAGAGCGGGACGAATCGACACGATGGCCGATGCGGCTGCGGCGCCACCCATCAGCAACTGCCTGCGGGAAGGCATTGCGATATCGTCCTCGCACGACTGGCCAGCAGAGGGCAGCGGGCCTTCCTGTCCGTCAATCGGTTCGTTCATATCCGTCCTATCCGCATTGGGCTCTTGCCAAAACGTAATGATTGCACGCTATTAGAGCCAGACATCGCAGCAATTGCGCGACAAATCCAGCGCGGTAACCATGAATCGACTAAGTGCGTCCCAGATTACAGCGTCGCTGGCCATGCTGTTGCTGGGCACCGGCGGCGCATTGATGCTGGGCGCCGATCCGCTGATGATCGCCCTGCCCGTCCTCGCCGGACTGGTCGTTCTCGTCATCACGGCCGGTGACGGCGGGAGGCATGCGGCCGAACCCGACCTGCCGGTCGATCATCCCGACCTGATCGATCATCCCGATTTTGCCAGCTTGCTGGAAGGGGTGGCCGACCCTGTACTGCTGGTGGAAAAGGGCCGGATCGCACGCGCCAACCGCGCTGCGCAGCGGCTTTTGGGCGCGCATATCGAAGGCGAGGACGCACGCATCGCCATTCGCCATCCCGCTGCCGCCGAGCGGCTGGCCAGCCAGGCACCGCTGGCCGAGGCCGTGACGGTCGAACTGGTGGGACTGGGCGCCCGCGACCAGCGCTGGCAGATGCGGGTGGCGCCCGTGGGCACGGTGGCGTCGATGCGGCGGCTGGTCCATCTGGTCGATCACAGCGCCACCAATGCCGCCGAACGCATGCGCGTCGATTTCGTCGCCAACGCCAGTCACGAACTGCGCACGCCGCTGGCCGGCATATTGGGTTTCATTGAAACGCTGGGCGATCCCGAACTGGGCAAGGACGGCGAGACGCGTAACCGGTTCCTCAAGATCATGGACGGGGAGGCGCGGCGGATGCAGCGCCTGATCGACGACCTCATATCCCTGTCCCGGATCGAGGCGGACAAATATCGCGCACCCGACAGCGCTGTCGACGTATCGGAACTGGTCGCCGAAGTTGTCAGCATATTCCGCGCCAGCCATGGCGAGCGCGGACGCGACGTCGAAATGGAGATATTGCCGGGGCTGGCGCCGGTGCGGGGCGACCGAGCCCAACTGTCCCAGCTGCTCCACAACCTGATCGGCAATTCGATCAAATATGGTCGCCCGGGCACCGCCATCCGCGTGATGCTGAACGAAGGACCGAGCGGCATGACGAGGCTGGTCGTCGCCGACGAAGGCGAAGGCATCGGCCCGGACCACCTGCCCCGGCTGACCGAACGATTCTACCGCGTCGATTCGGGGCGAAGCCGCGCCATGGGCGGCACCGGCCTGGGCCTGGCCATCGTCAAGCATATCGTGGAGCGGCATCGCGGCCGCATGGACATTGCAAGCACGCTGGGCAAAGGGACCACCATCACCGTCCTGATGCCGCCTGCCGCCGACGACGGTGTCGCAGCAGGCGCTTCAGCCGCCATATGACCAGGCCTCCGGACTTTTTCCTGGCCTATGTCATCAAAGTGAAACGCGACTGTCACAAATGCGCGACGAACCGCGACTAGGCCGCACATCCATGAGGGCGGCGACTGCATGCGATCGCGGCTTTAGCTGATTGGAGGTTTCCGTGAAAAAGATCGCCCTGCTCGCCATGACAGCCGCGAGTGTCTTCAGCCTTGCCGCGTGCGGCGACCAGTCCGGCGGCGGCGCCGGCGGCACGCGCGACCAGATCCGCGCGGTGGGATCCTCGACCGTCTATCCCTTCGCGACCGCGATCGCCGAAATGTTCGTGCAGGGCAATCCCGGCATGAAGTCGCCGATCATCGAATCGACCGGCACCGGTGGCGGCATGAAGCTGTTCTGTGCAGGCGTCGGCGCTCAGCACCCCGATATCGAGGATGCATCGCGCCGCATGAAGAAGTCGGAATTCGACCAGTGTCAGGCGAATGGCGTCAAGGACATCATCGAAATCCAGGTGGGTGTCGACGGTCTGGCGTTCGCTGAATCGAAGAAGGGCCCCGGCCTGAAGCTCACCCCCAAGATCGTCTATGAGGCGCTGGCCGCCAATCCCTATGGCAAGGGCCCCAACAAGGCCCAGACCTGGAAAGATGTGGATCCCAGCCTGCCGGCGATCCCGATTTCGGTCTTCGGTCCGCCCTCGACCAGCGGTACCCGCGATTCGCTTGCCGAACTCATCCTGGAAAATGGTTGCCAGACCGACGAGTCGATGAAGGCGCTCAAGGAAAAGAACGAGGACGAATACAAGGCGACCTGCACCCGCATCCGCGAGGACGGCAAATATGTCGATTCGGGCGAGAATGACAATCTGATCGTCCAGAAGCTGGGCGCCAACCCCAACGCGGTCGGCGTCTTCGGCTTCAGCTTCCTCGAGGAAAACAAGGACACGTTGCAGGATGTCCCCATCAACGGCATCCAGGCGACCTATGAAACCGTGTCGACCGGTCAGTATCCCGGCGCCCGCCCCCTCTACATCTACGTCAAGAAGGCGCACATGACGGCGGTGCCGGGTCTTCAGGCCTATCTCGACACCTTCGCCGCCAACTGGGGACCGGACGGCGCGCTGACCAAGCGCGGCATGGTCGCGTCGCCCGACGAGGTGCGCAAGGCCAGCGGCGAAACGATCAAGTCGCTGACCGTGCTCGACGGCTCGGTCCTCAAATAAGCGAGAGACAATGACCGGACCTGCCATCTTCCTGCTGCTCGCGGGCCTGGGCGCGATCGCCTGGGTCAG
Source organism: Sphingobium sp. OAS761 (assembly GCF_024168485.1). GTDB lineage: Bacteria > Pseudomonadota > Alphaproteobacteria > Sphingomonadales > Sphingomonadaceae > Sphingobium. Next base: position 46,486 of record NZ_JALJVY010000010.1, read on the forward strand.
TGCCCGGGCGCGCGCCATGCGGCTTCAGACCGTCGCGCGCGCCACCGGGCGGCGCGATGCCGTCCACTCGCTGCCTGCCTATCACGGCTGGTATGTGGCGTTGTGGACGTTGATACCGGCCGGTATCTTCCTGGCCGTGTGGGCCAATATATCGCCCGGCCTCGTCACGCAGGCGGTATTGGCGGATCCGGCCGCGCAGGCCCTGCCCGCCGACGGCTTCGTCCGTTCCGCCATATTGGGAGAGGCGCGGTCGATCGCCGCCGGGTTGCAGTCGGGCGCCTTCAATCCGGCGTCGCAGGCGCTGGTCGAACCCTATCGCGCGGCCATGACGGAATATGGCGTCATCGGCGCGGTGCTGGCGCTGGTCCTCGCATTTGCCGGCGGTGCCTATGCCTTCACCCGCGTGCGTCCCGACTTTCGGGCGCGCACTCGGGTCGAACGGCTGGTCATGGCGACGCTGCTGGTCGCATCGCTGCTGGCGATCGTCACGACAGTGGGCATCGTCGCGTCGCTGCTGTGGGAAAGTTTCCGCTTCTTTTCGATGGTGAACCCCATCGACTTCCTCTTCGGGCTGAAATGGAGCCCGCAATCGGCCGCCATGGGTTATGGCAACGACGATGCCTTCGGCGCCGTCCCGCTGTTCTGGGGCACCATCTTCATCGGTGCGATCATCGCCATGATCGTGGCCATTCCGCTCGGCCTGATGAGCGCGGTCTATCTGACCCAATATGCCAGCCCGGCCGTGCGCCGCTGGATGAAGCCGATCCTTGAGGTGCTGGCTGGCGTGCCCACCGTCGTCTACGGCTATTTCGCGGCGCTGACGGTGGCACCGGCGCTGCGCGATCTGGCCGTAGCCGTCGGCATCCACGGCGCCTCTTCGGAAAGCGCGCTGGCCGCAGGGCTCGTCATGGGGGTGATGATCATCCCGTTCGTGTCCTCCATGGCCGACGACAGCATCGCAGCCGTGCCGCAGTCGATGCGCGACGGCAGCCTGGCGATGGGCGCGACCACCAGCGAGACGATCACCCGCGTGCTCATCCCCGCCGCCCTGCCCGGCGTCGTGGGCGGCGTGCTGCTGGCCGTCAGCCGAGCCATCGGCGAAACGATGATCGTGGTGATGGCGGCAGGCCTTGCCGCGAACCTGACGCTCAATCCCTTTGCCAGCGTGACCACGGTGACGACCCAGATCGTCCAGTTGCTGACCGGCGACCAGGAATTTGACAGCGCCAAGACGCTGGCTGCCTTCGCGCTGGGGCTGGTGCTGTTCATCGTCACCCTGCTGCTCAACATCGTGGCCCTGCGGGTCGTGAAGAAATATCGCGAGGCTTACGAATAATGAGTGCCGCAGAACGTCTGCCGACCGACTGGAAATCGCACGCGATGCGCCGCCGCATCGCCCGGCGCTATGCCGCCGAACGCCGCTTCCGCCTGCTCGGCCTGAGCGCGGTGGTGCTTTCCGCAGCCTTTCTCGCCTTCCTTCTGGTGACGATGATGGGCAATGGCCTGCGCGGTTTCACCCGCACGGAAATCGCACTGCGGATCGATTTCCCCGCGTCGCCGATGTTGCTCGATCCGAACGCTATCACCGATGCGGCGCTGGCCAACGCCAACCTGCCGATGGTGACGAACGAAGCCGCCAGGAAGGCGCTGGGCGCCGATGGCGACGCGCTGCTGTCGCCCACCGCCTGGGTTACCGTTCGCGATGCGATCAAGGCCGACCCCACCATTTTGAACCGCGCCGAGACGGTGCAGGTTCCCGCTTCGACCGGAATCGATCTGGCCGCAAAGAGCGAGGGATCGCCCGAGGCCGAGGCCGCCGTCGAGCGACTGGACCGCGCCGGTATCCTCACGACCGGTTTCAACTGGAATTTCCTGTGGTCCAGCGACGGAACCGATCCGACCCAGGTCGGCATATGGGGGGCGTTCAAGGGTTCCCTCCTGACGATGCTGGTGACTCTGCTGCTCAGCTTCCCGGTCGGTGTGGCCACGGCGCTCTATCTGGAAGAATATGCTCCCAAGACATGGTGGACCGATATCATAGAGGTATCGATCAACAATCTGGCGGCCGTTCCGTCCATCATCTTCGGCCTTCTCGGCCTGTCGATCTTCCTCAACTTCCTGCACCTGCCGCGGTCGGCCGCGCTGGTCGGCGGCCTGACGCTGGCGCTGATGACCATGCCGGTGATCGTCATCGCGGGCCGCAACGCCATCAAGTCGGTACCGCCCAGCATTCGCGATGCTGCGCTCGGCATCGGCGCCAGCCCGGTGCAGGTGGTGTTCCAGCACGTGCTGCCGCTCGCCCTGCCGGGCATATTGACCGGTACCATCATCGGCATGGCGCGCGCGCTCGGCGAAACGGCGCCGCTGCTGATGATCGGGATGCGCGCCTTCATCGCGACGCCGCCGGAAGGGATCACCGACCCGGCTACTGTGCTGCCGGTGCAGATTTTCCTATGGTCCGACGAAGTCTCGAAAGGCTTCGTCGAAAAGACATCGGCGGCGATCATCGTTCTGCTGGTCTTCCTGCTGACCATGAACGGCCTCGCCATCTACCTGCGCAACAAATTCGAGAGACGGTGGTAACCGACATGACCGAAGAACAGCAAAGCCTTGCCCCCGCCAACCCGAAGATGACCGCGCGCGACGTCAAGGTCTTCTACGGGCCGAAGGAAGCGATCAAGGGCGTGTCCATCGACGTCGCCATGGACAATGTCACCGCCTTCATCGGCCCTTCGGGCTGCGGCAAGTCGACCTTCTTGCGAACGCTCAACCGCATGAACGACACGGTCGCATCGGCACGGGTCGAAGGGACGATCACGCTGGACGGCGAGGACATCTATGCCCCGTCCATGGACGTGGTGCAGTTGCGGGCCCGTGTCGGCATGGTGTTCCAGAAACCCAATCCCTTCCCCAAGTCGATCTACGAGAATATCGCCTATGGGCCACGGATCCACGGCCTGGCCGCGTCCAAAGCCGACATGGATGTCATTGTCGAAAAATCGCTGCGGCGCGCGGGCCTGTGGGAAGAGGTCAAGGACCGGCTCCAGGACAGCGGAACGGCACTGTCGGGCGGACAGCAGCAGCGCCTGTGCATCGGCCGCGCCATCGCCGTCGAGCCCGAGGTGATATTGATGGATGAGCCCTGTTCGGCGCTCGACCCCATAGCCACGGCGAAGATCGAGGAACTGATCCACGAACTGCGCGGGCGTTATGCGATCGTGATCGTCACGCACAATATGCAGCAGGCCGCGCGCGTATCGCAGCGCACCGCCTTTTTCCATCTGGGCGACCTGGTCGAATATGGCGTGACGTCCGACATCTTCACCAATCCGCGCCAGGAGCGGACCAAGGACTATATCACGGGTCGCTACGGCTGATCCGGCGCGGAGAGAGACGAGACATGGCAGAACATACGATCAAGGCGTTCGACGACGAAATGGACCGGCTGCGCGGCCTGATCGCCGAAATGGGCGGACGGGCCGAAGCGGCGATCGAGAGCGCGATGCTGGCCCTGCAACGCCACGACCGGAACCTGGCGGCGCAGGTCGTCGCCGACGACCGGAAGATCGACGCGATCGAGGCCGAGGTCGAGAAACTGGCTATCGAGATCATCGCCTTGCGCGCGCCGATGGCCAACGACCTGCGCGACGTGATCGCTGCGCTCAAGATCGTGAGCGTGGTCGAACGAATCGGCGATTATGCGAAAAACATCGCCAAGCGCGTGCCGTCGATCGCCACCAACAGCCGGACGATGGAGCCCATATCCCTTCTGCCGTCCATGGGGCAGGTGGCGTCGGAAATGGTGCACGATGCACTCAATGCCTTTTCGGCCCGCGATGCGGAACTGGCGCTGGCAGTGATTGATCGCGACACTGTGGTCGACGATTTCTACAACAGCGTGTTCCGGACACTCGTCACCTTCATGGTCGAAAATCCCAAGACAATCAGCGAATGCGCGCACCTTTTGTTCATTGCGAAGAATATCGAGCGTATCGGGGACCATGCGACCAATGTCGCGGAGATGGTATATTACGCCGCGACCGGCCAGACCCTGCCCGACCGCGACCCCAGCACCACCCCCGCGACGGAGGATTGAACATGGCACGGGCCAAGATGCTGCTGGTGGAGGATGACGCCGCGCTCGCGGAACTGCTGATCTGGCATTTCAAGCGCGAGGATTTCGAGGTCGCGCACACGGTCGATGGTGAGGAAGCGCTGCTGATGGCGCAGGAAAATGTGCCCGACATCGTGCTGCTCGACTGGATGGTCGAAAGCCTGTCCGGTATCGAGGTATGCCGGCGCCTTCGCCGGATGACCGGCACCGCCAACGTGCCGATCATCATGCTGACCGCGCGCGGCGAGGAGGAGGACCGCGTGCGCGGCCTGGAAACCGGTGCCGACGATTATGTGACCAAGCCTTTTTCTCCCCGAGAACTGGTGGCGCGCGTCGGCGCGGTGCTGCGGCGCGTGCGGCCGGCGCTGGCCGGCGAGACGCTGACCTTCGCCGATGTCGAGATGGACACGGTCGGCCACAAGGTACGGCGCGGGGGACAGGTCATTCCGCTTGGCCCCACGGAGTTCCGTCTGCTCAAGCATTTTCTGGAGCATCCCGGCTGGGTTTTTTCGCGCGAGCGGCTGCTCGACAGCGTGTGGGGCCAGGACAGCGACATCGAACTGCGCACGGTGGATGTGCACATCCGTCGCCTGCGCAAGGCGATCAACGCCGACGGGCAATATCAGGACATCATCCGCACGGTCCGCTCCGCCGGCTATGCCCTCGACACTGACGGCGTGGCCTGACCGAGCGGGGGGTCAGTGCAGGCGGGGAGCCGGCAGGCGCTTGACCGGCGCGCTCCCCAGCAGCCAGCGATAGACCGGCCCGATCACCGGCGCACGCTTGAGCGCCGCGCGGCGCACCGCGGCTTCCAGACCCGGCAGATGGAGGCCATAGGCGCGTCCCTCCGGCGAACGGCTGATCTGCTTGAGCACGCTGGTCTTGGTTTTCCCTTCACCCATCCGGCGAAGGTAGAAAGCAAGCCCTTCCTCCTCGGGCAATCGGCCGAGCAGGGTGACATAAGCCCAGCGCACGAATAATTCCCCATCCGTGCGCATCAATTGCTGTGCCGACTGCGCCGGACGCGTTGCAACGAAAATATCAATCTCGGAATGCCGACTCGCCATGGCCACGCCCTCCCGAGTCGAAGAGCGTAGACCGTTACACGATCGACTCAAGCCGCCTTGCGCGCCTTGCTCAGCTTTTTGAGCAGCATGTCGCGTTTCAGGCGCGACAGATGGTCGATGAACAAGATCCCCTCCAGATGGTCCATCTCATGCTGGAGGCAGGTGGCGAGCAAGCCGTCGAGCTGCTGCTCGTGAATGCGCCCTTCCCGGTCCATCCAGCTTGCACGGATGGAGGCGGGACGCTCCACCTCGGCGAACTGGTCCGGCACCGAAAGGCAGCCTTCATTATAGACCGACAGGTCTTCGGAACCCTTGAGAACCTCCGGATTGATGAAGACCATCGGTTTCTTGACCGGCGGCGCCCCCTCCTCGTCCGATTCCGGTTCCTGCAGGTCGATGACCAACACCCGCTTGGGCACGCCGACCTGGATGGCGGCCAGGCCGATCCCGGGCGCCGCGTACATGGTTTCGAACATGTCGTCGATCAGCTGTTGCAGGTCGCCGTCGATCGCGTCGACCGGCGTCGAAATGGTGCGCAGCCGAGGATCGGGCGCTTCAAGGATCGGTAATATCGCCATGGCCCGAACATAGGCGGAACGCAGCGCGATATCAAGCGATCCGCATATCCCCGGCGATGCCCGGCGGACCGGTTTCCCGCGCTGTGTCAGCCCACGGGCCGGCGTGCACGCAGGGCCTGCGCCAGCGTGCCTTCGTCGAGATAATCCAGCTCTCCGCCAACCGGCACGCCATGCGCCAACTGGGTCAGGCGCACCGGGAATCGCTCCAGCCGTTCGGCAAGGTAATGGGCGGTGGTCTGCCCCTCCAGCGTGGCGTTCATGGCCAGCACGACCTCGTCGATGCCGCCTGCCTCGACCCGCGCGACGAGCCCGTCGATGGCAAGATCCTCCGGTCGCACGCCTTCCAGCGCCGACAGGCGGCCGCCCAGCACATGAAAGCGACCCGGAAACAGGCGCGACCGATCCAGTGCCCAGAGGTCGGACACATCCTCGACAACGCACAGGGCACGACCATCGCGCCGGGAATCGGCACAGATGCCGCAGGGATCGACCGTGTCCACATTGCCGCAAACCCCGCAGGTGACCAGTCGGTCGTTCACCTTTTCCAGCGCACGCAGCAACGGTTCCATCGCGGCTTCGCGCCGCTTCAGCAAGTGCAGCACCGCGCGCCGCGCGGACCGGGGGCCAAGGCCCGGCAACCGGGACAGCGCCTGCGTAAGCGCCTCTATTTCGGGTGAAGCCATGGACCGAGATAAAGTGTTGCAACTGGGAGAGACAAGGGCTTTGAGGGCATATCATGCGTATTATCTACATGGGGACCCCCGAATTCGCCGTGCCGGCGCTCGACAGTCTGGCCAGGGCGGGCCACGACATCGTCGCGGCCTACAGCCAGCCGCCCCGTCCTGCCGGGCGCGGCAAGGCGCTGCGCCCTTCGCCGGTGCAGGCGCGCGCCGAGGAACTGGGCATCGAGGTACGCACGCCCGTGTCGCTCAAGGACGCCGGGGTGCAGACCGCGTTCGCCGCGCTGGACGCCGATGTCGCGGTCGTCGCGGCCTACGGATTGATCCTGCCAGGCGCGATCCTTGCCATGCCGCGCCATGGCTGCATGAACATTCATGCGTCCCTGCTGCCGCGCTGGCGCGGCGCGGCGCCCATCCAGCGCGCGATCCTGTCGGGTGACAATGTGACCGGCGTGACCATCATGGATATGGAGGCAGGGCTCGACACCGGGCCGATGCGCGCCAAGCATGTCACGCCGGTCGAGGACAAGACCGGCGGGATGCTGACCGCCGAACTGGCGAAGGCGGGCGCCCAACTCATGCTGGAGGTACTGGAGGACCTGTCGCTTCACCCGCCCATGACGCAACCCGACGAGGGCGTTACCTATGCCGCCAAGATCGACAAGGCCGAAGCCCGGATCGATTTCACCCGCGACGCGCATCAGGTCGAGCGCCAGGTGCGTGCCTTCAATCCCTTTCCCGGTGCCTTTTTCCAATATCGCGGCGAGCGTTTCCGGATCCTGGCCGCCCATGTCGAACATCATGCAGGCACGCCGGGCACGTTGCTGGACGACAGCCTGCTGATAGGATGCGGCCATGACGCGATCCGTCCCACGGTCATCCAGCGGGCGGGCAAGGGCGCGATGAACGCGGGCGAATTATTGCGGGGCTATGACATGCCCGCGGGGAGCCGGGTGGATGACTGACGGCTGCCGGATGCCCGCATGAGCCGGGTCGCCTTCACCGTCGAATTTGACGGCCGACCCTTCATGGGTTGGCAGCGGCAGGCGCATGGGCCGAGCGTGCAACAGACGATCGAGGACGCGATCTTCGCCGTGACCGGGGAACGGGTCGCCGTGCATGCGGCCGGACGCACCGATGCCGGGGTCCACGGCCTTGCGATGCGGGCTCATGCCGACATCGACAAGGATTTAGCCCCGTTCCGGCTGATGGAGGCTCTCAACGCGCGGATGCGCCCGCATCCGGTTGCGATCCTTGCCTGCGACGCTGTGCCCAAGGACTGGCATGCCCGCTTTTCCTGCACCGGCAGGTCCTATGTCTACCGTATCGCCAACCGACGCGCGCCGCTTACCTTCGAACAGGGTCTGACATGGCGCGTGATCCAGCCGCTCGACGCGGATGCGATGCATCGAGCCGCGCAACTACTGGTAGGGCGGCACGATTTCACGACCTTCCGGTCGGCCCATTGCCAGGCGGACAGTCCGGTCAAGTCACTCGACAGGCTGGATGTCGCCCGCGAGGGCGATCGGGTGATCATCCACGCCGCCGCCCGGTCCTTCCTGCACCATCAGGTCCGGTCCATGGTCGGGTGCCTGGCAATGGTCGGCATGAACCGCTGGAGCGCGCATGATCTTGGCGATGCGCTGGAAGCGCGCGATCGCAGCGCGCTGGCGCTGAACGCGCCGCCCGACGGCCTGTATTTCGTGCGCGCCGACTATCCCGAGCATTGCCTTCAGATGAAGGCCGCAACCCAGAGCTGATTCTTGCCGGCCCGTTTCGCCGCGCGCATGGCATCGTCGGCGCAGGCAATCAGGCGATCGAGGTCGGCGGGATCGGGTGCTTCCATGGACACGAGGCCGAAGCTGCCGCTCACACCCATGCCGTATGCGGCGAGCGTCTCGCACACCCTTTCGCCGATGATCTGCGCGTCCTGTTCCGCGCGCTCCGCCAACAGCAGCAGAAACTCATCGCCGCCGATCCGCGCCGCGATGTCTCCGGCATGGACTTCGGCCTCCAGCAGCCGGGCCACGTCGATCAGGCACATATCCCCGGCCGCGTGACCCAAAGTGTCGTTCAGCACCTTGAAGCCGTCCAGGTCCAGGAAAAGGAGGCTGGCACTCCGCCCGGCGCGTGTCGCCGCGGTCAGCATATCCTTGGCGCGCGCGGCAAAGCCGCGCCGGTTGAGCAATCCGGTCAGCGGGTCGTGGATCGCCTCGAAACTGGCCTGGCGCAATTCCGAGAGATCCTCGATCACGGCGAGGTAAAAATCGGGGGCACCATCCTCGTCGCGCACCATGGCGACCGTCAGGTTGATCCAGATCATCGTGCCATCGGCGCGGATATAGCGCTTTTCCATCGAATAGCGCGCGATTTCACCTGCGTTCAGGCGCACGAGCAGCGCCTCGTCGGCCGTCAGATCGTCAGGATGGGTAATCTGCTGAAAGCCCGTGCGTATCAGCGTGTCCGCATCATGTCCGCTGATCTCACAGAAGCGCGGATTGACGAGGAGGAACTCACCATTGAGCCCCACATGGGCGATACCGACCGGCGCATGGTCGAAGGTTGCGGCGAAGCGCCGTTGCAACCGTGCAAGGTCGGCTGCCATTTCCGGATCGGGCATGGACGCCGGTCGAAAGACGCTGCGTACCGACGACGGAGAAAACTGCCAATGTGACTGCCTGCTCATGTCCCCCATTGTGGAGAAAAAGGTAAACAGGCCTTTACATTGATCCGCCTTCAATCATAATTTTTCAAAGGCTTGCGCGAAATGGCGTGAAATTGGTGCCATGATCGTAAATGTCGAGCCCCTCGCGCCGCTTGACGAAACCGACCACCGCATAGGTGACCGGTGTCAGCACAGCCTCCCAGCCGACCTTGAGCGCCCAGTTGGTGACCATCACGGTCAGCACTTGCCCGTTGCTCCACACCCCGTAAAAAGCGAGCGGATAGAAGATCAGGCTGTCCGCGCCCTGTCCGACGATGGTGGAGCCGATCGTGCGCATCCACAGATGCCGGCCCTCCGTCAGCAATTTCATCTTCGACAGGACGAAGCTGTTGGCGAATTCCCCGGCCCAGAATGCGGTTACGGAAGCGAAGACGATACGCCAGGTGGCGCCGAACACGGCCTCATAGGCGCTCTGGTCGGGCCAGCCGATCGCCGGCGGCAGCGCGACCACGACCCAGCTCATCAGGGCCATGAACAGCATAGCCGCGAAACCGGCCCAGACGCAGCGACGCGCGCGGGCATAGCCATAGACCTCGGTCAGCACGTCGCCCAGTACATAGCCCAGCGGGAAGAAGAGGATGCCGGCCCCGAAGGTGAAGCCACCAAGCGTCGAAAGCTTCGCCGCACCGATAAGGTTGGACAGCAGCAATATGGCGACGAAGGCCGCCATGAAGAAGTCGTAATAGCGCAGCGGACGCGCCCCCAGCGCAACCGCATCGACCCGATCAATAGCCCCTTCGCTCATGCCATCCTGCTTATCGGTTGGCCGAACGATTGCAAGCGGCCCGATGCCCCGCTATCGCCGCACCCGCACGGCCCCGTAGCTCAGCCGGATAGAGCATTCGCCTTCTAAGCGAATGGTCGCAGGTTCGAATCCTGCCGGGGTCGCCATTCTCAGCCGCCATAGACCACGACAACGGCCAGGCCGATGACGGTCAGGAGCAGCGAAAACCACAGGAATCCGAAATCCGGCTTGTCTGGATCGCGGCTCAACGGGGAACATCCTTTCCGCCGCGGTCAAGCAGGTCGTCGGTCACCGTCATGGTGAAGATCGGATCGGCATCGGGCGGCACTTCACTGACGGCATCGACAAAGGCGGCGCGCGTCTCCGGATCATCGTACACCATCTTGCGGTCGAATGCCGCGCGCCACGTCGCCTCGTCCGGCCATTCGGCATATCCCACGAAGCGGCCGTCGCCGTCGCGATGCAGCCGCGATCCGTAGCTGCCATATCTTTCCCGTATCAGTTCGGTGCCGCGTCGCCATGCCGCGCGAAACTGCGCTTCCTTGCCGGGGTGGACGCGCCACCAGTAGACCGCAACGAACATCGGCTCTCTCCTCTTCATACGGGAGAATAGGCCGGGTCGGGCGCGAGTTCCAGCGCCCGGCTAGCGCGGTTCAGAGGATGGTCTGGCCGGTCTTCGCCCAGTCGGCGGCGAATCCTTCCAGCCCCTTGTCCGTCAGCACATGCCGGGACAGCATCTTGATGACCGCGGGGGGCGCCGTCATCACGTCCGCACCGATCTTGGCGCATTCCAGCACATGGATCGGGTGGCGCAGCGAGGCCGCCAGGATTTCCGTCTCGAAGGCGTAATTGTCGTAGATCAGGCGAATGTCCTCGATCAGCTTGATCCCGTCGAAGCTGTTATCGTCATGGCGGCCGACGAAGGGCGAAATGAAGCTGGCCCCGGCCTTTGCGGCCAGCAGCGCCTGGTTGGCGGAAAAGCAGAGCGTCACGTTGACCAGCGTGCCATCGTCGGTCAGTGCCTTGCAGGTCTTGAGGCCGTCGATGGTCAGCGGCACCTTGATGCAGACATTGTCGGCGATCTTCCGAAGGATGTCCGCTTCCTTCATCATCGTCTCATGGTCCATGGCGACGACTTCGGCGGAGACGGGACCATCCACGATGCCGCAGATTTCCTCGACCACTTCCATGAACTTGCGGCCCGATTTGTGAATCAGGGACGGGTTGGTGGTGACGCCGTCCAGCAGGCCGGTCGCGGCCAGCTCACGGATTTCGGCGGTGTCGGCGGTGTCGACGAAGAATTTCATGGGATGCTCCGGATAGCGAGTCGGCTTCCTTTAGCCGCTGGCGCCCGGATTCGCCAATGCAGCGGCGATTGCCTCCTGCGCGAGAGCAGATTAAGGCGCCTGCACCTTTCCAAAGGATAAATGATGCGTATCCTTGCGTTGCTGTGCTGCGTTTCGATGCTGGCCCTTCCGCCTGCCGCGCACGCGGCCACCGAGGATGTGCAGGCATGGCTGTCGGAATCGATCAGCATCAAGGCTAGCGACACAGATACCGTAACGATCGACGCCAGCCAGCGAGCGCGTTCGGATACAAGCAGCGGCGGCGAACAGTTTCTGCAGCGCGTGACGTGGGATCACGAAATCGTGCCGAAAGTGCAGATCGGCGGCGGCTTCGCCTATGTGAAGAGCGAGGCCGACCAGGAAATGCGCTTTCATCAGCAGCTAACCGTAACCCATGGCCCTTTGCAGAGCCGCACGCGGCTGGAACAGCGTTTCTTCGACTATGCCGACAACGCCGTCTGGCGCCTGCGCGAAAGGGTGCAACTGACGATCCCGCTGAACGGCGCGAGGACATGGTCGGCCGTGGGCGCGGGCGAGGCCTTCTTCAATTTAAACCGCGCCCGGCCAGGCGACAGGACGGGGCTCGCGACGTTCCGCCTGCAAGCGGGCCTGCGCCGACGGCTGAGCAAGACTCTCGACGCCCAACTGCTCTACATGCGTCAGCAGAATATCCGGGACGGGCGGCCCGACACCGTCAATCACCTGCCCTGGCTCTCCTTCAACTGGCGGCTCTGATCCGCGCCATTTGCCAGCGCCGCGCGAAGGGCTAAGGACGGACGCATGGCCCGCGCCCGTGTCCTCCTGCTCAACGCCGCCCTCGGCCCGCTCGACTATCGCGTGCCGCACGAGATGCGGGTAGAGCCCGGAAGCATCGTCGTCGCGCCGCTTGGTCCGCGCCAGATCATCGGCGTGGTGTGGGAAGAGGACAGTTTTCCCGACGTCGACACGGTCGGCGACAACAGGCTGCGCAACCTTGTCGAGGTGGTCGACGCGCCGCCCCTGGCCGGGTCGCTGCGCCGCCTGATCGAATGGACGGCGGACTATTATCTCGCGCCGCCCGCCGCCGTGCTGCGAATGGCGCTTTCTTCCATGGCGGCGCTGGAAGGCGCACGCACCGTCATCGAATATCACGCGACCGGCGCGCTGCCCGACCGGATGACCGAGCAGCGCGCGCAGGCGCTGGAGCGGATCGGCGAACGCCAGGGACTGATCCGCGAACTGGCCATGATCGGCGGCGTGAGCGACGCGGTGATTCGCGGCCTGATCAAGCAGGATATTTTCGAGCCGGTGGAGGTCAGCGTCGACACGCCCTTCCCCATGCCTGATCCGGACTACGCACCGCCCCGCCTGTCCGACGCGCAGTCCAACGCCGCGACCACCATGGCCGATGCCGTGCGCGCGGGCATGTTCGCGCCGTTCCTGCTCGACGGCGTCACCGGATCGGGCAAGACGGAGGTTTATTTCGAGGCGATCGCCGCCGCCATCAGGTCCGATCGGCAGGTACTGGTCCTTCTTCCCGAAATCGCCCTGACGGAGCCGTTTCTCGAACGGTTCGAGATGCGCTTCGGCACGGTTCCGGTAAGCTGGCACAGCGGCCTGCGCCAGTCCGAGCGGCGGCGCGCCTGGCGCGCCATCGCGTCGGGGCAGGCGCGGGTCGTGGTCGGCGCCCGGTCCGCCCTGTTCCTCCCCTACCCCGACCTGGGACTGATCGTTGTCGACGAAGCGCATGAAACGAGTTTCAAGCAGGAAGACGGCGTCCATTACCATGCCCGCGACGTGGCGGTGATGCGGGGCCTGATCGAGCAATTTCCGGTCATATTGGCATCGGCGACACCGGCGATCGAAACGCGGCACCAGGTGGAACTGGGGCGCTATGCCGAAATCCGCCTGCCCGCGCGCTATGGCGGAGCGGAAATGCCGGACATTCACGGCATCAACCTGCTGACCGACCCGCCCGAGCGGGGCCGCTGGATTGCGCCGCCGCTAGTCGCGGCGATCGAGGAGACGATGGCAAGGGGCGAACAGAGCCTGCTGTTCCTCAACCGCCGGGGCTATGCCCCGCTCACGCTGTGCCGTCATTGCGGCTATCGCTTCCAGTGCCCCAACTGCACCGCCTGGATGGTGGAACACCGCCTGACCCATCGCCTGGCCTGCCATCATTGCGGACATGTGGTTCCCGCGCCGCGCCGCTGTCCGGACTGCAAGGAGGAGGATTCGCTGGTCGCCTGCGGCCCGGGCGTGGAACGCATCGCCGATGAGGTGAAAACGCTCTGGCCACAGGCGCGCACCGCGATCGTGACGTCCGACACATTGTGGTCGCCGGCCCGGGTGGCCGATTTCGTCAAGTCGGTGGAGGCCGGCGCGATAGACATCATCATCGGCACCCAACTCGTGACCAAGGGCTATCATTTCCCCAATCTGACGCTGGTCGGCGTGATCGACGCGGATCTGGGGCTGGAGGGTGGCGACCTGCGCGCGGCCGAACGCACATTCCAGCAGATCATGCAGGTTGCGGGGCGCGCGGGGCGCGGCGAGAAACACGGACGCGTCTTTATCCAGACCCGCATGCCCGAGGCGCAGGTCATCAAGGCGCTGCTGGATGGCGACACCGAGAGATTCTATGCCGTCGAAACCGAAAATCGCCGCCGCGCCAACGCCCCGCCGTTCGGCCGCTTCGCCGCCATCATCATATCCAGCGAGGATGCCGACGAAGCCGCGCAGACCGCCCGGCTGATCGGCAAGTCCGCACCGTTGATCGACGGGATGCGCGTCTATGGCCCCGCCCCCGCCCCGCTGGCGGTGCTGCGCGGCCGCCACCGCCATCGCCTGCTGGTGCACGCCACGCGCCAGATCGACATCCAGTCCGCAATCCGGGATTGGCTGGGCGACATCCAATGGAAATCGGGAACCCGCGTCGCCGTGGACGTCGATCCCTACAGCTTCATGTGATGGAAACGCCGTGCCGCAACCTCTGCGCGCTCGACGCGGCGCGCGGGCACTGCACCGGCTGCGGCCGGACCATAGAGGAAATCGTGCATTGGCGCGGCATGACCGACGCGCAGCGCGCCACCGTCATGGCGCGGGTGCGGGATTTCCAGCCGCTTCGCCGGCCTTGACCGCATCCCTTGCCACATCCTTGCCGGCCGCCTGCGCGTCGAAGGCGGCCTTCATCTTGATTGCCGCTTCGCGCATGCCCGAGGCATGCGGCGAATAGGCAATGGGATCGAGCAGCCGCGATGCCGCCCGGTAATCGCCGCGCGCGGCCACCGCCTGGGCGAAGTTCATGCGATAGGTCGGATTCTGCGGCAGCAGGGTGAACGCCTTGTAGAGCCCGTCATAACCAAGGTCGGGCATCTTGCCGCCGCGCATCGCATTATAACGGTAGAACAGGGCGAGCGGCACCGGGTCCTCGGTATCCGCGCGGTTCGCCTTCACGATGGCGCTCAATGCCGCCTTCCAGTCGACATCCTTGTCGCTGTCATAGGCGCGCTCCAACAGCACTTCCGCGCGTGTCGCATAAGCGCGCGACATGGCCGGGTCGATCGCGATCGCCCGGTCGGCGTCGGCCAGCGCCGCATCCTTACGCTCGGCCTCCCATTCCGCATCGGCCAGCAGGGCAAAGGCATAGGCACTTGCCGGATATGTCACCGTCACAGCACGAAAACCATCGATCAGGGCAGGCAGCTCCTCTGCCGTGGGACGATAGCGCAGCCGCAGTTCGTCCTCGATCAGCTCTCCGCGTGCAGGATCGACCGCCGTTATCGCGATGGCCCCCAATGTCATGTCCCTGGGCGTCAGACGAGATGCAGTCAGGCGCTGGCGCATATAGGCCTTCACGTCCTTTTCCAGCCCGTCGAGGCCACCAGCGAAATATGTGTCCGGCTGCACGTCCGCCACGCCTTTGGCCAAATCGTTGAGATATTTAATAAATTCCTGTCTTCGTTCCGCCTTCCCATATTGGAAATAATGGGTCAGCAACCAGGCCGTGCCATAATAACGGTCGCCATCGATCCGGTTCAGGCCTTCCGTGTCGCTTTCGAACAATTTCTTGAGCGGATAGGGCGAAGCCAGCACCAGGCCGGGCACCCGCGCCATCGGCACATTGCCGAAGTCGATCGATCCGTCCTTGGCGAACTTCACGACCGAGAAAAACTCCGCGAAACCCTCGATATACCAGGCCGGATAGGCGGCAGGGAAATGGTGCAGCATGAAGTGATGGGTATATTCGTGAAACAGCACTTCCTCGGCGCCGAAGTCGAACTTGCCCGACTTGCTCTCGCGCGACAGGACGGCATAGGCGACGCGATCCGACGTCGTGTAGAAACCGGCCAGATTAGGATTGCGCGCCAGCTTCTTCACCCTGGCGTCGTTCGACAGCAAAAAGACCTCGACGGGGCTGTCCGCTTCGGGATCTTTCAGCCCGGTGACCTTGCGCAGCAGGAAGTCGAATTTTTCCAGCCGCTCGGCAAAGTCCCTGAGCTTCTCGTCATTGCCTTCGCTGTAGACGGTGAAATGGCGGCTCTGCGCCTTCCACCAGGCCGCCTGTGCCGGCACGGCGGCGAAAAGCGCCAGTCCGGCCGCCGCGACTATCCGAAACCCCATTAGCCGCATCGTCACCCCACTTGACCCCGCGCCTGTTGTGACTGAGCGCGATGACGATGAAAAGACTCTTATTTTCCGTCTATTGCTCCTCTCGCGCCAGCAAGGTTCGCTTGCGCTCCACGCCCCAGGCATAGCCACCCATGCCGCCGTCTCCACGCACGACACGGTGGCAGGGGATCACTATGGCCAGATGGTTGCTCCCGCAGGCCGTGCCGGCGGCGCGCACCGCGCCGGGTCGTCCGGTTGCCGCCGCTATGTCGCCATAGCTGCGCGTTTCGCCAGGCGGGATCGCGCGCAGCGCCGCCCAGATCGCCTGCTGGAAGGCGGTGCCGCCCACATCGACCGGCAAGTCAGCGCCCGCCGCCGGATTTTCCACCAGCGCGGCGACGGCACCCGCCAGCGCATCCAGCGCCGCATCCGCCGGTTGCAGGTCCGCATGGGGGAAACGGGAGCGCAGGTCCGCCCCGCCCTCGTCGAAGCTGATCCGGCACAATCCCTTGTCAGTCGCCGCGACCAGTATCGGCCCCAGGCTGGTGGAGATGATGCACCAGCGGATGCGAACGCCGCGCCCCCCGTCCTTCCATGCGCTGGGCGTCATGCCCAGATGCCGTGCCGCATCGGCATAGGCGCGGCTGGGCGCGTTATAGCCCGCCTCGTAGATCGCGGCGGTGACGCTGCCACCCTCGCTCAGCGCGTCCTTCAGCCTTTCGGTGCGGATCGCGCGGGCGAATGCGGCGGGAGTCAGGCCGGTTTCGCGCTTGAACAGGCGGTGGAAATGATGGGGCGCATAGCCGACATGAGCGGCCAGCGCTTCCAGCCGCGGAGCATCCTCCGCCGCCTCGATCAGGGCGACCGCCGCCTGCACCGCCTGCCGGTCGCGTCCCTGTTCGTCGGGGCGACAGCGCAGGCAGGCGCGATAGCCCGCGGCCCGCGCCGCCGTGCCGTCCGGCAGGAAGCGCATATTGTCCCGCCTTGGGTGGCGCGCGGGGCAACTGGGCTTGCAATAGATGCCCGTGGTCGACACGCAGCCCACGAACCGCCCATCCATCGTCCGGTCGCGGCGTAGGAATGCCTGCCAGCAAGTGTCCGGGTCCGGCATCGGCGGCGTGGAGGAGGGCGCAAGGCGGGTCATCTGGTTCATGCAATATGGGCTAGACCGGATGCCAAGGCCATGCTTCCCGTGTCTTGCTGTCAAAAGGATTCACCTTTTCCTGATTGCGCTTGCTCCGCCTTTCAATATCTATGCGCGACCTATGGTCGCCCTGCTTCGTCGCCTCGCCCTGCTGATCGCGCTGATCGCGCCAGCCATCGTCCATGCCGAACAGCAGGATATCGCCGCCGCCGCGCGCGGGGTGGTGCGCGTCGTGCTGGTCGCGACCGACGGGACCGATGCCTATTTCGTGGGCCATGGCAGCGGCTTCGCGGTCGCGCCCGACAAGATCCTGACCAACGCCCATGTCGTCGAACTGGCACGCGAGGAGAAGAATCTCGTCATCGGCATCATCCCGTCTGAAGGGACGAAGACCTATGGCGGGCGCATTATGGCCTATTCGCCTGGCAACGACCTTGCCCTCGTGAAGCTGGACGAGGGAAGCCTGCCGGTCAGCACATTCTACGCCGGCGCGATCGGCGACGGGCAGCATGTCACGGCCATCGGCTATCCCGGCACGGTCGACCGCGCGCAGGGCCTGGGCCTCAAGCAACTGGTGGAGCCCCTGGCTACCGTAAAGACCAGTGGCACCGTCTCTTCCGGCCGGGCCAGCCGGAATTTCGAAACGGTGCTCCACACCGCCCCCCTTGCCGCCGGCAACAGCGGCGGTCCGCTGGTCGACGATTGCGGCCGGGTGCTGGGCGTCAACAGCTTCGGGTCGGTCTCGGACGGCAACGACGCGGAATTCGGCTTCGCCGTGTCATGGCGTGAGATCGCCTCCTTCCTGCGACAGGCGGGCGTTTCCTCGCTGCACAGCGTCGTTCCCTGCCGCTCCATCGCGGAAGCGGACGCCGCAGAAGCGGCCATTACCCAGCGCGAGGCCCAGGCGAGCGAGCAGAAGAACCGCGCCAGTGCTGACGCGCGCGAACAAGCTGTGGGACGCGCACGCGACGCCGCCGAACGCGAAGTCATCACCGCACGCGAAAATGCAATGGCGGGCGCAGCGGTGCTGCTCGCCCTCGCGGTGCTCGGCCTCGGCGCGGGCGGCCTGTTCTACAGCCAGGGCCGCGAACGGCATGCGACATGGTTTCTGGCCGGCGGCGGCATATTCCTGTTCGCGGCGCTAGGCCTGTTCTTCCTGAAACCCAGCTTCGCCAGCGTCGACGAGCGCGTGAAATTGCCTGAGGACAAGAGCATCGTGGGGAACGGCGCCTTTGCCTGGGATGGCGACAATGTTTGCAAGGTCGACCAGAATCGCAGTCGCCTCACCGTGTCCCAGCCCAGCGATATCGGCTTTGGCTGGGCGGAGGGCGGCTGCGTCGATGGCGATACGCAATATATATCCGTTGGCCAGCAATGGGCGCGCACCCTCGTCCCGGCCGACGGCAATTTCGTGTCGAAAAGCCAGTTCGATCCCGCCACAGGCATTCTGCGTGTCCAGCGCTGGCTGCCCGATCTCGGCACGATGGACAAGATCCGCGCCCTGGCGAAGGACAAAGAGACAAAGGGATGCGGCGCCGACACGGACCGGTTGACCCGTATCGCGGGACTGGAATCTGACATCGGCGCGTTGCTGACCGCCCAACCCAACGAACGCATAGTATATCATTGCCAGAAAGGCCGGCTTGCCCCCGCCGATGCGGCCGGATAACCGATTCGCCAGGCGAAAGCAGACGGTCAAATCTCCGCAATTTAAGACTATCGACGGAATCGTGTCACATGACTTGCATAGTCATAAGGTGACTGCTAACCGGCCGGGCAACAGGGGTTCGGGACGGCATCAGACCGGGCCCTCTATTTGCATGACCGGCAATCAGATGGAGGACGGTAAGCGCGTGGAGACTACCGGCGGTATTCAGGCCAGCCTCAGCGGCCGCTATGCGGTGGCGCTGTTCGAACTGGCCCGCGACGCGAGCGCACTCGACGCGGTGGCGGAAAGCCTGGCCGCGCTGAAGGCGGCGCTGGGCGAATCGCGCGACCTGCGTGACCTCATCAACAGCCCTGTTCTGAGCCGGGACGCAGCCGGCAAGACGATTGCCGCCGTTGCATCTTCCATGGGCCTTGATGCACTCACGGCGAATTTCCTGGGTGTGCTGGCGCAGAACAGGCGCCTCGCGCAGCTTCCCGCCGTCATCCGCGCCTATGAAACGCTATTGTCCAATCATCGGGGCGAAGCCCGCGCCGAAGTGACCAGCGCGCGTCCGCTCACCAAGACCCAGATCACCGCCCTCGCCAAGAGCCTGAAGGCACGCGTGGGGCGCGACGTCGCGGTCGATGCGAAGGTCGACCCGGCGATCCTGGGCGGGCTGGTCGTCAAGATCGGCAGCCAGATGATCGACAGTTCCATCCGTACCCGACTGAACTCGCTCGCCACGGCGATGAAAGGCTAAGAAGGCTTAATCATGGATATCAACGCCGCAGAAATTTCGAAGGTCATCAAGGACCAGATCGCCAATTTTGGCACCGAAGCGCAGGTCAGCGAAGTCGGGTCCGTGCTGACCGTGGGTGACGGCATTGCCCGCGTCCATGGCCTCGACAACGTCCAGGCGGGCGAAATGGTCGAGTTCGCCAACGGCGTGCAGGGCATGGCGCTGAACCTGGAAGCCGACAATGTCGGCGTCGTGATCTTCGGCTCGGACGCCGAAATCAAGGAAGGCGACACCGTCAAGCGCACCGGCACCATCGTCGACGTCCCCGTCGGCAGGGGCCTGCTTGGCCGTGTGGTCGACGGCCTCGGCAACCCGATCGACGGCAAGGGCCCGATCCAGTACACCGAGCGCAAGCGCGTGGAAGTCAAGGCGCCGGGCATCATCCCCCGCAAGTCGGTGCACGAACCTGTGCAGACCGGCCTCAAGGCGATCGACGCCCTCGTCCCCGTCGGCCGTGGCCAGCGCGAGCTGATCATCGGTGACCGCCAGACCGGCAAGACCGCCGTCGCGATCGACACCTTCATCAACCAGAAGGGCATCAACGCGGGCGATGACGAGAGCAAGAAGCTCTACTGCATCTACGTCGCGATCGGCCAGAAGCGCTCTACCGTCGCGCAGATCGTCAAGCAGCTCGAGGAAAATGGCGCGATGGAATATTCCATCGTCGTCGCCGCGACCGCGTCCGAGCCCGCTCCGCTCCAGTATCTGGCGCCCTATACCGGCGTCACCATGGGCGAATTCTTCCGCGACAACGGCATGCACGCCGTGATCGTCTATGACGATCTTTCCAAGCAGGCCGTCGCCTATCGCCAGATGTCGCTGCTGCTGCGTCGTCCTCCGGGCCGTGAAGCCTATCCGGGCGACGTTTTCTACCTGCACAGCCGCCTGCTGGAGCGTGCCGCGAAGATGAACGACGCCAACGGCGCAGGCTCGCTGACCGCGCTGCCGATCATCGAAACGCAGGCGGGCGACGTGTCGGCCTATATCCCGACCAACGTGATCTCGATCACCGACGGCCAGATCTTCCTCGAAACCAACCTCTTCTATCAGGGCATCCGTCCGGCCATTAACGTCGGCCTGTCGGTGTCGCGCGTCGGCTCCGCCGCGCAGACCAAGGCGATGAAGAAGGTGTCGGGCTCGATCAAGCTGGAGCTGGCGCAGTATCGCGAAATGGCGGCCTTCGCCCAGTTCGGTTCGGACCTCGATGCGTCGACCCAGAAGCTGCTGAACCGCGGCGCGCGTCTGACCGAGCTGCTGAAGCAGGCCCAGTTCTCGCCGCTGCCCTTCGAGGAGCAGACCGCGTCGATCTTCGCGGGCACCAACGGCTATCTGGACAATGTCGCGGTCAAGGACGTGACGCGCTATGAAGAGCTGATGCTCGCCTATCTGCGCCACGACCATGCCGATATTCTGGCTGCCATCCGTGACAGCAAGGATCTTGGCGACGATGCCAAGGGCAAGCTGAAGACCGCGCTCGACAGCTTCGGCAAGACCTTCGCTTGATATATGTGACGCGCCGTCCCGGCCGGTCCGGGACGGCGACTTGAAGGGTTCGAAATGGCCAGCCTCAAGGAACTGAAGATCCGCATCGGGTCGGTGAAATCGACCCAGAAGATCACCAAGGCGAAGCAGATGGTCGCCGCCGCGAAGCTGCGCAAGGCGCAGGCCGCTGCGGAAGCGGCCCGCCCCTATTCGGGTCGCTTGGAAGCGGTCGTCGCCAGCCTGGCGTCGAAGATCGCGGGCGGATCGGGCGAAGGCGCTTCGCCGCTGCTTGCCGGCACCGGCAAGGATGACGTCCATCTGCTGGTCGTCGCCAATTCCGACCGTGGCCTTGCCGGCGCGTTCAACGCCAACATCGTGAAGGCAGCGCTTGCCAAGGCACGCGCGCTGGAACTGGACGGAAAGAAGGTGCAGTTCTACCTGATCGGTCGCAAGGGCCGCCCGGTGATCAACCGCACCTATCCCGGCAAGATCGTGGCGCAATATGACACCACTGGCGTCAAGGAACCCGGCTTCAATCAGGCGCAGGCGATCGCGCATGAGCTGACCGACATGTATCTGAACGGCAAGTTCGACGTCGCGCATCTCTTCTATTCGCGCTTCAAGTCGGCGCTGGCGCAGATCCCGACCGAACAGCAGATCATCCCGGTGAAGATCCCGGCCGACGCCGACCGCAACGCCATCGGCGCGACGGTGGAATATGAGCCGAACGAGGAAGCGATCCTGGACGACCTGCTGCCGCGCAACGTGACGGTGCAAATCTTCAAGGCGCTGCTGGAAAACAACGCATCCGAACAGGGCGCGTCGATGACCGCCATGGACAATGCGACCCGCAACGCCGGCGACCTCATCAACAAGCTGACCATCCAGTATAACCGCAGCCGTCAGGCCGCGATCACCACCGAACTGGTCGAAATCATCTCGGGCGCGGAGGCGCTTTGACCCTATTCGTCATGCCAGCGAAGGCTGGCATCTCAGGCGGATGGGCAGGACATTGAGGCACGAGACCCCAGCCGTCGCTGGGGTGACGGCCGAGAGACGAAGAAGGCAAGGAAACGAAGTCATGGCAACCACCAACAATGTAGGCCGCATTTCGCAGGTCATCGGCGCTGTCGTCGACGTGACCTTCCCCGATGCGCTCCCGTCGATCCTGTCGGCACTGGAAACCAGCAACAACGGCCAGCGGCTGGTGCTGGAAGTCGCCCAGCATCTGGGTGAAAACACCGTCCGCACCATCGCGATGGACTCGACCGACGGTCTGACCCGCGGGCAGGAAGTGACAGACACCGGCGCGCAGATCAGCGTTCCCGTCGGCCCGGCCACGCTCGGCCGCATCCTGAACGTCGTGGGCGAGCCGATCGACGAGCGCGGCCCGGTCATGACAGAGCTCAAGTCGCCGATCCACGCCAAGGCTCCCGAGTTCGTCGACCAGTCGACCGAAAGCTCGATCCTGGTCACCGGCATCAAGGTCATCGACCTGCTCGCCCCCTATGCCAAGGGCGGCAAGATCGGCCTGTTCGGCGGCGCGGGCGTCGGCAAGACCGTGCTGATCCAGGAACTGATCAACAACATCGCCAAGGGCCATGGCGGCACCTCGGTCTTCGCGGGCGTGGGCGAGCGGACCCGCGAGGGCAACGACCTCTATCACGAATTCCTCGACGCCGGGGTCATCGCCAAGGATGCCGACGGCAATGCCATCTCCGAAGGCTCCAAGGTTGCGCTGGTCTATGGCCAGATGAACGAGCCCCCGGGCGCCCGCGCCCGCGTCGCGCTGTCGGGCCTGACCATCGCGGAATATTTCCGCGACGTCGAAAATCAGGACGTGCTGTTCTTCGTCGACAACATCTTCCGCTTCACCCAGGCGGGCGCGGAAGTGTCCGCTCTGCTCGGCCGTATTCCCTCGGCCGTGGGCTATCAGCCGACCCTGTCGACCGACATGGGCCAGTTGCAGGAGCGCATCACCTCCACCAACAAGGGGTCGATCACCTCGGTGCAGGCCGTGTACGTTCCCGCGGACGATCTTACCGATCCGGCGCCGGCGACCAGCTTCGCGCACTTGGACGCGACGACCGTTCTCAACCGCGCCATTTCGGAACTGGGCATCTATCCGGCGGTCGATCCGCTCGACTCCACCAGCCGCGTTCTGGAGCCGCGCACCGTGGGTCAGGAACATTATGACACCGCCCGCGCCGTCCAGTCGATCCTGCAGAAGTACAAGTCGTTGCAGGACATCATCGCCATTCTGGGCATGGACGAGCTGTCCGAAGAGGACAAGCTCACCGTCGCCCGCGCGCGCAAGATCCAGAAGTTCCTGTCGCAGCCCTTCCACGTCGCCGAAGTCTTCACCGGCATCAGCGGCAAGTTCGTCCAGATCGAGGACACGGTGAAGTCGTTCAAGGCTGTGGTCGAAGGCGAATATGACCATCTGCCCGAAAACGCCTTCTACATGGTCGGCGGCATCGACGAGGCGATCGAGAAGGCCAAGAAACTGGCCGCCGAAGCCGCATAAGACGACACTCTCCCCTCCCCGTCCACGGGGAGGGACAAGGAAACGGACATGGCACTGCATTTCGAACTCGTGACCCCCGAAAAGCTCTTCCGGTCGGAAGAGGTCTATCAGGTGGTTGTCCCCGGCACCGACGGCGACTTCGGCGTGCTGGAAGGCCATGCGCCCTTCATGTCGACGGTGCGCGACGGCGCCATCCAGATTTTCACCAGCGCCGGCTCGGCCCCGGAAGTCATTCCGGTTCAGGGCGGCTTTGCCGAAGTGAATGAAAAGGGCCTCACCGTTCTCGCCGAAAAGGCGGGCTGAGGCATCGTTTCGCCCTTCGCGCAGGGCGAAGGGAAGACGGAATGAAAGGGGCGCTTTTCGCGCCCCTTTTTCTTTGCCATGAGGCCTGGGACATGATCGCGCCCGCCGCCCCTTCGCCGCCCGCCGGCCGCTTGACCGGCGGCATGCTGCTCGCGTTTCTCACTGCCTGGCTCGGCTTCGACCAGTTGCTGCTTTGGTGCTTCCTCGGCCTGCCGTCATGGGCCTGCGGACTGGGCCTGGTCCTGTTGGCCGGTCTGTGCGTCTGGGTGGCCCGGGTTGCCCGTCCGCTTCGCGGCCCCACGCCCGGCGCGCTGCTGCTCTGCCTCGCCGTCGCTTTCATCCTTATGCTTCTGGGTGGCGAGGGGCGCTTTTTCTACGCCAATATCGACTGGCAGGTGCGCTTCGCCGTGATGCGCGACATGAGCGTCAACCCCTGGCCGTTCGTCTATACCGTTCGCGCCACGCCCGACTTGCTGCGGGCGCCGATCGGCATGTTCCTGGTCCCGGCGGCGACGGCCAAGATCGCCGGTCTGCGCGGTGCCGACATCGCGCTGCTGGTCCAGAACAGCCTGCTCATCGGCATCCTGCTCGCGCTCGGCTCCGCGCTGTTCGACAGCCGCCGGGCGAAGCTGACCGCCCTTGCCGTCATCCTAGCTTTCAGCGGCCTCGACGCGCTTGGCCGCTTGCTGTTTCGCGGCGGCCTGTCCGACCATCTCGAAAACTGGGCATTCCTGCAATATAGCTCCACCGTCACCCTGGCCTTCTGGGTGCCGCAACATGCGCTGGCAGGCTGGGCGGGGGCGCTCGGTTTCCTGTTGTGGCGGACGGGAAAATTGCCGCTTGGCCCCTGTCTGGTGCTGCTACCGCTGACCGCGCTCTGGTCACCGCTCGGGCTCATGGGTGCCATGCCCTTTGCGGCACTGGCCGGATTGCGAGCCCTGCTTGCCCGCGCCATCCGGCCGCCCGATATTGCCTTGCCCGCCCTGTCGACCCTGCTGTGCCTGCCCGGGCTGCTTTATCTGGGCGCGGCGGGCGACGGCGTCGGCGCGCGACTGATGGCGGTGGCGCCGTTGCAATGGGGGCTGTTCGAACTGCTGGAGGTGCTGGTCTATGTCGTGCCGCTCCTCCTGCTTGCCCGGCCGCGTCTTGGACGCGACACGCTGGCGCTGCTGACGATATGGCTGCTGGCCATCCCGTTCGTCCAGGTCGGCTGGTCGATCGACTTCATGATGCGCGGTTCCGTGACCGCGCTCACCATATTGGCGGTCATGGTCGCGGACGCGCTGGTCATCGATGCTCGCGCGCGCCTGTGGCTGGTCGCACCGCTTTTGATCGGGTCGATCACCGGCCTTTACGAAATTCGCCGTGCCTTCGCGCATCCGCCCGCGCCGCAGGTGCGGTGCAGCTTCTTCAAGGCGTGGGACCAGAGCTTCTGGTTCACGCCCAAGGACAGCTATCTTGCCCCTATCGGCCGTGTGCCTGCCCCGATCCGTCCCGCCGATCCGGCACGGGTCAGCCCGGCGGAACCCGCGCGCTGCTGGGACGGTCACTGGTATCACCCCAACGAGCGATATATCTAATGTAGTGGATTTGAATTACGCCACATGATGGCGGTTAGTCGGGGAGCGTATTTCAACTCCGTAAACCACACTAAAATCATGTATTTGCTAGGCGCGCAGTCGTTCGACCCCGGCCACAGGCTGGGCCGCGCCGTCCTCCGGCGCCTTGGCCAGCACATAGAGCGGGCGCTGCCGCACCTCGCGGGCCACCCGGCCCAGATATTCGCCGATGATGCCCAGGCTCAGCAGGTTGAGGCCGCCCAGCATCAACACCGCGACCATGATCGAGGCATAGCCCGGCACGTCGACCCCCGTGACCATTGTGCGGACCACCAGCCAGGCGGCATAGGCCATCGCCATCAGCGCTACCGCGCCCCCGACATAGGACCAGATGCGCAGGGGCATGGTGGTCGATGCGGTGATGCCGTCGATTGCCAGCGACCATAGCTTGCCAAGCCGCCATTTCGTGACGCCGGCCTCTCGCGGCGCGCGGGCATAATCCACCGTCGCGACGCGGAAGCCGATCCAGGAAAACAGACCCTTGTTGAAACGGGCCTGTTCGCCGAGCTGCTTGACAACATCCACCGCCTGCCGGTCGAGCAGCCGGAAATCGCCCACATTCTCGGGAATGGGATAGTCGGACAGCCGGTTCAGGAGGCGATAGAATCCACGCGCGCTCCAGCGCTTGAACCAGCCGTCGCTGGAACGGTCGACGCGGCGGGCATTGACCACCTGCGCCCCGGCCAGCCATGCCTGCACCAGGTCGACGATAACCTCGGGAGGGTCCTGAAGGTCGACATCGATCGGGATGACCGCATCGCCGGTCGCATGGTCGATCCCGGCCGCCAAGGCTGCTTCCTTGCCGAAATTGCGCGACAGCGACAGATAGCGCACATCCGGATTGAGACGGGAGAGGATGGCGAGGATGTCGGCGGTCCTGTCCGTGCTGCCGTCGTCGACGAACAGATAATCCGCGCGCGCGCCCGGTCCGATCAGCGCCAGCGCCCGGTCGACCGCGGGCCGCGCAGCGTCCAGGAAAAGCGACAGGCCCTCCTGTTCGTTATAGACCGGAATGACAATCGATACGGTCCGCATGACGCGTCCAGCTTCTCCTGGAAAACCCACGCTCCGCTATCGCGTCCAATGGTTAACGGACGGTAAGCGGGCCAGGCGCGCTCATTGTTCCTTTACCATGATCTGGCATCGGTGCCGTGATGGCCGCCCCCTCCCCATTGCGCAGTCCCGCCTGCCTGCTGACCCTGCTGGCACTCGCGCTGATGCTGCCTGCCATGCTGTGGGGACCGGGCACAACCCATTCCTATCAATATAATATGCTGTGGACGCAGCATTTCGGCGAGCAGATGGCGGCGGGCCACCTGTATGAACGCTGGTTACCCAGCAGCTTCGAAGGGCTGGGCAGCCCGACCTTCTATTTCTATCCCCCCTTCGCCTACTGGATCGCCGGCGCGTTCCGGGCCGCCGGTATCGGCCTGTTCGCAGCGATTAATCTCACGGGCTTCGTCCTGCTGGCGGCATCCGGCCTGTCGATGCATCGCTGGCTGGCGTCGCGCGGCACGCGACCGCTGCTGGGTGCCGCGCTCTATATGATCGCGCCCTATCATCTCTACGACATCTATGTGCGCGGCGCACTTGCGGAGGCCGCAGCCTTCGTCTGGCTGCCCCTGATCGCGCTGGCCATCGATCGCCTGCCTGAACGGCGCGGCGCCCTGCTGCTCGCCTGTGCCTATGCCGGGCTGCTGGTCAGCCATCTGCCGCTGGCGATGCTGACGGGCCTCTTCCTGATCGTGCCGATGATCGGGCGCCGGCTGTGGCATGGCGGACGGGTGCTGCCGTCGGCTGCCACGGCCGGAGCCATGGCTTTTGCCCTCGCCGCCTTCTACCTGCCGCCTGCCCTGACGCTTCAGGACCATGTCTCCACCGCGATGCTGTGGGGTGCGGACTATCGCGCCACCGACTGGTCGGTCTGGAACGCCAGCTTCGAACTGTTCCCGTGCCTGGCGATCGGGTGCATATTGCTGGCCTGGACCGGCAGGCGCGGATTCTGGGGGCTGGTCGCGATCCTGACCGCGCTCGGGTCGATCCGCCTCATCCCGTTCCTCTGGGACGTACCGATCCTCGACAAGGTGCAGTTTCCCTGGCGCGCCTTCGCCCTGGCAGAGTTTGCCACCGTGACGGCCTTGATGGCGGCGCGTCCGCGTCCTGCCCTGTCGATCGGCGCGGCTGTGTTGCTGTGCTTTCCCTATGCATTCGGCGCTTTTCAGACAGCTGCCTTCCTGCGTCGCCCGGTCGACCGGGCCATGGTGATGCGCATCGCCCCGGATGCCCCGGAATATCTGCCGCAAGGCTTCGACCTGTCGAGCGTGCGCAGCGACAACCACTGGACCGACCTGAGCCGCTGGCGCGCGCTGCCGCGCGGCAATGCCGTCGTCGTGACGCGCCCCGGCCCCGTGACACTCGGCCGGGGCGCCTTCCCCATCTGGCAGGTGAGCCGCGACGGCCGGCCGGTCGCCAGCACCGGACCGCTGATCCATTTCATGGCGCAACCCGGCCTGTATCGGATCGAACGCCGCCGCCTGTGGCAGGAAAGCACCGGTGCGGCGGCCAGCGTCGCTGCCGCGCTGTTGCTCATCCTGTGGACAGCGATGCACCGCATTAGCCTTTTGTCAAAGTTTCCAGCCTATTCACCTTTTTCAGCCCTTTCTGGCCGTGCCCTTTCGGGCGGACGGCCGCGACATATCGGCGGAGAATTATGAGCGCCTTTGGACGGAAGAATGGACCTGCGGGGATGAAGCCTGGCTTCGGCGTGGCACGACCGATGCACGGTGGCGGCGCCACAGAGGAGGCGCGCGGCGGCGAGCAGTTCCCGCCGCTCGACATCGCATCCTTGCCGGGCGAAACGCCGTTCGATCCGCTGTCCGCGCCCACGGGCCAGATGCAGCGCAACGCCGACGCCATGGCGCGCCTGTCCGACCGCGCCAATGCCGAACATGTGCCCGATGCCGGGCCGCAGGGCTTCGAAGCATCGGTTCACAAGATCAAGGAGCAGGTTCTCCCCCGCCTGCTGGAACGCGTCGATCCCGAAGCGGCCGCAACGCTGACCAAGGATGAACTGGCGGAAGAATTCCGCCCGATCATCATGGAAGTGCTGGCGGAACTGAAGCTGACCCTCAACCGCCGCGAACAATTTGCGCTGGAAAAGGTGCTGGTCGACGAATTGCTGGGCCTTGGTCCGTTGGAGGAATTGCTGAGCGATCCCGACGTGACCGACATCATGGTGAACGGCCCGGAGCAGACCTATATCGAAAAGAAGGGCAAGCTCCAGATCGCGCCGATCAAGTTCCGCGACGAGGAACATCTGTTCCAGATCGCCCAGCGCATCGTGAACAAGGTCGGCCGCCGCGTCGACCAGACGACCCCGCTGGCCGACGCCCGCCTGCCCGACGGCTCTCGCGTCAACGTCATCGTTCCGCCGCTGTCGCTGCGCGGCACCGCCATCTCGATCCGTAAATTTTCCGCCAAGCCGATCACCATCGACATGCTCGCCCAATGGGGCGCCATGAGCCCCAAGATGGCGACGGCGCTCAAGATTGCGGGCGCCTGCCGGTTCAACATCGTGATTTCAGGCGGCACCGGTTCGGGCAAGACGACGATGCTCAACGCCCTGTCGAAGATGATCGATCCGGGCGAGCGCGTGCTGACCATCGAGGACGCGGCCGAACTGCGCCTGCAACAGCCGCACTGGCTGCCGCTGGAAACGCGTCCGCCCAACCTGGAGGGGCAAGGCGCGATCACCATCGGCGACCTCGTCAAGAACGCGCTGCGTATGCGCCCGGACCGCATCATCCTGGGCGAAATTCGTGGCGCGGAATGTTTCGACCTGCTTGCCGCGATGAACACCGGCCATGACGGCTCCATGTGCACGCTGCACGCCAACTCCCCGCGCGAGTGCCTTGGCCGTATGGAAAACATGATCCTGATGGGCGACATCAAAATCCCCAAGGAAGCGATTTCCAAGCAGATCGCCGACTCGGTCGACCTGATCGTGCAGGTGAAGCGCCTGCGCGACGGGTCGCGCCGCGTCACCAACGTCACCGAAGTCATCGGCATGGAGGGCGACGTCATCGTTACGCAGGAATTGTTCAAGTTCGAATATCATGACGAAGATGACAGCGGTAAGATTGTGGGCGAATATCGCTCCATGGGCCTGCGCCCCTATACGCTGGACAAGGCGCGGATGTTCGGGTTCGACCAGCCTTTCCTGGAAGCCTGCCTGTAAAATCCCTTTGTAACTTTATGTTGCTGGCGGGGCCGACGCCCCGCCACCCCCCTTGCGCCGCCGAAGCCGCCAAGGCACACCCGCCTCTCCCCCCAGGAGAGAGGATTCCCATGCGCCGTCTCGCCCCGTTCACCCTTGCCCTCATGGGCCTTGCAATCCCGTCCGTTCCGCTGCTTGCCCAGCATCAGGGACATATGGACCACAGCCAGGCCGGCGACCCGCTGGCCACCGCAATCGCCAATCCCACGCGCAAACCCGCCAATGTCGCCCGTGACGTCTACCGCCATCCGGCCGAAACGCTCGCCTTCTTCGGTGTCACACCGATGCAGACAGTGGTCGAATATGCCCCGAGCGGCGGCTGGTACACGGAAATTCTCGCCCCTCTGGTGCGCGGTCACGGCACCTTTTACGCCTTGCAGCCCAGCGGCAACTACATGGAAGGCTACAAGAACTTCCTGGCGTCCGACCCCGTCTACGACCAGGTCAAGCTGGTCGCCTATCCCGAGGAAACCGCCAGCATTCCCGCCGGCAGCGTCGATACCGTGCTGACGTTCCGCAATGTCCACAACATGGTGATGGGCGGCACCGAAGCTGCAACGTTCAAGGCATTTTTCGATATGCTCAAGCCCGGCGGCACATTGGGTATCGTCGACCACCGTCTGCCCGAAGACCGCGACAGCGCCCTTGAGAAAAAGAGCGGCTATCTCAAAGTGTCGACCATTCGCGCCATCGCGCAGGCGGCGGGCTTCGAATATGTCGGCGCTTCGGAAGTCAACGCCAACCCGAAGGATACGGCGGATTGGGAAAAGGGCGTGTGGACGCTGCCGCCGACGCTGCGACACAAGGATGTCGACAAGGACAAATATCTGGCGGTCGGCGAAAGCGACCGGATGACGCTCAAATTTCGCAAGCCCGCCGCTTAAGAACAATAAGCGCTGTACTTGAACTGGCGACGAAGCGGGTTAAGGCGAGCGGGTGAATTCAAAATCCCGCCCGCATCGCCCGCTCCTCGCCATTGCCCTTCGTCTCGTCGCCGTTCTGTGCATGGCGATTATGTTCGTGACGGTCCGGCTTGCCGCGGAACGGGGCGTGCATCTGGTCGAATCGCTGTTCTATCGGCAGCTGTTCGCCGTGCCCGTCGTCCTGGGCTGGATCGCCATGACCGGCGGCCTGCGGACGATGCGCACCGACCGCATAAGCACCCATATCAGCCGTACCGTCATCGGCCTGTCGGCCATGGCATTGAATTTCCTGTCCTATATCCTGCTGCCGCCGGCCGAGGCTACCACCATCGGCTTCACGATGCCGATCTTCGGCGTCGTCCTGTCGGCCCTGATATTGAAGGAGGAGACCGGGCCGCATCGCTGGGCAGCGGTCATGGCCGGCTTTGTCGGCGTGCTGGTCATGGTCCGGCCCGATGCCGGCCACTTCCCGCTGTCCGGCGTGAGCGTCGCCTTCATCGCCGCCTTCATGACCGCCGGCGTCAGCCTGCTGCTGCGTGAACTGAGCCGGACCGAACATGCGGGCGTCATCGTGTTCTGGTTCACGCTGCTGTCGCTGCCCCCTCTCGGCATAGCAATGCTTTTCTTCGGACAGTTGCATGATCTTCATACCTGGCTGTTGCTGGCGCTACTGGGCACCGTGGGCGGCATCGCCCAGTTTTGCCTGACCTCCGCCCTGCGATGGGCGCCGGTGTCGACCGTCCTGCCGATGGATTACAGCTCGATCATCTGGACCACGCTGTTGGGCTGGATGATCTGGGGCATATGGCCGCTGGCAACGACATGGGTCGGCGCGGCCCTCATCGTGGCGAGCGGCCTGTACATCGCCTGGCGCGAGCATATGCGGGCCAGGCGCCCGGTCGTCACCTCGGCGGTGCCGCCGCAGGACTGATCCGGCACGCCGAAATTCCCGGCCCCGAAGGAGGAACTCCCGCGCGCGCACCTTGTTGCAACAGAAGGAGCAACAGAACGCAGGAGAGTGGCATGATCGACATGACAACGGACAACCACGGCGACCTGATCGCGTCGGACCGGGTGGAAGGCACGGCCGTATATAACCGCCAGGGCGATCACCTGGGCAAGATCGCCAATTTCATGGTGGAGAAACGATCGGGCCAGGTCCGCTATGCGGTGATGGCGTTCGGCGGCTTTCTGGGCCTGGGGAACGACCATTATCCCCTGCCCTGGTCGATCCTGACCTACGATACCGACAAGGGCGGCTATGTCGTCGACCTCGACAAGCAACTGCTGGACGATGCACCCCGCCACGCGCCTGACGGCCGGCCGGACTATGACGACAGCTATGGCCGCAACGTCTATCAATATTATGGCCAGATCTATCCCTGGTAAGTCGGCAAACGGATCGCGGTAAAGGGGGCGTGCATCACAGGATGCGCGCCCCTTTTTTCCGTCGGTCGAACACGCGGCACAATCCGTCGCTTGCCGTTTGTCTACTTAATAGGTAGATTTATAAGTGACTCGTCTCAAGGAGGATCGAATCATGGATCGATTTCATACCGAACATCAGCCCCTGGTGCTGACGGTTCCCGGTCTCGACAATAGCGGACCCGGCCATTGGCAAAGCCTGTGGGAAGAAACGCGTCTCGATTGCCACAGGGTCGACCTGGGCCGCTGGCACAATCCCAATCGCAATGCCTGGGTCACTAGGCTGGACGCGGCCATCCGCCAGATTGACGGGCCGGTCATCCTTGCCGCGCACAGCCTGGGTTGCATCGCCGTCGCCTGGTGGGGTGCGCTGCAGAACCAGGCCTATGGCTGGCCGGTGGTTGGCGCATTGCTGGTTGCGCCGCCGGATTGCGACCGGTCGGAAACGCCAGACAGCATCGGCGGCTTCGGTCCGATCCCGCGATCGCACCTCCCCTTCCCGTCCATATTGGTCGCCAGCCGGGACGACCCCTATATCTTCTTCGAACGGGCACACAGTCTCGGCAAATATTGGGGCAGTAGCTTTGTCGATGCCGGTCATTGCGGACATATCAACGCTGCATCCGATCTTGGCGAGTGGGCTTTCGGCCAGCAATTGCTCGAACGGCTGATCGCGCAGGACCAGCGGTCCCTGTCACGCGATCCGGCGGCACGCAGCGCCATGCACTGGGCCGCACCTGCCCGTGCCGCGTCCCGGACCGCGCATCCCTGAACCGCCGCGGGTGGGACAAGTTCAACTTGACCGCCCATTATTTATCCTTTTTTGTCTATTTATTTAGTTGAGATAAAGCGAAGCGAAGGGAGACACGGTATGACCGATCATAGAATAGAATATTTGCGAAACGGTCGATCGGACGGCCATCGCGCGGACATCGGCGCCTGTCTGGACAAGGTGCGGGACGTGCTGGACGGCCTGCGTTTCGGCGCCATCACCCTTACCGTCCATGATGCACGGGTGGTGCAGATCGACGTCACCGAAAAAACCCGCCTTTCCGCCTGACACGGGCGCGGCGACACCGATCAAGCAGGGACCGCATCTGCGGTCGCGCGGCCAGGGGGGCGGCCGCGCGCTAAGCCTGACATTCCCATATCATCGGCTTTGACCGGACCGCCGGAAATGCCGCGATCATCAACTACCGGACAGCCGGAAAGGGACCTGTCAATGATTGCGCGTTTTCTGCTGCTCGCGACCGTCGCGAGCACATCCTTCGTCGCGCCTGCCTTCGCGCAGGCGCCCGCCGACCAACAGCCCGCGGATCAGCAGGCCGAATCGGGCACCGACATCGTCGGGGGTGCCATCGTCGTCACGGCACGCCGCCGCGCCGAAGCTTTGCAGGACGTTCCGCTGGCCGTGTCGGTGCTCAACAGCGAAGCGCTGGAGCAGACCGGCAGCTATAACATCCAGCGGCTCACACAATTGCAGCCGACCCTGCAATTCTATTCCACCAACCCGCGCAACAGTTCGATCAACATTCGCGGCATCGGCGCCCCGCTGGGCCTTACCAACGACGGCATCGAACAGGGCGTGGGCATCTATATCGACCAGGTCTATTACAACCGGGTCGCGGCCGCGACGCTGGACTTCGTGGACATAGAGCAGGTGGAAGTGCTGCGCGGACCGCAGGGCACGCTATACGGCAAGAACACCACCGCCGGCGCGATCAACATAACCACCCGTGCGCCCAGCTTCAGCTATGAGGGGAAGGCGGAGATTTCCGTCGGCAACCTCAACTTCAAACAGGCGAAGGCCACGGTGTCCGGGCCGATCACCGACCGGCTGGCGATCCGCATCGGTGCGTCGGTGACGGACCGGCAGGGCACGATCTACAATGTGGCCACGAACCGGCACGTCAACAGCCAGGATTTCCTGGGCCTGAAGGGATCGCTGCTGTGGAAGGCGACAGACACGCTCTCCATCACGCTGGCGGGCGACTATAATCTTCAGAACCCGGTCTGCTGCGCGCAAATCTATGCCGGCTACGGTCCGACGCAGCGCGCCACCAATCGGCAATATCCCGCGTTGAGCGCCGCGCTCGGCTATCAGGTGCCGAGCACGGACCCGTATGATCGGCTGACCGACCTCGACGCGCCGCTCAAGGCCCGCAACGAGATGGGCGGGGCATCGCTGCGCGCCGAATGGGACCTGGGCACCGGCACGCTGACATCCGTGTCGGCCTATCGCTACTGGGACTGGCGTCCGTCGAACGATCGGGACTTCACCGGGCTGGACGTCACCACAAAATCGCAGAACCCCACCCAGCAGAAGCAGTGGACTCAGGAACTGCGTTACGCGCAGGAAGGCGACGCCATCGACTTCGTGGCCGGCGCCTTCGCGTTCCACCAGACAATCCACACGACCGGCAGCCAGGTACAGGGCGCCGATGCAAGTGCCTGGCTGCTCAACCCGACCAGCCCGCTGTCCAGTATCCCGGCGGTGCTGGAAGGGCTTACCGCGGACAACGACATCCGGCTCAGGAACAGCAGCGCCGCCCTGTTCGGACAGTTGACCTGGCACGTCACCGACCGGTTCGATATCCAGCCCGGCCTGCGGCTCAATTATGACAGGAAGCAGGGCAGCTATGCGTCGGTCGTGACCGGCACGGCATCCGACGGCACGCGGCAGAGCGTCAGCTTCGCCAGCACCGATCCCTGGATCGTTGCCCAGCGCGGCGTGCTGGCACCACAGGCGTTCAACGCGAAATTCAGCGACTGGAACCTGTCCGGGGACATAACCGCGTCCTACAAGGTCAGCGACGACATTCTGGCCTACGCCACCTTCGCCCGGGCTTTCAAATCGGGGGGGATCAACCTGAACGGCGTGCCGCTCGATGCCACGGGGAATCCGCAGCTGAATGTCGCGACGGTGAAACCGGAAAAGGTCAACCATTTCGAGGTCGGCCTGAAAACCCAGTTCTGGGACAAGCGCGCGACGCTCAACCTCACCGGCTTCTGGACCGAGATTTCCGACTATCAGGCGATCGTGAACAACGGCCAGAACAGTGTCCTGCGCGGTTATCTGGCCAATGCCGACAAGGTGCGGGTGCGCGGCATAGAGACGGAATTCTCGATCCGTCCGTCCGACCGGGTCAACGCCTATGCCAGTGGCGCCTGGACTGACCCGAAATATGTCAAATTCAGCAATGCGCCCTGCCCGCCCGAACTGTCGGGCGGATCGGCCAGTCCGGCCACGTGCGACATTTCCGGACGGATCTTGCCGGGCGTTTCCAAATGGGCCTTGTCCTACGGCGTCGAATTCAATGTGCCGACCGCGCTGCTGGGCGGCGACGGGCAATTCTACATTGGCTGGGACGGCAGCTACCGTTCCTCCTTCTCCTCCAATGCCTCCCCCTCGGCCTACATGAATATCAAGGGTTACAGCCTCGCCAATCTGCGGCTGGGCTTTCGCAATGACGACGGCTTCAACATTTACGGCTGGGTCCGCAACCTGTTCGACCGGAATTACATGGAAGTGCTCGCCACCACCCCCGGAAACACCGGCCTAATCGCGGGCCAGCCCGGCGATCCGCGCACATACGGCCTGACCATCAAGGCCGATTTCTGACGAGGCTCCCCCCGTGGACGTGCTCCCCCCACGTCCACACCCGAAAGGTGGCGGCGCGGCGCAACCATGCCGCGCCGCCACCGCTGGCATTTGCGCCTTGTTGCGCGCTGCGGTAGAGCACGTTCCATGTCCACCACCTTCACGCTCGACACCGCGACCAGCCGCGCCAATCCCACGCCCGCGCCGATGAAGCGCCTGACCGTGCCCGCCATCCAGCGTCGGAAATTCGAGGGGCAAACGGGCGAACCGCTGGTGATGCTGACGGCCTATACGGCGCGGCAGGCGCAACTGCTCGATCCGCATTGCGATATGCTGCTGGTCGGAGATTCGCTGGGGCAGGTCATCTACGGCCTGCCTTCGACCCTTCCCGTGACCCTGGACATGATGATCGCCCATGGCGCCGCGGTGGTGCGCGGCAGCTATCACAGCCTGGTCATCATCGACATGCCGTTCGGCAGCTATGAAGCATCCCCGCAGCAGGCTTTCGCCAGCGCCAGCCGGATCATGGCGGAAACCGGCGCCGCCGCCGTCAAGCTCGAAGGCGGGCAGGCCATGGCCGAAACCATCGCTTTTCTCAGCCAGCGCGGCATTCCGGTGATGGCGCATGTCGGGCTGACGCCGCAGGCGGTGAATGCGCTCGGCGGCTATGGCGCGCGCGGCAAGAGCCAGCAGGAACATGCCAAGATCATCGCCGATGCCCGCGCCGTCGCCGACGCCGGTGCATTCGCCATGGTGCTGGAAGGCGTGATGGAAGAACTGGCGGATGCGCTGACCGCCAGCGTCGACGTGCCGGTGATCGGTATCGGCGCGTCGGCCCGATGCGACGGGCAGGTGCTGGTAACGGAAGATATGCTGGGCATGTTCGAACGCGTGCCGCGCTTCGTCAAGCGGTTCGAAAATATCGCGGAAACGATCGACTCCGCCGCCGCGCGTTACGCCGCCGACGTGCGCGCCCGTGCCTTTCCGACCGACGATCAGGTCTATCGCCCGAAAAAGTGATTTGCCTGTGGCATAAGCGCCGCTATTGATCGCGCCTTCTGTCCGACGTTCCTTTTTTCGGAGAATAGCGTGGCCCTGACGCCGCAAAACAGCGAGGCCTTCATGCGGGAGGTCGACGACGCGGTCCGCCAGGACCAGCTTCTGACCTTCTGGGAGCGCTATGGCCGCTGGCTGGCCATGCTGCTGGTGCTGATGCTGCTGGCGTTCGGCGGCTGGCTCTACTGGCAGCATTACAGCAGGACGCAGTCGGAAGCCGTTTCCGAAACCGCCGATACGGTGCTGGATGCAGCCATGGGCGGCGGGACACCCGATGCCAAGCAGATCGATGTCCTGTCGCAGGCCAGCCAGCCCGGCTATCGCGCGACTGCCGCCCTGGTGAAGGCAGGCATCGCCGCCCGCAAGGGCGATGCCAAGGCGGCGGCCGCCGCCTATGGCGCCATGGCCGCCGACACGAAGCTGGACCAGCCCTATCGCGACCTGGCTCTGATCCGTCAGACCGCGCTCGAATATGACAGCCTGAAGCCGCAGCAGGTTGTCGACCGGCTGAAGCCGCTGGCGGTCGAAGGCGCGCCATGGTTCGGCAGCGCGGGGGAACTGGTCGCGCTCGCCTACATGAAAATGGGCAAGAAGGACCTTGCAGGCCCGATGTTCGCCGCCATGGCGAAAGACCAGAATGTGCCCCAGACGATCCGTTCACGCGCGCGTCAGATGGCGGGCGTCATGGGGATAGATGCGGTCGAGATCGCGACCGAAGAGCCGACCGAAGGGTGAATTAAGCGGATGGGGATGGACAGCATGAAGAGCTTCACGCCGCTTGGCCGCGCGCTTACCATGGCAACCATGGTCGCGTTGCTGGCCGGTTGCGGTATCATCGGCGGCAAGAAGGGCGGCCCGAAAACGCCCGTGGTCGGCAACCGCGTTTCGATCCTGAGCAACGAGCGCGGGATCGAGGTCGACCCGGCGCTGGCCGACGTGCCGGTCAGCCTGCCCGCGCCCTATGTCGATGAGGCCTGGTCGCAACCGGGCGGCGATTCGTCAAAGGCAATCGGCCATGTCTCGCTGGGCGGTTCGCCTTCGCAGGTCTGGAGCGCGTCGATCGAGGGCAGTTCGCCCCGCGCGCGCCTGGCGGCATCGCCCGTCATCGCCGGCGGCAAGCTGTATGTCATCGATGCAGGTGCCCATGTCCTTGCGTTCGACGCGGCGAGCGGGTCGAAATTATGGCAGGCATCCCTGCCCGCCGAAGGCAATGGCCGCGCCCTGTTCGGCGGCGGCGTAAGCGTGCTTGGCGATCGGGTATTCGCCAGCACCGGTGTCGGCGATGTCGCGGCGCTGAATGCGGCGGATGGCACGATGCTCTGGAAAAAGCATCCGGGCGGCCCGCTGCGCGGTGCCCCCACGCTGGAAAACGGCCATGTCTATGTCATGAGCCAGGACAATCAGATTTTCGCGCTCAACCAGTCGGACGGCGAAACCCAGTGGACCGAAAGCGGCACGCTGCAAGCGACCGGCATCTTCGGCGTCGCCGCTCCGGCGGCGGCTCAAGGCACCGTCGTTGCCGGGTTCAGCTCGGGCGAAATCTACGCCTATCGCTACGAAAACGGGCGCAGCCTGTGGGGCGACGCGCTGTCGCGCACCAGCATCTCCACGGCGGTCGCAACCCTGACCGACATCGATGCCGATCCGGTGATCGACCGGGGCCGCGTGTTCGCCATCGGTCAGGGCGGCCGCATGGCGTCCTATGAACTGACCAGCGGCCAGCGCCTTTGGGAAATCAACATCGCCGGCATTTCCACCCCGTCGGTGGTGGGCGAATGGGTGTTCGCCGTCACCAGCGATGCCAAGCTGCTGTGCATCGCGCGCGCCACGGGCAAGATTCGCTGGATCAGCCAGCTCCGCCGCTGGCAGAAGGAAAAGAAGAAGGACAAGGCAATACGCTGGACCGGACCGGTGCTGGCCGGCGGTCGCCTGATCGTCGTGTCGACGCGCGGCGAGATGGTCTATGTCGATCCGGCGACCGGCAACGTCCAGGCGACGGTGGACATGGGCAAGTCGATGTCCCTGTCCCCGGTGGTAGCCAACAACATGCTCTATGTCCTGGCAGACGACGGGAAGCTGACCGCGTTCCGCTAAGGTCGCGATTTATGTTAGGCGTGCTCCTGCGGGGGCAGGACCCCGGTGCCGAGTTCGGGCCGGGCTCCTGCCTCCGCAGGAGCATTGCGTTTTTTTTGAAGTGGAAGGAAAATGGGCATGCTGCCCACGGTAGCGATCGTCGGACGACCCAATGTCGGCAAGTCCACCCTGTTCAACCGCCTGGTCGGGAAAAAGCTGGCACTGGTCGACGATCAGCCCGGCGTGACGCGCGACCGGCGCGAGGGGCAGGCCCATTTGCTGGGTCTCGACTTCACCATCATCGACACCGCCGGCTATGAGGATGAAGATCCGCAGTCGCTGCCCGGCCGTATGCGCCTCCAGACCGAAGCGGCCGTCGAACATGCGGACGTCGCCTTGTTCGTTATCGACGCGCGCGCCGGCATCACCCCGCTGGACGAGGAGATCGCCCGGTGGCTGCGGGCCGGAGACGCGCCGGTCGTGTTGATGGCCAACAAGGCAGAGGGCAGGGCCGGCGACGATGGCGTGATGGAGGCATTCGGCCTCGGACTGGGAGACCCTGTCCCCTTTTCCGCCGAACATGGCCAGGGCCTTGCGGACCTGTTCCAGGCGCTGCTGCCGCATATCGACCGCGATGACGAGGAGGTCGAGGAAGGGC
Source organism: Sphingobium sp. OAS761 (assembly GCF_024168485.1). Lineage (GTDB taxonomy): Bacteria > Pseudomonadota > Alphaproteobacteria > Sphingomonadales > Sphingomonadaceae > Sphingobium. Next base: position 85,865 of record NZ_JALJVY010000010.1, read on the forward strand.
TGTCGGACGACGACATCGAATCGGCGCCTCTCAAACTGGCCATCGTCGGCCGCCCCAATGCGGGGAAATCGACGCTGATCAACCGCTTGCTGGGCGAAAACCGTCTGCTGACCGGGCCGGAAGCCGGCATTACCCGCGACAGCATCGCCGTCGACTGGGCCTGGACAAGTCGCGACGGCGTGGAGCGTCCCGTGCGCCTGATCGATACGGCGGGGATGCGCAAGCGCGCGAAGGTGCAGGACAAGCTGGAAAAGCTGGCCGTTTCGGACGGCCTGAACGCCGTGAACTTTGCCGAGGTCGTCGTGCTGCTGCTCGATTCGACCCGGGGACTCGAAGCCCAGGACTTGCGCATCGCCGACAAGGTGCTGGAGGAAGGCCGCGCCCTGGTCGTGGCGCTGAACAAATGGGACACGGTGGAAAATGGATCGGCCCTGTATCAGGGCATCAAGCAGGCCCTGTCCGACGGGCTGGCGCAGGTGCGTGGCGTGCCGATCATGACCGTGTCCGCCGCAACCGGAAGAGGGCTGGACGATCTGGTCCATGTCGCCTTCGAAACCCGCACCGCCTGGTCGCAGCGCATCTCGACAGGCGTGCTCAATCGCTGGTTCGAACGCGCCCTTGAGGCCAACCCCCCTCCGGCTCCCGGCGGCAAGCGCATCAAGCTGCGCTACATCACCCAGAACAAGACGCGACCCCCGACGTTCGTGCTGTTCGGCACGCGTCTCGATGACCTGCCGGAGAGCTATCGCCGCTATCTGGTGAACGGCATTCGCAAGGAACTGGGCTTTGGCGCCGTTCCGGTGCGCCTGACGCTGCGCAGCGCCAAGAATCCCTATGGCAACAAATGAGGGGGACGCCTGGCCCGTGAATGCCCGGGGCATGAAGTGCCCCTGGCCTGCGCTGCGCGCCGCACGGGCCATGCGCAATCATCCGGCTGTCCTGGTGGAGGCGGACGACCCCGTGGCGCCGCGCGAACTGGAAGCGCTGGCTGGCCTGAATGGCTGGCAGTTCGAAAGTCCAGGCGGCGGGCGTTTCATTCTGCGCCGGAAAGAATGACAAAGATTGCAAGGGGCAACACTTTAACCCCGTGTTTACGTCCAGAGCCTATTTCTCTTATGGCATGGAAGGAGTGGCACGGGTGCCTCATCAACAGACCGAGCTGGTTAGCTGGAACGAGTTTGCACGGACCCGGTCCGAACTGGGATCGGCATTCTTGCGCATTCTGGGATATTTCCGCGAAGATGGCATAAAATCCATCGCCGCGGTCGAGGACGCTTTTCGCGCGCGGAACGCCGCTGCGCTTGTCACCCCTGCCCACACACTGAAAGGCGAATCGGCACAGTTCGGCGCGTTGCGGCTGAGCGCCATGGCCGAACAGATCGAAATGACGGCGCGGCGCTGCGTAGAAAGCCGGGAAGGGCCCGACGAACTGATCGAAACCGTGGTCGCGTTGCGCCCCTGCTTCACCGAAACCATGGCCATGCTCGATCGGGAAGCTAACCCGCTGGTGGCACGCCGGCCGACGACATTCGGCCGCCGCGCCGAAACACCGCCTGCCACATTTGGCCGGGCCGTCTGATCCAGTCTTGAACTGAAACCAATCATGCCCCCATATGGCGAGGCATGGTCCGTTTCTCCCTTCTCGATCTCGTACCCGTGCGCGAAGGCGCCGATGTCGCCGATGCCCTGTCGGCCGCCGTCGACCTCGCCGTGCATGCCGAACGGCTTGGCTATCATCGCTACTGGGTTGCCGAACATCACGGCATGGCCGGCATCGCTTCTGCCGCGACATCCGTTGTCCTCGCCCATGTCGGTAACGCGACCCGCAACATTCGGATCGGTGCCGGCGGCATCATGCTGCCCAACCATGCACCGCTGATCATCGCCGAACAATTCGGTACGTTGGCGGCGTTGTTCCCGGGCCGCGTCGATCTGGGTCTGGGCCGGGCCTCAGGCTCCGACCAGCGGGTCGCGCAGGCGATACGCCGCACGCGGGCTGGCGGAACCGACGAATTTCCCAATGATGTGTTGGAATTGCAGGCCTATCTGGCCGGAGACGAGCGCATGGGCATCCGCGCGACACCGGGCGCGGGCGAGGATGTGCCGCTATGGATCCTGGGTTCCAGCCTCTATGGCGCGCAGTTGGCGGCCTTGCTTGGCCTGCCCTATGCCTTCGCGTCGCATTTCGCGCCGGCCGCCCTGGACCAGGCGATTGCCATCTATCGCCGGGATTTCCGGCCCTCCGCACAATTGTCCGCCCCTCATGTCATGGCGGCCTATAACGTGTTCGCGGCCGACACCGCCAAGGAGGCGGAACTGCTTGCCAGTTCGATGCAGCAGGCGTTCGTCCGGCTGCGCACGGGTCAGCCTGGCAAGCTTCAGCCGCCTGTGGCAGGCTATTTCGATTCCCTGCCCGTATCGGCCCGCTCGATGCTGGCCGACGTCCTGAGCGTCTCGAGCATCGGCACGCAGGCAGATGTCGAAAGGGATCTTGCCGCGTTCCTGCATCGCACGCAGGCCGACGAACTGATGCTGACAGGCCAGATTTTCGATCCTGATGCCCGCAAGCACAGCTTCGCCATCGCCATGGCGGCGGCGCGCAATCTGGAAAGTGCACCGATGGTCAGCGCGCCCTGAGCCGCCCGCCGCTGAGCAACGCCGCCGTCCCGGGCACCAGCCGAACCAGCAGCCTGCCGATGAGCACCGTCAGCGCCAGCACGATAAAGGGCTGGGCAACCAGATAGACGGGATAGAACGGCGATCCCATCCTGCCGAATATATGGCCCAGCAACGGCCCGCCCAGCCAGATCAGGATCAGGTGAAGGCAGAAGAGGAAGAAGGCGTACGGCTCGATTCGAAGAATCGGGACGCGCAGACGCGTTCCGGCCAACATCCACGAAAAGCGCCAGAAAGCCATGGCGGCCGCCATCCTGACGGCCAGGTCGAGGCCGCGCTGCGCCATGGGCCAATCCCCGTCCGCGATCATGATCGTGCGATATAATTGCGTCACCATCAGCAGCAGGAACGGTGCAAGAGCGAGAAGGACCGGCATTCGCGCAACCCGGTCCGCGATATCGCCACGCCGGGCCAGAATGCCGATGACGAAGAACAGCAGGATCGACGCGCGCATCAGCAACGGCGGCCCGATCCCTGCGACGTGCGCCCCTGCCGCCAGCATGGCAACGACCGCAAGCGCCCATGCGGGCAGGCGAACCAGCAGCGGCGCCGCGACCATGCACAGGAACAGGTCGCGCAGGAACGGCATCTGGACGTTGATGTCCGGGTTGCGGGTCAGGATCAGCACCTCGTCGACGACCCACCATGGCGATGGCGGGACGGGTGCGGCCAGCCCGAACAGCAGCGCCGCGCCCGACACGAACAGAATTGCCAGCAAATTCCACAGGATCATCGGCAGCAATATGGTCCGCGCCTTGCGCCCGACGTGGCGACGCCACGCCCGCGTCCGGTCCGAACCGGCGACCAGCCAGCCGGAAATGAGCCCGAGCAGCGGCACTGCGCTGCGTCCGAAAATTTCCATCAGCGTCCAGCGCAGATTATCCTGTGTCGTGCCGTGCAACTGGGCCAGCGCCTCGCCGTTGAGGCCGGTCCATGCGTGCACGTAGACGACGCCAAGGATACAGATGACGCGGGCAATCGCGATGGCGTCGGAACGGCGCGCGCCGTGGGCGGATAATGGTTCGGGCACGCAGGCATCCTGATGGGGTTCGCGGCTCAATGCGTCGGCGGAACCGATGTTCCCCGCCGACGACTGGTCCGTTACGGAGATGAGGTAAAAGCTGCTTAACAATACGCGGCTTATGGCGCGCGTCCTTGCATAAGCCAATATTTACCTCTCGCTTCTAGAAGGCATCCGTTAGGCCGGATCCTCCGGTCAATGGGACGATCACGGACTCATGACCGAAATGCCGGCCGCACACCAATTTTCCTCCGTTACCGCGTCCGCACATTCCTCTCTGGGCGCACCGATGGGCATGGTGTTCCAGATCGCGGGCTCCAGTTCCAAGATATTGATCGACGCGGCGCGGCTGGCCGTGCTGGCCCAGAGTGACGATCCCTGCATCGCCATGGCCGGACAGGTCGGCAGCCAGGTGAAGATGCGCGTCGGCAATTGCTGGCTCGTCGCCAGTGTCCGCGCGATGGCACTGGACCAGGCCAGCCAGGGGATCGTCGCCGACATCGATTTCCTGGGCGAGGGCGACGAGGAAAAGCTGACCGGCCGCATCTATCGCTTCCGCCGGGGCGTCACCCGTTATCCCACACCGGGCACGGACATTTTCCCCGTGTCGGGGCTCGACATGAAGCAGATCTACGCGGCGGACGACCGCGCTCATGTGCAGATCGGCACTGTCTATCCAACGACCGACACGCGCGCCGCGCTCTATGTCGATTCGATGCTGGGCAAGCATTTCGCGCTGCTCGGGTCGACCGGGACCGGCAAGTCGACCAGCGCCGCGCTGATCCTGCACCGCATCTGCGACCTTTCGCCGCAGGGTCATATCGTGATGATCGATCCGCATGGCGAATATGGCGCCGCCTTCACGGGTAACGGCGCGGTCTACGATGTCAGCAACCTGGCGCTGCCCTACTGGCTCATGAATTTCGAAGAGCATTGCGAGGTGTTCGTGACCTCGCAAGGCGCCGACCGCACCGTGGACAGTGACATCCTCGCTAAATGCCTGCTCGCCGCCCGGTCGAAGAATCGCCTGGCGGAAAGCATCGGGCGGCTGACGGTGGATTCGCCCATCCCCTATATGCTCTCGGACCTCACCACCATCCTCCAGAACGAGATGGGCAAGCTGGACAAGGGCACGAACTCGCTGCCCTATATGCGGCTCAAGACCAAGATCGACGAGATCAAGGCCGACCCACGCTACAGCTTCATGTTCTCCGGCATGCTGGTGGCCGACACCATGCAGGATTTCATCGCGAAAATCTTTCGCCTGCCTTCCAACGGCAAGCCGATCTCCATCATCGACGTGTCGGCGATGCCTTCGGACATCACCTCGGTGGTCGTTTCCGTGCTGTCGCGTCTGGTGTTCGACTACGCGATCTGGGCGCGGGACGAGCCGCAGCGCCCGATCCTGCTCGTCTGCGAGGAAGCGCATCGCTACATCCCCAATTCGACGGTCGGCGCCGGTCAGGCCGTGCGCAAGATATTGGAACGGATCGCCAAGGAAGGCCGCAAATATGGCGTGTCGCTGGGCCTCATCACCCAGCGGCCGTCCGATCTGGCCGAAGGCGTGCTGTCACAATGCGGCACCATCATCTCTATGCGACTCAACAACGACCGTGACCAGGCATTCGTGAAGGCGGCCATGCCCGAAGGCGCGCGCGGTTTCCTCGATTCGATCCCGGCGCTGCGCAACAGGGAGGCGATCATCTGCGGCGAAGGCGTCGCCGTGCCGATCCGGGTCAGCCTGGACAATCTGGAAGAACATCGCCGTCCCGCGTCGAGCGATCCCAGCTTTACCGAATTGTGGCGCCAGACCGGCGGCGAAATCGACATTCTGGACCGCACGATCACGCGCTGGCGCAGCCAGGGCCGCTGATCAGCCGGTGGGCGTCAGGCGTCCGGCCGGTTCCGCCTCGCTGTTCACGCTTTCCCGGCATTCCTCGCTATGGACCGGCACCATCAACCGTGCCTTGCGCCAGCCGCCATGCGCGTAGACGGCCCATGCCAGCAGCAGCGATATGACCGACCCGAGCGGGAAGCTCAACCACAGCGCGGACACCCCCAATGCGGGATAGGCCAGGTGATAAAAGCCCAGGCGCACGCCGAACAGGGTGAAGGTCAGGATGATGAGCGGGGGCAGGACCACGCCGTTGGCCCGCATCACGCCGAACAGGATCATCGTGACGCCGAAGAAGAAATAGCTCCACGTCGCCAGCAACTGCATATCCCATGCGGCATCGATGGCCGGCTGGTTGGCGCCCAGGAACAGCATCAGCAGCGGTTCGTGGAACAGCAGGATGCCGCCGATCATCAGCCCCGTCACCGGCAGCAGGAAACCGATGCCATAGCCTGCGATCCGGCCCACCCGGTCCCAGCGGCGCGCACCGATATTCTGCGCCGCCATGGCGCTGACCGCCGCGCCGATCGCCATGGCCGGCATCTGGAGATAGGTCCATATCTGTTGCGCGGCGCCGTAGGCCGCCGTCACCAGCAGCCCCTCGCGGTTGACCAGGCCGATCATGACCAGCCCGGACAGCGACATCACGATCATCTGTAGCCCCATGGGCAAACCCTTGCCGATCAGGATCCGCAACTCGGCGCGTGCGGGCCAGAGCCAGGCAAGTTCGTGGCCCCTCAGCCGCAGGGGCAGGTCCCTGGCATAGGTGAAGATGACGATGCCCAGCAGGCTGATGACCCCCGCCGATGCCGTCGCGGTCGCGGATCCGGCGATACCCATCGCCGGGAACGGACCCAGCCCCAGGATCAGGACCGGATTGAGGATCAGGTCGATCGCGACGCTGACGATCATGAAGATCAGCGGCGTCCGGGCGTCCCCCGCCCCGCGCAGGCCCATCGACATCATCACCGACAGCAAGGTGGCGGGCATGGCGATGAAAATCACCCGCAGATAGACCAGCGCCATGTCGAACGCCGCATCGGGCGTCGCCAGCAGCCGCAGCAGCGCGGGCGACCCGAACCATCCCGCGATCGCAGTCGCCATGCCAAGCAGCCAGCAGAAGCCGACCGCCGTTCCGAAGGCGCGGCGCGCATCCTCGATGTTTCGCGCACCGACGGCCTGCGCGATCATCACCGTCGATGCCATGCCGAAGCCGAACACGACCGAAAAGAGAAGGAACATGATGATATTGGCGTTCGCCGTGGCGGCAAGCGCCTGCGCGCCCAGGAAGCGCCCCACCCAGATCGCGTTGATCGATCCGTTGAGCGACTGGAGGATATTCGCCACCAGCGTGGGCACGGCGAAAAGCAGCAGGGTCGATGCGATCGGCCCCCGTGTCAGATCCTTGCCACCCGCGCCACCTGCCGCCATCGCCCTGCCCCCTGTTCGTTCGACGCTATGCGCCCGTCCTCAGCCGAGTCGATCGAGCGCGGCTTTCAGCCGTTCCGCTTCGGCGCTCTTTTCGGCGTGGTCCTCGCGCGCCTTGGCCACGGCTTCGGGCTTGGCCTTCTCCACGAAACTGGGGTTAGACAGGCGACCGCCCAGCCCGTCCCGCTCCTTCTCTGCCGCAGCCAGCGCCTTGGCAAGGCGGGTCTTTTCCGCCGCAATGTCGATCACGCCTTCCAACGGCAGGATGAAGGTCGCCTCATCCACCACGATCTGCGCCGCGCCGCCGGCCGGCGGTTCGCCGAAGGTCAGGCTTTCGACCCGGCCAAGCCGCGCCAGCGCCGCGCCCTGCCGGTCGAGCCGGCGCTGCGTCGCTTCCGCGGCATCCCGCACGATCACCGGCAGCTTCGCGCCCGGCGGCACGTTGAGTTCCGTGCGCGCCGTCCGCATCGCGCTGACAAGGCGGATCAGCCAGTCGATCTCGCCCTGCGCGTCGGTGTCGACGGCGGCGAGCGCCTGGGGCCAGCGCGCGACGATCAGTTCGCTCGCGCGGTCGCCGGTCAGGTGCCACAATTCTTCGGTGATGAAGGGCATGAAGGGGTGCAGCATGACCAGGATCTGGTCGAAGGCCCAACCCGCGACGGCGCGCGTTTCGTCGTCCATCGCACCCTTGGTCAGTTCGATATACCAGTCGCAAAACTGGTCCCAGACGAAATGATAGATGGCATTGGCGGCCGCATCGAACCGCAGTTCCGCCATGGCCGTATCGATCGCCTGAACGGTCGCGACCGTTTCGGCGATGATCCAGCGGTTGACCGGCAGTGCGGCAGGAGGCGCTTCATGCGCGGTCGAAGCGGTGACGCCGTTCGACTGGAGAAAGCGCGCCGCGTTCCACAGCTTCGTCGCGAAGTTGCGATAACCCTCGACCCGCTTCTCATCCATCTTCACATCGCGGCCCTGGCTTTCCATCGCCGCCATGAAGAAGCGCAGCGCGTCCGCGCCGAATTTGTCGATCAGGCCGAGCGGATCGACCACATTGCCCTTGGACTTGGACATTTTCTGCCCGTCCGCGGCGCGGACCAGGCCGTGGAGATAGAGCTTGCGCCACGGCACCTGCCCCATGAACTCCATCCCCTGCATCGCCATGCGCGCGTCCCAGAAGAACAGGATGTCGAAGCCGCTGATGAGCAGGTCGTTGGGATAGTGACGCTCCAGCGTCTCCGACTGTTCCGGCCAGCCCAGCGTGCCGAAGGGCCAGAGCGCCGAGGAGAACCAGGTGTCTAGCACGTCGTTATCTCGCCACACCGGCAAATGCGTATCTAGATTAAAGCCGGGCTGTAGGAGCACCGTCATCGCTTCCGATGAGGAGTCGCAAACTACCAACTCGCGATGGCCAAGTTGGGCGTAGTAATCAGCTAGCTGCGCCAGAGCGTCTGCCTCTGTTTCCGCGACAACCGCATAATCGGGTTCAGACGACTTCGTCGCAAATTCAGGGTCGTTGGCAAAACTAAAAGCTGGCTTCAAACCTTCGAGCGTACTGATAATTCTTGGCCCAAACCACGCCGGAATCCGGTGTCCCCACCAGAGCTGGCGCGACACGCACCAGGGCTGGATATTCTCCATCCAGTTGAAGAAGGTCTTTTCCCAGCTCCTGGGCACAATCTCGATCGCGCCGTCGCGCACCGCCTGCATCGGGGCTTGGGCCAGCGTTTCGGCGTCGACATACCATTGATCGGTCAGCCAGGGTTCGATCACCACGCCGGAACGGTCGCCATAGGGCGTCTGGATGGTGCGGGGCTCGAAGTCGGCGGCGACCTCCTCACCCTCCTTGTCCTTCGTGACATGCGGCACCAGGAAGCCCAGCGCCTTCATCTCCTCGACCACCGCCTTGCGCGCATCGAAGCGGTCCATGCCGAGATAGGTGTCGGGCACCTTCCCGTCGGCGGTCTGCACCACCTTGGCATCGGCATCGAACATGTTGAGCATGTCACCGGCCTTCATGCCCGCGCGCTTGCCGACCTCGAAATCGTTGAAGTCGTGGCCGGGCGTGATCTTGACCGCGCCGGAGCCCAGTTCCGGGTCGGCATGTTCGTCCGCCACGATCTTGAAGCGGCGGCCGGTGATCGGCTGGAGAATATCCTTGCCGATGACATCGCGATAGCGCGGATCGTCGGGATGGACCGCGACCGCCATGTCGGCCAGCATGGTTTCGGGCCGGGTGGTGGCGACGACGATATGATCGCTGCCGTCAGCAAGGCGAACCCCGTCCGCCAGCGGATAGCGGAAACGCCAGAAGCCGCCCTGCGTTTCCTTCGTCTCCACCTCAAGGTCGGAGATGGCCGAGCGGAAATGCGGGTCCCAGTTCACCAGACGCTTGTCGCGATACAGAAGTCCGCGCTTGTGCAACTCCACGAACACCTTGATGACGGCCTTCGAAAAGCCTTCATCCATGGTGAAGCGTTCGTTCGCCCAGTCCATGGAGCAGCCCAGACGGCGCAGCTGGCGCGTGATCGCGCCGCCGCTTTCCGCCTTCCATTCCCAAACCTTCGCGATGAAATCCTCGCGGGTGAAATCGGTACGCTTCTGCTGCTGCGCGTTGAGCTGCCGCTCGACCACCATCTGCGTCGCGATGCCGGCATGATCGGTGCCCACGACCCACAGCGCATCCTTGCCGCGCAGCCGCTCGTAGCGGATGATGATGTCCTGCAACGTGTTGTCCAGCGCATGGCCAATATGCAGGCTGCCCGTCACGTTGGGCGGCGGGTTGACAATGGTGAAGGGCGTCGCGTCCGGGCGTTCGGGGCGGAACAGCCCCTTTTCTTCCCAATGGGCGTACCAGCGGGATTCGATGGATGCGGGGTCGAATGTCTTGGGCAACTCGGTCATGGAAGCGCCCTTAAAGGCCCTTCCCGTTCCATTCCAGCGAAACTATCAGGGGACCCAGCGCCAGATTCCCGCCGCCCATCCCGCCAGCGGGATATGTGCCCATGTCGCGACCAGCCAGACCAGGACCCCGCCCGCCAGCGTATGCGCGCCGAACCGGCCGAACCGCGCGCGCCCGGCCACTATGGCGGCGAAAGGCCAGTAGCTGGTGCGCGCTTCCCACTCCCGCCAGAGCGCCGGTTTGAGAGCTTCCTTCTTGCGGTCCTGCAAGGCCGCACCGGCCAGCGCCAGGACCAGCATCGCCAGCGCGACGATGATGCCGGCGGCCATGGGATAGACAAGGATGTGGCTGATGCTCCACAGCGCAAAACTCCACATCATCGGATGGCGGGTGATCGCATAGACGCCCCGCGCCTCCGCCGGCGCCGTGTTCCGGCCGGTCGGATCGGGCATGGCGGGATTGCCAACGAACGATCCCATGAGCAGGATTGCCGCCAGCAGCATGACAAGGGTCGCGACCGCCCAAAGCGCATCGCCGACAGGCCACAGCATCGCCGTTTCCGGCGCGGCGCGATAGGCCATCGCCAGCCAGCCCAATGTCGCGAAGGCGACCAGCGAATAAAGGCCCAGAAATGCGGCTTCGCCCGTCCTTCCCACGATGGACGCACGCAGCGGATGCGACAGGATGAAATGGCTGCCCACAAAGGCGATCGCCGCGATCAGCACCATCGTCATGCCGCCCCTCCATAATCGTCAGGCGGCACCATAGTAGCAGGATCACGGCAGGGCGTCAGCCTATTTGCCGGTCCATCTGTCCAGCCAGCCCAAAGCCTCGCCATACCATTGCAACGAGTTTTTCGGCTTCAGCACCCAATGATTCTCGTCCGGGAAGACGAGCAGTTTCGAAGGGATGTCACGGCGCTGGAGCGCGGTGAAGGCTGCAAGTCCCTGCGTGTAGGGGATGCGGAAATCCTTTTCCCCCGTCACCACCAGCATCGGCGTCTTCCATTGGTCCACATGATTGACCGGGTTCCATTTCTCATATTCCCCCGCCTGCTCATAATAGGGGCCGCCATGTTCCCATTCGTCGAACCACAGTTCCTCGGTTTCATAGGCCATGGCGCGGGCGTCGAACACGCCGTCATGCTGGACGATGCACCTGAACCCGTCGGTCCACTGACCCTCGATCCAGTTCATCATATAGCCGCCATAGCTGGCGCCCAACGCACAGGCATTGCCCGCGTCGATATGGGCATCCCTGGCCGCGGCGGCGGCAAGACCCAGCTTCAGATCCTCGAGCGGCTTGCCACCCCAATCCTTGTTGATGCTATCGACGAAAGCCTGGCCATATCCGGTGGAGCCATGGAAATCGATCGTAACCGCCGCATAGCCATGTGCCGCGAAAGCCTTTGGGTTCCAGCGGTAGGACCAGGAATCGCCGAAGCTGCCCTGCGGACCGCCATGGACCAGGAAAGCGACGGGCAGCTTGCCGGTCACGCCTTTGGGCTTGACGATCTGCCCCCACACTGTGTCTCCGGCCGCGCCCTTGAAGCTGAACCGTTCGACCGAAACGTCATCGACCCCGGCGAGCTTCGCCGCATTGACATCGGTCAGGCGGACGGGCCTGCCCTTCACGGGCATCTTCCAAAAGTCCGCGGGCGACTGGATGCTGTCGAGCGCATAGACGAAACCGCCCTGCGGTAACGGCACCACGCTGCCCGCATGTCCCTTCTCCGTCAGCCGGGTGACCTTGCCCGATGCCGCGTCGACCCGGAATACCGGGTTGTCCAGCACGTCATTGGCCGTCACCAGCAGCGACTTGCCGTCCGCCGCCCAGGCAATCGAGCCGACCGACCGGTCCCAGCCCTGCGTCAACGCCCTTGTTTCCCCGGTCGCGATGTCGCGCAACGTCAGCACCAGCCGGTCGCTCTCATAGCCCGGCCGCTTCATCGCGGCATAGGCCAGCCACTTCCCGTCGGGCGAAACCACCGGCAGCGTGTCCGTGGCGTCGTTCGCATCGGTCAGGTTGGTCGGCGCGGCACTGCCGTCGGCGGGAACCGAGAATATATCCAGATTGGTCGACAGCGGCTCGATCCGTCCAGCCTCGCGCAACGCGAAGAACAATGTCTTGCCGTCCCTGCTCCAGGCGATTTCCTCGCCACCGCCGAAGGGCTTGGACGGGGTATCGCCGACCAGCGCGCCCATTACGGACACCGCCGGGCCACTGGCCAGCGGCATGACGAATATCTGCGATCGCTGGCCGTCCGACCATGTGTCCCAGTGGCGCACGAACATCTTGTCATACACGCGACCGCTGCCCGCATCAGCAGCCGCATCCGCCTTCACATCGTCCAGCGTCTTCGCGCCCACCGGCCGGTCGGCCCACAGAACGACCCGCGACCCATCGGGACTTAACAGGAATCCGGTTATGCCGCCCGGCGCCTTGCTGACCTGCACCGGATCGCCGCCGGACAGCGCCGCGCGCCACAACTGGTCGTCCCCGCTGGCATTAGACTGGAAATAGAGCGCCGTGCCGTCCGCCGAAAAGGCCGGCGATGTTTCGTTCTTGTCCGGCATCGACGCGATCAGGCGCGGACTTTGCCCGGCCTTGCCGATGTGCAGAAGATACAGGTCGATCCGCCCCTTGTTCGCGCTCAGGTCCGTGCTGCGAAGCTGGTAGGCCAGCCATTTACCGTCCGGCGAGACCGCAGGTGCGCTTGCACGGTCGAGCGTGACCATGTCGGAGGGCGTGAAGGGGCGCGCGACAGCGGGTCCGGCGGCCAGGGCCATAGCCCCCAACCCGGCAAGCAGAAAAGTCTTCATGAAATCACCTTCGGTATCGGGCAGGCGACGCGCCGCATCGGGCTAACGTCGTCGGGATGCGAAGGGTCTAGGACGGCCAGGAAGTCGCCGCAAGGGGCGGCCTAGCGGCCAGTGATGCGCGCAATTTCCTTTGCGACCATTTCCTCGACCAGCGCGGGCAGGCGCGAATCCAGCCAATCCTTGAGCATGGGCTTGAGCATCGAGCGCACCAGCCCTTCCAGCGTGTTGTCGCCGCCATCCTGTGGCGTCACCAGCATGGACGACAGGGCCGCAAGCGAATGGCGCGCCGCCACCTCGCTCTCGACCGACAGTATGCCGTCATTTTCCACCGGCGCCGTTGGCTTCGGGGCGACTTTGGGAGCGGGCATGGCAGTCTCCACCGCGATCTCTTCGGTCAGTTCCAGTACTTCTTCCACGGCGGCCGGGTCCAACGGGGCGGCTTCGACAGGCGCCTTTGCCTCCGGCCGGCTACGACGCGGCGCAGACTGTATCGCCTCCTCGCCTTCCTCGGCGATGATCCGCTTGATGGAAGAGAGGATCTCCTCCATCGAGGGCTCCTTGCTCATATCGCCCATGACCGTCCCCTGAACCGGCAACCGGCCGTCATTGTGCCGCTGCGGGCTCCACATTGGCGTTTTGCGGCACGCTGTCAACGGTGCGCGTCGCCTTGGCGGTCGGCGCGGGGTCGAAGTCCCAGTCGAACCATTTGTCCTTCACGCGGTCATAATTGACCATCGGGTCGTACAGGGTTCCGTTGTCCAGTCCCAGATCGTCCGCCTCCGCATGACCCATGGCGGCCAGCAGGCTGAAGCCGGCTACATAGGCGTTGCGCCGGGCGGACACCAGTTCGACCCGTGCGATCAACGCTTCCTGCTCGGCGTTCAATATGTCGAGGATGGTACGGCTGCCGACCGAGTTTTCCGCGCGGACGCCTTCCAGCGACAGGCCCGTGGCATCGACCGCCTTCTTGCTCGATTCAATCGTCTGCAACGACGCTTGCCAGCTGGCGAAGGCCGCGCGCGTCTGCGCGATCACGCTGCGCTCCACCTCGATTTCCTGTTCCATCGACTGGGATTCGAGCGCCTGGCTGCGGCGCACCTGCGCGGCCGGCCCGCCTCCCTGATAGAGCGGTATATTGAGCTGGACCCCGGCTGCGGCCTGCTTGTTGATCTGCGACCCGCCGCCCGATGCGCCATTGTCCAGCGTGTCGAGATAATTGGTATAGCCCGCCTGGGTGAAAGCCGACACCGTCGGCATCACCGAACCCCGCGCCGCCTTCACATCATACCGGCGCGCCTCGCGTTCCTTCTGCGCAGCCAATATGTCGGGATTGTCCTTCAACGCGACCTGAACCGCCGTTTCGGGATCGGCCGGAAGTCCCGGCAGCGCCGGCGGCGGCTCCAGCGCATCCGGCGCCTCGCCGACCAGCGCGATGTAATTTTCGCGGCTGGCAATCAGCGTCGCTTCCGCCGTCTGCAAGTCCGACCGCGCCAATGCCAGCCGGGATTCGGACTGAGCGACGTCCGTGCGCGTCAGGTCACCGACTTCGAACCGGTCGTTCGATGCCTGGAGATTGACATCCAGTACTTTGACGTTGGCCCGATTCAGCGCGACGATCGCGCTGTCGCGGATAACGTCCATATAGGCCGCGACCGTTTGTGAAAAAATGCTGGCTTCCGTACCGCGCAGATTTGCCTGCCCCGCCTCGACCCGCGTCTTGGCCGCCTTGACACCATTGCGCACCGTGCCTCCGGCGTAGATCGGGACACTCAACTGGGCCTGTGCGTTCACCGTGCGCTGGGGCGAGGTAAAGCTGATCGTGGGTTTCAGGATGCTTTCGCTATAGCTGCCAGTGACGTTGAGCGCCGGGCGACCATCCGCCTTGCGGATTGGGACATTCTCGTCGGTGGCGCGCAGGCCGGCGCGCGCGCCGGTCAGGGTCGGGTTGAAGGCATAGGCCTTGGCCAACGCCCCCTGTAGCGTCTCGGCCCGGGCCTGCACGGCAGCGAGCAGGGAAACCGACAGCAAAGCCGTGGCGGTCACACGCCGGATGGAAGATCGCTTCGCTGTCATGTATCCCCGTCTACAATCAGAATGTGAACCGCGCCGGGGCGGCAAATCCGGGCAGCGTCACCATTTCGGTGTCGGTCAAGCTGGACAGGCCCAGCACGCCAGCGACCACACGCCCACTGCACAGCCGTGTCACGCCCCGATCGACAATGCCCGTCACCACCCGTCCTCCGTCGACAAGCTGCTGGACGAGCGCGGCGGGAACTTCCTCTACTGCGCCATCGACGAACAACAGGTCATAGGGCGCGCCAGCCGGCGCACCGGCCGCCAGCGAACCGCGCACAACGGTCACGCCCTGCACCATGATCTCCGCGCCGCCATCTTCCTCGACTGCGGTGACGGCTGCGCCCAGCTCGGCCAGCAGCGCGGCGCTGTAGCCGGTGGCCGCACCGATCAGCAGCACCCTGTCGCCCTGCGCGACATGCGCTTCCTTGAGCAAGCGCCCGGTAGCGAGGGGCGGGTTCAGCGCACGCCCTGCGGACAGCGGGACGGAACGATCGACATAGGCCATAGCCCGGCGATCCGCCGGCACATAGGCTTCGCGCGGCACGCGGGCCATGACGGCGATCACGCGCGGATCGTCCACGTCGCTGGTGCGCAACTGGCTTTCAACCATGGCGTTTCGCATCGAAGAAAAATTCTGCTCGGTCACGACGGGTCCTCGCTTGGCACAACTGTATTGGCAATGCAATACACTATGGAGATACTCGGACCTCTAAATCAGCGGACGGTTCGCGCCAAGCGGCTTTGCGCTTCGATCCTCAAGATTCTCGCGGCCGGTTTCCGGCCTCATCTTGACTTTGGCCGCAAAGCCGCACATTGGGGCCGCCCACCACCGGATGGCCCGATGGCGGAGTGGTGACGCAGCGGACTGCAAATCCGTATACGCCGGTTCGATTCCGGCTCGGGCCTCCAAAATCCTGTTTGGCGACGTCTGCCAGCAGTGGAAAAATCCCTGATTCTGTTAGTTTATGGGTAATCGCTAGTTGTCAGCGACTGCCCTCATTTGCCTGTAGCCGCAGACGATGGGGGCCTAGATGTCCATGGTAAGGGCTGCGGCCAGTCTTCGCCCGGGCAAGAGGGTATACCCCCCGCCGCCCGACACCTTCCAACCAAAGACATCCGTCACATTTTTGGCCTGAAGCCTCACCAGCGTCGGAATTCCGCCTATTGTTGTGCGATAGCGCGCGCCCAGATCGATAACCGCCTGCGCCGGCAAGGTCGCGCTGTTCGCGGCGTTAGCGACCTTCTCGCCCTCGTAAAGCAGATGCATGTCGAACGACAGCGCCGGCATGTCAGGCAGGCGATAGTCGAGATTGGCGTCGATGGTAAGGTTGGTGCGGCCGATCGGCTTTCTGCCCAGGCGCCCCTCATCGACGGCCTGTCCCGTCACGCGGGGACGCAGATAGACTGCGCCGATCACCATGTTCATGCCGGCGAAGGGCTGACCGGCAAGGGAGGCTTCAAGGCCGCGATGCCGTACATCGCCCAGTGCGCGATAATAGCCGTCGCGGCTGTCGATGTCGAAATAGGGTTTGCGCAGGTCGAAGAGCGCCGCGACCAGCTTCATGCCGCCGGGCAGTTGCTGGCGCAGGCCGATTTCCTTTTGCCGCGTGCGCAGGGCAGGCAAGGCGAGGTTGCGGTTGACGGCGTTGGCGGGCGCCACGCCGCTTTCCTCCAGCCCGCGGGTCATCGCGCCGTAGAATGTCGTCGTCGCGGTGGGCGTGACGGCGATCGCCGCATTCCAGAGCCAGGGGCGATCATGCACCAGTTCGGCGGGAAGGCCGGGCTGCGCGACCGTCTTGCGATAATCGGCACGGGTGATGCCCAGGTTGAATTCGCCGACACCGCGCCAGCGCGCTTCATAGCCTGCCGAGTAATTCATCTGCCGCACCCGGTCACGGGTCCGTTCGCCGAAGGCGAAGGCGGGCTGCGCCTGAGGATCGGGGACGCCGATCGTCGCCTCTCCCAGATCGATCGTGTCGAAGCCGCCATAGCGCGCTTCCGCCCTGCGTCCCCGTGCCGACAACAGCAGGCGGTGCACCAGCGCGCCACTGCCCAGGGTGCGGCTCAGCCGGGCCTCCCCCGAAGTCGATCGATTGCTCTGGTCCTGTCCGACCAACAGCGTCGAACGGCCCAGCCCCTGCGCATCCACGCCGGAATAATAGGCGGACGCATAATCGTCTTTGGTGAAGCGGCTGTCGAACAGGCCCATGGCGATTTGCCACCGGCCCAGATTCGCCTTGATCGTGCCGCCGATATTGCGATTGTCGCCCGCCCAGTCGGCCCAGTCCTGCCCGAAATAGCGGCGGCGCCTGATGCGCGGCGGTGGCGCGCCGTCGGCCGTATAGATGACCGGCGCCTGCTCCTCGTCGCCATAGCGATAGCCCGCGACGAAGGCGGTGGCCTCCACCCCCCGAACGGGACGATAGCGCAGCACGCTGCCATAGCTGACGAACCAGGCGCTGGCGCCGCTGACATATTCGTCATCATAGAGGCCAAGGTCGAGATTGACGTCGAGCTTCTCCGTCACCGGCACAGCGGCGTCGATCACCAGGTCGGTGCCCAGATAGTCACCACTGTTGATTTGAACGCTGACAACCGGCTTGTCGCCGACCCGCCGGAGGTCGGCATCGACGATGCCCGTCGGCGCCGGGAAGGGATAGCCGAAGGATGTGAGGCCGACCCTGACCGTGGAGCCACGCACGATCACGTTGCTGATCTGGCCCGCCTTGTCGAAATAGAGGCCCTCGACCCGGTTGTTGCCGGCGTCGCTGGCCGAAAAACCCCGGACATTGCCGCTGGCGTAGATGCCGACAGAATCGCTGCCGACGCTTTTTCCGAAGCCATCCTCCGCCTCACGCACCGCATTTTCGTCAGTACGCTGGGCGGTAGCGGGATGGCTCAACAGGAGGGCCGAAAGGATGAGAGGGCTGCTATGTTTTCCGATCACAGCGACAGCACCAGTCTTCCGCGGACGGTGCGGGGCGTGCCGGGCGTGATCCAGACATTGCTGTAGCTGCTTTCCAGATAATAGGCGTCGAACAGGTTTTCCGCATCCAGACGCAGGCCGACATGCTTGCTGACCTGGTAAGAAAGGTTCAGGCGCGCGGTGACATAGTCGGGCAGTCGGAAACCGCTGTTCACGTCATCGCCGGGCCGTTCGCCGACATAGGTGAGACCCGCGCCCAGACCGATCGATCCGGGATTGGCGGCATCGGACTGCCAGTGGCCATAAATGGCGCCGGAATGACGCGGGACGTTGCTGAGCGCCGATCCCAGCAGCGCGGGCCGCGTGTCCCTGGTCACTTCGGCATCGGTGTAGGCATAGACGGCGGTGAGATTGAACCGCTCATCGAGCGCATAATTGAGGTCGAACTCGAAGCCCCGGCTACGCGCTTCGCCAGCCGCGATTGAAAAGCCGCTGCTGGTGCCGTCGCTCACCAGCACATTCTTCTTGGTGATGCGGAAGAGCGACAGCGTGCCGGTCAGTTGCTTGTCGAGCAGGGCATATTTGACGCCGCCCTCCAGCGCCTCTCCGCGTTCCGGCGCATAAGGGTCCGAATTGGCATCGACGCCCTGATTGAAGCGGAAGGATCGCCCCCAACTGACATAGGCGGACAGCGACTGGCTGGGCGCGTAGGTGAAGGCCGCGCGCGGCGAGGTGACGGACGGGCTTTGCCGATCCACCGCCCCGCTGCGGTAGTTGTTGACGCGCTGGCGAATCCAGTCGTGCCGGACGCCGAGCAGCAGGCTGAAGCGGTCGTCGAGGGTCAGGAGATCCTGCGCATAGAGGCTCTCGCCACGCTGCTGCTCCAGCAGGTTCTGGTTGAGCGTCGCAACCGGCTTGGGCTGGCCGTAAACCGGATTGAAGATGTCAATGTCATAGGGATTGGCCGCCGTCGGGCTGAAGCGGTAGAAGACGCGGCGCTGGTCATAGCGATAGGCATCGGCGCCGATCCGGATCTGGTGTCCGACACCACCCAGCGTGCGATTCGCGCTCAGTTCGATCCGGCCCGACAGATCCTGCCAGTCATAATCGTGAATGCGCAACTGCCGCCGCAGGCGCGTGCCGACCAGCGCGCTGTTGTGCGTCGACTGACCCTGCATCACGCCGTCGCGATATTGCACGCCGGCCTCCAGCGCCACGCCATCGGCAAGGTCGATCGTCACGCTGCCCTGATGCTGCCCCGTGCGCTGGAGCATCTGCCCATCATTGGGCTCACCCAGGAAGCGGCTGCGCGGCAGCGCCTTGCCATCGCGATTTACCGCGACAAGCCCGCGATCATGGGTGAAGTGCACCAGATTATATTCAAGCTGGTAGAGAAAGCGCACGCTCTCGCTCGGCTGCCAGGCGATCGAAGGGGCCAATAGCAGGCGGTCGCTTTCGTTGAAGTCCCGGAAACTGTCGCCCTGCTGATAGACGGCGATCATCCGCGCCGAGATGGTCCCGGACGCGGGGCCGCCGAAATCGGCGCTGGCCCGGACCGTGTCGTAACTGGCGTAGGATAATTCGGTCGAGGCATGGAAATGGTCGAGCGGTGCCTTGGTGACGATGTTGATCGAACCGCCCGGTTCCCCCTTGCCCGACAGGGCGGAGGCCGGTCCCTTGAGCACCTGGAAGCTTTCGACCGTGGCGACGTCGCGCCGCGCGTTGAAGCCGCGATTGGCGTTGAAACGATTGAGCAGCAGGTCCGGTCCCTGGTTGATGTCGCCGGAAAAGCCGCGAATGGCATAGGCGTCCCATGCGCCGCCAAAGCTGTTCTGCCGCGCCATGCCGCCTGCGAGGTCGAACATCTGCGACAGGTCGGTAAAGCCTGCCTCGTCGATCAGATTGCTGCCAAGGATGCGCACATTTTGCGGAAGCAACAGGGGATCGACGACCAAGCCGTTGATGCTGGCGCTCGCCTCGCGCGAACCGGTGACGAGGATGTTGGGTTCGCTCTCACCCGGCACGGTTTGCTGCGCCAGTGCAGACGGCGCGATAGCGGAGATCGCAGACGCGAGCAGTGCGAACCGCAAAGAAAAAACAGTCATGATTGCCCCCTGTTGCGTCAATGATACACTATATCACTGATCGCTCGCCCTCTAAGGCGATGACCCAGCGCGCGCAACTGAAAATGTTATATCGTCCCATTGACAGATTGCTGCATTGGCGAAATGCTTTGGGGCAACAGCCAAGGAGCCTCATTCATGTCCCTGACCGCAACCGGCCAGCGCATCCTCTTGTCCGACGTCAACCTCTCCTACGGTAACCATCCTGTGCTGCGCGGCCTCAGCCTGCATGTCGATGCCGGTGAGATCTATGCGCTGCTGGGCGGCAATGGCGCAGGCAAATCGACGACCATGTCTGCGTTGCTGGGCTTTGCCCGGCCCGACAGCGGCACCGTGCTGGTCGCAGGCCATGATCCGGCAGCAGCGCCGGACAAGGCGCGAGAACAGATTGCCTATGTGCCCGAAAATGTCGCCCTCTATGAGCATCTGACGGCACGGGAAAACGCCGCCTATCTCTTGGCTCTGGCGGGCCGACAGCCGACTGGAGACGCCATCGATGGCGCGTTCGAAGCGACCGGCTTGCAGAATGCAGCCTGGGACAAGCGGCTTGGCGGCTTTTCCAAGGGGATGCGGCAGAAGGTGGCGATCGCCATCGCCCTGCTGCGCGAAGTGCCGGTGCTATTGCTGGACGAACCGTCTTCCGGCCTCGACCCCCGCGCCACCGCCGACTTCAACCGGCTGGTCCATGATGTCGCGCGCAAGGGCGCGGCGGTGCTGATGGTGACGCATGACCTGTTGTCGGCCGCCGACATCGCCGACCGCATCGGCTTTCTGGAGTCCGGCCGTATCGTCGATGAAGCGTCGGCGCAGGGCGAGGAACGGTTCGATGTGCGCGAATTGCACAGGAAATTCGCGCGCGAGGTGGTCGCCGCATGAGCGCCGTCAGCCTGATCGCGCGGGATGAATTGCGCCTGATGCGGCGCAATCGGGTCGCCGTCATCGCCTTTGCCCTGCTGGTTCTGCTGACGCTGGCGGCGGCGCTCATCAGTTGGTCCCACCAGCGCTCCATCGCCGAAACCCGCGCCCGCTTTCAGGCGCAGGCCAGCGAAGCGTTCGAGGCCCAGCCCGATCGCCACCCGCACCGGATGGTCCATTATGGCAATTTCATCTTCCGCCCGCTGGGGCCGCTCGCCGCCTTCGATCCGGGCGTGGACGCCTTCACCGGCAACAGCATGTTCCTGGAAGGCCATCGCCAGAACAGCGCCAATTTTGGCGATGTCCGCCAGTCCTCTCTGCTCGTCCGCTTCGGCCAGTTGACGCCGGCCTTCGTCTTGCAGGTGATCGCGCCGCTGCTGCTGATCTTCCTGGGCTATGGCGCGGTGGCACGCGAACGCGAACGCGGCACATTGCGCCAGATGCTGGCGCAGGGTGTGTCCGCCCGCGCATTGATCCTGGGCAAGCTGCTCGCGCTGGCCCTCGTAGCGGCGCTGGTCGGGCAGCCCGCGATGATCGCTTTCCTGCTGATCGCGGGGCAGCCCGGTGCGCTCGCCGGCCCCATGCTGGTGATCGCGCTCGGCTATGCCGCCTATCTGGCGCTCTGGGCGATCATCACCATCCTTGTTTCCGCGCTGGTCAGGCGCGGGCGCGATGCGCTTCTTGCTCTGCTGGCGCTGTGGGCGGTCCTCGTGATCCTGGTGCCACGGGTCGCGCCGGACGTGGCCTCGCAGGCGCACGCGCTGCCCACGCGGCTGGAGACCGACATTGCCATCGCGCATGACCTGCACAAGCTGGGCGACAGCCACAATCCCAACGACCCCTTCTTCACCGCGTTCAAGGAAAGGACGCTGCGCCAATATGGCGTGACGCGTATCGAAGATCTGCCGGTCAACTATAAAGGGCTGCTGGCGGTGGAGGGCGAAAAGCTGACATCCAGGCTGTTCGACGATTATGCGAACCGCAGTTTCGCCGTCCAGCGGGCGCAGAGCGGGTTGAACGACGGGTTCGGCGTCGTCAGCCCCGCCATTGCGTTGCGACGCTTGTCGATGGCGGCGGCCGGCACCGACCTGGAAGGCCATCGCCGTTTCCTGACGCAGGCGGAAGCCTATCGCTATGACATGGTGCAGCGGCTGAACCGGCTTCAGGCCGATGCCGTGAGCTACGCCAATGACACCGCGAGCGACGCGGGCGCTGACCAGCGCAAGCGTATCTCCGCCGGGCACTGGCATGAAATCCCGCCCTTCCGCTTCAAGTCCGCCGATGCCGCCGATCTGGTGAAGGCCAGCGTGCCCGGCCTTGGCCTGCTGCTTGGCTGGCTCATCCTCGCCGGGCTGGCCCTGCTGCCCGTCGCGCGTCATCTTCAGAAAGCCCGTTCATGACCCTGATCGCCCACGAACTGCGCCTGCTGCTGCGGTCGCGCATGGCCGCGCTGGCGCTGCTGCTCGTCGCTCTTCTGTCCTGCGCCGCCGTGGTCGCGGGCATGGCCGAGATAGACCGCCAACGGGATGTCATCGCGCGTATCCAGCCCAAGCAGGCACAGGATATCGCCAGCATCGCCCAATGGGTGGACAAGGAAAAGGATGCAGGGAGCGCCGCCTATTACAGCTTCCATGCGACCTGGGACACGCCGGCGCCGCTGGCCTTCGCGGCGCTCGGCCTGCGCGATGTCGCGCCCTATATCCTGCGGGTCCGCGCGCTGGGGCTGGAAGCACAGCTTTACGACGGCGAGGCCTTCAACCCAGAGCTGGCTTTACCCGGCCGCTTCGATTTTGCGTTCGTTCTCGTTTATCTGACGCCGCTGTTCGTGATCGCGCTGTTTCACGACCTTGTGTCGGGCGAACGGGAAGCGGCACGACTGCGGATGCTGGACGCCCTGGCGGGATCGGGGCGTCATCTCTGGGCGCGCCGCGTGGGCTTGCGCGGCGGGTTGCTGTTCCTTGCACTTGCCCTGCCGCTCTCGATCGGCGCGATCCTGTCGCATGTGCCCGTCGGTCAGCTGCTGGCCGTGCTGGGTCTGGTCGCTCTTTACCTTGCTTTCTGGATCGGCGTCACGCTGCTGATCGGGCGTATGCGCTGGAGTTCGGTCGCCAATGCCGCGACGCTGGCGGGACTGTGGCTGGTGCTGACGCTGGTCCTGCCGACCATTGCCCATGTCGCGATCAACCGGGTGATCCCGGTCGGTCAGGGCGTCGAAATAAGCCTGGCCCAGCGGGAGGCGGTGAACCGCGCCTGGGACATTCCGCGCGAGGACACGATGCGCGCCTTCTACGCCAACCATCCCGAATGGAAGGACAGCCCGCCCCTGACGGCCGCCTTCCACTATAAATGGTATCTCGCCTTTCATCAGGTGGGCGACGAAAGCGTTGCGAAGAAGGTCGCCGACTATCGGAACGCCATAGAGTCGCGCGACGCGGCCGCCCATGCCATCGGCTGGCTACTGCCTTCGGTCGGGGTTCAGTCCCTGCTCACTCGCCTGGCGGATACGGATATGCAGGCCCAACTCGCCTATCAGGACCGCATCCGCGCGTTCCACAAGCGGTTGCGCAATTTTTACTATGGTTATCTGTTCACCGACAAACCCTTCGGTAAGGCCGACTTCGACAAGGCACCGAAGTTTGAAGGCTGAAGGGAGAGTGGGTGTAGGGCTTAAGCGCCGCCGCTAATCCTGGACGATCGGCAGCCAGACCGCGCTGGCCGCATCGCCGCCCCTGTGGATCGTCTCGGTCGCCTTCACATAATCGGCGGGCTTGGCCTCCATGATCGAATCCACCCAGCTTTGCGGATTGCGGTCATAGAGCGGGAACAGGCTCGACTGCACCTGCACCATGATCTTGTGACCCGGCAGGAACACATGATCGACATTGGGCAGCGACCATTGGAAGGCATAGGTCTTGCCCGGCTCCAGCGGCGCGGGGGTGGAGAAGCCGTGGACATAGCGACCGCGGAAAATCTCGATGCCGATGCCAAGCTGGTAGCCCGCCATAACGGGGTTGGCCGCATTCTCCTGCGGATAGACGTCGATCAGCTTCACGACGAAATCGCTGTCGCGACCGGTCGTTGCGGCCCGCAGGTCCACCTTGGGCGCGCCCTTGATGTGCACCGGCTTGTCGAGCACCCCGGTCGTGTAGCTCAGCACGTCCGGACGCCCGTCGACGAAACGCTGATCGTGCACCAGCCAGGTGCGCCATTCATCCCCCTGCATATGGACCGGGCGGGGCAGCATCGGCACGGGCTTGGCGGGGTCGGAGACATAGCTGTCGCTGCCCGTTTCCGGCTTGGTCCAGGACAGGCCGAAATTGCCGCCGAGGTAAAGCGGCGTCGGCGTGCCCGCCGGCCATTGCTGCGACACCTCCCACTGATTTGCGCCGGTCGCATAGGTCAGCACGGGAGGAGTAGTGCATGGCGGCGGATTGGATTTGAGATGGCAGTCCAGAAAAGGCTTCATGTACCGCGTGCGGAACTGCAGCCCCGTGTCGCCTTCCCATTGCAACGGGCCAAGGGCGCGGGCTTCATAATTAACCTGGCTATGCCGCCAGGGGCCGATGACGAGGCTGACCATGTCATTGGCCGCGTCCTGCTTTTCCAGCGCCCGGTAGACAGCCGGGGCGCCATAGCTGTCTTCCTGGTCCCACTGGCCGACGACCAGCATGGTCGGAACCGTCAGCTTTCTCTTCTCCAGCAGCTTGTCGACCGCCTGCCCCTGCCACCATGCGTCATAGCTGGGATGCTCCAGCACCTTGCGCACCACCGGCAGGTCCAGCAGGCCGTATGCGCGGGCATAATCTGCCGCCGAACCCGCGTCCAGATAGGCGCTATATTCGTCGCCCGTCCCCTTGGGGACCGCCCCGCCCCCCTTCTTCACCGTCTGGCCCAGGTCATAGTCGAAGCCGAAGGTGCGGAACGCGCCGTTGTGGAACCAGTCGTCGCCCATCCACCCGTCGACCATCGGGCTTTGCGGCACCGCGGCCTTGAGCGCCGGATGCGGGTCGATCAACGCCATGAGCGACGTGAAGCCGAGATAGGAGGAGCCGGTTATGCCGACCTTCCCGTTGCTCTCCTTCACATTCTTCACCAGCCAGTCGATCGTGTCATAGGCGTCGGTGGCGTGATCGACCTTGGTCGGGTTGAGCGGGCCGCGCAGCGGGCGGTTCATGACATAATCGCCCTCCGACCCGTCGAGGCCACGCACGTCCTGATAGACCCGGATATAGCCGTCATTGACGAACTCCGCGTCCATTACGGGCAGGATCTCCTCGATCTTCTGGCTGCGGTTGCGGCTGGTCGATTTGTCGGCATTATAGGGCGTGCGGCTCAGCAGGATCGGCGCATCGCTCACGCCCTTGCGATACACGATGACGGTGTAGAGCTTCTTCCCGTCGCGCATCGGGATCATCACCACTTTGCGCACATAGTCGGCCTGCGGGCGAACCCAGTCATAGGCCTTGACCTGCTCGTTCATCATCGTGTCGGTCAATGGCGGCCGCTGCATCGGCGCTGCGGCGCCCCCCAGTACCCATCCGCAAAGGGACAGGCATAGTGCGCCGGCCAAGCGGTGACGAAAGGAAACTTTCAAACTGTTGTTATGCATCATCTTTTGCTGTCCTTCCGTCACGATGCGCCATCTTATGCGGCTTCTCGCCCCTTATTGCCCGGCTTGGTCGCGACCGCCAGATGCGCCGTCCCCGGCATGCGGATGAGATCGCCATCGCGCCAAGGACCCAGCATGGTTTGCGCCTGCGCGATGACGGCGCGGCGCTCGCCTTCGCTCAGCCCGGCGATCAAAGGGTTTGACCCGATCATCGCGCTGTCATGGGTCAATATGCCCGCTGGCAGCACGATGTCATGGGTCCGGCTGTGCAGCGTGACGTGCGCCAGCCCTGCTGCTTCGCACGCGGCAATAATGCAATCGCCCTCATGCAGCGCCATCATGCCAGGCATATCCATGTCGATCGCAATGTCTGGCCATAGGGCCAGCCGCGCCTGCGCCAATAGCTGGTTCGGACCAAATCCATAGGGATTAGCCGCTACCCCAAGGACGGCGAGGCCGCCGGGGCGCAGCACGCGCGCCATTTCGGCAAGGCCCGCTCGCCAATCGGGAAAAAGCGGCACACCGAATACCGAGCAGACGCGGTCAAACGAGTCTGAGGGCAGATCGAGCGCCTGACCGTTCATCTGCCGCGCCGTAATGGCAAGTCCATCAGACCGGCCAGCGAGCCGATCAATCATCGTCGCGGAAAAATCGATGGCGGTCACCTGCGCGCCTTCTGCTGCTGCGGCGAGCGCCAGCGCGCCGGGCCCCGTCGCGATATCAAGCAGGGACATGCCCGTTTCGATCTCGGCCAGCGCCACGGCATCGCGGCAAAATTGTGCGGTGAACGGTTCCGCGCCCACGATGTAGGCATCCGCCGTCTCGTCCCAATAGGCAGCGGTTTGAATGGGTTGCGTCACCTCAGCGCGCCTTGAGTTCAGCGACCAGAGCGGGCGCGGGATAGAGTTTTTCCAGCGCCTCCTGCACCGCATCGGCCGACACGACCACGGTGCGGTTCAACACCGGATCATATCCATAATTGCCGCCCAGCGAATGGATGTTGCCGTCAAAGGCCGCGCCGATCACCGCACCGCCGCGGTCGATGACGGGACTGCCCGAATTCCCGCCGATAATGTCGTTGGTGGTCACGAAATCATAGGTCGTGGCGGGATCGATCGCCTTGCGGTTGGCGGCGAAGGCGGTCGGCAGGTCGAACGGTGCGTTCCCGGTCGCGCGGTCGAATGTACCGCCCATAGTCGTGGCATAGGGCACGGCCTTCCCCCGTTCGGTCCAGCCTTTCACCTGACCATAGCTGATCCGCAGAGTGAAGGTCGCGTCAGGGTAGAGCGCGTTGCCATAGGCCGCAAAGCGCGCCTCGGCGAGCTTGCCGCCGGCAGCCGTCAGCGGCCCCTGATAATTTTCGTCCACCTGGCGCTTGAGAGCGCGCTGGCGCGGTTCGAGCTTGAGGGCATATTGGATCAGCGGATCCTTTGACGCCTCAATCGCCTGCAACCCGCCTTCCCATAGCTGGCGACGATAGTCGGGATCGGCCAGGCGCGTCTTCGACACCAGCCGCTCGGCCAGTTGTTCGGGACTTTCCTTGCCCAGCAGCAACTGCGTGTCCGCATCGTCCACGCCCAGATATTCGCGCGCCTTGGACAGGCTCCAGGACAATTGCAGCTTTTCCAGCCAGGGATAGAGCGGGCGCTTGTCCAATATCTGCTTTTCCAGCAACGGCAGCGCGCTGTCGGTATAGCCTGGCAGGCGCTCTTCGTTGGGCTTGGCCTTTTCCTTTGCCGCCATGACCAGAGCCTCGGCATAACCATAAAGATCGCTAGATGGCGTTATGAACCGATAGGGAAGATAGAGCGGGCGATAGGCCTGCACCGCCGCACTCACATCCGCCCATGGGTCGCCAATCGCCGCATTGCCGCCGCTGCGCTGGCGGAGGTCCGCTTCCGCCTTGGCAAGCCTTCCGGTAAAGTCGGGGTCATTGAGCGCCTTGGTCCGGCCAATATAGACTTTGAGCGAATTTTCGATGCCGTTCAGCATGTCGAGGCCTTCGCGCTGTCGTTCCGGGCTGGCTTCCATCGCGGCGATCAGCCGCCCGCGCAGTTCGGACAGGATAGCCACCGTGATCGGCAGGCGCACTTCGCGCTCAAAGGCGAACTGGCTTTGCGTCCACAGCCGCGCCGTCGATCCCGGATTGCCGACAACGAAGGTCAGCTCATCCTGCTTGGGCGCGCGCGGGCTCCATGTGAGATGATCGGACGGCACGACCGGCTTGCCGTTTTCATAGGCCCGCAGGAAACTGGCATCGAGCGAATAGCGGGGAAAGTTGAAATTGTCGGGGTCGCCGCCAAAAGTCGCTGCCCGATCCTCCGGCGCCCATACCAGCCGCACGTCGGAATATTTGCGATAGGTGTAGAGCTTATATTGCCCGCCGCCGAACAGGGTCACGACCTGGCACCGCATCGTCTTGCGATCCGGGCAGCCATCGGCTTCTATCTTGGCGATGGCCGCGTCGCGCGCGCGCGTCAGCGCTTCGCCCGTCATGCCCTCATAGGCTCCCTGCACAGTTCCGGTGACATCGGCGATGGCGGTTACGATTTCCGCCTGCTGGCCCGGACACGACTTTTCATCCTCGCGCCGCGCCGCGATGAAACCCTTGTCGAGCAGATCGGCCTCGGCGCTGCTGTTGTCGAATAAGCAACTGGCGACGCAATGGTGATTGGTGAGGATCAGTCCCGCGCCTGAAACGAAGCTTGCCGAGCAGCCACCCGTCAGGCGAACCGCCGATTTTCGAACATGGTCCAGCCAGGCCTGATCGGGCGCCCAGCCATAGCTGTCGCGCATGGCCTTGGTGGGAAAGGCGTCGAAGGTCCACATTCCCTCCTCCGCAGCGGCGGGAGCGGCGGCCATGGCCGCGAGCGCAATGATAGCGCAAGACCGCGCCAATATGTGAAGGGACGTCATGCACCTGCCTCCGGTCTGAATCTGATCTTGGGATAGTTGTGCGTTGATGATCGAAGGTCGAGCAAAAAGTGCCGTCAGGCGTCGTCCTGTCGTTCGACCGGGCTCAGCGCGAAAAGCAGGCGGGTCTCACCGGTTGCCGCGACAGGCGGCGACCGGTGGAGAATGCGCGGTGCCTCGGTCCATTTCCAGCCCTTGAACAGCCCGACCTCACCCGGTTGCAGCGCCTGAACAATGTCGTCATCGCCAGTATGAACCCATTGGGTGCCCGGGCCCACCAGAGGCATCAACAGACGCGCGGAAACATTGTCGGCATGAAATTTGCGGCATGCATCGGTTTCGACGACCTCCAGCCGCAATTTCATCTGGGAGCAATCCATGATGGCGGCGAAACGCGCGCACAGCGGCACCAGCTCGTTTGCCAGCGCTTGCGTCAAGCCCGCATAGCCCGCTGCCTCAAGATAAGCAGGGAGGTCCGCTGCCACTGTCTCGCGCGACACTGGCTCATCGATATCGTCAATCTGTTCCCAATCAAGCAAGGCGAGCGGCGCCAGGCTGTCGGACAGCGATCGCCGCCAAAGCGCCAGATGCACGTCCGGCTCCCATATCCGTGCCAGGATATTGGCGTTGTCGTCCTCTACCATCGCATCGCTGCGCGCTGCCAAAATGGTCATTCCGCTGCCTCCATCTGCGGCTCCCAGCTTGGGAAAGGATCGCGCAGGCCCGTCCACATGTCCGGCGTGAAGCGTGTGACCGGGAGCAGACAGGCGCCGAGCCGGGCGCGGATGCGCGTTTCGTCCATGCCGATGCCGATGAACACCAGCTCCTGCCGCCGGTCGCCCCAGGTCCCGTCCCAATGCTCCGAAACGAAGCGCTCGAAGCGATCATCGTCGGGCCAGTGGTTCTTGGGTATTGAGGCCCACCAGCGCCCCATGCGCGCCGTCATCGTCTGCGCCCCGGCGACCGCCAGTTCGCCGACCCAGTCAGGCCGCGTCGCGATCCAGAAATGCCCCTTGGCGCGCACCACATTGTCGAGCCCGCCATCGGTCAGGAAGGCATGGAGCTTCGCCGGATCGAAGGGCTGGCGGGCGCGATAGACGAAGCTCTCGATCCCATATTCCTCGGTTTCGGGCTGATGGCTGGCATAGCCGTAAAGCTCCTTGGCCCAGAGCGGATGCTGCGCGGCCTTTTCTTCGTCGAACAGGCCGGTGTCGAGCATGGCGTCAAGCGGCACCTTGCCCTGATCGCAGGTCACGATCCGCGCGTCGGCATTGAGCGAGGCGACGAGCTTCTTGACGATGGCAAGCTGCTCCGGCGACACGGCGCTCGCCTTGTTGATGACGACCACGTCGGCAAACTCGATCTGCTCGACCAGCAAGCCGACCAGGCTGCGGGTATCGTCCTCGCCCAGGCTCTCGCCACGGTCGGCGAGAAAATCCTGGCTCGAATAGTCAGCGAGCAGGTTGAGCGCATCGACCACCGTGACCATCGTGTCGAGCCGCGCGACATCGCCCAGGCAATTGCCATCCTCGTCCCGGAAGGAAAAGGTCGTCGCCACCGGCAGCGGCTCGGAAATGCCTGTGCTCTCAATCACCAGCGCATCGAACCGGCCCGCCTCGGCGAGCGCACGCACTTCCTTCAGAAGGTCATCGCGCAATGTGCAGCAGATGCAGCCATTGGTCATCTCGACCAAGGTCTCCTCGCTACGCGCCAGCGCCGCGTCACCACCGCGCACGAGATCGGCGTCGATATTGACCTCCGACATGTCATTGACGATCACGGCCACGCGCCGCCCCTCGCGATTGGCGAGAATATGATTGAGCGTCGTTGTCTTGCCCGCGCCCAGAAAGCCGGACAGCACGGTGACCGGGAGCCGATTGTCAGCGGAAGCCATATTCTACCCTTGACCTTTATGTTACGGTATATCATATCCGATAAAGATATACGCGACGCCTGTCCAGCGTCGATCGGAGAATGTCATGAAGGCCTTATCCTCCAGGCAGCAGCTTTTTGACGGGCTGGCGATCGGCGCATCCTTTATCTGTCTTATCCATTGTCTGGCCCTGCCGCTGCTGATCATGCTGTTACCCGCCTTGGCGGCCTATATGGTCGTACCGGATTCCTTCCATGTCTGGGCGCTGGTTTTCGCTGCCCCGGTCAGCCTGCTGGCGCTGTCCGCCGGGTATCGACGTCATCGGGGTGCCAATCCCCTGCTCATCGCCCTGCCCGGGCTTGCTCTGATGGCAATCGGCGCACTCGCAGCACCATCGCAATGGATGGAAACGGCGCTCACGGTCCCTGGCGTGCTATTGCTGGCGATCGGTCATGCGCTGAACTGGCATAAGTTGCGCCTTGCAGGCCAAATCCGGAGCTGAGGTGCCTGAACAGCGTTCTCACCGGGGTTTCAGTCAGGCGCACCCCTGATCACAATATTTTCAGTGAATCGATCAGCCTGTCTCGGCCGCGATGACATAGTCGAACCCATGGCGCAGCCCGCCTTCGCGCGCGATGAAGGCCAAAGCACCCTGTCGCAAGGCTTCGCCGCGCGCGTGGAGCGCTGCGGCCAGCGCCCGATCCTCAAGCCTGGAAAGCCGCGACGCACACATGTCGATCTGGCTGTTCACAAATCGCTGTTGATAACGGATGGGGAAACGATGCGCGCTGACGACGCGAAACCCTGATGCCGTCATCTGTTCCAGCACCCATTCCATCGGAAATTCGCGGTAGGGTCGCTCGCCCGCGTGCAGCAGCACGGCGTCGCGCCATCGTCCGATGTCACACAGGATCTGGCCATCCGCCGTCTCCACTCTCTCAGCAACATAGGGTTCAAGACCGACCAGATAGAGCCGTCCGCGCGTCAATGTCCGTAGCCGGGCGAACAACCGTTCCTGAAAATAGGGCGCGAAGCCCTCAACCGCCCCGATCAGATAGTCGGCCAGAATGGTATCGAAACTCTCGCCTGCCAGCAGCGTCGGGTCGGCCCAATTACCAACGATGATCCTGTCCTGGGCTCGGCGAACGCGATCAGATGCGTCACGCTCCTGGACGGCGTCACCAGTCGCGCCGGTGACGGCGACCCAGCGCTCGGTCGCGAGCCCCGACACCCAGCGGATCGAATTGGTGCCCGTCCCCGCGTCGAGGAAAGCGCCCCAGGGCCGATCGCCCTGGAGCACCTCGATATGGCGGAACAGCGCGGACGGTCGCCGCGCTGTTCCATCCGTCCTGCCACCAGGCTGCGCTCGTCGTCGCCTGTACCCAGCCGCCCTTCCGCTGCGCCGGTGATCCCCCCTTCCGGAACGAAGATCGGCACCTTTTCGTCCAGCAGGTTGACCGCGCCGTCGATTGCGCCGCTGCCATAGAGCAGGGTCGCCGGACCGCGCAGCACTTCGATTCCGCGCAGCAGCAGTGGTTCGCCTGTGACATTATGGTCAGGCGAGATGACCGAGGCATCCTGCACATTGGCGCTGTCGCTCAGCACCTACACGCGGGGCGAGGATTGGCCGCGAATGATCGGACGGCCGGCGCCGCCGCCGAAATTTTCGAAATTGATCCCCGGCTGACCGGCCAGCGTCTCGCCCAATGTCGCGGCGCGGCGGTGGATCAACTCTTCCCCCGTGAGGGTCACGACCGGCGTAGCGGTCTCATCCGCCTTCTGACCCAAGGGAGCAGCGGTGACGACGATGTCACGCTGACCATGCCCGCCCACTTGGGCAATGGCGATGCCGGGGGTGATCGCAATGATCGATACGGCGCACAGATGGTGAAGGTGATTTCTCACGGCATGTCCCCTGATCATGTTCTGGGATGCCGACCTGATACGTAATATCATATCATTACACAAGCCTGGAACTGAAGAATGTCGTCCGCAATAATACAACATTTCCATATAGTTACATAATGTTTCTGCGGCAGCCACGCATGGCGGCGAGGCCCTGACCGCCCGACCAACTTTGACACGTCGTTACCAACAAGCGGTCGATTTCACCGAAATTTCCCATGAAACAGCGCCACCGGATAAAGGAAAGGCGACCACGGCTCGTGCCTGAGCGAGAACGGAATTATTGCGAACATCAAACTTACTGGCGTGGCCGGTGACCAGGCAGGCCGGAGCATAACAGGAAACCATCACGCCTGCGGGGCGTGAGCACGGCAAGCAGGCTATGGTTGAGGAGTAACGCGGCTAGCACACACTCGGCAATATTTTGACATGAACTGTTTATGATATATTGTATCGCGCGATAAAGGCGCATAAGAGAGCGGCGACAGGGGAAAGCGCCAAGAGCGCATTCAGGAGAGGATCCGAGGGTCGGATCACAAAAAGGGTACCCCATGCGCATCAGTTTGCTTCTATCGACCTGTTCAGCCATCGCGGTCTTGACGCTCAGCCATCCCGCTCTGGCGGAAGATGAGGGGGCTGAGAAAGCCGCACCGCACGAACAGACGCCTTCCAATATCATCGTCACTGCGCCGTTCCAGCGTGATCGTTCTGACATCCTTTCGGGCGCGTCGGTGCTTCAGGGCAGCGACCTTACCCAGGCGATACGCCCGTCGATCGGCGAAACCCTCCAGCATACCCCCGGCGTGTCCGCGACCTCCTTTGGCCCCAGTGCGTCCCGCCCGGTCTTGCGCGGACTTCAGGGGGAGCGCGTGCGCGTCCTTGTCGATGGCATAGGTTCCATCGACGTGTCCAACACCAGCGTCGATCACGCGCCCGTGGTCAATCCATTGCTCGCCGAACGTATCGAGGTGCTGCGTGGTCCCCAGTCGCTGCTCTTCGGTGCGTCGGCGATCGGTGGCGTGGTCAATGTCATCGACAAGCGTATCCCCCGCAGCGTGCCCGACGAGCCCGTCCATGTCGACGCGATTGCCACCTATGGCAGCGCAGCCGACGAGCGCAGCGGCGCCGGTTCGGTCGATGTGCCGCTGGGTGACAAGTTCGTCGTCCACGCCGACGGCAGCTATCTGCAATCGGACAATATGCGCATCGGTGGCTACGCCCTGTCGCCCAGCGCCCGCGCGGAAGCACTGGCATCCAGCCAGCTTCCCGCGGAAGATCCGGAAGAAGGCGAGGAAGCCATCGACTTTGCCGGCAATGCGGCGATCCGGGGCAAGCTGCCCAACAGCCAGTCCAAGACCTGGACCGCTGGCGTTGGTGCGGCCCTGATTACCGAGACCGGCAATCTGGGCGTATCCTACAGCCATTATGACAGCCTCTATGGCGTGCCTGTGCGCTATGCGACCCGCCCCGGTCAGGAGCAGGAGGCCCCTCGCCTCGATCTCGCGCAGGATCGACTGGATCTGCGCGCCGAAGTGGAGACCGGCAGCGGCTTCCTCAAGGCCATTCGCGCGCGCGCCAGCTATGCGGACTATAGGCATTTCGAACTGGAAGAGAGCGGAGAAGTCGGCACCGCCTTCTACAACAAGGGTATGGAAGGCCGCATCGAACTGGTGCAGGCCGATCATGGCCCCTGGCAGGGCGCAAGTGGCGTCCAATATTATTCGCGGAACTTCAATGTGGTCGGTGAAGAAGCCTTCCTGCCGAAAAATGATACGCAGCAGTTCGGCGCCTTCACACTTCAGACGCTCGACTATGGCGCGGTCAAGCTGGAAGCGGGCGGGCGCTATGAGCATAGCGAATTGCAGGCATTGCCGCTTGAGGAACAGGATCAGTTCTTTTCCGGCAAGCGGACCTTCGACACCTTCTCCTTCTCGGGCGGCGCGTCCTATGGCTTCATCCCCGAGTGGCGCCTGGGCGTCAATCTCTCCCGTTCCGAACGCGCGCCTTCAGCAGAAGAGCTGTTCGCCAACGGTCCGCATGCCGGGACGCAGGCGTTCGAGGTCGGCAATCCCAATTTCAAGACCGAACGCGCATGGGGTCTGGAAGCCGTCCTGCGCGGGAAGGGCGACAATTACAGTTTCGAGGCCTCGGCCTATCATAACTGGTTTTCCAACTTCATCTATGAAGGGCTGACCGGCGAAGAAGAGGATGGTCTGCCCGTCTATCAGTTCAGCCAGGCCAAGGCGCGCTATTACGGGTTCGAGGCGCAAGGGTCAGTCACCCTCGCCACATTCGGCGAGATGAAGCTCGTCGCCGACGCGCTGGGCGACTATGTTCACGCGCAGATCGTCGGCGAAGGCCCCGCGCCGCGCATTCCGCCGCTTCGCCTGCTGGGCGGTCTTGGCGTCACCAGTTCCAAGGTGGATGTGCGCGGTGAGGTCGAATGGACCGACGACCAGAAGCGGGTGTCCGACTTCGAGACGGAGACGAAGGGCTTCACCCTCGTCAATGCAGAGGTCAACTACCGTCCCTGGGGTACCGAGCGTCCTCTCAGCTTCGCGCTGTCGGCGAACAACATATTCGACGTCGTTGCCCGCCGCCATGCTTCTTTCCTGAAGGACTTTGCGCCATTGTCGGGACGTGACATCCGCGTGACCGCCCGCGTCAGCTTTTGACGCCTTATGTCCCGCCGGGGGAAACTGCGGCGGGACGCAATGGCAGCGCCTGTGGCAGGCGTGACGCGGGCGGCAGTTGAAGAGGGGACCGCCGCGTCACGACCAGTCTCCACGGCACCTAAGAGATGAGAAGACAATTGAGCCGGGAACTCTTTCTTGCTTAAATTCATTATGAAGGAGTAATGTTACAACATATCTATTTTATGAGGTTTTTCATGGTCACAAGCTTTGGTTGGCCGTTGCGCGGGGGCAGCTTGCAGGTCAGGAAAATGAGTCCGCTATCCATAGACAGGTGTTGTATTGCGGTAGGGACGCCAGCAAATTCGAGAACCGCCGGCATAATTGGACTAGACGCGATCAAGGGAAGATCGCCGGGCAATCCTCCTCGCGGGCCGCTGAACCATGGTAGCGCGTGGCGCGGTCAGGATCAGCATCTTAAGACGCATGCCAGGCTGCACGGGGAGGTCTGACCATGACCATGAGCGTATCGGCATATCCCCGCGAGAAGCGCAATCCGGCAGACATTGATGCACTTGTACTGGCAAGCCTTCAGGCTTCGGCGACTGCTCTGAGCGCCTACCAGATTGCCGACCTGCTATCGGCTTCGGGGCATAAATTTACGGCGACGCAGGCATACCGCACTCTGGCGCGCCTGATCAGTCGAGATAAAGTAAGACGAGTCGAGACATTATCAGCATATGCGGCAATGGACGAAGTTTGTGATGTTATGATGATATGCAAAAGTTGCGGCGCGCTGCAGTCAATGGCTGAGCCGACGCTCAAGCGGCAGATCGAAAATTTCGCCAATGCGCACCACTTCGCAATGGATCGCGTAGCCTTGGAACTCGTGGGAAACTGCCTACAGTGCCGATCGGAGGACTGATCCGATCAGGCGCCGGCTTCTGAGGGAAACGAAGGTTGATCGCTCACAAAATGAACGACAGGACTTGGCCGTAATAGGAAGCCAATCGGACGGCAACCAGTTTGTCATAAGTGCTCCGAACCAAACATTCCGCAATGTCATTTGCGAAGCAACGAATAGACAGCAGCGCAATATCTGACGATGAGCAAGCCAGACGTCGGAGGGGGACGGTTCCCTTTTTGGTCCGGACAACCCAACCATGTTCATTGTCCGTTCCAATATGTCGAGCATTGTGATAAGTAACTGGAAATTCAATGTGATTCCCGATTCCAGCAAGAACGAACTGGGGCTTTTTTGGGGGCCCGTTTGCACATTTGATTTCCAACATATATTTGAAAATAAACACGGAACTGGTGCGAGTTCGATTCCGGCTCGGTCTGGCGACGTCTGCCAGCAGTTGAGAAATTCCTGATTTCCGGTCCTTTATGGGCATTCACCGATTGTCAGTGGATGCCCTTGATTGCCTGCAATTGCGGATGATGGGGCCTGATTTGGGTGAGCCGCCCCGGTATTGCCGCAGGCCATTTGATTTAAATGACGCGGCCATGGGTTTGTCGTCCAGCATGGCGTAGTATCGTTCCGGGACATCCACCCCATCAGTTCACACAGCCTTTTCGTCCGAGCCCATGGTGAGCTTGATGCTTGAACCAGATATGGCAGCGGCTTGATCGGAGAGGAGAAAGGCGATCACAGTTGCAACGTCATCAGGCTGCACCCAATCTGTTGTGTCAGCACCCGGCATATCTCGCCTGTTCGCAGGTGTGTCGATGATCGTGGGCATCACTGCGTTGACGCGGATCCGACGCGCCCTCAGCTCGTCAGCCAAGCTTTCTGTCAACGCCAGCACGCCGGCTTTTGAAGCACCATAAGGCGCCATTCCAGCCGACGGATTCGCAGCCCCGGCGGCGCCAACATTGACGATCGCCCCCCTTTTCCCTTTCATATGTTCCAAAGCAGCGCGGCACGACAGCACCGTGGTCCGCAGATTGATGCGGTACATACGATCCCACGCTTCAACAGATCCGCCAACCAAAGGCTGCCAAATGAAGCCACCGGTCAAGTTGACCAAACCATCGACCGATCCCAAACGCGTGGTGGCGTCTGCATAGGCTAGAGCTACGGCCCGCTCATCAGCCAGATCCACCCCTCCAATCGCCGCAGAACCATAATGGGATACAGGTGCAAGATCGACAACGATGACCTGATTGCCATTGCTGACAAGTCTGCGAAAAACTGCTGCGCCTAATGCACCAGCACCGCCAGAAACAATGATGTTAGCCATATACTCCACCTATTTATACCGAAATATATTTCAACAAATACGCACGGTTCTAAGATATAATACATGGAACCATTCACATGTTTAATATTAAATCTCATTTACATATACCAAACAAAGATCATTCAGCATCTTTAATATCCGGCGTGTTACGCGCGCAGTGTCGAAATGCACCCTCGATAGGGGTTTTTAGCAATTGCCAAAGTGTTTTGGTCGGAAGGCGCACATCCTTGATGGATTCAGTGAAGGATGTTTTCGCCAGTGGACGAAGCTCGCAACTCGCCGGAAATATAGGGTAATGTGCACGCGTAAGAGCGTACATTGAGACAGAAATGAGGACATTGTCGGATGTCGATACCATAGGTGATCTTGAGGCAGGCCTAGGCGGGCTACCTTCCAGAATAGGAAACGCCGCCATGGTTCCCAACACTCAGTGTCAAAGCTGTTTTGGCACGATCTGTCTCCCTCGCCAAAAGCAGCGAAATCCCGCGAAAAGCTTATGACCTTAGGACGAACATGACGTCACCTCTAAATCAAGATCCGGTTGTACTGCAGGTCGAAAAGGATGGGCCTCTTGCCATCCTGACGATCGACGATCCCAAGACCCGCAACGCGCTGAGCCCTGCCCTGGCGCGTCAGATCGTCGCTGCATGCAGCGATATCAATGCCGACATCGGGATCAAATGCGCCATCCTGACGGCTGCAGGAAGTGTATTTTGCGCTGGTGGCAATCTGAAGGATATGTACGCGCGGACGAGCCATTTTGCTGGCAACGCGGCGGAGATTAGACGCACTTACCTGACGGGCGTGCAAACGATCGCCCGGGCGATCCATGATCTGGAAGTACCTATCATCGCTGCGGTGAATGGCGCTGCCATGGGCGCAGGCATGGACTTCGCGACCATGTGCACCCTGCGCATCGCGTCGGAAAAGGCGAAGTTCGCGGAGAGCTTCATCAAGCTGGGCCTAACCTCTGCTGCGGGCGGCGCATGGTTTCTCACCCGCGCGATCGGCCGGCAGCGCGCCGCGGAACTGACTCTGACCGGCGAGACGATCGACGCCCATCTGGCGCTCGAGCTAGGACTGGTTCTCCGCGTCGTGGCCCACGAAAATCTGATCGAAGAAGCACGCGCGCTGGCCGCCCGGATTACCTGCCATCCCGCGCACTCTATCCGGCTGAACACGCGCCTGCTGCGCGAATCCGCCAAACTGGACCTCCCCTCCGCGCTGGAGATGGCGGCCGCGATGCAGGCCATCGTGCAGCAGACCGATGACCAGTATGAAGCCGTCGCGGCCGCGGTTGAAAAGCGGGCCCCGATCTATACCGGCAAATAGCTGATCCAGCCGCGCCCGCCGGGACCGGGACTCAGGGCCGCTCGAACAACGCGGCGATACCCTGGCCGCCGCCGATGCACATGGTTTGCAACGCATAGCGGCCTTTGCGGCGATCCAGTTCGTTCAGCATCGTGGCCAATATCCGCCCCCCCGTCGCACCGATAGGATGGCCCAGGGATATGCCGCCGCCATTGACGTTCAGCCTGTCGTCGTCCCGCCATTGCCAGGCGCGCAGGACGGCGAGAACCTGGGCAGCGAAGGCTTCGTTGACTTCGACGATATCCATCTGGTCCAACGACAAGCCTGTTTTGCGGAATAGCTTCTCCGTCGCTGGGACCGGACCGATACCCATCCGCGAAGGCTCGCATCCGGCGACCGCCCAGTTGACGAAAAAGGCGCTCGGCACAAGTTGCAACTCATCCAGCAGGTCCTCCGCGACGACCAGGCAAGCGGAAGCCGCGTCGTTTTGCTGGCTGCTGTTGCCCGCTGTCGTAACCCCGCCGGCATGGACCGGACGCAGTTTTGCCAGGCCTTCCATGCTGGAATCGGCTCGGATGCCTTCGTCGCGGTCAAAAAGGATCGGATCGCCCTTACGCTGCGGCACGGGCACCGGGACGAGTTCGTTCGCGAACGCGCCGCTGCCCCAGGCCGCGGCGGCGCGCTGCTGGCTCCGCAGGGCATAGGCATCCGCCTCCTCGCGACTGATGCCGTAATCCGCCGCCAGATTGTCCGCCGTTTCCATCATGCTCTGGATCACGCCGAAGCGCCATTCCGGCTGGGAGCGGACGCGCCCACGCTCCAGCCGGTCATGCAACGTGACGCTACCCAGCCGAGAGCCCCAGCGCTGCGTCGTCGAATAGAATTCGCAATTGCTCATCGACTCCGCACCGCCGGCGATGACGACGTCGGCCGCGCCCGTCTGAACCATCATCGCGGCCGTGGAGATGGCCATCATTCCACTGCCGCAGCGTCGCTCCATCTCCATCCCCGCGACGCTGATCGGCAAGCCGGCATTGAGCGCGCACCAGCGGCCCAGAGCGGGCGCCTCGCCACTGCCATAGGCATGACCGAATATCACGTCATCGATCCGCGCGGGATCGATGCCGGTCCGCTCCACCAGCGCCTTGATAATGATGGTGCCCAAATCCTCCATCTTGAGCGCCCGCAACGCGCCGCCAAAGCCGCCGACGGCCGTTCGCAAGGGGGAAACAATTGCCGCGCGTCTCAAATCTGTGATCTCCTGAAACCCGCGAGAAGGGACGAGGCGCTGACGCGCCGTGCGATCCGCTCGCCGGCCCCTCCATACATGCTCGGCGCCAAAACGGCCTGCGCGCCGTCACATGATCACATAGTCGATGACATGACGGGCAGGTGCAAATCCGCGCGACCGTGCGCGACCGCCCTGACCATCGGCGCCGCACCCCGGCCAAGACTCAAGAACGATGTCAGACGAAGCGCGCTTCATCGCCCATCTGATACTGCCGGGGCGCCCATGGCGTTCGGCCCGACATGTGGCGCAGTATCGCGCCAGTGAGCCATCGCACGACCGCAAATCCGTTCAGGACGGCGGGCGTCACCGTGAAACTCTACCGCTAACGACTTGGATCGCATGTCGGGCGCTGGTGCAAACCTCGGCCCGATTGCGCAAGTGACAGCTTAAGGCATGACGATGAAACTGCTTGTTTGCGGCGCCACCGGATATCTAGGCAGCCATGTCGCCGCGGCGGCCAGGGCGCGCGGGCATGAAGTCCTGGGTATGGCCCGTAGCGTGTCCAGCGCGGCGAAGCTGCGCGCCGCAGGCATAGAGCCGGCGTCGGGCGACCTGATCGACCTTTCGTCTATTGTGCCCCTGATCGACCGCGTCGATGCCGTCATCTTCATCGCCCAGCTCATGCTGGAAGAGGAATTTGCTGCTGCAAACGCGGTTCTCTCCCGGATGGAGGGGACCGGCAAGACCTTCATCTTCACCTCCGGCACCGGCCTGATCTCGCAGAGGACCGATGGCGACTGGAGCGAGGACAGTTTCGCCGAAGACGATCCGTTCGTGCCGTCCAAATATATCGGCGCACGTCTCGACACCGAGTTGATGGTTCGCGGCTTCGCGGAGCGGGGCGTGCGGGCCATGGTCGTGCGGCCGCCCCTCATGTGGGGCAATGGCGGATGCCGCACGATCGAGCATCTCTACAGCTCCGTCGCGAGGACCGGCGCGGTCTGTTATCTCGGCGCCGGGTTGAACCTGTACTCCAACGTCCATGTCGATGATCTGGCCGACCTGTTCATGCTGGCGCTGGAGAAAGGCGTAAGTGGCGCGCTCTACCATTGCGTGTCCGGCGAAGAGAATTATCGATCCATGGCCGAAGCGATCGGTCGCCATCTGGGTGTTCCGACCCGCAGCGTCTCCTTGT
This sequence comes from Sphingobium sp. OAS761, assembly GCF_024168485.1. Taxonomy (GTDB): domain Bacteria; phylum Pseudomonadota; class Alphaproteobacteria; order Sphingomonadales; family Sphingomonadaceae; genus Sphingobium. The sequence goes on from NZ_JALJVY010000010.1 coordinate 126,564, forward strand.
CGGAGGCCATCGAGATTTGGGACAAGTTCACGGCATTGATCGCATTCGGAGTGTGCAGCCGCTCCCGTTCGCCCCGCGCCCGGCGCGAGCTTGGCTGGACGCCCAGCCCCGACAGGCTCGATATCCTGACGGAAGTCGTCAATCCCGCCTATCGCGAGCGGATGAACCAGGCATGGTGCCCCCCATCGGCCTCCGCATGATATCATATGGCTGATGCCATTGGTGCTGAAAAAGCGACCGGCAATAGCTAAGTCAGCCGCATAAGTTCGCTATGGGAGAAAAGTCGGTGCGTTATGCGCGTTTGGGAAACAGCGGCCTGATCGTGTCGCGCATGGCCTTTGGCACGATGACGATGGGGTCGGGCATGGCCGCCGCCCTAGCCCGGCTCGACTCTTCGGAATCGGACCGCCTCATCCACAAGGCGCTGGATGCCGGAGTCAACCTGTTCGACACGGCGAATTTCTATCATGGCGGCGAGTCCGAACGCATTCTCGGGGCGGCACTGGGCAGACGCAGGAACGAGGCCATCGTCGTCACCAAAGTCGGCATGCGGATGAGCGGACGACTGGACGACGTCGGATTGTCGGCCCGGCACGTCAGCCAGTCGCTGGATGCAAGCCTTGAGCGGCTGGGCACCGATCATGTCGATCTGTTGCTCTGTCATCGCACTGATCCGCTGACGCCGCTTGAAGAGACGCTGTCGGCGCTGGACCGCGCCGTTCAAGCAGGCAAGGTCCGCTATATCGGCTTTTCCAATTGGCCGGCCTGGCTCGCGGCGAAGGCGGTCACGCTTCAAAAGGCGAACGGATGGGCACCCTTTGTCGCCGGGCAGATGTATTATTCCCTGCTCGGCCGTGAGCTTGAACATGACTATGTGCCCTTCGCGCTGGATGCAGGTATCGGCACGATGGTGTGGAGCCCGCTGGCCGGCGGTTTCCTGTCCGGCAAATATAGCCGGACGGATCCGACCGGCGGCAACGGCCGCGTCAGCGCCGTCAGGGTCGTCTCCTTCGATGAGGAACGTGGTTACGACATCGTCGATATCGTGCGGCAGATCGCGGACGATCGCGGCGTGCCCCCGGCCGCGGTAGCCCTTGCGTGGCTGGCCGACGCGCCCGCGGTTTCGACCGTCATCATCGGCTTTTCCAACGAAGACCAGATGAAGCAGAATCTGGAGGCTTCGGATCTTGTTCTCACGGTTGAGGAGCGCGCGCGGCTGGACGCTGTGTCCACGATCAATGCGCCCTATCCTCACTCTTTTCTGGCTCAGTTCGATGCCGACCCCGCACTGGAGGCGACAGGCTGACAGACAGCGGCATTTCTCCGCCACGTGCGCGCGCAAGCCTGCGCACGATCCCCGGTGGCCAATGGCGCCATTTCATCTTCCCTCGATTTTCCCAGATATAGTGAGGCCTTCATGTCGTCAGCCGTCATCCTCAGCGCCGCCCGCACCGCGATTGCCACCGCGCGCAAGGGTTCGCTCGCCAATACCAGCGGAGAGGCACTCGCCTCGACGATCCTCAAGGCCTCTATCGACCGCGCAGGCATCGACCCTTCCCTTCTGGATGACGTGATCTTCGCCGAATCCCTCTACGGCGGCGGCGCACTGGCGCGCCATGCCGCGGTGGAGCTGGGTTTGTTTCAGGCTGGCGGCGTGGCGCTCAACCGTCACTGCGCCGGCGGCCTGACCGCGGTGGGTTTCGCGGCCGGGCAGGTTCTCTCGGGCATGGAGCGGCTGATCGTGGCGGGCGGCGTTCAATCGATTTCCACCGGCCCCGTAATGAGCCGTCGCATACCTGGAACCGAGGAAGTGGAACAGGATTGGATGCCGCCGACCCACCCCGATTCGGAAGAAGCGCCGAACCGGGACATGTCGATCTCCGTCGGCTGGAACACGGCCAAGGCGGCCAATTTGAGCCGCGAGGACATGGATGCGTGGGCCTTGCGCTCGCACCAGCGGGCCATAGCGGCCATCGACGCAGGGAATTTCCGGGACGAGATCGTCCCGATCCAGGCCCTGCAAATGGACGGCACCTACAAGATTTTCGAGGTCGACGAGCATCCGCGGCGCGACAGCACGGCGGAGAAGCTGGCGACGCTGAAAGTGCTGCACCCGGAGATCGAGGGCTTTTCGATCACCGCCGGCAATGCCAGCGGCGTGAACGACGGGGCTGCCGCTCTGACCGTCAGCAGCGCCGACTTCGCCAGGGGCGAGGGTCTCTCTCCCATCGCCAGGATTCTCGGCTGGACCGCCAAAGGCGGCAAGCCGAGCGATTTCGGCCTGGCTGCGGTGACGACGATCCAAAAGCTTCTCGAACGCACGGGACGCTCCACGAGCGACATCGCCCTTTGGGAAATAAACGAGGCCTTCGCCGCCGTCCCGTTGGCTGCCTGCCGCATGCTGGGCATATCCGAGGACATCGTGAACATATCCGGCAGCGGCTGCTCCATCGGTCACCCGATTGCCGCGTCGGGCGGCCGCATGCTGACGACCCTGATCCATGATCTGAAGCGGCGCGGGGGCGGTCTTGGCGTAGCCGCGATGTGCGCGGGCGGCGGCCAGGGCGGCGCGGTCCTCATCGAAGTCTGACCGGCCTTTCTGCCTGGCCGTAACGCCAGAGGCGACGTCGAAGAGATCGGACCCCGCGGAGCCGGGGATGACGATCCTTTCGGAAAAGCCAACGCCCATGTCGCGGATTGAACCCGCTCAAGACCGCGAAATCGCTTGCAAGCCTCCACTCACTTACATATTGTAAGTTTTGAGAGATGCGAAAGGAGTCATGCTATGAAACTTGAAGACATGGTGATGGTGAGCGTCGACGATCATATCGTCGAGCCGGGCGACCTGTTTAAGAACCACCTGCCGTCCGAATGGCAGGCACGGGCGCCGCGGATGAGCAAGGACGCCAATGGCGCGGACTTCTGGATTTTCGACGGCAAGCGCGCCGGGGCGATTGGCCTTAACGCCGTCGTCGGTCGTCCCAAGGAAGAATATGGCTGCGAACCTGCCGCTCTCGAGCAGATGCGCGGTGGCGCCTATAATATCGACCATCGCATCGATGACATGAACGTCAACGGCATTTTGTCGTCGATCAACTTCCCTTCGGTCGTGGGCTTCGACGGCAGCCGCTTCATGCAGTTCGCCGATCCGGCCGAGGGCCTGCGCATGCTGCAGGCCTATAATGACTGGCATATCGACGAATGGTGCGGCGCGCATCCGGGCCGCAACATTCCGTGCGCGATCGTGCCCTTCTGGAACCCCGAGGAAGCGGCGAAGGAAATCGAGCGCACCGCGAAGAAGGGCGCGCGCACTATCAGCATGTGCGACAACCCGACCTATCACGGCCTGCCCAGCATTCACAACGCAGTCTACAATCCGATGTGGAAGGCGCTGGCCGACAATAATGTCGTCATCAGCAATCATATCGGCAGCGGTTCCCCCGCGCCGCACGCATCCGATGAATCGCCGATCGAGGCCTGGATCGTGACCATGCCGATCGCGATCGCGAACTCCGCCGCCGACTGGCTGAACCTGAAGGCGATCCGCGACTATAATCTCAAGGTCTGCCTGTCGGAGGGCGGGATCGGCTGGATCCCCTACTTCCTGGAGCGTGCCGACTTCACCTTCCAGCAGCATGGTGCGTGGACGCATTCCAGCTTTGGCGGCATGAAGCCGAGCGAGCTGTTCCGCAAGCACTTCATGACCTGCTTCATCGACGACGAATTCGGCCTGCATAATGTCGACTGGATCGGTGAGAACAATATTTCCTACGAGTGCGACTATCCGCATTCCGATTGCCTCTGGCCGGAAGCGCCCGAGCGGCTGTACGAGACGATCAAGCATCTGCCGGACAGCCAGATCGACAAGATCACGCATGAAAACGCATTGCGCTTCTTCGACTATGACGCCTTCGGCAAGCTGGGCGGTCGCGAGAATTGCACGGTGGGCGCGCTGCGGGCAATGGCTGCGAATGTCGATGTGACGCCGCAGTCCTTCGGCGGTCCGGCGCCGCTTGCTCCCGGCGTCGAACCTCGCCCCGTCACGTCCGGCGACATCCTCCAGATGTTCGGCGACGTCGCAAAGGCCGACGGCGAGCTGGAGAAGGCCTGAGACTTCTCGAAAATGAACGATGGATGCCCCCGAATCACATTCGGGGGCATCGTGCGTTTCGGCCATCGCCAAGATGCATGCTCGGCGATGCCCGCTCGACTGCATTGCGATCAACGCGCAGTCAAAACAGCTTCACCCGTTGCCTAGACGTTCAAAAATCATCTTCGGAAATTTGGCAGCCGGGCCGTGTGTCGTTCACGCGCCGACGATCTTCTGCACGGATGTAGCGGTAAAGACCAGCTTTCCGTCCGACTCCGCCTGGCATTGCGTGAAGACGAGCGAGCGCGTGCGCTTGGTCAACTGGCCATGCACCACCAGCCATTCATTCAGCTTGGGCGCGGCGATGAACTGGGTGGATAGCTCTATCGCCACGACGGGCGGACCGCCCTCTTCGTACCCAGGTCCGGCGCATCCGATTTCCGCCATGCCGGCCATGAATGACCCGTGCGCCAGGCCCCAGCTGTTGACGTGATGTTCCTCGACCCTGATGGCGCTCGACACTATTTCGACGCCCTCGGCCGTGGTGCTGCGGCGGGTGTAAAGCTTTCCCATGTGATCGACATAGGCACTGGGAGATGGAGAATAGGTGAAACCCGGTGGCGGTGTGTCATCGGCCATGTGCCAAACCTCTCAATAACGTCCGAAAATATATGACACGCGAAAGATAAATCTTCACGACGCTGAAGATGGGACGCTTCGCCTGTGGAGGCGGCTGTGCCCACCCAGAGCGAGGGCAGTCAGGACCAATGTCGCCGCGAGTGCGATGAAGACGCCGGCGGGCGCGGCCACCATTTGAACGGCGCTGACGAAAAAGGGCGCCAATAGTTGCGAGCCGAACAGGACGCCATTCGCCAGGCCGATAACGGAGGAGGCATGAACGGGCGAACTATGGGCGAGCGCCACGGCATTGACGTGGGGCGTCAACAGACCAAACATGAAACCACTCACCATCATCGCTATGGAAAACAGGATCAGGCCGTCTGCTGCTCCGGCGAGTGCGAATGCGACAGCAAGGCCTCCCAACGCCAAAATCATAGTCGCGTCGGAACCGACGCGGCGATAAACAACGCCGTAAAAGGCCGCCGCGATCGGCGAGGCGACCGACCCCAATGTACTGGGAATCGCCAGCAGACGTGTGTCCGTGACGCCGAGGCTTGAAGCGAGATACAGCGGCGCAAAAAGACCGCCGATAAATATGGAGATCCCGGCAAGGGCCGCAATAATCAAGAGGCCCACAAGCGACCTGTTGAGAAATGGCTCCGTCGCCCTGCCAACATTCGCCACGGCCGCATGCGTTGATCTGCCCAGGCTGGCCGGTATGGTGATCAGGATGGGGAGCACGGCTATGCCGATCAAATACACCGTGAAACCCATGCGCCATCCGTATTTTGCGAGTTCGGCGACCGTCGGGAACAGGACCAGCGCCGCGATCCCGCTCGTGACCGACAAATAGCCGAAAAGCCTCTGGCGTTGCCTGTCGGGCAACTGGCCAATGGCAGTGAGGGCGCCGGTAAAGATCCCTGCGACGGCCAACCCGACGACCGCTCGGGTGGCGACGATCAGCGACAGATCATCGATCAGCATGGGCGCTACGCCCGAAACAGTGAAGAGGACGACTGATGGCAGGATGACGGCGCGGCTCCCGACGCGACCAATAATCAGGCCGGCGAGAGGCGAGCCGATTGCAAAAAAGAAACAGGTGACGCCGCCGATCAACTGGGTCAGCAAGGAGGCATTGTGCTCGACGGCGAACGCCCGCTCGATCTGGGGCAAGAGCAGCGCAGGGGCAAATAGCCCGATCGTGAGGAAAATCCCACAAGCCAGTAACGCGGCGAACGCGACATTGCTTGTAGCTGGGCTGATTTCCGGCAGGCCATCCAAAGCCAGATCGTTTCTACCGTTCACTGTTCATTTCCTTGGATCGCTTGTCAGCCTTCGCACGTCAGCACTGTCAGGCAGATACGTACGATGCGCTACTTGCCGGCATTCCCGCTCTTGCCGCGCCCGCGCGTGAAGCGGCAGGCGCGCAACGCGAGCGCCGGGAGATAAGCATGACCGGATCGCGCGCCGCAAACGAAGAAAGGGGGATTACGGCCGCGGTCCGAATCCATCAGGTAACGGATGGGATGCACCGGTCGGGACATCGGCGGGGGCTTCAGTTGCTTCGCTTCGGTGTTCCGTGGCCGAAGACGCACCTGCTTGCCCCGCAAAAAACGCGACAAGCAGGTCGATCGCATTATCAATCCTTCAGACGCTTGATGGTGACCGTCTTGTAGTGGATGAATTCCTCTATGCCGGCGCGTCCGCCTTCCTTGCCGAAGCCGGAAATGCCGATGCCTCCGAACGGCGTATAGGTGTTGACCTGGCTGCCGCCATTCACATAGACGCCGCCTGAAAACAGACGTTCGGAAAGTCGAAGCACCCGTTCGACGTTGCTCGACTGGATATAGGCCGCCAACCCATATTCGCTGTTGTTGGCGATAGCGACGGCCTCGTCTTCATTATGGAATTTGGAGACGATAAGGGCGGGACCGAAAATCTCGACCTGGCTGATTTCATGATTGGGATCGGCATCGACGATCAAGGTGGGCTCGATGTAATTGAGGCCGGCGAGGTCGCCGCCACACCGCTTGCCGCCGAGGAGGAAGGTCGCCGCGTTGTCCGCGCGGGCGCGATCGAACATGGCTTCGATACGATCGGCGGCGGCCTTGTTCATCACCGGGCCCACGATGGTGTCGGGCTCGGCCGGATCGCCGACCTTCAGGGTCGACATCAACGCGCGGACCTTCTCCAGGAATTCGTCATAGATGTCGGCATGTACGATCGCGCGGGTCGGCAGCGCGCAACCCTGTCCGGCGCCGAAGAAGAACACGCCGAACACGGACAGCGCGACGGCGGCGTCCATGTCGCAATCGGGAAAGACGAGATTCGCTGATTTCCCGCCCAGTTCCATGACCGCCGGCTTGATCTGCTCGGCGCACATCGCAAGGATCTTGCGCGCGGTGGCGGGACCGCCGGTGAAGCTGATCTTGCGAATTTTCTTGTGGCGGATGATCGCTTCGCCGGCCTCGGCGGTGCCATGGAAGGACGACAGCACGCCGTCGGGTATCCCCGCCTCCTTGCAGACGCGGGCGAACAGTTCAGGCACATAGGGGTTGAGTTCGGCCGGCTTGCAGATCACGCAATTGCCCGCAGCGAGGGCCGGGATCACCTTCATGCCCATCGAAATGAGCGGACCGTTCCAGGTGATGATGATGCCGACGATGCCAATCGGCTCGGGCGCCGTATAGGCGAACTCGCCGCGCGTATCCATCGTGCCGATCAACTCGCCGGACAGCTTGTCGCACCAACCGGCATTGTAACGGCAGGACTGCACCACGAAATCGACCGTATGATGGCCGGCGGCAGCGGTAAGGCCGTTGTCCAGGCGCGCGGCCTCGACGAAAGCATCACGGTTCTGTTCGATCAGTTCGCCGAGGCGAAGCAGCAGGTCGCGCCGTTTGTCGGGAGCCAGCCTGCGCCAGCTTTCCTGAACCGCCTGCGCCCGCTCGACGGCTTCGTTGACTTCCGCCACACCGGCGAGCGGAACGACAGTCTGAACCTTTTGCGAATGCGGATTGAGGTGCTCGTGACTGCCGCCAGTGCCTGTTTCGCGACGTTCTCCGCCTACGTGCAGGTGGATCTGGGTTTGCACAACTGCAGACGATGCTGCTTCGACGGTCGCCATAGGGTCTCTCCGACAGGGCTGTTATAGCTGGACATAGCGGACGGTTTCTTTGAAATTGGCGTCGCGATGTTGTCATGAAGTAAACGAGTGTTTATACGCCTTGTCAATGCCGAATTTAGAAGCCCGCTCCGTGAAGGATGCACAACGCACGCGCCAAGCCATCCTGTTGGCGGCCCAGGAAGCCTTTTCGACCGGCGGATACCAGAATACCGGCATCCGCGATATCACGGCCCGCGCGGGTGTGAGCGTGGCGCTGGTCAATCGCTACTATGGCAGCAAGGAGCGCCTGTTCGAGGAAGCTCTGGCGGACACCATGACCCCGCTGACCATCAAGGACATTCCTCGTGCGGAATTCGGATCGCGCATGGTGTCGCTCCTGCTGGACGGCGTCGGCCTCAGGCCGCCGCCCTTGCCCATGATGGTGCTGGCTTCGGGAGACCCGGGGGCGCGTGCCGTCACCCAACGCCTCTTGACCAAGTTCGTCTACGAACCGATGGCCCAGTGGCTCGGACCTCACGAAGGCCATGCGCGCGCGGCGCGTTTCATGATGCTATCGGCCGGACTGGTGCTCTATTCCCGCATCTACCACCTCGACGTGCTGGTCCCCGAAGCCGATCCGTCCATGCGGCAATGGCTGCTGGAACAGTTTCAGGCTATGGTGGACTGATCTATCGCAGCCTTCGCGTGCGACAAGGGATCGGCTGGCCGTACTTCCTCCCGTGTCTGAGGCCGGCATGCCGGGCGCACCCGCGCCCAGCACGTCGGCCCCATAGTCATGCAACCGCGCCAATCGCCTTCAATTGCTCGATGCGCTCCCACTCTATGCCGAATTCCATCAGAACGACTTCGGTATGTTCGGAGGCTTCGGGCGACCGGCCTGGGCGGCTCGGTTCGTGGTTGAACTGTACCGGCGCAGCCGCCAGCCTGATGGGAGCCCCGCCGTCGGTGGCCTCCACCTCAACGATGATGTCGTTCGCCAGGACCTGGGGATCCTTCATCACGTCCTCGAGCGACTGGTAGGGCGCCCATTGTCCGCGAAGCGTCTGGAAGCGATCGATCCAGTAGGACAAGGGCTTGCTCGCAATTGCTCGCGTCACCTCCACGCTCCCCTCTACCCAGTTCGCCATCAGGGCCTCCACAGTGTTGAACCGCTCGTCCTGCATCAACTCGGGCTTGTCGAGGTGAGTCCATGTGTCCTCCAGATAAGGTCCGGGGGTCAGCACAGTCAGGTTCAGATGCCGGCCATCCGCCGTCTGGAACACCCCGACGAAGGGGTTCCCCTTCATGCCGCCGGATTGCGGCATGCGGGGCGGCGCCATCGGCCCGGACTCCATGGTCATCGCCAGCCCCATTCCCACCGACCACACGCCCGATGCCAGGAGCGATACGTCCAGTTCCACCGCTTCGCCGGTCCTTTCGCGATGGAACAGGGCCGCGCTGATGCCGCCGGCGATGTTGGTGCCGCCGATCGTATCGCCATAAGCCGGCCCTGGTTGCGTCAGCGGCCCGCCAAGTTCGGGCGGCGTGATGCACATGGACGACCCGCCCCTGGCCCAGAACGCGGTGGAATCAAAACCGCCCTTCAGCCGCTCCGGCCCCTTGTCGCCCAGGGCGCTGCCCCGGGCGTAGATGATGTTGGGGTTGGCCGCGCGGATATGCTCCACGTCGATTTTCAGCTTCTGACGCTGGGCGGGAAGATAATTGGTGAGGAAGACGTCGCATTCCTTCGCCAGATCGTAGATCAACTGCTGGCCTTCGGGCGTGGATACGTCGATGCCGACGCTTCGCTTCCCCCGGTTGGGGTGCGCCATCATCACGTTGCGATCAGGATTGACCGGCGTGCCTTCCAGATTGATGAAACCGCGCTGCGTGTCGCCGCGTACGGGATGTTCGATCTTGATAACGTCCGCTCCCCAGTCAGCAAGGATAGCACCTGCGACCGGAACAAACGTGAATTGCGCGACCTCCAGGATCCGCACGCCGTCCATGACTTTGACCATTTCATTCCCCTCCTCGGCGCCAACGCGCCAAATTACACTGTGTAAGCTATGACCGCAGAGCTAGAGAGCGCGCCGCCTTTGTCAAGCTGAGTCCGCCCCCGCCCGTGACGTCGAAGAAGACCCTTCTTGTTGCTTCGATGCACTTGCGAGCATGTCGACAATCTCCTGCGTGGGCGTATTCATCCACCCCTGATCCGGCCAGTTGAACCAGCCGCTGGACGCGTAGGTGCCGCCGTCGACGTGTAGTGTGGCGCCAGTGACGTACGACGCCAGGTCGGACGCCAGAAACAGCACGCACCCTGTAAGATCGTCACCCTCGCCATAGCGCCCCATAGGCACCGATATGGTGCGCTCCAGTTTTCCCTGGGGCGATTGGGGATCGAAGGCAGAGCCACCGCTGTTGGGCGTCGGGAAAATGTCCGGCGCGATGCAGTTCACCCGAATGCCATCTGCGTGGAATTCCATGGCCAGCGTCTTGGCGAGATGCGCTACGGCTGCCTTCATCGAACCATAGATCGCACGATTTGGCACACCGCGATGCGCTTCGATCGAGGTGATGTAGATGATTGAACCGCCCTGTCCTTGGGCAATCATGCGCCGTGCAGCCTGTTGCGTGGTGTCCAGGACGTAGAAAAAATTCTGACTGGCCACCGCCTGCCAGCCCTTGGGCCGCGTTTCGAGCAGCGGCGCGACAAACCCGCCGCCGGGGACATTCACCAGAATGTCGATCCGGCCGAATTCGCGATCGATCTCCTGAAAGAACGCGTCCATCGCCACGCTGTCCCGAACATCCGCGAGGCGCAGCAGCGTCTTGACCGACGCGGATTGCATCTCGCTGGCGATGGCTTCGATTGCGGCCGCGTCACGATCGCAGAGGGCGACCTGAACCCCGGCCTTCATGAAATCGCGAACGATCGGCCAGCCCAGCCCGCCGGCTCCGCCGGTCACGACCGCCACTTTCCCGCGCAGGTTCGCCCTGTCATCCAGATAGGTCATCCCGGCTTCCTTCATAGCTTATGTGCCGGCGCTTATTCATCGCACGACCGTGCGTGGTGAAGGATAAAGGCTTCCAGTATCCTCACATAGGCAGCAACCCTAAGCCATCATATACGGAATGGTTGTTCCCAAACCCTCGGCTAATATCCCGGTGGCGCGGTTTTGCGATATTGCCGACGCGCGACGAGGCGGCCTGACGGCGGCGATCCTGTTTTGATCCATGCACGGGTTTCACTGCCTGGCGGACGGCCCCTCGCCGCGAGATTGACTTTGCATATAAACAATCGTTTACATATGCCCGCCGTCTCGCGATCTTGACCCGCGATGATGCAGAGAGGATGAGCAATGGCTGACTTCACAAATCAAAATTTCGACCTTGCGGGCAAGGTGGCGATCGTCACCGGCGCGGGCGGACGCGGTAATTCGATCGGACGCGCCTATGCCGTCGCGCTCGCCAATGCAGGGGCCAGCGTCGTCGTGGCGGACCTCAATGGCGAAGGCGCCCAGCGCGTCGCTGACGAGATCCAGGCTACCGGCGGAAAGGCGATCGCCGTGCAGGTCGACATCACGGATACACCATCCGCCCAAGCGATGGCCGACGCTGCCGTAGATGCCTTCGGCGGCGTCGATATCCTCGTCAACAACGCAGCCCTCATGGTCGAAATGGGTGCGGCGGCGACCATCTCTACCGACAGGGCGGGCTTCGAACGCTTCATGGCGGTCAACGTCTGGGGCGCAATCAACTGCAGCCAGATCGTCGCGCCGCTCATGGCTTCGCGCGGTGGCGGCTCGATCGTCAATCAGTCGTCGGCCGGCGCCTTCCCTGCCCAGAGCTTGTACGGCATCACCAAACTCGCCCTGGTTGCGGCGACGACCACGCTGGCCACCGAACTGGGCAGCCAGAACATCCGCGTCAATGCCATTGCTCCCGGCATGACCAAGACCGACGCTGGCTCCTCCATGACGCCGGACGACAATCCCTTCGTCCAGTCGATCATCGCTCGCTGTCTGGTGCAGCCCCGCGATACGCCCGATGCGCTGTGCGGCGCACTGCTGCTTCTGGTTTCGGAAGCGGGCCGCTGGATGACCGGCCAGACCATCAATGTCGATGGCGGCTGGGTGCTGCGTTATTGACCATGAATTTGGGGGCCGCCTTCGACCTGGCAGCCCCCTTTTCAATCATCACCCATCACAATCCGCCCCTTTTGATGGGCCGTGGGCAATCAATAAGCCAGGTAGCCACCATCGACGGGCAGAATGACCCCTGTCACCCAGGCGGCTGCGGGCGATGCGAGGAAGAGCACGGGCCCGGCAAGATTTTCAGATTCCCCCCAACCCGCCATGGGCGTGCGAGCGACGATCCTTGCGGAAAATTCCGGCTCATGCACAGCATTGGCGGACATCGGCGTCCTGATCCATCCGGGCGCTACTGCGTTCACGCGGATGCCCTTGGGCGCCCAGGCGATCGCCATGCTCTTGGTCGCCTGCGCCACGGCGCCCTTGGCGGCGGCATAGGCCGGCGACGTGCCGCTGCCCAAAAAGCTCATCATCGAGGCGGTGTTGACGATGGCGCCCGATCCGCTGGCTTCCAGATGCGGAAGAAAGGCATTGCACATGCGCAGAGTGCCCAACATGTTGATGTCGTAATTGCGCTGGAACGTCGCGACCTCGAACGGCCGGTCGCGCGCGGAAATACCGGCGCAGTTCACCAGCACGTCGAGCGACTGCGTAGCGTCTGCCAAAGCTTCGACCGCCGCATCGTCGCCCACGTCCAGTTCGCGAATGTCGATGCCGGCAAAGGCGGGATCGCTGCGCCGGGCATCCAGTTCGGCGGCGCCCCAGCCGGTCGCGATCACCGACGCACCAGCATTTGCGAAAGCGGTGGCAACCGCCCCGCCGATGCCGCCGGTCCCACCCGTGACCAGCACCGTCTTGCCGGAAAAATCGAGCATCATGCGCTCTCTCCTGCACTGTTCCGGAACCGCATTTCCGTCGCTTCCATCGCCGCGACCAAGGCATCGGCATCGTAGCCGACGACGAGATACGCCCCCTTGGGCGCGACGGCGGTGTTTTCGGCGATCGCCCGCAGCACGTCGGGCGTCGCCTCATCGAGGCCAAGCTCGGTCAAGCTGCGTGGCAAGCCGATCCTTTTGTAGAATCCGGCAAGATCAACGATATAGGCGTCTGAACGGCCTTCCGCCGCAAGCTGAACCAGAACGCCATAGGCGATGTGGTACCCGTGCGGCGCGCGATCGACGTGCGGTGTGCGAACCAGGCCGCGCGTCAGCCCATGAGCGAGGCTCAGCCCCATATTCTCGAAGCCCAGGCCGGCCATCAGGATATTCGCCTCCACCACGGCCTCGAACGCCTCGTTCGGTACGCCGCTGCCGGCGGCTGCCATGGCTTGCTCCCCGAACGCACGGATCGTCTCATAACAGCCGTTGGCGATGTAGGCCCCGGTCCGAAGCTGGCGGGTATAGTGCGCGTTCAAGCCGCCAAACGCCTGCGATCCTTCGCCCTCGAACTTCTTGGCGATCGCATCGCCGATCCCGGCCAGCAGGAACTGCGCAGGCGCCCCGGCGACAAGTTGCGTGTCCACAACCACCGCTTCGGGATTGCGCCCAAGGGATTCCACCGCGACCATGCGATGATGCTCGTCATAGACGGCGAGCGCGCTGGCCGCAGGGCTGTCGTTCGATGCCACGGTCGGCACGGAAACGAAGCGCGCGCCGATCCGGATCGCGCACCCCTTGGCCACGTCCAGCGTCTTGCCGCCGCCCATGCCGACGACGAGATCGGCGCCGGCGGCGCGCGCCCGGCCCGCCAGCTCGTCCATCAGATTCACCGTCACCTCACCGCGAAAATCGGCGACCTGATGGGGCCGCCCCGCGAAGAGCTCCACAAGGCGGCTCTCGACCAGCTTCCGAACATCAGCATCGACGACCAGAAACGGCAGGCGGCCGATATCCGCGCAAATGGCGGGCAGCCGGTCGAGCGCGCCAGGCCCCTGATAGTAGCGATGCGGGCTGCCGAAGACCCTGATGTCAGGATCGGGCCGGGTATCTGGCATCTTGATGCTCCGAATATGATTGTCGCATCAGCGATGCCGTGATCGGCCCGGAAGGTCCAGATCGTGTGCCAGCTATGACCGGGCCGGACGGACAGCATCGCATATATGTTGCCACTATCCGCGAACGCGCGCTCGTTGGCAAACGAGCCAGGCCAGGCGGAAGAATTAGCGAATAAACTGTTTTATATAATCCTCGCCCAGCCCGTGATCGCGATACCACTGATCGCAATAGGATAGAAGGCTGAGGCAATTGTCATAGGCGATCGGCTTGTCGTTTTCGTCCACGGAGACGAGACCGCCATGCATGACGTAAAGCGCCATCATCTTGTCGGCCGACACGGTCAGGGTGTGGATATCGCCGGTCGGTTCCCACACGAAGCTGCCGGCTTCCGCCACCCAGTCATGCTCGGGATAATACCAGCTGCCCTCGATCGTGTAGGAATAGACGGGTCCGTCATGCACATGGCGGCCGACGATGCCCGGCTTTTCATAGCGCATGACGTTGACCGTCACCCCGCCGGCGACGTCGAACATCAGCGGCAGATACCAGTGGCCCGCAGGCCGCTTCACCCATTGCGGATGACCGGGCTCGGGAATCTTGTACACCACATCCTTGGGGAGGTGCAGGCTTGCCAATCCCTCAGGCTTGAACTCCTTAACGAGACCGCTCATTCCATTCTCCTTGGTACGCTGTCTTTATCGCCGAGCCTTATTTGAGATGAACTCGGCACAGGTCGGCAGGGCATATCCGAGAACCAGTCAGGCCAACATAATCGGCCCGTCGCTTACATATTGAATTTTTCTTCAACACAGCGCGTGACTCTGGTCAATGCCAAAAAAGGGGCAGTTGCCAGGCAATGCGTTGTGAAAAGTCAAAGGCGATGGGTAAATCCGCTCCCCTTCCTCATGGCGGATCATGTCGGCGATCCGCAAAGGCGTCCGCGCCGCGCGCCCGCTCGGACCGGCATCGGCCGGACACCCAAGGCAGCATGATGATCGGGACGCATTGATGATCACCGGGCCGCAGATGGCCAGAGCTTGTTCGCCCAGTCCACCACATCGGCGGCGAACAATTCCGGCTTTTCCATCGCTGCGAAATGGCCGCCGCCAGGCATGTCCGTCCAGTGCATCAGTTTGGCGGCAGTGAGTTCGACCCGGCTGCGCGGAGGCACGGGCAGCAGTGCGTCACACGGGAACGCCGCGATGCCCAGCGGAGTCTCGCACTTCTCGCCTTCCGCCAGTTCAGGCACGCCTTCCCGCACCATGCCGTTGTAGTAGAGTATGGAAGTTTCGAAGCTGCCGGTCATCACATAGAGCATGATGTTGGTGATCAGGTGATCGATGCCATAGACCGTCTCGAGATCGCCTTCCGACAGGTCCGACCAATCGTGGAACCGCTCAAGGATCCACGCGGCCTGTCCCAACGGGTTCCCGGCCGCCGCGTAGCTCAGCGACATCGGCTTCATCATCTGCACCATGCTGTAGCCGCTAAGCATCTGATACGCGATCGCGGACTTCTGCGCCCATTCCTGTTCCGCGTCGTTCTGGGGCGGCAGGGCCGAACGCAGCGCCACCGGCATGTTGAGGTGGATGCCCTTAACCGTGTTGCCATGGTTCAAGCCCAAATTGGCCGTGACGATGCTGCCCCAATCGCCGCCCTGCGCCAGATAGGTCGGATATCCCAGGACCTGCGTCATCAGCTTGTCCCACAATATCGCAGTCGCGCGAGGGCCCATGGGCTGCGCCGGCTTGCCGCTGAAGGCGTAGCCCGGCAGGCTCGGCAGCACGAGGTCGAACGCGTCCACGGCATTCCCGCCAAAGCGCGAGGGGAAAGCCAGACGATCGATCACGTCCCAGAACTCATAATAGGACCCCGGCCACCCATGGGTCATGATCAAGGGACGCTTCGTCGACCCTTCGCCCTTCACATGGATGAAGTGAACCGACAGCCCGTCAATCTCGGCGGTGAACTGGGGGTAGCGGTTGAGCGAGGCGACCGCCGCCCTCCAGTCATAGTCGTGGACCCAATAATCCCTGAACCGGATCAGGAAGTCCCGATCGCATCCGAGCGACCAGCCCGCTCCCTCCGGGGCAGCGGGCACCACCGCATCGGCGAGACGCTTATGGAGGGCGTCAATCTCCGCCTCGGTCCAGTTCACGCTGAAAGATTCCATGAACTTCCCTCCTCATCAATCCGCACCGCTCAATGTCGTCATGCCCTCCGGCGCGACGATCCCGAGCCACTCGACCTTCTTTCACGCAAGATGCCCCAACTCGCCCTTGCTTCAGGGAGCAAGCCTAGAGCGTCTCTTCTGTACCCCAGATCGTCACCGCCTGGCTCGACAGAACGCCCCCGTTGCCGTGCGCCAGGGCCAGTTTTGCGTCCGCGATCTGCCTGTCACCCGCCACTCCGCGCAACTGTGTGACGGCCTCCACCATCGTGAAGAGACCATACATGCCGGGATGGACGCAGGATAGGCCGCCGCCGTTGGTGTTCACCGGCAACCGACCGCCAGGGGCGATCGCCCCGTCAGCGACGAACCGCCCCCCTTCGCCCTTGGGACAAAAGCCGAGATCCTCCAGGAAAAGGATCGTGTTGATGGTGAAGGCATCGTAGAGTTCGACCACGTCGATATCGGCAGGCTTGACGCCGGCTTGAGCAAAGGCGCGTGGAGCGGCGTCGCTGGCGGCTGTCAGCGTGACGTCCTTCAAAGTCGAGATATTGCGGTGCCATGTCGCGTCGGCGGCGCCCAGCAGATAGGCGGGCCTGTTTGGCAAATCCCTCGCGCGATCCGAGCGGGTCATCACCACCGCCGCGGCGCCATCCGTCACCAGGCAGCAGTCCCGGACCGTCAGCGGATCGGACACCATGCGCGCATTCATCACATCGTCGATGGACAGTGGGTCGCGCATATAGGCATCGGGATTGAGCTGGGCCCATTTGCGCGCCGCCACCGCCACTTCGGCCAGTTGCTCGCGGGTGGTGCCATATTCGTGCATATGCCGCTTGGCCACGAGAGCATAAGAGGTCGTCGGATTGCGCGGCTTGTAGGGCGCCTCGAACGGGAACGGCGCTCCGCCACTGCGCACCAGGCCGCCGGCGCCCGATCGCTGATTGCTGCCGTAGCAGATCAGTACGGCGTTGCAGAGGCCGGCATCCAGCGCCAGCGCCGCCCACATGGCCTGGATCTGAAAGGCTGAACCGCCCGTGCGTGTCGTTTCGACGACGCGCGGCCGGATGCCGAGATATTCCGGTACGCTCATGGCGCTGAAGGGGTCTTCCGGAAGCATCGAAAAGACCGCGTCGATATCCGAGGGTGCGAGCCCGGCATCCGCGATGGCCGCGAACGCGGCCTTGGCGAGTAGCTCGATCGCCGAGTAGCCCGGTTTGGAGTCGATGCCGAAGGTCGCCGCGCCGACGACGGCGGCGCGCCCTCTTGGAAAGCCGGTCATGCCGACGCTCCTTCGACAGGTTGAAAGAGCACGGCCGGGACGCCGTCCACATCGCCTATTCTGGCCTGGAGCGGCATGCCGATGGACAAGGTTTCCGGATGGCAATCGATGAGCCGGCTCATCATGCGCACCCCTTCGTTCAGGTCGACGAGCGCAATGATGTAATCGGCCGCCGGCGGCTTGTTGCGGACCACGGTGAACGAATAGAGCGATCCCGCGCCAGACGCCTCGACCCACTCCAGATCGTCCCGGCCGGTAACCGGCTGCGCGACGCGCGGGAAAAATACCGCCTCGCCGGTCGATGCCGAACGCTGCACCATGAACCGCCCCTCCGCAAGGAAGGCGGCATATTCCGCTTCGGGATGGACGGATTTGATGGGTATGGTCACGCTCCCTTCCTCATGCCGGATCGATCAATGGTGATCATGGGTGACGGCGTGCGCGTTGGGATCGATCGCCACGGCAAGGGCATCGACGGCGACGACGCCATCCCCTTCAGGATAGACGAACACCGGGTTGAAATCGATTTGCTCGATCCTGGTCTCCGTACGGGCGAGTTCCGAAACGCGGGAGACGAGCTTGGCGAGCGCATCGATGTCCGCCGCCTTCTGACCGCGAACACCCTTGAGGATCGCCGCGGTCTTCAGGCTGAGTATCAGGCGTCTGGCTTCATCGGGGCTGATCGGCGGCGGCGCGAACACCACGTCCTTCAGCACTTCGAGATAGATTCCGCCCGAGCCGATCATCACCAATGGCCCGAAGTCGGGATCGCGGATGACGCCGATCACCACTTCGTGACCCTTGGGCATCATCTTCTGGATGAGTATCCCCTCGATCTTCGCCTCGGGATCATAGGCTTCGGCGTTCGCCATGATCTCGTCGAAAGCGGCCTCGACTTCGCCTTCGCGCACGCCGAGCCTGACGCCGCCCGCCTCGGTCTTGTGCGAGATATCGGGCGACTGGATCTTGAGCACGACCGGAAAGCCCATGGCGCTTGCTTCGCGCGCTGCCGCATCACGGTCCTTCGCCAATGCCGTAGGCGGAATGGGGATGTCATAGGCGGTGATGAGCGCAGCGGTGTCCGCTTCGTCCAGAACGCCTGGCTTCAACGCCACCAACTGGGGCGCGGCAGCAGGCGGGATCGCGCCGCGCCGCTGCCAGTCGGCCTGGAAGGCGGCATAGCGGCCGATGCCTTTCAGCGCGGCCGCGCAGCCGGTGTAGCTGTGGAAGCCTTGCCCGCCCAGATCGGCCAGCGCCGCCATATTCTCCGCTATCGGAACGATATGCGACGTGAACAGGATCGGCTTTCTGGCCCGGGCGAGGACGGGGCCTAGGATGTCCGCGAGCTTGGCAATGCGATTGGAAGCATGAAGGCCGATGTTGACGATGAAAGCGTCCACCTCGTCGCTATCCTGGAGCCGCTCCAGAACATGAACAAGTGGGACGCCGCCCGCCTCGACCGCATTCGCCGTCACGTCCACGGGATTGGCGGTGGAACCGAATTCGGGAATCCATTGCGACAGGTCGGCCTGCAACGCCTCGCTCAGGACGGGCACGTCAAGACCGGCGATTCCGCACAGGTCGGCCGCCCAGCCGCCTGCGCCGCCGGACGTCGAGACGATCGCCACCTTGTCGATCGGCACGTGGGGGAAACGCGCCAGCGCCGCCGCCACGGACAGAAGCTCCTCCTGATCGAACACGCGAATGACGCCATACCGTTCGAACACTGCATCATAGGCCGTATCCGCCCCCGTCAGATGCGCGGTGTGGGAAACGGCCGCCCGCTGGCCCGCCTCGGAACGACCGATCTTCATCATGACGATCGGCACGCCCTTGTCGGCGGCCTTGCTCGCCACCTCGGCGAAGCGGGCCGGCGACTTCAGTCCCTCGATGAACATGATGAGGACGCCGGTTTCGC
Organism: Sphingobium sp. OAS761; assembly: GCF_024168485.1. Classification (GTDB taxonomy): domain Bacteria; phylum Pseudomonadota; class Alphaproteobacteria; order Sphingomonadales; family Sphingomonadaceae; genus Sphingobium. The sequence goes on from NZ_JALJVY010000010.1 coordinate 145,839, forward strand.
CCTCGTCGAGAAGATGATCGACGAAATCGAGACTCTCAAGATCGCCCTCATTGCCTGTCGTGACGACTGCGTGGAAATCCAGATTTTCGCGAATGCCGCGCCCGAAAAGCGCGAAGCCAAGGCCGCCCGACTGCGAGACGATCGACACCTTGCGGCCGGGCCGCCTTGGCGGTCGTCCGGCGGCCAGCGCAGCGTCTGCCACTGCCGCAAAAGTCGCGGCGGCTCCGTCGAGCGCGATATAGCCCTCGCAATTGGGACCCATATAGCGAAGGCCGCTATCGCCGATGGCGTCGGCCAGTTCGTCCATGTCAACGCCGGACGACAGAATGACCGCCGCCTTCGCACCGGCACTCACCGCTTCGCGCACTACGCCTGGCACCGTCGGGCCTGGCGTGGCGATCATCACGAGATCGGCGCCGCCGGGAATCTGCGTCAGATTAGTGTAAGCCGTCTGTCCCTGAATGATCCCGCCCTTGGGATGCACCGGATGGACCGGCCCGGCATACGCGCTTGCCAATGTGATTTTCAAAAGCTTGCCGCGCATCTTGGCCGGATCGTCCGCCGCTCCGACAACGGCGATACTGCGGGGATTGAAGAAGCTCTGAAGCACCGATGTCTTTTCCATCTCTAAATCCAGATGGCCTGTTCCGTGCAGCCATCGCCTAAGACAAGCAGAGCCGCCATAGCATCACATATGCATTGCCGAGCCGGGCGACGACCCGGGAGTGGCGCAGGGTTGATCGCGGTCCGTTCGGTTAAGGCGCACAGCAATGGGGGGTGGACTTCGTCGGAATCATCCGACCTGGACCATCATCCGCTATGGAGCCAGTGCGTCACTGCATCGCGTGCTCAGTCACCCGTGAAGCTGGGCGCGCGCTTGGCCAATATGGCATCGATCGCCTCGGCATGGTCGCGGCTGATGTTGGAGAGGCCTTCATAGGCCATGCCGGCATCCATCATCGACTGCGCAAGCTGGCGCAAAGGCTGATTGATCGCGGTCTTGGTGCCGTAGATCGCATTGCTGGCCGACGAAGCCAGCTTGGCCACCCAACGCTCCGCCACGTCCTGCATGGCTTCGAACGTGGGCGCGGATTCGGCGATGAGGCCCAGCTCAGCCGCTTCCTTGCCCAGGATCGGATCCCCCAGCAGCAGGAACTTGCGCGCCTTCGCATAGCCCATCTGCTGCGGCCAGATCAGCGAGCCGCCATCGCCGGCCACCAGGCCGATATTGACGTGCGGATCGGCGATCTTGGTGTCGTCGGTGGCGACAACGAGGTCACACAGCAGCGGCAGCGTTGCCCCCAGGCCCATGGCCGCGCCGTGCAGCTTCGCGACCGTCGGCTTGGGGCAATCGAGAACGGTGTAGACCAGCCGGCGCGAACCCCAGAGATTCCTGAAGAACTCGCCCGGATCGTCGACCTTGCGCTTCATCTGCGCGAAATCGCCGCCGCCGCAGAACACCTTGCCCTCGCCCGCCAGCACGACCACGCGGACGCGATGGTCGAAACTCGCGGCCTGGAAAGCGTCCGAAATCTGTTCGTTCACCGGGTCTGTGATGATGTTGCGCTTCTCGGGATTGTTGAGCGTGATGCGCAGGACGGCGCCGTCTAGCTCAACCTTGATGAGATCGAAGCGCGAATAATCGGTCGTCATGGGGTAATCTCCAAATGGGGGTCAAGCCAGAACCTAAGCAGCCGCCTGATCGGGAAGCGGAGAGGTCAGCGCGCCGAAGCGCCGGGCGTGGAAGGCCGTGTCGCCAAACAGCTGGTTGATGACATTCAGGCGAATATAGTGATGGCCGATGTCCAGCTCCTCCGAGACGCCCATGCCGCCGTGCAACTGCACGGCCTGATAGCCCACGAATTTGGCGGAGCGCCCGACCTGCACTTTAGCGGCCGAAGCCATCCGCCTTCGCTCGATTGCGTCGCCGTCAAGCGACATCGCCGCCACCAGCGCCATCGACTTGGCTGTCTCGGTCTGAATATACATGTCGGCCATGCGGTGCTGGAGAACCTGGAACTTGGCGAGCGGAGCACCGTACTGAATACGGGTGCGGGTATATTCCGCGGTTGCGGGGACCAGATACTCCATAGACCCGATCGCTTCGTTACACACCGCGACCACGCCATGATCGAGCGCGGCCTCGACCAGGGGGACCGCATTGTCTACGGGGCCGATCAGGTTGTCGCTGGAAAGGGCAACATTCTCCAAAACCAGCTCGGCCGCGCCGAATGCGTCGATCGTCCGCAAGGCCCGGCGCGATACTCCCGCCTTGCCTGCATCGACGAGGAACAGGGTCACGCCCTCCCGGTCGCCTACCGCGCCGGCCGTCCGCGCCGCGACGATGAACCGGGTCGCCCGGTCGCCATTGAGAACCACGGGCATGCGGCCGGAAACCAACCAGTCACCCCCGCTGCGCGTCGCGGCGAAGCTGGTGTCCTGCGGACTATGCATCAGGTGCGTACTGCCCGCGGCAAGCGCCAGTTGCGCTTCGCCGGCGATGACGTTCGCGATCGCCGCTTCCCGGCTACCGCCTTCCATGCCGCCGGCCACAATCCGCCCGCCTATGATCGCGGTATAGAGATAGGGCTGGGTAACCAGATGACGGCCCAGGCGGTTCATGACGACCATCGCATCGACCATGGAGGCGGCAAATCCCCCCTCCTCTTCGGTGAAGGCCGCGCCCATCAGGCCCAGTTCCGCCATTTCGCGCCAAAGCGCAGCCTCGGCGGCGGGATCTTTCAGCAGCTTCTCCCGCGTCGCAAGATCATGCTTGTCCGAGAGGAAGCGATCGACCGTATCGAACAGCATCCGCTGATTGTCGTCGTAGTTGAAATCCATGACCCTACCCCCTCAGACGTTAAGCACGCGCCGAGCGATGATGTTGCGCTGGATTTCCGAACTGCCGCCGTAGATCGTCAGCTTGCGCTTGTCGAAAAACTGCTGCGCCATGTGCTCCAGCTCGACCGGCACCACAGGCGGGCCGCCTTCGGGCAGATGGTAGGGATGCACCATGCCTTCGGCCTCGGCCATCTCCATCAACAGCTCGGTCAAGGCCTGCATGATCTCGCCGCCCCGTACCTTGATGACGGACACTTCCGGTCCCGGTGCTTTGCCTGAAAGTTCGTCCGAAAGGACGCGATAGGTCGTGTAGCGCAGCGCCAGCAGGTCGGTCTCCACCTCGGCGACGCGCTGGGCCAGCACGGCATTCTCGCTGCGGGGACGTCCATCAGGGCCGGTCTCGTTCAGCCGAGCGCGTACTTGGCGGGCGAAGGCCATGTTGACGCCGATCCACGCGCCCATCAGCCGCTCGTTGCCGAGCAGGAACTTGGTGATGTCCCACGCGCCGCCTTCGCGTCCGACCAGGTTGGTGACCGGAACGCGCACATCCTCTATCTGCACTTCGTTGACCGACAATGAGTGGCCGAGCGTGTAGATCGGGCTGATCGTCACGCCAGGCTGCTCCATATCGACCAGTAGGAAGGAGATGCCAGCCTGCTTGGGGCCATCCGTCGATGTCCGGACGAGGCAGAATATCTTGTTCGAGACATGGGCGTAGCTGGTCCAGAGCTTGGTCCCGGTCACGACATAGTCGTCGCCGTCGCGCACCGCGCGCATCTGCAGATTGGCCAAATCGGAGCCGGCCTGCGGCTCCGAAAATCCCTGACACCACCAATCCTCGCTCGACAGGATGCGCGGCAACAATTCCGCCTTCTGCTCGGGCGTGCCGAATTCGATGAGGACCGGACCCAGCAGGTCCTGCGACACATGGTTGAGGCGCGGCGCGCCCGCAAGACCCGATTCCTCTTCCCAGATGAACCGTTCCATCGGACCCCAACCGGGACCACCATGCTCCTTGGGCCAGAGCGGCACATGCCACCCCTTCTCCTTCAGCAGCGAATGCCAATGGATATGCTCTTCCTTGGAGAGCTTGTCGCCGGCCAGCGTCTTGCGGGCATAGTCCGCTGGCAGCTTTTCCGCGAAAAAGGCGCGGATCTCTGCTCGCAACGCTTGCACCTTGTCGTCCAGGACCAAGTCCACGTCCGTAACACTCCTTGATTGATCGCGCCCTACAGGCCCCGGAATACCGCCGGCCGCTTCTCACGAAAGGCGGCGCGACCTTCGGCATAGTCCTGTGAAAGTGTAAGCTGGGGCTGCTCATGGGCTTCGGCTTCAAGCACCGCGTCGAGGGAGGTCTTTCCGTCCAGCAGGCGCTTGGTCGCCGCGAGCGACAGCGGCGCCGTGGCGGCGTAACGCTCGCCCGCGGTCAGGGCATGCTGGAGCGCCGTTCCGGTCGGCACCAACTGATCCACAAGGCCGATGGCCAGGGCTTCTTCGCTATCAACGTCGCGGCATGTCAAAAGGATGTCGCGCGCGCGCGCGGCGCCCACGCGCTGCGGCAACGTCCAGCACAGACCCGCGTCCGCCATCAGGCCAACCTTGCCGAACGAAGCGCCGAAGCGCGCGCTTTCGGCCGCGACCACATAATCGCAAGCCGCGGCAAGCGAGAAGCCGGCGCCAAAAGCGATACCCTCCACGGCGGCTATCGACGGCTTGGGACCCGCGTAAAGCAGCTTGGCGATCTGTTGGAGCACCGCCACGTTCCGCCGGGTCCGCTGGGGATCGGGCTCAGCATCGGGCTTGAGGCGTCCGCCCGAGCAGAAGTGCCCGGCAGCGCCGGTCAGGACGACCAAGCGACAAGCCGCCTCCTCGCTGACATCCCGCAGGTGAGCCAGCAACGCCTCACGCATCTCCACGGAGCAGGCGTTGCGAAATGCTGGTGCGTGAAGCGTCAGGATCGCGGCACCGTCCCTGTCCTCGCGGAAGACCGCGTCATTCATGTCTTGATAAACAGATATCTCGCTTACCCCGCCTATCCCGTTAATCGGTCATCACGCGCTGATGGTTGCCAAGAACATGGCACCCATGCCGTCGGGCGATCGATTATCGAACCTCCGCAGGGTCGTATATCTCGGCTCTGGGCTTAGCATATATGTGCTCCTTCACTGTGTGAATATTGGCTTGCGACGAAGATGCGGTCAGTGCCGCCCGGCGGCGCACGGTCAAGCGAGCGCCCGTTGACGCGGACGGACTGGCCCATGAAGGATTGTCGAACCGAGATGAACACGCCTCTTTCTCCGATCTCAGCCACGGACGATCATACTCTCGACGCCCTTTTCGCGCCCAGGTCGGTCGCGATCGTCGGAGCATCATCCGACCAGCGGCGCTTCGGAGGTCGGCCGATCCAGTATCTGCTGGAAGCAGGCTTCGACGGGCCCATCTATCCGGTCAATCCGATGCGGGACGAAATCCAAGGCCTCAAGGCCTATAAGTCAATCAACGACTTGCCCGGTCCCGTCGATCTTGCGCTGTTGGCCATCGGCGCGGACGTCACCCAGACAACGGTCGAGGACTGCATCGCGCGCGGGGTAAAGGCGGCGATCTGCTACGGCGCAGGCTTTGCCGAAGTGGGCGGAGAAGGCGAGGCGCGCCAGGCGAAGCTCGTCGAGACCGCGCGCGCGGGTGGCCTGCGCCTGCTTGGTCCGAACTGCATGGGCGCGCTGAATGCGCGTACCAAATTTTACGGCACGTTCGCGTCCGCCCTGGAGGACGGCGTTCCCGAAGCCGGACGCATTGCCATCGCCAGCCAGTCGGGCGGCTATGGCGGCTATCTCCTTCGCCACCTGTTCCTGCGCGGCCTGGGCGTGTCCCAGTGGGTCACGACCGGCAACGAGGCCGATATCGACGTGGGTGAGGCGCTGCACTGGATGGCCGGCCAAGACGACAATGATGTCCTTATCGCCTATATTGAGGGCCTGCGCTCCCGCGACAGCCTGATCGCCGCCTTGCGCCGGGCGCGCGAGAACAAGAAGCCGGTCGTCGTGATGAAGGTCGGCCGCACGGCGGAGGGCAGCGCCGCCGCCGCCTCGCACACGGCCTCGCTCACGGGTCAGGACAATGTCTATGACGCGCTCTTCGAGCAATATGGCGTCCATCGTGCGCGCACCACCGACGAATTGCTCGATGTCGCCTATGCCTTGTCCCGCCGCTCATTGCCGAAGGGTCCCCGCGTCGGCGTGATCAGCATTTCGGGCGGCGTCGGCGTCCAGATCGCGGACTTCGTGTCCGACGCTGGCCTGGAGATGGGCAAGGTCCCGGCCGAAACGCAGGACAAGCTGCGCGCGCTCGTCCCGCATTGCAGCCCGAATAACCCGATCGACATGACGGGGCTCGTCACCACCAATCACGACATCATGGAAAAGACGCTGGACGCGGTGTTCGAAGCGAACGCCTTCGACGCCACGCTGATTTTCCTGGGCATAACCGGTGCCGCCCCCTCCATGGCGCGTCCTCTCCAGCAGGCGATCGCGAACGCCCATGCCCGCGCGCCCAATCAGCTGGTCTTCGTGTCCGTCACCTGTCCCCCCGAGATGATGCGCGAGTATGACGCAAAAGGCATGTTCGCCTTCGAGGATCCCTCGCGTGCGGTGAGCGCGCTATCCGCGCTGTGGCGGTTCCGCCAGACATTCGACACGCCGGCTCCCGTCTGCATTACCCTGCCCGCTGCCGAGCCGCTCGCGGTGCCAGAAGACGGCAAGCTGAACGAAGCGACCGCCAAGGCGCTGCTCGCAGGCTATGGCATCCGCTCTCCCCGTGAGGGTTTGGCGAGGGATGCCGCTCAGGCCGCGCAACTGGCCAGCGAAATCGGCTTCCCCGTGGCGGTGAAGGTCGTTTCGCCCGACATCCTGCACAAGACCGAGGTTGGCGGCGTCGCGCTGGGCCTTGCCGACGCGGCCGCTGTAAATGCGGCGGTGGCAAAGATGGCCGACACGATCCCCGGTCGGGTGCCGGACGCGCGTATCGACGGCTATCTCGTGTCGGAAATGGTCAAGGGCGGCGTGGAGTGCATTCTGGGCGTCACGCAGGACGAGGCTTTCGGCCCCGTCGTGACCTTCGGCCTCGGCGGCACTTTGGTCGAGTTGCTCAAGGACACGGTCTGCGCGATCGCGCCCGTCAGCGAGGAACAGGCACGCGCAATGATCGCGAAGGTACGGACCGCGCCGCTGCTGACGGGCTATCGGGGGGCGCCGCCGCACGATATCGATGCACTCGCCCGCGCGATAGCAGGCGTTTCCACGCTCGCAGCGCAGCATGAAGGCACGATTGCGACGATCGAGATCAATCCGCTCGTGGTGAAGCCCCACGGCGGCGGCGTCATCGCGCTCGATGCGGTGATCGAGACGATCAAGGCACAGATTTGATCGCGCGCAGGCCTGCCGCGCAGCGGCACCGACCTTTCCCGATGTGGCGCTTTCCGGCGTGAACCATGAAAAAAGGCCGGGGCAGTTTATGCCCCGGCCTTTGTTAAAGGTTGTTTTGATCGACGGGTCAGGCCGCCAGAGCAGCAGGCCTTTGCTCGAATTCCTGCAGAAATTCCTGCAGGCCTTGCGGGTCGCGCCGTTTCGCGGGATCGTAGAAGGGCGACAAGACCTTCAACAGCTTGGGCACAGCGGAACGCTTGATCCTGGCGACCAGGACTTTCTGCCGTTCAAGCGAAGCCTCCAGCTCCTCGGGCGTCATATTCTCCCGATCCTTCGCCAGAAGGTAGCTGGCGGCCGCCTTGTTGAATGTCCCCAGATGCTTAACCGCATAGATGAAGCCGTACACGCGATAGAAATAACGCGCGATCGGGTTGAGGCCGCTCAGTTCGTGATACACGTCCGAACAGACCGTACGATGCTCGAATTCCTCGGCAAGATGCCAGCGCCACAAATCCGCGACCGCTTGATCAGCACCGACCAGCAAGTCGCCAAATTGCTCGAACCAGGCTTCGCAGGCGCCCGCGCTCATCGACTCGAACCCCTCGCAATAGGCGAGATTGAAGCGCAGGGAGCGGTTCTTCAGCCAGTCATCATATTCCGCCGCGATCTTGTCCTCGAGCGGCTTCAGCCCCTCATAGCCCTGGCTGCGAAAAATCTTGTTGTAGGCGATATGATGCTTGCAATGCTGCATCTCCTGCTTGCAGAAGATATCGATCTCTTCGATCAGGCGCGTGTTGGCTGGGTTTACCTTCTCCCGCGCGATCCGCATGACCTTGAGCAGGAACGGCTCGACATAGGCCGGGATCAACGACGACGCGTTGTAGCTCTGCGCAAACTCTTTATTCGGCGCCCAATGGGCGCGCACGTTCGAAAAGTCGAACTTTGGAAAGCGAGCCTTCATGATGGCCTCCTTCTCCTAAAAGCGATCCGGCTGCACGATAGCAAAATTACAGACTGTAAGCAATCTTGCTGCGGATCATCGCGATTTAGGCATGCCCAGCGATTTTTCCGCTATGAGACTGCGGTGCACCTCGCTGGTCCCGCCATATATCGTCATCGCGATGCCGCGCCGCATCGACACCTCCACGATATCAAGGTCGTGATCGATTCCACGGACCAGGGAAATCGGCGCTGCGGCTTCCACGATGGCCGAACCGTCAAGATAGAGGCATTCCGTCGTGAAAACCTTTGCCATGGGCCCCCAGGAAATTTCGTGGATTCCCTCGACCGTCGCCCACTCCTGGCGGCGGCAAAGCACGTCGGCGACCTCGTCGCGGACTGCGGCGCGGGCCAGGATGCGGCGCATGTCCCGGTCGTCGATGGGGCGCGTGCCATCCTGACCGGTCTTGCGCGCCCAATCCGCGGCGCGACGGACCATGGCCCTCTGGGCCGCCTGATATCCCGAACCGCCATGCTCAAAGCTGAGGCCCGACGTCATCACCCGCGCGCCGTCGTTCACCTCGCCCAGGCGATAGCGATCAGGCACCCGGACGTCCGTAAAGTAAGTAATGTTGGTCTTTTCATCCTGGAGCGTATGAACCGGATGCAGTTCGATGCCGGGCAGGTCCATCGGCAGGATGAACATGGTGAGCCCTTCATGCTTTTTGCCGCTGGTGTCGGTGCGCGTGAGCATCAGGATGTACCGCGCATTATGGCCGTTGGTCGTGAACATCTTCTGACCGTTCAGCACCCATTCGTCGCCGTCACGCACCGCGCTGAATTTTGCGCCGAAGATATCGGAGCCCGACTGCGGTTCGGAGAAGCCAAGACATCCCAGCGCGTCACCTGACAGGATCGCTCCGAGAATCTCCGCCTTCGCCTCCGGCTGGGACCAAAGATCGGCCATGCCGGCGACGAACTCCGTCACCGCCGACGGCGTGCGCGTCCAGCCCATGTCTTCCCACATCGGCGTGGCGGCCATCACTTCATATCGACTGAGCTTGGGCTGACCGTCCAGGGCGAAGTCGGGGAAAGCATAACCCGCTTCCGCCATCTTCTTGTGAAAGCCAGCATGATAGCCCGATGTAGAGTGATGGATCTTTGCCCGCACATCGTCCGTCAGGTTCGCCTCGACAAAGGCCCGGACATCGGCCGCATAGGCCTCGGCCCGCTCGCCCCATTCAAAATCGATGGCGACTTCTCCGGCCGGCGGCAGGTCGGCGCTCACGCCCGCCCAAAGACGATCGGCTATCTGATCCAGCACTGTCCCCGGGTCGCCTGCGACGAGCGCCAGAAACTTGGCTCGCCGGAAGTATATCTGCACGTCATATTCGAGGCTGACGCCGTAGCCGCCGAACGTGCGGACCGCATGCTTGACCGCCTGATCCACCGAATGCGCTGCCCACCAATAGGCCATGGCCGCGCGTGCACCCGCGCGCTCGTCGCCGGCCGCGATGGAGGCGATCGCGCGCCAGGCGAGCAGCCGCGCACCATCCATGTTGGTGGCGCCGTCGGCCATAGGGTGGGCGATTGCCTGGAAACTGCCGATCGCCTTTCCATAGGCAAAACGCTCGTTCGAATAAGCCGCGGCCAGTTCCAGCGCCCGCCGGCCCAGCCCTGCGATCGACGCGGCGGTCAGAATGCGCCATTCCTCGATAGCGGCGTCGTAGAGCCTCTTCGCGTCGGCGCCGGATGCCAGAACATGCCGTTCGCCCCCAGCATCCGCAATGTCGATCATCGATAGCGACATGTTAGCGATATTGCGGACCTGCGCCCCGGCCGCACCCGACAGGGCGATCAGTTTGTCGCCTTCAAGCGCCAGAATGACATGCGCCCGGGAGCCGCCCGGTACGACCTGCCGTTGCCCGGGCAGAGCAGGCCTCAGCATCAGCGTCGCGAGCGCGCCGCCTTCGACCGCAGATCGCAGTTCCGCAGGGGCATCCGCCCGCGCGAGCAGCGCCGAAGCGACGATGGCTTCCACCAGCGGAACCGGCGCCACATATCGTCCGGCCTGCTCAGCCACCAACGCGGCATCCATCAGGGACATGCCGCTATCATCGGGCGCGGCGGCCCGCATGCCAACGATGCCAAGCTCGACCAGCTTGTCCCACAATAGCGTGTCGAACCCGGTCTCTTCCGCTTCGCGCAGACGCGCTGATGTCACCTCGTCGGAAAAGAGCCGCGCCACGGTATCCTGCAAAAGCGTTTCGCTGTCCGTCAGGTGCAGTTGCATATCAGCGTCTTTCCAAAAATATCCGTGAGCGCTGCTATGGCGGAGGAATCCGCAACGACAAGGCGCCTAGGGTAGAATTCAGAAATGCGATCAATCACTGTCCTTTGGGGCATGGGCCCAAGCGCTGCCTGTCGGCAACGCAGCAGATGTGCCCCGTTGTTGATGCCGTTCTTCCTAGCTAGTCCTCTAGCCCATGGTTGGTCGGCATGATTGAACCCATATAGCCCTTCCCATATCGCATGCTTGTTAATTGTCGGATCCCGCTTCAATCCCGATCGCCCAGCGGCAACTAGGTCGATCAGACCGATATGCCGATACCGGCACCGGATGGCTGACGTGCGATTTCGCTCATGCACCGCATTGAAGCCAGCGATGCCTACATGAAGAAGGATCAAGACATGACCCAGTATGCTCTGGTGACAGGCGCCGCCTCAGGAATGGGCCGAGCGTCCGCAGACGTGCTTCAGGCTGCCGGCTGGTCGCTCTTGCTGGTCGATCTCGATGCAGGCAAGCTTGAGACAGCAAATGCGGGATTGGCCGGAAAGGGGGCCGTCAACTGGCTCGCGGGCGATTTGACTGACGTCGACTTCGTCTCGCGCCTTTCAGACAAAATTGCCGGGCTCACCGTCTCCGCCGCCGTCCACTGCGCCGGCATTTCGCCCGGCATGGGAAGTCCGAGCCGGATACTCGACGTAAATCTGGCGGCGTCCATCGCGCTTGTGGATAAGCTGGTCAATGTGATCGCGGATGGGGCGTCGGTGGTTTTATTCGCCTCGACCGCAGGCCATATGCTGGGGAGCGTCTTCGACCAGCAGATCGCCGAGGCGGTCGGCGAACGCGATCTTGCGCAGCTGCGTGACCTGGCAACCTCGCCCGAAATCGCCTATGCCCTGTCCAAACGGGGGGTACAGTTTCTCGCGCGGAACATGGCGCTGGCGTTCGGGAAGAAGAACGGGCGGATCAATTCAATTTCACCGGGCATCATCGATACGCCGATGTCACATGCGGAAATGGCGCAGCAACCTTTAATGAAGACGATTGTGGAAAATTCCCCCCTGCCCCGTCTGGCCCAGCCACGCGAGGTCGCGGAAGTAGCGGCGTTTCTATGCAGTCCCGCGGCCAGTTTCGTCACCGGAACCGATATTCTGGTTGATGGAGGCTCGCTGACGACCTTTACGCACAATATCGCAGAGTGAATGAGGTCGTGCCCTGTCTCGCGCGAACGGGCAAGGAACCGCCTCTGGGATTACATGGACCCCGATACCGTTCGTTGCGGGACCGTAGTTCAGTGCCTCATGCGATATCCTGTTTGCGCATTTTTCTTGATCGGAGGCGTCATGGCTGACCGCTTCGCTCCAAAAATCCATGCATTCCATATCCGCCCTGGCGAACCGGGTATTCGGCGCAACCAGTTGATCGCCCCTCGCTCCGGTCAGGTCCGCGCGGATGTGGAGGACGAGTTCCATCATTTCTGGGTCGAACTGGATCACGATGGCGAATATGTTCTCGCGATCCGCACGAAAGCTGTTCGCCAGCCCTGGACGACCTGCGGTGCTGCGGGGACTTTCCTTGGCGCACGTTTTACCGGAAAGCGGCTGTCCGAACTGGCCAGTCTCGACAGCCCGCTCGTCCACTGCACCCATCAATATGATCTGGCTTTGCTGGCTGCGGCCCATGCGCTCGACGAACATCCTACGCTCTACAGCAGTTATGCCAACGACAGGCGCGATCCGGTGCAACATGCCGAACTCTATCTGAACGGCGAGCTCGCCCTGTCCTGGGACGTGGCGCAAAGCGAGATCCAGTCGGCGGGGATTGGTCAGGGGCAATCGCTTCGCAAGCTGAAACAGTGGGAGGGCCAACTCACGCCCCGGGAAAGGGAGATGGCACACGTTCTGCGCCGTACGATCTTCATTTCCGGTGGCCGGAGCCATGATTATGACAGCATGCCGACGGCCGACAAGGTGTTGAGCTCGGTGGGAGCATGCTTCACCTTTCAGCCCGATCGAGCGCCGCACGGCCGCTACACGCATGATCGCCACAATTTCGATGACGGCAGCGTACCGCTTGCCGAACGCATCGAAGCGGTAAGACGGGAAGTCGACCGGACTAGAGCGATTTCCAGTCAGATGGGATCATCTGACGGTTAAGAAATCGCGGCAAACAAACAGCTTAGAGCGGCGATCTGATCCAATCAGATGGTCAAAAAGGATAAAGCGGCGCGCCATCCGCTTCGGCCAGGCGCTGCCATTCCCGTGCTTGCTTTATGTCCGTCGCACCGTAGCGGCATGCGAAACGAACGACATCGGCCAACGCCAGGGAAATCAGCCCGCCCCCTCCCGTCATCCATCCGCTCCACGCCAACAGGGCGGCCAGTATGCCGGTCAGCGGATCGGCGATGGCATCTCCAGCGAACAGCGGCTCGTTCCAAACCGCCGCCATTGCCTGCCCCAGCCCCCCTGACATCGCGGCGTCATCCCCGAAGCCGATTCTGTGCGCCTCGATCCCGTAGCGCCCATGGGCGGTAATCGACACCCAGGTCGCGCCCTTCGCCGCCACCTCCTCCGCCTCGATACCAAGCTGGCGCAAGGCCCGGGGTCGGGAACTTTCAATGACGATATCAGCACCGTCTATCAACGCCCTAAGCTCCGCCCGTCCCGTGTCGGAGGTGAAATCGATCCATCGCTCCGCCTTGCCGCCGTTGAGCGATGAATAGAAGCCGGCATGGCCCTTCAGTGCGCCATCCGGGCGGCCGATGCTTTGCACCTTGACGACCTGCGCGCCGCAGGACGCCAGCAAGGCGCCCGCCAACGGCCCGGCCCAAAGCACCGACAAATCGACCACGACCGGACGCTCGCGCCCTTGCCGACCGGGGAACTCTCCCGCTCGACTATGGGCGACATGAAAGGGGGCTGTCTCGAGCGATGGCGCGACGGCGGCGCAGGCAAGGCCAAGCATGCCGGCACGGTCCACCAGGATTTCCGAAGGCCGCGTGATCACCGATCGCGCGACTTCATCCCAGTTGCCGGCCCCGTCCCCGTCAAGAAACGCGGGTATCAAGTCCCAATCGTCGGCGCGAGGCAGGTTCAAGGCTATATGCCCGTCGCCGCATTGCAATATGCGGCAGCTTCCATTGGCGGAGACGGCGCCACCCCGGCGCAGCCCCATCATGCGCGCCCGCGCGCCCAGCAACTGCGCCCCGCACGCTATTCCGCTGTTCCTGCCAGACACGGTTTCCAGCAAGGAGAGGGCGCTGTCCGCCAGCGTCGTGAGCGCGACAGGCGCGATCAGCGGCTTGCCCTCCGAGCGCCCCGTAATCGCCATCAGACCCGAGCGCCGCCACGCCAGCGCCGGATGATCCCCCAGCGCTTCAGGCTCCAGCGGCAAGCCGAATTCCTGCGCAATGAGCGCCGCAAGAGCAGAGGGCAGGTCTCGCCAGGATCGTTTCGGCAACATGACGCTCGTCATGGGCGAGTGTACCGGGCATCATGGACGATAGCGCCGTCGATAATGGTCAAACACACATGATCGGTCTTCAGATCGTCCCGCAGCGCCACCCAGCCCGCCTTCAGCAGGCACAGATCCGCCGACATGCCCAACTGAACCGCTCGGCTCTGGCGAATATCAAGGGGATCGGCCAAGTAGAGCGCGAGAGCCTGCGCCGGATCGAGCGCCTCGCGGTCTCCCAGTACAGCCCCGCTCGCCGTCCGGCGGCTGACGGCCGCCGCCATGCCCGCCCACGGATCGAAGCCTACATAGGGGGCATCGCTGCTACCGGCGAGGGCAACGCCGGCATTCAGAAATGCCCGCAGTCGGTAGAGATGCGGCCAATCGTCCGCGTCGACATCCCGCAGATAGGCATCGCCGCGTTCGACCACGAATGATGGCTGCGTCACGACGCAAAGACCCAGCGCCCTTATCTGGTCGAGCAGACCATCGGTCGTGATCGAGGCATGTTCGATCCGGTCGTCGGGACTGCAACCAGCCTCCGCCATGGCGGCGAGCGCGAAGACGAGTTCCGTCTCGGTTACACAATGGACGGCCACGCCGCGCCCTGCATCATGGGCGGCCGTGATCGATCGGACGGTCCGGTCATAAGGGGGCAGATGTCCCTCGTGCAGATGCAGCTTGACCGGGCCAAGAGACAGCCGCGCGTCATAATCCAGCGCCGACAACTGCGGAGTGCCGGCAAGCACGACGCGCTGGAGCAAGGCGCCTCGCCGTTGTTCGGCACGAATATGGGCATGGTCGACGGCCATGTTCGCCACGCTCATGTCGGTGATGCCGGTAATGCCGTGCCGTGCAAGATCGAGACTGATCGCCTCCAGCGGCGGCGGCGCGCTGCGCAACGCCGCACGCAGCCAGACATCCTCATCAAATAATTGTCCCGTCCGGATGTCCAGACCCGCCGGCGCTTCCGTCCCGTCCGTCAGCAGGGCTTCGATCGCCGCACTGTTGAGAAACCACATGCGACCGCCCCGGTGCTGGACGCGAACCGGGCGATGCCCCGTGACCTTGTCCAGCCATGACCGCTCGAGCATGCCCGCAACGCTTTCATGATAGCCCAAGCCCCGGACCCAGCCTTGCGCAGGCTTGCTGAGCGCCTGCGCCAGCATTTCCTGATCGAGGACATCCGGTGGGCCGCAGCGCACCGAGCTATAGGCGGCAGCAGTCGCGGCAAGATGCAGGTGATGGTCGTGCAAACCGGGGATCAGCAACCCGCCTCGTGCCTCAATGCATGGCTCGCCGGGCGAAGCGGTCAACTCCCCGATCGCGGCCAGGCGCCCTCCCCGGATGCGGACATCCAGTCGCTCCCCGTTCAAGAGTTCGGCATCGCGGATCAACATGGACTGCTTCGCCGTCATCCCACACGCTCAACTGGCTTGCCACAGTGTGGCATAGCCGACCGGCGGGTTTGATCGATGCTGCATTTCACGACGTTCGGTATCTTGCAGATGCATCGCCGCCGGCTGCGCCGCAATGCAGGGATTATAGCGCAGCCTGCATTCGAGCCCGCATGATGGCCAAAGGCAGAGGATCAGTCACCGCCTCCATCTTCGCCTCCAGATAGGGCGCTTGTGGACCAAAGCGCTGCTCGATCTGCTTAATCAAGGCGCTCGCCAGAAATTCCTCGCGCTGACGCATGACTTCACTGATGCCCCCGATCCCCAGGACCATCTGCGGCTGACCGGCCATTTTCGGCAGTGGCGCGGCAATCATCCCTCCCCCCGGAGTCACCATGTCGCAGGTGAAAGCATAGCCCTTCCGCCGCACCTCAGCGATCTCATCCATGACCTCACGCGCCTTGAGCAGCGGCGTGCCCTCTTCCGCTTCTGCGTTCGCGCGCATCACGATGCGCGTGATTTCGGCATCCCTCAGAGTAGCCAGGACCGCATAGCCTGACCCGGATGCCGCAATCGGCCGGACAGTTCCCAAGGTCATGTGAAGGCGAGCCGGGCTGGTCGCCTGTATCACATGGATGTACTGGATGTGCTGGCCGTTGCGCATACCGAGCACGACGGTGTCATGCGTCTGCTCGTTCAACTCCTTCATCATCGAGATGATGGCGCCTTCCGCAAAGAAAGGCGAATTCACCCAGCTGCCAAGCAGCGCCACGCGACTGGACGTGATATAGGTGCGATTGCGCGCATCGTAGTTGAGATATCCCGTACTGACGAGGCTGCGCAGCAGCGCGGACGTGCTGGACTGAGGGAATCCCAAAGCGTCGGCAATCTCCATCACGGAGGAGTGGCGTTGCAGATCGTCAAAATATTCCAGAATCTCAAGAACGCGGCCAGCGGATTTGACCAGGTTATTCTCAACGGGCAGCTTCGCGATGATCCGTTCCCTCGATGCGGTTTTGCGCCTTGCCATGATCCTGCTCCCAATTCCGCTTATGATTGTTGGGTTTTCCTAGCACCATCACCCATCTGATGTCCAATGCCCGTTCGCGACGAAAGGCCCCCGAATCTCGCGGAACCCGTTCTCTTTGCGACGCACAATTACTTTCCATCCTGATTTATTTGTAACATTATAATTTTATTATTAATATATTATCAAATAAATATCCGACATAAATGCGTTATAATACCAAAAAGTTTTGCTATTTTCAGTTTCAGAGAAAATTGAAATTGTTACTATAACGATAGTAATTATGATTTATTCATAAATTCTACGTGTTATGTTTCGACATATTCTTGTTTTTATTGATTTTTAATTAATTTAAATTTAGACAAATCGAAATTTTTGTGTTAATAATTGTCAGCTGCATCTGCATCATGAATGTGATGGATGGTCAAGCGCCGTTAGACAGTCTTCCTTCGCAATCCTAACGCTGTCCCGACTTCGGTGATACTCTAGGAACGATAATGACAGATCGCCCCGCCCCGGACAGCCGGAGGCGTCCATGAAAGCTGCCAACCTGCATCTGGAGCTGCCGACACTCACGCCCAAGGCTGAAGCGTTGCGCCAGGAGGTTCGCGCCTTCATCGCCGAAGAGCGGTCATCCGGCCGGCTTCCGCCCCCTCGCCGTATCGGCCTGGGCTTTGACAAGGACATGAGCCGACGCATCGCGCAAAAGGGCTGGATCGGCCTCACCTGGCCGAAACAATATGGCGGTCAGGAGCGGAGCGCGCTGGAGCGCTACGTGCTCAACGAAGAACTGCTTGCCGCCGCGGTGCCGGTCGGCGCCCACTGGGTAGCCGACCGTCAGTCCGGCCCGGTCCTGCTGAAGTTCGGCACCGACGCACAGCGCCGCTTCTATCTCCCGCGCATCGCTGCCGGTGAACTGACGTTCTCGATCGGCATGAGCGAGCCGGAATCCGGCTCCGACCTGGCGTCCCTGAAGGCCCGGGCCGACAAGGTCGACGGCGGCTGGCGGCTCAACGGGCGCAAGATCTGGACGACCAACGCGCATCACGCCCAATATATCATCGTGTTGGCGCGCACATCGGTGGCGGAAGGTTCGCGCCATGAAGGGCTGAGCCAGCTGATCGTCGACATGACGTCGCCGGGAATCAGCATCAGCCCGATCGTCTCCATGGCGCACGAGCATGACTTCAACGAGGTGCTGTTCGAAGACGTCTTCGTTGGCGACGATGCGCTGATCGGCAAGGAAGGCAATGGGTGGAACCAGGTCTCGGCTGAACTCGCCTTTGAGCGGTCCGGCCCTGAACGCTGGCTTTCCAGCTTCCGTCTGATCAGCGAGCTGGTCGACGTGCTCGGCCCCGATGTCCGGCCGTCCAGCCTTGAAGAGCTGGGCCGCCTGATCTCGCACCTGCTTTCGCTGCGCCAGCTGTCCATGTCGGTGGCCAGCATGCTACAGCAGGGCAAGTCTCCCAACATGGAAGCCTCGATCGTCAAGGATCTGGGAACCAAGTTCGAGCAGGAGGCCGTTCGCGTCGTGCGCAATATCGTCAGCGCCGAAGACCTGATCGCCAACGGACGGGCCGAACGGCTTCGCGCCCTCCTCATCCATGCGCAGCAATATGCGCCCGCCTTCACCATCCGGGGGGGCACCAATGAAATTCTGCGTGGCATCATCGCCAGAGGGATCGGCTTGAGATGAGCGAAAACCGGAGCTTCTTTCGCGACACCGTCGAGCGGATTCTGACGGATACGCTGGACAAGGCCGATATCGACCTGGCCGAGGAAAAACGTCTTTTGCCTGCCGCGCTGCACGACGCGCTGGTCGAAAACGGCATCACCTTGATGCTGGTGCCCGAGGAACAGGGCGGCATCGGCGCGAGCCTGGGCGACGCGGCGGCGATTTTACGACTGATCGGCGATGCCGCTGCGCCCGGTCCCATCCTCGAAACCATGCTCGGCCAGAAGCTGCTGGCCGATGCAGGCTTCGACCTGGCCGATCGGCTCGTCAGCCTCGTCTTCGCAGAGACTGTGGCGCTGCCTGCTGCGAACGCCACGCAGTGGGACGAGGCGGCACTTTATGATGTGCCCTGGGCGCAGGCGGTGGACCATATTCTCGTCATCGCGCGCGAAGGGGACGCCGCCCGATTGATCGTCACAAACGCCGGCGATTGGACTGCCGCCCCGCTGGCCGATGCCGCGGGCGAGCCACGCGACAACCTGTCCGCCGCCTCGATCACGATCAGGTCCGCGTCGCTCCCGAACTATGACGCTCTGCTTCGAACTGCCGGCATCCTGCGCGGTGCGCAAATTCTGGGCGCCATCGAGTGGTCGTTCCGCCGGACCGTGGAATATGCCGGTGAGCGCAAGCAGTTCGGCCGAGAGATCGGCAAATTTCAAGCCGTCCAGCAGATGCTGGCGGAACTCGCCGCGCATTTGCTAGCGAGTGCCAGTATCACAGAAGCGGCGGCGGAGGGACAATCGCCCGGGCTCGTCGCCGCGTCGCGGTCTCGGCTCGGCGATGCGGTCGATGCAACCATCACGATCGCACATCAGGTTCACGGCGCGATGGGCTTCAGCCTCGAATATGCTCTGAACTCCCGCACCCGCCGCCTGATGGCCTGGAGGGATGACTACGGGAGCGTGCTTCATTGGCGCCGGGCGCTCGCCGCGAACTTTACCGAGCTTGACAGAGAGACGTTCTGGTTGGGCGTGTCGGACGCGGGATTGGCTCAGGCAACGTGACTGGTTTCGCAGCGGATTCGAAATCTCACCCTTCTTTGGGGGTGAAAAGCAGCGTCAGAATGTCGATCTCGGCTTCCCGCAGGTCGACATCTTCGTAGCCCGCCGGTTCATATTGCGGCGCGCCGCTTCGCGCTGCAAGCCGCTCCATGGCGAGATAGACAATGACCGCACGGGAAATCGCCTGGCCCCGGGTCAAAGACGGCGATGCGGCGACCTTTATCCTGTCGGCGATCGCGATCAACATGGGCATGGTGGCTTCCTGGCGCAGTCGCAGGAAGTCCATGTTGCCGCTATCCGCTATATAATTGCGCGCGTTGAGGATGGGTCGGTTGCGATCCCAATATGCGCTGAAGGCATCGACCACCGTCTGGCTCAGCAGTTCGGGGGCGGAGCCGGGCGGGGCTTGCCGGATCAGCGTCACGATCTGCTCCATGTCCCTGGCGGCGTCGCTGGACAAGGCGAAGATGACTTCCTCGATATCCTTGAAATAGAGATAGAAGCTTTGTGAGGCCATCGACGCGGCGCGTGCGATGGCGCTGGCGCTGAGTTTGTGGATCGATCCCTTGGCCAACAATTCTCTTGTCGCGTCAAGCAGTCGCCGGCGGCTCTCCTCGCCCTTCCGCCCCAACGCCTGTCCCTGCTTGTTGAAACGCGTACTGATTTCGCTTCCCCTTCTGGCGGGACGCTGATCATACAGAAGACGGACCGGAGTCAATGATGAAGGCGAAGGCCCTGGCCACCTGCAATCCTTTGCGGAATGCGCTGTTCAGCCGAAGTTCGCACGCATCCGGGCCCAGTCGTTTGCCAGTTGATCTCGAAATCCGGGCGCTGCAATGCCGATCAACGCCTCGGCGCGCGCGTCCAAGCTCCTGTTCCGCAGTTCAGCGACCCCGAATTCCGTCACGACCGTATCGATGTCCGATCGCGCGATCCCGATGCTCGGCTTATCCAGCCGACAAACGATGCGGGACAAAGCTCCGCCCTTCGCCGTGGCTGGCAGCGCGATGATGGAACGCCCGCCAGTCGATGAAGCCGCCGCCCGCATGAAATCCGCGCCGCCCCCTACCCCGCTCGACAATTTGTTACCCTGCCATTCGACATTGACCTGCCCGAACAGGTCCACTTCCAGGGCGCCGTTGATGCTCGTGAGGCGAGGAACATCCGCAAGCGCCAGCAAGCCATGCGTTTCCAGCGTCGTTGCGAATCCCACAAGGTCCGACCTTGCCAGATAGTCGTAGAATGCCGTTGATCCGTAGGCGATGCCCGCCATGTGCCCCCCGCCCAGGGATAGAGCGCCGGCCTCCGCCAGATCCCTTAGCCAATCATTCGCCATGCCTGAACGCAGGACAATATCGCGATGGTCGCGCAGATATTTCCACACAGCGCCGGGCGCGCCGCCGATGCCGGTCTGGATATGGGCGCCATCGGGGACCAGAGCCGCGACCTTGGCCGCGATCGCTTCGGCTTCCGCGTTCGGCGCCGCCGGGGCCGCTTCCACGAGGGGGCCGTCAAGCGTCACTACCAGGTCTGCCTCCGACAAGGACAATGACAGCGCACGGGGGATGCACGGCATGGCGGCGTTGACGATCAGGACACGGCGCCTTGCCCGTCGCCAGACAAGCGTCGCAAAGTCGCTCGCGATCCCCAGCGAACAAAGTCCCTGCTCATCGGCGGGGCCGACATGCGCCAGCGCGACATCGCATGGCGTCGCCAGCAATTGGCGCGCAATGCCCCAATAGGTGTTGGGGATCAGGCTTACGCGGCCTTGCATGAAGCTGCCGCGCATGCAGGACGGCAGCATGAACGTCGTCACCTGCGCGGCGAGCGAGCCGTAGTCCGCCGCCTCGTTCATTCCCGGCACGAGGCAGCTCAGGATGTTCACCCCCGCCACAGGCTCCGGATCGTCGCGTAGCACCTTCGCGAGCGCCAGAGACTCGCCCGACGCTCCGGGCAGATAGATGGTCTGGCCGGGCCGAAACTCCCGCCACAAGGGCTCAAGCGAAGAGGTCATGAAGTTTAACCATCGCTCCTAGAGCGATTTCCAATCAGATGGAATCATCTGATGGCTCGGAAATCGCGTAAAACCAATAATCGCTCTGGGTCGGTCGTGATGCCACGACAAAACAGTGTTCACTTGATCCCGAAGCGCTGGGCGCCGTCGATTCGGATCGTCGTGCCGTTCAGAAAGTCATTTTCGACGATATGAGTGGCAAGGCGGGCATATTCGTCGGGGTCACCCATCCGCTTGGGATTGGGAACACCGGGCCCCCACTGAGCCTGAATTTCGGCTGGATCCGCGTCTCCGAAAGCCGGTGTCAGGAACGTGCCGGGCGCGATGCACATCACGCGAATGCCAAGGGGGGCCAGGTCGCGCGCCGCCGTGAGCGTCAGGCCAATCACGCCACCCTTGGCCGCCGAGTAATCGCTCTGGCCCGCCTGACCTTCAAAGCCGGCGATCGATGCCGTGGTGATCACGACGCCGCGCTGATTGTCGGCCAGCGGATCGTTCGCCGCCATCGCCTCGGCCGCGATGCTGAGGACATTGAAGGTGCCGTTCAGGAATATGTCGACCGTGCGACGGAATGTGGAGAACGGATAACGCTTGCCGTCGCGCCCGATGATCCGGGCACCAGCAGCGGGACCGCCATGGACGACCACCGCCGCACGCAGCGGGCCGAGCCCAGCCGCGACCGCAACGGCTGCGGAAACGGAGCCCTCGCTCAGCACGTCCGTTTTGCAGAATCGTGCGCCGCCTCCCAGTTCCCGGGCGAGAGCGGCGCCCTTCTCCTCCGCCATGTCGGCGATCACGACCTGCGCGCCGGCTTGCGCGAGCCGGCGCGTCGTCGCGGCACCGAAGCCGCCGGCACCGCCGACGATCAGCGCTGATGCACCCTTCATATCCATGCTGACGCCCTTCCTTCCAACCTTGTTTCATCACACCGCGAAGCTTGATCACGCCGCGAACGCGACCGCCATCTACGCATCGATGACATCATATGGGGGATGGCTGCGCCGCCGGGTCGATGCCATGGTCCCAAAATGAAGATAGACGCCACTGGCCTGGCCACAGGATTCGCTGCCTACGACCCTCTTTCGCTGGGCATCGAGCCAGGCGAGGCGGTGCTCGTCGATTTCAATGGATTTGACGGAGACGCCATCAGCTTGGCGGCGATGGTCGAAGATTGGCTGCTGCGACTGCCCTGTCCGTCCATTGCGCTGATGCCCGTGCCCACAAGACTCCGCGGCTTTGATCTTTGCGTTTCGACCCTTGAGGAAGCTGAGCGCCTGACCGCCATCGTCGAAGCAAATCCTGTCGCTTCCACCATATTGATGCAAGCCTTGAGAATTATCGAAATTGTCCCGCCCCAACGCGGTTTGGTCATCGAATCTCTCGCATTTGCCACCTTACAACAGGGAGATGAATTCAAAAGATGGCTGCGCGCACGACCTGCCACCCCCTGCCAACCGCATCCCGTTGCGACAGATGCGCCGCCGGTTCTGACGGAGCGACGCGGTCGGGAACTCACGATCACTCTCAACAGGCCGGAAAACCGCAACGCGATTGATACCGAGATGCGTGACGCGCTATTCGATGCATTTTCCCTGGCCGCGATGGAGCAGGAGTCGGAGCGCGTGCACGTACGGGGCGCCGGCGACAGCTTCAGCATAGGTGGGGCGCTCGGCGACTTCGGAAAGGTCGACAACGGAGCATCAGGGCACGTCATCCGCACCACGCGCCTGCCCGCCCGCATGCTGGCCGATCATGGCCAGAGATACCACTTCCATCTTAAAGGCGCATGCGTGGGAGCGGGCGTGGAGATCGCTGCGTTCGGAGGCTTTGTCTCGGCCACGCCCACCACCTTCCTACGCTTGCCCGAAATTTCGATGGGACTGATCCCCGGTGCGGGAGGCTGCGTCAGCGTCACGCGCAGGATCGGCAGACAGGCGGCAGCGTGGATGATGCTGACCGGCGCACGGATCAGTGCGCGCACCGCTTTGAAATGGGGCCTGATAGATGCCATAGAGGCCTGACCGCGCCCTTGGATAAACATACTGCGTGGAAACGGCCTGCAATCCTGGCGGGTGGCTTGACACCGGCCAGCCCGGGACCGGTGGTTCAGTCGCGGGCGAGCAGCATGGCCATCGCCAGCGGTCCGCCGCCAGCGCCGGTCACAGCGAGCTTCAGGTCGCGATCGACCTGCGTCTCTTCCGCCTGGCCCCGCAGTTGCCGCACGGCTTCGCGGACATAGCCAAACGCGTGGGTGCGGCCGGCGGCGATCTGCCCGCCATTAGTGTTGATGGGGAATACGCCATCCCGCGCGATGCGATGGCCGCCTTCCAGATAGCGGCCGCCTTCGCCGACGGGGCAAAAGCCCAGCGCCTCGATCCACTGTAACGTCAGAAAGCTGAATCCGTCGTAGAGCTGGCCGATATCGACGTCCTCCACCGTGAAGTCGCTCAATTCCCAAAGGCGCTTGCCTGTGGGATAGCAGGCCGCCTCGACGGGCTGGTCCCAGCTGTACCGGCCCGGCAGGCTCTGCGCGATGGCATCGATGCGGATCGGGACATTCTTAAGGTCGGCGCCGGTTTCCGCTGCCGACACGATGATGGCCGTGGAAGCGTCGGACAGCGTGTCGCAATCAAACAGGCATAACGGCGAGGAGATCATCCGGGCCGACAGATAATCCTCCATCGTGATCGGATCGCGGAAAATCGCTCTCGGATTGAGGGCGCCGTTGCGCCGCGCGTTGATCGCGACCTGGCCCAGCTGCTCGCGCGTCGTTCCATAATCGTGGAAATGGCGCGACGCCATCTGCGCCGTCCAGTTCGCGGCGGAATAGGCATGATAGGGGATGATGTGCTCCATGCCCCCGGACAGCCCCGCGGGCTGGACCGAGGGAAAGAGTTCCGGTTTCCTGCGCGCGGAGCCCTGGCAAACCGTGCGAAACACGACGACATGGCGCGCCCAGCCTTGCTGGACGGCAGCAACGGCGCCTGCAATCGGGCCGTACTGCGCAGCGCTTTCAAACGCCCCGTTATACCAGGTGGCCTTGATGCCCAAGGCGTCGATGACCCCGTCGCAGCCGACCGGCCCCATGTCGAGCATCGTCTCTACTCGACCGGGCCAGGTCGCGACCCCGTCGATGTCCCCGACCCTCAGGCCCGCATTGTCCAGCGCATCTTTGATGGCATCGATGGTGAGAAGTAGCGGCAAGCGGTCGACGAATTTGCCGACGGCGGATTGACCAACGCCTGAAATGATCGGGTCAGATTTGCTGGACATGTTTCATCCTCGGTTCAAGCGTGCGGTGCGCGATCGGAGGTTCGGCGGGCGTCTTTCCGATCCGGCCCTGCCAATGCATCGGCCGCGCCTCATCGCGAATGCGTGAACAGGGGGAACCAGAGCCCGTCCTGCTCCTCGAACGTCACGTGCACGGCATCGCCGATCCTGCTTTCCAGCGCCCGTTCGCCAACGATATTGGTCGTGAGCAGAACATCGTCCACGCCATCCAGTGAAACGCGGGCGATGACATAGGGCACCTTCAGACCGGGCACCCACGGCTGATGATTCACGGTGACGCTGTACACGGTGCCGGTACCCGAAACCGTTTCCGGCGCCACCTCCTCACTCAGACATTTCGCGCAAATCGGACGAGGCGGATGCAGCCACGTCCCACATGCTTGGCAGCGCAAGATCTGCAGTTGCCCTGCCTTGCCCGCTTGCCAGAAGAACTGGTTCACGGGATCGACAAGGGGACGTGGGCGAGGAGTCATTGCAGGAACCGTCCTTCAAAAGGAGGCGAGGGTCATCATGGCGATAGAGCAAAAGCCAGTGCGACAGGGCAAACCATCACAGGTAGGATGTTGCCGCAAATCGCTGTCCCGGCTTTGGCCAATTGCCGCTGAAAGCTAAAGATGGTTACGATAACCTCTGCTATATGAGGTGCGCCATATAAGATAGCAGAAGTTGAATACGACTTCTCAAAAATTCAGGGTATATAGTTATGTATAATGAATCAATACCAGAGAAATTTTATGCAGAAACTACGATTAATGTCAGATTTTCTGATACGGATATGCACGGACACGTCAACAACTCCAACATTTCCACTTATTTCGAGATAGGTCGCGACACCATATTACGAGACAAATTCGAATTAATGTCCGTTGAAAACCGAAGTTTCGTTTTGGCGCAATATGGCGTCATCTTTTCAAGAGAAGTAAATTTCCCAGGATATGTGAAAATTATTTCAAAAGTGAGAAAAGTTGGAAGATCATCAGTAACTTTAGAACAAGTTCTTTATCAGGACGATGTCATTTGTGCAAAATCAGATAGCACCATAGTATATTTCAACACAGAAATTCGGCGTTCAGAACATTTGCCTGACTGGATGGTGACATTGTTGAAAGGAGCCATCTCCGACACAGAATGAATTGGTTGTTCCGAGCTTTGCTGAGGCGATCTCCTATGTGGCGCCTGTTGCCGTAACCCCTTCGGCGCCAGCCGGCCGGACTTCATTCGGAATGCCGATGCGCCCCCTTCTCGCTCCACCTGCTATTCGCCTTTGCGGTTGGCCTGTGCCATTTCGGCCAGGCCGGCGGTCGTGACCTGTCCATGGGTGGCCCATGCGTTTGCATGGCCGAGTGAATGGGTCTGGAAGGCGAAATCGAGGGCAGAGTGCATGCCTTGGGCGTCCAGCGTCGCGTTGACGGCGCGTTTGGCCATGCGCATGGCATGGGGCGGCATTTGCGCGATCTGGCTGGCGAGGGCAAAGGTCGCTTCGTCCAGTTCGGCGCGAGGAACGATGCGGTTGACCATGCCCAGACGATGCGCTTCCTCCGCGCCCATCCATCCGGCGGTGAACAGCATTTCCTTGGCCTTGCGAGCGCCCCATTCCCATGCGTGACCCTGATATTCGACCCCGCCAATGCCCATCCGGGCGACAGGATCGCAGAAGCGGGCATCGTCGGCGGCGACGATCAGGTCCATCGGCCAGCACAGCATCAGGCCCGCCGCCACGCAGGCGCCCTGGACTGAGGCGATGGTGGGCTTGGGAATGTCGCGCCAGCGCCGGGAATAGCCGAAATAATGCTGGGACTCCCAGTCGTACATGCGCAGCAGGCCGGTCTGGGAGACGTCGTCGAACATGCTCTTCCACGGCTCCTGCTCCAGTACTGCAGGAGCGATGTCGTGGCCGGTGGAGAAATGCTTGCCTTCCGTGCGGAGAACGATGACCCGTACATCTTCATCCGACACCGCTTGCGAGAAGCGGCCGTCAAGTTCTTCAAGGAGAGCCGCGTTCTGGGCGTTCCCGGCGTCGGGCCGATTTATGGTGACCAGAGCGACGCGGTCGCGCACCTCGTAAACAATATAGCTCATTCCCATACTCCTCGAATCTCGCGGCCCGGCACCTTCATGAATGCGGGCGCAACCGGCGCCCCGCGTTCGCGGCCGGATGTCTGATCTACGTCAACCCATACAGAATCAATCGCGCCATTGTCTTTCCGAAAGATCCGCATCGCACTCATCGCATCTGCGATTGGTTGCGCCTTCTTCTGGCAGAGTGAGTCCGCATCGGCCATCTGAGCGGCCGGTTTCAGACGCATGCCATTCGGGCATGCCGGCAGCCCCGCCAACAGGGATGGCTTAGTGCAGACTTTCACGTTCAAGCCGTTTGACATGCCTGCCAATGCGGCGGCGCTGCGCGAGCAGGTGCGTGCCTTCATTCGCGACAATATGACCGATGGCGACATCGCCCGCCGCGCCAATTGCTGGCAGGTCAATGATCCCGATTTCAGCCGCGCCCTCGGCAAGGCGGGTCTGATAGGCCTGTCGCTGCCCAGGCAATATGGCGGCCACGACCGTAGCGCGCTGGAACGATACATCGTCCTGGAGGAGCTGCTCTCGGTCGGCGCCCCGGTGGGTGCCCATTGGATCGCGGATCGCCAGACTGCGCCTTTGCTGCTGCGCTACGGCACCGAAGAACAGCGCCGTCGCTGGATACCGGGCATCGCCGCAGGCGAAGTCTATGGCTGCATCGGCCTTAGCGAACCCAATGCCGGCTCCGATCTGGCATCCGTCCGTTCTTCGGCCCGGCGCGATGGTGATGGCTGGGTGTTGAACGGCCAGAAGATCTGGACCACCAACGCCCATATCGCGCACATCATGATCGGCCTCTTCCGCAGCGAGGAGGGGTCCGAGCGCAATGCCAGACTTAGCCAGTTCCTCATCCCGCTGGACACCCCCGGCATCACCATCCGCCCGATCATCAATCTCACCGGCGAACATGACTTCAACGAGGTCTTTTTCGACGACGTGAAGCTCCCCGCCGATGCGTTGATCGGTGAAGAGGGGCAAGGGTGGGCACAGGCCACAGCGGAACTCTCCCTAGAGCGCTCAGGCCCCGAACGCTATCTGTCCAGCATGGTGCTCGTCACGGAACTCGTCCGCCATGCCGCCAAGAGCGGCGATCCCGCCGCGATCGCGCTGGCGGGCCGCTTTACCAGCGAAGCCTGGACCCTACGCCAGATGTCCCTGGCCGTGGCGGGGCGGATGGCCATGGGCGAGGACCCGGCGCTGGAAGCCACGATCGTCAAGGACCTTGGCAACAGTTTCGAGCAGGCCGTTCCCCAACTGGTGCAGCAGGTGATCGAACTTGATCTGTCGTCGGACGATCCGCTGGCGCTGCTTGCGGCGCAACTGCTGCAAGTTTCGCCCAGCTTCTCGCTGCGCGGCGGGACGCGCGAAATCCTGCGCGGCATCGTGGCTCGGGGGCTAGGCTTGAGATGAATGAACAGCAGACCATGCTGGCCGACATGGCCAGCGCCCTCTTCGCCGACCTGTCGCACGGCGCGACGCTCGCGGCGGATTGGGGGCGGATCGAGGACATGGGCTTTACCGGCCTTCTCCTGGCCGAGGAATCCGGCGGTTTCGGGGGCGGATGGGCGGATGCGGCCATCCTGTTCCGCCTGGCGGGCTATCATGCCCTGTCGCTGCCGCTGGTCGAGGCGGTGGTCGCCGCGCGCCTGGCGAACGACGCCGGCTTCGCGCAGCATGGCTTCGGCACGATCGCGGAGAAAGCGGAAGGGCAGTTCGAGCAGGGACGCTTCACGGGGGTCGTGCGCGGTGCGGCATGGGGCAGGAACGCGGCATTCGTGGCCGCGCCGGCGCCCGGTGGCGGTGCGATGCTTCTCTCCGTGGGCGACGCAAAGGTGGAAGAGCGCGAAAATCCTGCCGGTGAGCCGCGCGATATACTGCATTTTTCAGGTGCGCCCGCGGCAACCTTGACCGTTGACCTGTTCGCGCTCGGGGCGGCGGCCCGGTCCATGCAGGCTGCGGGTGCGCTCGACGCCGCGCTCGCTCTAGCGGTCGGTTATGTCAATGATCGCAAGCAGTTCGGCAAGCCGCTCGGCAAGCTTCAAGCCGTGCAGCAGGCGCTCGCGGTCTTCGCGTGCGAGGCCGCCGCCGCGAACATCGCGGCGACCGCCGTCGCGCAAGCGCTCGATCGCGGCGATTTCGATTATGAAGTCGCCGCGGCCAAGATCCGGACGAACATCGCCGCAGGGATTGGCACGGCGGTGGCGCATCAGGCGCATGGCGCGATCGGCTTCACGCATGAATATGGGCTTCATCCGCTGACGCGAAGGCTTTGGTCCTGGCGATCCGAATTTGGAAGCGAGCAGCACTGGTCGATGATCCTTGGCCATCACGTCACTACGGCCGACGCTGATCATTACTGGGCCGACATGACCCGGAGATCCGACGCGACCACGCCATCATCGCCGGGATGCGCCGGTCCCGGCGAGCAGGCATGACAGGACAATGAAGGAGAGTAGCGATGCAAGCTGATCCGGATCCGCGGCGTGCCGTCGGTACCAGGACCATGGAAGAGGTTGTCCGCAAACGGCCCCCTGAAAGTCCTACGTTGCTGGAAGAGACGATCCGGGATTTCGGCTTCGCCGAAATCTGGACCCGTCCAGGGCTGGACCGGCGCTCCCGATACTGGATATCGATCAGCGCCTCAGCGGCCACGGCGCTAACGGACCCGCTGGAGGATTATGTCCACGGCGCGCTGCGCAGCGGCGAGATAAGCCTGGCTGAACTGCGCGAGGGCGTCCTGCACTTCG
Organism: Sphingobium sp. OAS761; assembly: GCF_024168485.1. GTDB lineage: Bacteria > Pseudomonadota > Alphaproteobacteria > Sphingomonadales > Sphingomonadaceae > Sphingobium. Next base: position 175,071 of record NZ_JALJVY010000010.1, read on the forward strand.
CCGTCTATATGGGGTGGCCGCTGGGGCGCCAGTTCGACCGGATCGTTACGAAAGTCGCAGACTCCCTGGGCCTGAGCGCGGACGTGCCGAACCTGCGGGACAGACCATGGGATCCGGACGAGCGGTTCGCGTTCGGCAAGGCGAGCTATATCGACATCATGACATTCCCCAGCCCGGAAGGGCCGACACCCTTCTACGACGCGGGGATCAAGAATTTCGTGTTCGGCGAAATGTGGATGCGCCCCGGACTCGATCAGCGCGCGCGTCGCTGGATCACGCTGGCCTGCGTCGGTGCGTCGGATTCACCGAACCCGATCGCCACCCATGTCTACGCCGCCATGAAAACGGGCGACGCAACCGTCGATGAAATGAAGGAATTCGTTCTTCATTACGCGTTCGAGCTCGGCTGGCCGAAGGGATCGGTCATGCAGACCGCGGTGGAAACCATGGCCGACAGGATCGCGCGAGGCCTTGAGTGGATGTGAGCGGATCAGGCGCGAACCGAAACGCCATGCGCTGCAGCCATGAAGGCAAGGCCTCGATCGTCACGGGCGCGGCTGGCGGGCTTGGCCGCGAGGTAGGCCTGGCGATCGCCCGCGCTGGCGGCGAGGTGTTTCTGGTGGATCGCAATCCGGAAGGGCTGGCGCAGACCCAGGCCTTGATAGGAGAGGCTGGTGGCCGCGCACATGTTCATGTCGCCGACCTGTCGGATCCGGATGCTTGCCGTCGGGCCGTGGAAGCCGGCCGGGCGGCCATGGGCGGGATCGACTCGCTGTGCAACGTGGCGGGCGTCATCTTCTTCGCTCATGCGACCGAGATGAGCGCGGAACAGTGGCACAAGACGCTGGCGATCAATCTCAGCGCCCCCTTCTTCCTGTGCCAGGCCGCGATTCCCCACCTGATCGAGCGCAAGGGCGCCATCGTCAACGTCGCGTCCTCGGCGGCGTTCGTGGGGCAGGCCTATGTTGCCGCCTACGCCGCCAGCAAGGCGGGACTCGCGCATCTGACACGGTCCCTGGCGATGGAATATGTGCGGGCGCCGATACGGATCAATGCCGTCGCTCCCGGCGGCATGGCAACGCCGATGGGCGCGACCGTGTCCATGCCGGAGGGGATAGACATGACACTGGTCGAGCGGTTCAGCGGCATGCGAGGCTTCGTCGAGGTTCCGGATGTCGCCGACATGATCTGCTATCTGGCATCCGACGCGGCGCAGGGCTTCCATGGCGCCGTCATCAACATGGATGCGGGGATTACCGCGGGGTGATCTTGGGCCGGGTGACAAGCCGCGACGCGACCCCTGCATTACCCCTTTGGCCCACCGCATCGCCGGCCTGGGCAAGCCACTCATGCGCATGACCTGCGCTTCATCCGTTCGGAAATTTGGAGATAAGGTGTGACGATCAAGCCGGAAGATGCCGTCCGTTACGAGCTTCGCGACGGCGTTGCCCTCCTCACTATCGACTTCCCCCCGGTCAATGCCTTTGGCCAGCCCATGCGCGAGGGGATGATGCTCCGGCTGGACCAGGCCGTGTCGGACCCCGTCGCCGAAGCGATCGTGATCGTGGGCGCGCATGACCGTTTCATCGCCGGCGCCGACATTCGCGAGTTCGGAAAGCCGAAGGTCGGGCCGGAACTTCATCAGATCTTCGAGCGCATGGAGCAATCGCCCAAGCCCATCGTCGCGGCCATCGACGGCCATGCGCTGGGCGGCGGGCTGGAATGCGCGCTGGCCGCGTCCTACCGGGTTGCGGCCTCCCGTGCCAAAGTCGGCTTGGTCGAAATCAATCTGGGGCTGCTCCCCGGCGCCGGCGGCACGCAGCGGCTGACCCGTCTGGCCGGCCCGCAGGTGGCGCTCGACCTCATCCTCAATGCCCGGCATGTGCCCGCCCCCAAGGCCAAGGACCTGGGCATCATCGATGCAGTGACGGACGGCGACGTGACGGCGGCGGCGATCGCCTTCGCCAAGGCGAGGCTCGCACAGGGTGGTCCCTGGCCTCTGGCGATCGAGCGCACCGACAAGATCCAGAATGTCGATCCTCGCATCTTCGAGGAGGTGCGTGCGAAGAACGCCAAGAAGTGGACGGGCCTGGTCGCGCCGTTCGAGATCGTCAAGTGCATCGAGGCGGCAACCACGCTGCCCCCGCGCGACGGTCTCGCCTTCGAACGGGAGGCGTTCAAGGTCTGCCTGGAATCGCCGGTCCGTGAAGCGCAGATCCACCTCTTCTTCGCCGAGCGCGCCGCCGCCAAGGTCGAGGGATCGGACGGAGTGAAGCCGCGCACGATCAAGTCCGTCGGCATCATCGGCGCGGGCACCATGGGCGGCGGCATCGCCATGAGCATCGCCAATGCCGGGCTGGAGGTGAAGCTGCTGGACATGTCGCAGGAGGCGATCGACGCCGGCCTGGCGCGGGTCCGGAAGAATTACGAGACGTCGGTCTCCCGGGGCTCGACCACGCAGGACAAGGTCGATGCGGCGCTCGGCCGGATCGATGGTGTGCTCGACTATCAGGCCTTTGCCGATGTCGATCTGGTGATTGAGGCGGTGTTCGAAAGCATCGAGGTCAAGCATGACGTGTTCACGAAGCTCGACGCCGTCTGCAAGCCGGGTGCGATCCTGGCGTCGAACACCTCGGCGCTGAACATCGATCGCATCGCCGAGGTCACCAAGCGGCCCGGCGACGTGATCGGATTGCACTTCTTTTCCCCGGCCAATGTCATGAAGTTGCTGGAGGTGGTGCGCGGCGACCTCGCGTCAATGGAAACGGTGGTTTCAGCGATGGCCTTCGCCAAGACGCTCGGCAAGGTGCCGGTGCTGGCCGGCACCTGCTTCGGTTTCATCGGCAACCGCATCCTGCACCGCTACGGCTCGGAAGCGGATGTCCTGCTGATGGAGGGGGCAACGCCGTCTCAGATCGATGACGCGCTCAAGGCCTTCGGTTTCCCGATGGGCATTTACCTGATGCGCGACATGGCGGGTCTTGATGTGAGCTACCGCGTCCGCCGCAACAAGGCCGCCGTGGGCGAACTCGACATGAACTCCATCTTCTATAATCCAATTGCCGACCGGCTGTGCGAGGATGGGGATTATGGGCAGAAGACCGGCAAGGGCTATTATGCCTATGAAGGCCGCAACGCGACCCCGCGGCCCGAACTGGAAGAAAAGCTCAGGATCATCTCGCAGGAGAAAGGGATCGAGCGCAAGCCGATGACCGATGAGGAGATCGTCTGGCGCATCCTTTCAGCCATGGTGAACGAGGGCGCCAAGATCGTCGAGGAAGGCTATGCGCAGCGGGCCTCCGACATCGATGTTGCCTATGCGTTCGGCTATGGCTTCCCAAAATATCGCGGCGGACCCATGTTCTGGGCACAGCAGCAAGGTCTGGCGACGGTCTTTGCCAAGGTGAAGGAATATGAGGCGCGGTATCCCGAACGCTGGAAGCCGGCGAAGCATCTGGAAGAGCGCGCGCAGGCCGGCGCGGGCTGGAACAGGTGATGGCGCAACCATAAAGGTGGCGCGGGCTCGGCCAGCGACGCGGAGGCGCTGTTTCTGACAAACATTTGAGTGGGCACATGTCGTGCAAAGCAGGCGTCAGTGCATCGCATGCGTGATGTCCTGTCCCGCGACGCCGTTCGGCATTCGGAAAAATTCGGTAGTTCCGATAAACGGTACGCTATGGTCGTGCACGGCGGGTCACCAGTGAGGTGAATGCCGTTGTGCGCAGTGCGTATGGGAAAGAGAGCGACATGCAGTTGAAAGCGGGCACGAAGTTGTACAGCGGCGCGTGCGACACCGAAGTCATGGTGATCAAGGGCAGCGGCGAGGTCCAGCTCACCTGCGGCGGGCGCGAGATGGCGATCGTGCGTGCTGCTTCCGGAGAAATCGATGCGGCCCTTGCCGAAGGCACGGCTATGGGCAAGCGCTATCAGAATGAAGACGGCTCGATCGAGCTGCTGTGCATCAAGCCCGGCAAGGGAACGCTGGCGATCGATGGCGTTCCGCTGACAATCAAGGCAGCCAAAGCCCTCCCCTCCTCCGACTGACGGATACGCGGCAGCGATGAACATCTCTCTTGTCCTCCAGATGGCGGCCGACACCTTCCCGGATCGGATCGCGCTCACCTCTGCAGACGTACATTACAGCTATGGCCGGCTTAGCAGCTCCGCTCAGGCCGCAGCCGAGCTGATCGCGCGCAGTGGAGCAAGCTATGTCTCCTATTTGGGAGAGAGCAGTGCCGCCACTGTTGTCGCATTATTCGGGGCAGCTATGGCCGGGGTGCCGTTCGCGCCGTTGAACTATCGGCTTACCCCAGCCGAGACGAACCGGCTGCTGGAGCGCCTGAACCCCGTCTTCCTGATCGCGGACGAGGACAAGGTCGGCATCGTTGCGGAAGGTGTGTCGGCGGCGCTGATGACCCCCGCGCAATTTATCGAGGCTACCGCCCAGGGCGCGTCGGCCGAGATCGAGGTTCCGGAGGATCCGGAAGCCGTCGCCGTCCAGCTGTTCACCAGCGGTACGACGGGTGAACCCAAGGCGGCATTGCTGCGCAACCAGAATCTGCTCGGCTATATTCTGGGCACGATTGACTTCGCCTCCGCGGACGAGGAAGAGGCGATGCTGATGTCGGTGCCGCCTTATCATATCGCTGGCATTTCCGCGATCCTCAGCTCGATCTACGCCATGCGCCGCATCGTCCAGCTGCCGCAATTCTCGCCGGCGGAATGGCTGCGGCATTGTGCCGAGCAAAGCGTGACCAATGCCTTTGTCGTGCCGACGATGCTCACCCGCATCATCGCCCATATCGATGAAACCGGCGCGCAGCCGGAACTGCCGGCCCTGCGCGCGCTGGCTTTCGGCGGCGGTAAGATGCCGCTGCCGATCGTGCAAAGGGCGCTGACGCTCTGGCCCACGGTGTCGTTCACCAATGCATATGGCCTGACGGAGACAAGCTCGACCATCGCCTTGCTGGGGCCGGACGATCATCGCGAGGCGCACAACCACTCCGACCCCCTCATCGCGCGGCGGCTGGATTCCGTGGGCAAGCCGCTGCCGACCGTAGAGGTGGAGATCCGCGCCGAGGACGGCACGGTGCTCGGCCCGAACGAACTGGGCGAAGTCTATGTCCGCGGTCCGCAGGTTTCCGGCGAGTATCAGGGCCGCAAGTTGACCGACGACGACGGCTGGTTCCCGACGCGCGATTCCGGCTTCATCGACGATCATGGCTTTCTCTTTCTGGCCGGCCGCATCGACGACGTCGTGGTAAGGGGTGGCGAGAATATCTCTCCCGGCGAGGTCGAGGCGGTGCTGCGAGAGAGCGATGGCGTCGAAGACGTGGCTATCGTCGGTGTTCCTTCCGTCGAATGGGGCGAGACGCTTGCCGCCGCCGTCGTTCGCAAAGCGCACGCCTCCGTTACCAAGGAAGCGTTACAGGCGCTTGTCCGTGGCAAATTGCGCTCATCGCGGGTGCCTGAGCATATCCTGTTCATCGAAAGCCTCCCCTACAACGATCTCGGCAAGCTGCTGCGTCGCGAGGTCAAAGGTTTCTTTCCGGGCGATGTGCCCGACTGAGCACAAGGCGTGCCTTCGCATGGAGGCCGCTGAAAACGCGCGATGATCGCCAATTTCCGTGACGGATGATTGAGCGGCCCTACCGTCTCTCTCGGTCATTCCTTGCAGAAGGCTTCAGGCAGAAACGGAGACTCGTTTATGAAATGTGGCTTTGTCGGACTGGGCGATCAGGGCGGCCCAATCCCCTATCGTTTGCAGAACGCAGGGCATGAAGTAGCCGTGTGGGCACGCCGCCCCGAGGCGACCCGGCCTTATGCTGAAGCGGGAATCCTGGTGTCGGAAGACCTGCCCGCGTTGGCGCGGGCGTGCGACTGGATCGGTATCTGTGTTTTTGACGACGCCGGCGTGCGACAGGTTTGCGCCGAACTCATGCCGCACATGCGCCAGGGCGGAATGATCGTCGTTCACTCAACGATCCATCCGGAGACCTGCCGCCTGCTCAGCGAGCATGCCTCTGCTCACGGTCTCGAATTTGTCGATGCCCCCGTAAGCGGCGGAAACGTGCGGGCGAAGGATGGCACGCTGACAATCATGATCGGCGCAAGCGATGAAGCCTTCGCCAAAAGCGGGCCGATCCTCGAGGCTTATGGCAGTGTGATCGTCCGGGTCGGGCCGCCCGGGGCTGGCCAGACTGCCAAGCTGGTGAACAACACCCTGCTGGTCGCGCACGCGGCAATCGCGCAGGCGGCCATCGAGGCTGGGAAGCAACTGAACCTTGATCCTGCCAGCCTGGTGAACATCGTCAATGCCAGTAGCGGGCGCAGCTACGGCTTCGAGCTGTTCGGCGCCATTGGCGCCGAGGGATTTGGCCGCATCACGCAGCTTCTGAACAAGGATGTGGGCCTGCTGCGGTCGATCGCCCCGGCGGATGCGCCGATACAGCGCTATATCGAGCTTACCGACGACTTTCTGGCCACCTTGCCGAATCGGCAATGATGTCGACCTGGCAGGGTGTGTAAGCGCGATCCATTACGGCGCTCCTTCGCGGAAAATCAGTGGCTTGGATGAATTGGAATAGTTGTAGAGATGCAGAGCATTGTCCTCGACCAGATTGCGCCCCTCATCTGCGGTGCCCTTGGCCTGATCGAGGCAGAAGGCAGCTTGCACCCGGTCCGGCTTCCGCCAGGCGACTTGCCGCTCCATCATGTGGCAATGCGCTCACCGATGACGGCGTTCAGCCCGGCTGGGGTGCGTCTGCGGTTCCAGTCGGACACGGATTGCATCAGTCTGGACGTCGAGCATGAGCCGATGGAACGTCTGACGCCCGACATGCCATTGCCGCCCTGCGCCTATGATCTTGTAATGCCGGATGGTCGCATCCTGCGCAGCACGCCGGACGGCGAACGCGGCCCCGCCCAGATCAGCTTTCAGAGCCTCGGTTCCGACGAGAAGCTGCTCGAAATCTGGTTGCCGCAGGGTACGGCCGTACGGCTGCGCGGTCTCGCAATCGCAGACGGAGCGCGCATCGCGCCCGCATCCGACGATCGCCCCCACTGGGTGACCTATGGCAGCAGCATCACCCATTGCGCATGGGTGGACGGGCCTACGGACACATGGCCGTCCATCGTCGCGCGGCGGCTCGGCTGGCGGCTGACCTGCCTCGGCTTCAACGGCGCCTGCCACTTCGATCCGCTGGTGGCGCACGCGATGGCAAGCCTGCCCGCTGACCGCTTCACGCTCAAACTCGGCATCAATGTCCACAATGCGCAGACGCTGCGCGAGCGCACCTTCGCGCCACTGGTGCACGGCTTCATAGCCACCCTGAGAGAGCGCCACCCGGCCACGCCGATCACGATAATCTCGCCGATCTTCAGCCTTGGGCGTGAGGATTCCGCCGTAACGGACATCCCGATCACCTTCGGCGGCGTTCCGTTGGCAGGTGATCTTACGCTCAACGACATGCGGCAAAGACTTGCCGAAGTGGTCGACCTCCGTCGGGCGCGCGGCGACAAAACAATCGAATATCTGGACGGCCGCGCGTTGTTCGGGGAAGCCGACGCCGATCTACTGCCCGACGGCTTGCACCCCAGCCCCGCAGGATACGGGCTTATGGGCGAACGGTTCGCAAGGATTTTCAATCAGGGTTGACCCTTGCTGGATCGAGATCAGGGGGCGTTTCATTCCCGGTGCGACATATGTCGGATTATCTCGGTCGCCGCACGGTGGATGCGGCGTGTGCTCGCCGAACCTACCTTATACCCCGCCAACATAACGGCCTGGATGGCGCCGCGCGGATCAATACCGATCCCGATTGCGCCATCGCCTCGCCCATCGGCTAAAGCCCGTGCACGGCGCAACATTCAATCGAATATTTGCTCGACACACCCATGGCCTCATAATTTAAGCCAAATGGCCTCCGGCAATCCCGGGGCGATTCAAACCTTTAGCGTCCTGGGGAAAGAATTCGAATACCGCCGCTACCAATAGCTCGCCATCGAAAGAGACGGATCTGACCTGCGGCGCAATCTGCGGGTGCACAGCCCCATCCAGCAAAAAAGAACACGTAGGTGTTTTGATGTCGTTCCGGCACCGAGTCCTCTTTGCACGCGCGCCGGGGATGCTATTCCAGCAACGAACGCTGAAGAGCAGATGGTCGACATGGGGGCAGGCGCCTTGGTGCCGTCGGTCACGCGAAGCATATGCCTAATAAAACTGGTGCGTCGCAGAAGTAACGGATGTGAGAAAGCTATTCCAGATGCTTGCTACATTTTGAAATTGCTGTGCAACGCCCACTAAAAGGGAGAGAAAAGTTGAAATCGATTAAACATCCTTGGATGTTGGCTGCCTCGACCGTGGCGATCGCGGCCTCCGTGCCGGCCTTTGCCAATGCGGACGTCGCTGACCAGCCGCAGGCCGCAAGCGTGGAACGCGGGGCAGACGACATCGTCGTCACCGCTCGACGCAAGGAAGAAAGCATCCAGTCCGTTCCGGTCGCGGTGCAGGCCTTCAGCAGCGAAACGCTGATCAAGCTGAATGTTCACGACACCAAGGACCTTCAACGTCTGGTTCCGGGCGTGGTGTTCAACGGTTCGGGGTCCGAACTGAACACCACCTTCACCATCCGCGGACAAGGTCGCGCCGTTGTCGGCACGATCTCGCCGTCGGTGCAGTCCTACGTCAATGAAGTAGCATTGCCGAACTGGGGCGCGGTGATCCCGACATATGACGTCGCGAACGTCCAGGTTCTCAAAGGTCCGCAAGGCACGCTTTTCGGTCGCAACACGACCGGTGGCGCGGTTCTGGTCTACAGCCAGGCGCCCCAATATGATTTCGGCGGCTATGCCTCCGCGACGCTGGGGGATTATAGCTGGCACGAAGTAGAGGGCGCGATCAACGCGCCTCTCGTGCAGGAAAAGGTCGCGTTGCGCGTGGCCGGGCAGTACCGCAAGCGCGACGGCTACATCCGCGCGGGCGTCCTGGGTCAGCCCGACGGCCAGGGCCTGAACAGCCGCGCCTTCCGCGTGTCCTTGCTGGTGGAGCCTGTCGATGGCGTGAAGAACACGACCGTATATGACTATTTCTGGAGCGACACGGCCGAGGTTCAGACGCCGACCGAACTGTCGAACGGAGTCACGCTCGATACCCTACCGTTCCCGCCGGCCGCCATCCCGTTCTTCAAGCCGATCATCCAGGGCATCCTGGACAGGCAGAAGGCTGTTGGTCCTTACGTCTATTTCAGCGACTTGGTGCAGCGCGCCCACGCGCAGATCCAGGGTCTGACGAATACGACCGAACTCAACCTCGGCGACTTCAACGTCAAGAACATCTTCGGCTATCGCAAGTCTCGCATTTCCAACATCTCCAATACCACCGCGTCTGAGTATAACTTCACAGGCTGCTATCTGTGCGCCCATGCCGACGACCAGATCAGCGACGAATTGCAGGTCAGCACGAGCGCGCTGCAAGATACGATGTCGATTCTGCTGGGTGGGTTCTATCTGCGCAATAAGCCGAAGGGCGTGAACGCGCTGGGGTTGGCCTTTACGACGGCTAAGAACCTGACGATCGACGAGATGCGTGCCGGCGGCGTCATGATGGACCAGCAAGACGACAGTTCGACCAAGGCGATCTTTCTGAGCATCGGCCAGAAGCTGGATTCGGTTCTTCCGGGGCTTAAGCTGAACCTGTCTGGCCGCTACACCTGGGACCAGTCGAGCACCTGTGCGGACGGTCGCGCGGGCACGGCCACGCCGTACAGCAGCTTTGAAAGCTGCATCGCATCGCCAACATCCTCCACACCCAAGTCCAAGTTCAAAAAGTTCACCTGGTCGGCCGGCCTCGATTATCAGGCGACCCCGGACTTGTTCTTCTATGGCGTGGCGCGCACGGGTTATCGCGCGGGCGGGGCGAATACCCCGATCCTCGGGGCCTCGCTCCAGCCGTACCAGACGTTCGCGCCGCAGACGGTGACGGACTTCGAAATCGGCGTGAAGGCTGACTACAGCATTGCCGGTGCCCGTGCGCGGACAAACATCTCCGCTTACGCCTCGAAATATAAGAGCTTGCAGCTCAGCGCCAGCGGCATCCCGCCGGGCATTGACGGTGACACCGACCCGCTCAACGATCCGACATTTGCCTCGCTCAATCTGAACGTGGGTTCGGCAGTGGCGCGCGGTGTGGAGATCGACGGCTTCATCACACCGATTGAAAATCTCCGCCTGAGCTATGCCGGCAGCTACTTCTACGGGAAGATCGACTATGCTCCGATCGGCATCGGTGCGATCGACACGAGCAATCCGCGCTTCAACTATGCACCGTCCACCAGCGTCACGCTGGCTGCGGATTATTCTGTCCCGGACGTGCTTGGCGGCGACCTGAACTTCAACGTCAACTGGTACCGCATCTCCAATTTCCGCGTCGATCGCGCGCAGAACGCGGGCTATAATCTGTTGAATGCAAGCGTCGAACTCGGCAATATTGCCGGATCCGGCTTGACCGTGCAACTGTTCGGCCAGAACCTGACTAACCGGGCATATTATCTCAATCCCAACTCTACTGGTAACTTCCCCGGCTATCAGACCTGGACCGCCGGTGCGCCACGCATGTACGGCGTGCGCGCGACCTATCGGTTCGGCGGCAACTGAGGAGGTCCCGCCTTCTTGAACACCGCGTAATTGATCTAGCCACCCTCGTGCATGGTACGAAGTCGCCATGGCGCTTCAATGCAGGAGGGTGGCCGATTATGATTATGCAGGATGGGATGTGCGTGACAGGACGACACATATCTGCGTGGTCGATGTCGACGGCAAGGTGTTGCGACGCGATGTTGTCGCAAGCGATCTCGAGGCGCTTGCCAAAATGCGCCGACGTCGGACGCTGACCCAGCGAATGATCTGCCAAACAGAGACAAGTTGCGTTTAGACTGACAGAACGCCGGCAACCGAAGCGCGCTTGGCCGCCTCGCGCGACGTGTCTCCCTACACTGTGAAGGCGAGGGTTGCTCGCAGGGGCCGAGCCGATCCTCATCCCAGGAGGACGAGCCATTTTGCATTCTACAGAAGCTTTCGTCAGAATCGATGTGGCAAAGGCGCGGAACGCGATTGTCGGTACTAAAAGAGGGAAATGGTCCGCTCGATCAGATTGGCCAGGCTGATCATACGATTGTCGAGCCCAATTCGAATCCGTGGCGTGACTATCGAAATTCTCCAACAGCGGTATCTTGAAACTTTCCTTCCTATCTCAAGGATCTTTCGGCTAGCGTCCAATGCCCTGAACTCTCCCATAACCGGGCTCCAAGCATGACGATAAGCCGGACTTTGTCGATCCACACACTCGGCGGACTGCCATTATTTACCGAGCGCATGTCTGTTGCGCACGAACTTGTCGCCGCCATACAGGCCAGTGGACACAGTCTTCAGGATGGTGATGTCTGCGTCATTGCACAGAAGATCATATCGAAAGTCGAAGGACGGGCGCTGAACCTTTCAGATGTCAGCGTCGGCGAGAACGCCAGGACTTTGGCTGCGTCCACGCGGCGGGACAGCGCGCTGATGCAGGCCATTTTGGACGAGAGCCGCGAGATATTACGCTCCAGCCCGGCCGCGGTCATCGCGCGTCATCGCACCGGACATGTACTGGCGAACGCCGGGATCGACGCATCGAATGTTTACGGCGGCGACGAGGACAAGGTGCTCCTTTGGCCGGTGGAACCGGACGCGTCTGCGCGGAGCATAAGGCGCGAAATTCGGCACCTCACAGGAGCCGCGGTCGCAGTCATCATTGCCGATTCCATGGGACGGGCGTGGCGTATCGGCACGACGGGCCACGCAATTGGCTGCGCGGGGCTTGTCGTTGTCGAGGACCGTCGCGGCAAAGCCGAAGATCTTTATGGCCGTACCCTTCAGGCAACGCAGATTGCGGTGGCAGATTCGCTCGCGGCGATGGCCGTCCTGGCCATGGGCGAAGGTGACGAAGGTACGCCCGTCGCCATCATTCGGGGCGCGGAGCTATGGGTGACGCAGGAGGATGGTCCCGGGGCCGTGGTCGGACTTCGCCCGACGGAACAGGATATGTTTCGATGACCATTATCCGCGCCTATGTCATCGCTGACAACCGGCTGGCGGAGAATGCGGGCTGGGATCGGGAGCTGTTGGGCCTCGAACTCAAGTATCTGTCCGAACTCGGGGGTTCTCGACGCGCGGCTGGAGGAGCTTGAGGCGATGGATCTCGAGCAGTTGCGCGACGCGTGGCGGAGGCAGCTTCGCACCACGCCACCCAGGGTAAGCGCCGGTCTGCTCCGGCTGGCGATGGCTCATGCAGCCCAAGAAAAAGCATTAGGTGGGCTGCCAAACGCAACCCGGCGACGGCTGCGCGAGACCGCTAGCACCGGTCGGCCGTTACCATCCATCCTGCCCGGCATGCGGCTGGCGCGGGTCTGGCAGGGAACAACCCACAAGGTCCGCTATCGCTACTATGTCAGCCGATCGCTCCAGCACAACGGCGATGCCCGGAAGACCGGCGGCGTGCGTCTACCTGCCCGCGAGATCGAGACCCTGGTGATCGAACAGCTATGGCGTGCCGTCAGTGATCCAATCGCACTGTTGGCTTGTCGCCATCATCACCGGTTAGCCGGGATGTTTCGAGGCTGGTCGAAACGGCGCGGGAGCTGGCCACACTGCTGCGCAACGGTCGGGGTGGCTTGGTCCAGACGCTGGTCGGAGACATTGTCGATCGTATCGAAATCACGCTTTCCGAAGTGCGTATTAGGTTGGACCCCATGGGCCTCAGCCGTCATCTCGGGATGACGATCGATACGCAATCGTCTGCGCTCCTCATTACCACGCCAGCGACTCTGAAGCGGTCAGGACGGGGCATGCGGATGATCCTCGAGACTGGCGAGGCAGCGACTAGCCGGGAGCCGGACGCCGGGCTGATCGGCGCCATCGCCAAGGCGTATCGCTGGTGGAACCGTCTTCTCGAACAACCGAATTTCACCATCACCGACCTTGCTCAATCCGAAGGCGTTACCTCATCCTACATGACTAGGGTCATCCGGCTTGCTTTCCTTGATCCGACGATCATCACCAGGATTGTCGAGGGCAAGGCGCCCGCCGGCATCGACACCAAGCGCCTGACCCAGGCCGATGCGATCTCGATCGCCTGGAGCGAACAGCGGCAAAAGCTCGGCTTTTCGTCCCGCCATTAAGCTCGGCGATCCGCCTGCGTTTGCTCCCTCCCCGCATAACCAATCCCGTACCACGCAAAGGCGCCGCTGAGAAAAGGCGCCGAAAAGCGCGGAAAGCGCTGGGCATACCCGGCTCTCTCGGTGACGAGAGTGACCCGAAAAGCCGGCATTTTCGGGCAATGGAACGCGATATTATCAAGCTATTACAATGAGTTAGAAGTAGGTGGCGGACCGAAAGATATTCGAACCATCGATATGGTCTCTGTTTCCGCCATTTCCGCAGGTCGCATAGTGCCGACACAACCCATTTGGTTATTTCCGTTGACATGTTGGAAATGTTCATGAATTGTTCTCATGCCAGACGAGGACAGAACATGCCCGATCAACAGCCTGTCACCGAAACAAAGTCAGCTGAGCGGCTGGTTTTTGAACATTATCTTCGGACTGGACAGCGCCTGTCGACCCAAGCGTGGGTTCAAGAGGTTGAGCACAAGTTCAACCCTTATCACGACCCGCGCAATGGCCGTTTCACTTTCGCGCCGGGCGGTCCGCGCTCGCTAAGTCATGTCATCGTCTCGGACCGCCGTGGATTGCATAGGACACCGCAACAAGATTGGGGAAGCATGGCGGCGGTCGGTGCGAGGGCTACGCCCGCACCGACCCATCCGGTACAAACCGTCTCGACAAGCGAAGCGGTCTACCGGCCCTCCGAAGCTTCCGCGTCCATCCAACCTGCACAGTACCGCCCCAATCCCCGAGCGCGCATGGGCGGCAACGGCGGTCCGCCGCTGAACGACCCGCTGACTCTCGAACGGACGTTCCCGGGTTTGGCCAATGCACCGGGCGGCTCATTGGTGGCGCTTGCCGACAATATCCTCGATCTGACCGGCCCGGCCAATCGGTTGACCACCGGATTGGCGGAAGATCATGTCAACATGCTGATACAGCAGATCAGAACCATCGATCCGAAATATCGCCAGGACACGCTTGGATTTCCGACAACCCTTGAAGGGCAGGTAAATCTGATACGCCAGCTTCGCCTTGATCGAGCCGTGGCCTTCTATCGCGTGAAGGGTGAGACTAGGCCGCTGCAAGTTGAGACACTGCGTATAATGCAGGAGCGCGCGGACAGCGCATACGCTGAAGGACAAGTCCTCTTCGATGCGGGGCGCCTGCAGCCGCGCCTCTCTCGCGAGGAGGCGATTGGCAATTACGTCGATCGCGCGGTAAGGCGTGAACTGCGCGAGTTATACAACGTTCGAGGAATCGATTATTCCAAGGGACAGCAAATCAGGGTGATTGGCAGGGAATATGACACCTCAAGGAGTGATCCCACATATAGGATTCCCGATGCGCGTGTAGGCAATATCGCGTTCGATGTCACGCTCAGCCCCAAGACCCTCGCGACTCCACAAGTCCGGGGATTTTTCAACAGTGATTTCAAGCCGGACGCAGTGCTTATCGTTCGGCCGACCCAACTTGTTTCGAACAGCACGTACGCCATTTCCAGTCCGAGGAAGTAATATGTTTAGTTCGAGCTACCGTTCCACTAAGCCCTACATCCCCCAGGGTATCAGTGAGACATGGGACTTTCTGGGGGCGATGATGCTCTCGGCGCCGAAGTTCAAGGACAAGACCGGATACTTCCCGGATCGCAACATCGATACCGAATTCTTCGCGCTCAACGAGGGCCTGAAAACCATTCGCAAGAAGGTGGGTGAGGAGAATTATCAGGCGCTCGTCGCGCTGTCCGACAAAATGCGGGCGCATTTCGAAGCCGATCCCGAAGACAAGACCGAAGACGGCACCAAGGGACGGAATTGCATTGTTGAAATGGAGGCTATCCTGAAGGCCAGCACTCGGGGCAAGTCACGCTGATTTCGAGCTTTTTGCCCTTCCCAAATCCGGTAGCACGCAAGAGGCCAAGAGAGAAAGCCGACCGAAAATACAGGATTTATCCATTATTCGGCGGTTCTCCGGTGTGTGAATGACTCCAGAAAAGGCCGGAACCCGCCCCAAAAACAGAAAATATATCCTTTTTTATCAATAACTTACAATGAAATGGCGGAGCGGGAGGGATTCGAACCCTCGATACGCTTTTGACGTATACTCACTTTCCAGGCGAGCGCCTTCGACCACTCGGCCACCGCTCCGCAAAAACCCTTCCGTCGCTGCAAGCGGCGTGAATCGGGTCCCTATTCCATCGCACTGGAAGGCGGCTCCCTATCGCGCGACAGACGGCTAGGCAAGGGGATGCTTTACTTTCCGCCGACATCGGGTTTTGATCGGGTCATGATCCGCCCTCTCGCCCTTTCCTGCATCGTCGCAGGCATGGCCACCAGCGCGCTGGCCGCCGACCCTCCTGCCACGCCCGCCGCCCTGGTGGCGCAGGCACCAGCCCACGCATGGAAAACCATCGCCCCCGACAGCTTGCTGGTCATGACCCTAGAGGGAGGCCGGCGGGTTATCGTCCAGTTGGCGCCGACCTTTTCGCCCAGTCACGTCGCCAATATCCGGGCCCTTGCAAGGGCGCATTGGTGGGACGGAACCAGCATCAACCGGGTGCAGGACAATTATGTCGTGCAATGGGGCGATGTGACGGAAAAGAAACCGTTGCCCAAGAATCTTTCGCCAACCAGCCCCGCCGATTATTCCCGGCAGCGCGCAACACTGCCCATACACATCACGCCCGCGCCTTCGGCAGATGCCTATGCGCCGACAACCGGCTTCAGCGACGGCTGGCCGGTGGCGATGGACAGGGAAGCCGTCTGGTTGCCGCATTGCTACAGCTTCGTAGGGGTCGGCCGCAACCTTTCGCCCGATGCCGGCACGGGGGCCGAGCTTTACGCCGTCATAGGGCAGGCACCGCGCCAACTGGATCGCAATATCGCCGTCGTCGGCCGTGTTGTGGAGGGCATGGCGCTTCTGTCCAGCCTGCCGCGCGGATCGGGCGAACTGGGATTCTACACCCCGCAGGAACACGCCATATCCATCGTGTCCGTCCGGCTTGCCAGCGACCTGCCCGAAGCGGAACGCCCGCGGTTCGAGGCGATGGACACCGCATCGCGGACGTTCGCGGACTATCTGCGCCTGCGTGCCAACCGGAAGGATGATTTTTACGACCGTCCGGCGGGCGGCGTCGACCTTTGCAACGCGCCTGTGCCGGTGCGCGCCGTGCCCTAAAGGCCGCGCACCCTGTATCCGCGCCAGTCGCGAATTCGGCGGATGGCGAAACTGGTGCGGATGTCCGACACGCCGGGCAACCGTGCCAGGCAATCGCGATGAACCCGGTCGAACCCCTTGAGGTCGGCAGCCGCAACCCGCAGCAGATAATCGGCCTGGCCCGCCATCAAGTGGCATTCCAGTATCTCGGGGAAATCGGCCACGGCCGCCTCGAACCGCTCCATGGTTTCGCGGCTCTGGCCGGTCAGTGAAATTTCGACGAAGGCGTGCAGCGCCAGGCCCAGCGCTTCAGGATCGAGCCGCGCCGCATAGCCCGCGATCAACCCGGCCTCCTCCAGCGCGCGCACCCGCCGATGGCAGGCGGAGGAAGACAGGCCCACCAGATCTCCCAGATCGGCCATGGAGCGGCGCGAATCGTGCTGCAACGCTTCCATCAAGGCAATATCGAAACGATCCATGAAATTTCATCCTGCAATAGCGACATTATGTGAAATACCATCCCTTTCGATGCAGGCAATATGTGCAACAAAGGGAACTTTCCCCGCGGCTGTCGCGCTATCCTGTCGCGCGCAGGCCGCGCCACGGCGTGCAGCGCCAATCGGAGAAACAGGATGATCGTCGGCACCGTCAGAGAAATCAAAAACCACGAATATCGGGTTGGACTGACGCCCGAGAGCGTGCACGAACTGGCAGCCCATGGGCACAAAGTGCTGGTCGAAAGCGGCGCGGGCGAAGGGATCGGCACGCACGACGCGCAATATGAGAAGGCCGGCGCGCAGATCGTCGCGACCGCGGCGGAAATCTTCGCCAGTGCCGAGATGATCGTGAAAGTGAAAGAGCCCCAGTCGCAGGAACGCGCCATGCTGCGCCCCGGGCAGATATTATACACCTATCTGCACCTGGCGCCCGATCCGGAGCAGACGGGGGACCTGATCGCCAGCGGCGCGACGTGCATCGCCTATGAGACGGTAACCGACGCGGGTGGTGGCCTGCCCCTGCTCAAGCCCATGAGCCAGGTCGCGGGCCGCATGGCGATCCAGGCCGGTGCCACCGCCCTGGAAAAGGCTCATGGCGGGCGTGGCGTGCTGCTGGGCGGCGTGCCCGGCGTGCTGCCCGCCAAGGTCGCGGTGATCGGCGGCGGCGTCGTAGGCTTCAACGCGGCACAGATGGCCGCCGGGCTGGGTGCGGACGTCACTATCCTGGACCGCAATCCGGAGGTGCTGGAAAAGCTGGGCATGTATTTCGAGGCACGGGCCAAGACCCGCTTTTCCAACAAGGCCAACCTGGCCGACTGCGTGGCGGAGGCCGACTTGGTTGTCGGGGCCGTGCTGATCCCGGGCGCCGCGGCGCCCAAGCTGGTCAGCGCCGACATGCTCAAGACGATGAAGAAGGGCGCAGTGCTGGTCGACGTCGCGATCGACCAGGGCGGGTGCTTCGAAACGAGCCATGCTACCACCCACGCCGATCCCACCTACATCGTGGACGGCATCGTCCATTATTGCGTCGCCAACATGCCCGGCGCCGTGGCCCGGACCAGCACCTACGCGCTCAACAACGTCACCCTGCCGCACGCGCTCCGCATCGCCGAACTGGGTTGGAAGGAAGCGTTGCGCCGCGACGTCCATTTGCGCGCTGGCCTGAATGTCTGGAACGGCAAGATTACCTACCGCGCCGTCGCCGAGGATTTGAACCTGCCCTACACGCCGGTCGAGGATGCCATCGCCTGAACGGCATCTCCGTTCCATTCCGACCCGCCCCTTCCCCTTGGGGGCGGCGCGGCCCGGGCGGCTCTCCCCTTCCCTTCGCCCGGGCCGTGACAGGGGGGGCATACGTACCGCGGGACGGCCGTTGATCCACCCGACGGCTTCCGGCATGGTTACCGCCATGACCGATCCGATGCCCGTGATCCAGAGCCTGCTTGCCGGCCTGCCCATCCTGCTGCTGCATCTCGCCAGCGCGACCCTGGTCTGGCTGGGGGCGCTGGCGCTTTACATGTGGATCACGCCGCATGACGAATTCGCGCTCATCAGGGCAGGAAATGAAGCCGCAGCGATTTCGCTGGGGGGTGCTGCGATCGGCCTTGCCGCGCCACTGGGCTTCTGCCTTGCCGGATCGGTCAATGTCTGGGACGTGCTGATATGGGGCAGCGTCACGCTGGTCCTGCAACTGATCGCGTTCCGGGCGGTCGACTTACTGCTGGGCACACTGCCGGCGCGGATCGAGGCCAATGAGCGGTCGGCCGCGATCTTCCTGGCGATGACGAAGCTGGCCATCGCCTGCCTGACCGCCGCTGCCGTCGCGGGCTGACGCGGAGGTGGCCGAAAAGCGCGGCTGCGGTTGCCTGCCCTTCGCGCTCGCGGGGCTCTTGCTGCTGGCCTGGACGATCCGGGATATGGGCGTCCCACCACTGGAGATCGAACAATATGACCCGCGGTCGCCGCGTCGCCCCATGCCTCAATGGAGCGATGAGCAGTTCGTGATCGAGGACAGGCCCGGTGGTCCGGCCGATTCGATGGGAACGGCCTTCGCCGTGGACCGCGACGGCGCCTGGTTGACGGCCGAACATGTGACCCATGGCTGCACCCGCATCGGGCTGGAAAATGGCGCGTTCGCCAGACCGGTATCGCGGGTCATCGAAAGCCGGGAGGGCGACGCGTCATTGGTGGCAGATGCGCTGACCAGCAGCGCGGCGCTACCCCTGTCCGACCGGATGCCCGCGCCCGGATCGACCGGCTATCATATGGGATTTCCAGCCGACGTCCCGACTCTGGTGCAGTCCGTCCTGATCGGCGCGGCCAATGCGCGGCGCGGACGGACGGAAGACAGCCAGCCGGTGCTGGCCTGGGCCGAAGAGGCCAGGATTCCGGCGGGAGAAGGAACGCTTTCGGGGATCAGCGGCGGACCGACCTTTGCCGAGGACGGGCACGTCGTAGGCGTCAACAGCGCGGCGACGGACCGGCGGGGCCGGATATTGACTACCGCACCCGACGCTGTGATGCGGCTGGCCTTGGCGAGCCGGGTGGTCGACGACCGGCCCGTCGCCTATCCGTTCCAGGGACTGGCGGATGCGCAGCGCCGCTTTGTCGCCTGGCTGGATCAGGGCGTGATCCGCCGCATCTTCTGTGACGTGGACGAACCGGCGGGCGGTTGACGGCGGCCGGCCGCAGCGGCTAGGCGCGGCCATACCGTTTCCAAGGATCAGCACCATGAGCGACACGCCGCCCGACCGGCTTTCCACCAATCCGCGCAGCCCTCATTTCGACATGGACGTGCTCCAGCGCGGCATCGGCATCCGTTTCAAGGGCCGCGAGCGCAAGGATGTCGAGGAATACAGCATTTCCGAGGGCTGGATCCGCGTCGCCGCGGGCAAGACCCGCGACCGCCAGGGCAATCCGCTGACCATAAAGCTGAACGGTGAGGTCGAGGCCTGGTTCGAAACACCGGCCGAAGGCGATACGGAAACCGCCACCCAAAGCGAATAGACCTGATGGGATGGGCGTCGCGATGACGCCCCTTGCCCGTCAGTTCAGCATCGTTTCGCGTTTAACGTCGGCTATGATCGCACTCAGCGTGCGCTGCGACGGGTTGGCGTCGGCATATTCCACGATGAAGGGGTCGGTTTCCATTCGGGGCGCCTTGTGTCGCGCAACGACGTCCCTGGTCGATGCCATGGCGAGACCGCCGCGCGGGCTCGCTGCCGGCGGTGCGACGCGCGCGACGCGAGCAGGCGCCCACTGGTCATCCCAGCGCCGCGGATCGACACTGGCGAACCGGACACTGCTGCCCAGCGACGGATCAGGCGTGAAATCGTGCAGCCTTGCCTTAGCCGGGTAGATGAATCCGAAGGCCGGATTGGTCCGGGCGCCCATCTGCCCGGTCGGGCTGTGCCATACCCGCACCCGGCTCCAGTCCCCCTCGTCGGACACGTCAACCGCCATCACATCCTCCTCGATGGAGCCGGGGACGGACCAGTTGGCGTGTCGGATGAGTATGCGGCGATCGTCCAGAACCTTGCTGACGACCGCGACATGCCCCAGCGTCATGGGACCGAACGCGCGAAAGGCCAGCACTGCACCCTTTTTGGGCTTGTGACCGCGCTTATATTGCCCGTCGGCCTGATCCCACCAGGTCAGGGCGTCGCCGCGAATTTCGACGCCGGACACGATACGGGCATAAGGCACGCATTGCAGAACCGTCGCGCCGAACGAAGGCGCGGCCAACAGACCGGACAGCAGCAGCGCCGCCCAGCAAAATTTTCGAACCATCCACGCGATCCCAAGGATTCGAGAATCGCCCCACCAGCGCCAACCCTAGGCTCAGGACTCATTGATCGAGCCAGAAGATGACGGTTGCGGCGATGCAGATAGCGGACATGAAGGTGTGCGCGCAGCGATCGTAGCGGGT